>CAYMGJ010000001.1:0-6088 GCA_964389975.1 uncultured Candidatus Saccharibacteria bacterium
GTGTTTCCTCGATAATTTTGAAAGTTTTTCCACCGTCATGACCTCTTAAATTTTTTACATTTTCGAGAAGAAAACCTTGAGGTTTTCTAATTTCTAAAATTCTTGCAATATCAAAGAATAGATTTCCTCTTCCTTTCTCATCTTTAAAACCTTGTCTATAACCAGCAATCGAAAAAGCCTGGCAGGGGAATCCACCGAGAAGAAAGTCAAATTCTGGTAAATCATCTATTCCTATGTTTCGTATATCTTCGACTACCAGTTTCGAATTTATAAAGTTTAAATCATAAGTATCTTTACATTTAGGTTCAAAGTCATTTGAAAAGACAGTTTCAAATCCAGCTTCTTCGAAGCCAATTCTTATACCCCCAACTCCAGCAAATAGATCAATTGTTCTTAGTTTACTTTGAGTAGGTTTTTTTTCTACTTGTTTATTATCATCCGATATATTTCTTATTATCTGAATAACTATCCCTCTTATTTCAACTTCCTTTCTAAAGAAGGGGATCATATTTTGATTCCTTGGTTCAAGTCTAAATTTATTTTTCTCTCGATATATTTTCTTTAATGTCGCTTTATTTTCGTCTATAATAGCAACAACAGTCTGTCCGTTTTCAGCAACAGATTGTTTTTTTATTATTACAATGTCCCCATCAAATATTCCCTCATCTATCATACTTTCTCCACTCACCTTAAGAGCATAATATCCTTCAGAAGATGTGATTTTGGGGTTTATGACGCTAACCATATTTTGTTCGTTTTCAATTGCCTCAATTGGTTCTCCGGCGGCTATTGTTCCAATGATAGGAATTTCAATTATAGATTTTATTTCTTTCTCAATCTTAATTCCTCTAGCAGAGTTCTCAGTTTTTGATAGAAAACCTTTACTCTCTAATGTTTTTATATGTTCATGAATAGTTGAAACTGCTTTAAGTTTAAATTTATTTCGTATCTCTTCTATTGTAGGAGAAATACCATTTTGATTGGTATAGTTTTTTATAAACTCAAAAATATCCATTTGTTTTTTTGTGAGATTCTGCATATTTTTATTCCTATATAATAACCGAAAATAAACCGAAAGAGTAAGCAAAGTTATCCACATATATTATCATTTTCTAAATACATCCAAGTAATTCAAGGATGTCCTTACTCGAAGTAATTGGTGTTGCTCCGAGTTGTATGAGCATATGAGGTCCTTCTGAAAGGGGTGAATATATATCACCAGGAACAGCCCCTACATCTCTATTGTATTCAGTTGCATACTTTGATGTTATCAATGTTCCTGATTTCCTTTCCGCTTCTATCACTATCACCGCGTGTGATATTCCTGCCATAAGTCGATTTCTTTGAGGAAAGGTCCACTTCATTGCTTTTTGAAGTGGAGAAAATTCAGAAATGAGAGCTCCTCCTCTATCTACAATTTCTTGAGCTAGGTCTTTGTGCCGTAATGGATATATCACTGATGTATCGAGTCCAGAGCCAGGGAAGGCTATGGTTTTTAAACCACTATCAAGTGCAGCCTTATGAGCTATTGAATCAATACCTATGGCGAGGCCGGATACAATACAGATATCATAACCCTTAAGACCTTGTATGAGTTCTTTACATACTTTTTCTCCATATGCACTATGATGACGAGCTCCTACTATACAAAGTATTTTGGTATTTTTGTCTGGTAGGGTTCCACGTACGTAGAGTTTGTCTGGTTCTGAATCTATCTCCTGCAACATTCTTGGAAAATATTTTTTATGAATTGTATATATCATATTCTCCATCATATGGTGAGGTTGATAAAATATATATGAATTTTTAATGAAATATTTCTCAATATCCACATCATACTCTCCTCTATACACTAAGACTTTTATCAAAAGGGGTTTTGAGGTATGATATATCCATGCTTGATATCAAATTTATTCGTGAAAACAAAGAAGTTATTGAGGTAGGTGCTCGTAAAAAGCATGTAACTATTTCTATTACTGACCTCATTTCTCTTGATGATAAGCGTCGAGAGGCTCTTGCATCTATTGAAAAGAAGCGTGCTGAACAAAATGCTATAAGTGAAAAGATGCCTCAAGCTTCTCCTGAAGATCGTCAGAAGATGATTTCTGATATGAAGATTGTAAAAGAAAGTCTTCAAAAAGAAGAGGAAGATCTTAAAACTGTCATGAAGGATTGGCATGCTCTCATGCTTCAAGTTCCTAATGTGCCCGATATCTCAGTTCCTGATGGTGATAGTGATAAGGATAATAGGGAGATAAAGACATGGGGCGAAAAACCACATTTTGATTTTGAACCAAAGGATCATGTTGAACTCATGACAAAACTTGGCATGGTTGATTTCGAACGCGGGTCTAAGGTGCATGGTTTCAGAGGGTATTTTCTTGTAGGTGATGGTGCTCGTCTTTCATTTGCAATCTGGCAGTATGCACTTGAATTTTTTGGAAAGAATACTCCTGAAAAGAATTTCATACCAGTTATGGCCCCTTCAATTGTACGCAAGGCAAATCTCTATGGAACAGGCCATCTTCCTGGAGATGTTGAGGACTTCTATGTCACTCAAGATGGAGATGCTCTTGCTGGTACAGCAGAAGTACCTCTCATGGCTTTTCATAGTGATGAGGTTATCGATCTTAAAGATCTTCCTAAGAAGTATCTTGGTTTCTCTCCATGCTATCGACGAGAAGCAGGTGCTCACAGTAAGGATGTAAAGGGACTTATTCGTGTGCATGAATTCTATAAATTTGAGCAACTCATCATCTGTGAAGCGCGTCATGAAATTTCTGTTGCTCTTCATGAGGAGATAAATCGTAATACAGAAGAATTTATCGAATCACTTGGTATCCCATACCACACAGTACTTAATTGTGGGGGTGATATAGGTCTTGGACAGGTAAAGAAATATGATATTGAACTTTGGGTTCCTAAGGAGAATACATACCGAGAGATATCATCAGCATCATATTTTCATGATTTCCAAACACGACGTCTCAATATCAGATATCGAGATGCAGAAGGGAAACTCCGTTATGCTCACTCATTGAATTGTACTGCCATCCCTACCCCTCGTATCCTCGTTTCCCTCATTGAAAATTACCAGCAAGCTGATGGTACGATACGAATTCCAGAAGTATTACAAAAATATATGAACAAGAGTGTGATACAGTAAATCACCTTACCTATGAACAAGAGGTCACGCACATTACAATCTGCTAAGAATCTTAAGAAGAAACAAAAGAAGCACATACTTACCATTGTGCTCTCATGTATTTCAGCTCTTGTTGTGTGTATGGTCTGCATCTTGATTCTCCGTATGCCATTTATGCAGATATCCTCTATATCTTTTATTGGTAACAAAAATATCGATGAACAAGAACTTACAACCTATGTAGAGTCTGAATTGTCAGGTAACTATCTCTTCTTCATTCCTCGTCGTAATCGTATGGTATATCCTCAGAATCGTATTGAAGATGGACTTCTTCGTACATTTCCTCGACTCAAAACAGTTACTGTTGATACTGAAGGAGCGCATTCACTCATCGTTACCCTTGAGGAGCGTGATCCTGTTGCTCTCATCTGTGAAGGATTTCATGAAGAGAATGAACTTGTGCCCCATGAGGCGAGTGATGAAAATTCATCAAAAGAAATATGTTCATTTGTTGATGAACATGGATTTACATTTGCAAAAGCACCACAGTTCTCAACTGGGGTATATATGAAATATTATGGAACAACAACACTCGAGACAGCTGAGTTTAAGCGTCTTCAGGTATTTTCTGATGGGGTACTGCGTGCAGGACTTCTTCCTCTCGGAATACTCATAGATCAGGATGGTACGTATGAGATGTATATAAAAAACAGAGATTTGAGTGAAGCTGTAGTATACTTTGATGACAGGGTTCCATTTTCAAAAACCCTTTCAAATTTAGTAGCGTTTTGGAACACTACTACTGCCAAGAAAAAGAATGCTACTTCAACAAATTTTGATTCCATAAACCTTCGTTTTGGTAATACGATCTACTATGTCACGAAATAATCACTTTGCACTTGTTGTTTCAATTTTTACGGCGTGTATGACAGGTCTTGCACTTGCAAGTATTGGTATTATCGGAGTTCGATATGCCTATGGTAATTTCTTTGTACCACAGGTAAAAGACAATACAGCTCTCACTCTCGATGGTTTGGTGCGTGGTACATCAAATGTGCAAGGAGAAGAAGATGAAGAAGACCCTACCTTTGTTAATCGTTTTTCTCGAGTGATGATATATTCTGCTGATTCAGGAAAGGAGACAATTGAAAGTGCAAAGCAATCACTTCCTTCAATGAGTAGGAAGAAGATAACGGCAGATTCATATTTGGTTGTTGATATGACCCGTGATGCCTCTATCCTCGAGAAAAATCCCGAAAAACTTCTTCCCATTGCTTCACTTACAAAACTTGTTACCGCTGTCATTGCTCGGAAATATCTCGATCAGAACAAGATGATTACCCTTGATAGTTCTACTCTTGCAACCTATGGAAGTGAGGGAAAACTTCGTGTTGGTGAAAAGATTCGTGTAGAAGAACTTCTGTATCCTCTTCTCATGGTATCAAGCAATGATGCTGCTGAAGCTCTTTCTCGTGCATATCCTGGAGGAAAAAAGAAATTCATTGAAGAGATGAATACATGGGTGGGTAGTATTGGCGCATACCGTACATATTTCAAGGATCCATCAGGGCTCTCTCCATTTAATGTATCAACTGCACGTGATCTCGCTCTCATTACAGCATGGATACAGAAGAATGACCCTGAGATATTAGAGATAACTCGATTGAAATCAAAAAGTGTGAGAATTCACACATGGATAAATCCAACTCATTTTCTTAATCTCACTTCATATGTAGGGGGGAAGAATGGATATACACCAGAAGCTGATCGTACGAGTGTTGCTCTATTTAATCTTGGAAAATATCATAAACCATATCTCATAGTTCTTTTAGGGAGTTCAGCACGAGACAATGACATCATTGACTTACTTGATGAAGCTGTGAGATAGTGTGGGGAATATGAGTATGAAACGACAGAGTAAAAATTTCTGGAAAGGCCTCAGTAAGCCTTTCTTTGTCATAGCTCCTATGGCTAATGTAACTGATATAGCTTTCCGTACTATGTTTGCTCGATATGGAAAACCTCATGTAATGTGGACTGAATTTGTATCAGCAGATGGTCTCTGTTCATCGGGTAGAGATGCCCTACTTAGAGATCTTGCTTTCACAGAAGGAGAGAGACCGATTGTCGCACAACTTTTTACTGGTCATTCTGAAAAAATGGAAGAGGCTGCTTCTCTTGTAGAGAAGCTTGGTTTCGATGGTATTGATATCAATATGGGATGTCCTGATCGTGCAGTTGAAAAACAGGGGGCTGGGGCTTCTATGATGAAAGATATGAAAAGAGCATTACAAGTTCTTGAGGCAGCACGACGAGGTGCTCCATCACTTCCCATATCTATCAAAACAAGAATTGGGTACAACAAAGATGAGATTGATACATGGATTGTATTTCTTCTGAAACAAAAACTCCCTGCACTTACCGTACATCTTCGTACTCGAAAAGAAATGTCAGATGTCCCTGCTCATTGGGAGGTTATGTCACGTATTGTTGCATTACGCAATGAACTATCACCAGAAACTCTCATCATTGGAAATGGAGATGTTGTTGATCTTGAAGATGGTCACAAGAAAATATCTGAAACTGGATGTGATGGGGTTATGGTGGGAAGGGGGATTTTCGGTAATCCATGGTTCTTTTCGGGAAAAAAAGTTTCAGATTTTTCTCCACAAGAACGACTTACTACCATGCTTGAACATACTCGAATATTCACAGAGCTTCTGGGAGATATTAAAAATTTCGCAATTATGAAAAAGCATTTTAAGGCATATGTATCTGGTTGGGACGGGGCTAAGGAGCTACGTGTTCAATTGATGGAAACACAGAATTATGAAGAAGTAGAGAAGGTGGTGAGGGAGTATTTGAAGGTGGGTGATGGGGTTTAGGGTTTGTGAAGACGGTGGTGCGATAGAGTTAAAGGTGTAGGTATGTATTGACGCATAC
>CAYMGJ010000001.1:6098-93752 GCA_964389975.1 uncultured Candidatus Saccharibacteria bacterium
TACTATTATTCATGTTATCATACTAATTAGTAGTATTTTGAATTAAAGGCAGTGGCTTTTGAAAGGAAGCCCTGGTGTCCCAAACCATACACCAAAAATGCAACTTATGATCAGTCAAGATTTGTCTCAGAAAATTCTCGCCGGAAAAGTTAATTCAGTCTTTCTGTATCCTGACACGGATAGTGGCAAAGCCCCTGGACCGGACTTCGACACTGCACTTGGTCAATTGCTCGCAACACTCCGGGAAATCGTTCCAAGCCTCCAGGTCAGTGGTAACGGCGGGACGGAGAGTTACTCGGTAGACTTCACTAAGATCGAAGTAGCCCGCCGACCCCAGTTAATTGCCACCTTTGAAACGAGTGAGGTGTCAATTGAGGATGTGGATCACGCAGTACGTTTGTTTCAATAAAGCCCACCCTTATCATGGAAACCCTCCGATGATAAGTTGGTGGGTTTCTGTTTTATTTAAGCGCCATCATAAACGGGTGCCGCTCGCCATGTATGAGCCTATTGGTAAAATTGACAACAAGACTAGGTGGACACGAATAACTCAAAGTGGGGAATTCGATGATTTTCAGATATCTGGAAAGATGGTGGTTTCATAAAGTTTAATATTCAAGTATGAAAATGGAAGTCTCACAGAACTCCCTCAATCACCTCCATTATATCTATGATATAATTCAGGCATGAAAAAAGAGCCATCATCTGTATTGTATAGAAAGTATCGTCCTACACTCTGGGATGATGTCATTGGTCAAGATCATATCGTCTCAGTTCTTCAGAGCTCTCTTAAGAACAAGCGTATAGCTCATGCATATCTTTTTGCTGGAAGTAGGGGTACGGGTAAAACAACTCTTGCTCGTATTTTTGCACGAGCATTGGGGGTGAGTGATAATGATATTTACGAAATTGATGCAGCTTCGAATAGAGGTATTGATGATATCCGTGAAATACGTGATGGGGTTCATGTTCTACCCCTTGAATCACCCTACAAGGTATATATAATTGATGAGGTACATATGCTTACTAAGGAGGCATTCAATGCTCTCCTTAAAACCCTTGAAGAACCACCTGCTCATGCTCTTTTCATTCTTGCAACAACTGAAACAGAAAAAATACCTGAAACAGTTGTATCTCGTTGCCAAGTATTTTCTTTTAAGAAACCTACACGAGAAATATTGAAAACTCTTGTTACTAAGATTGCCAAAAAAGAAGGATATACTCTTGATCCTGGGGTAAGTGATCTCATTGCACTTCTTGGTGATGGATCATTTCGTGACACGTTGGGAATTCTTCAAAAAGTTATAAGTTCTATTGAGGGTGGAAAGGTTTCAATGAGTCATGTTGAATCGATAACGGGAGCTCCAGAGGGTGGACTTGTTCTCTCATATATTATGGCATTGAGTGCTAAGGACAAAGAAAAAGCTCTTACTATACTAACAAAAACGAGAGAATACTCTCTTGCAATGAAGACCTTTACTGCATTAGTTGTAGAGAGAGTCCGTATTGTTCTCATTTTGAAAAATGCACCATCACTTTCTCAAGAATTTGAGAGTCAAATGTCTGAAGATGAATGGAAGGAACTTCGTACCCTCATCGAGAAAGATACTAATCTTAACTCAAAGACATTACTTGAGCTTATGAAGGCATATGATGGTATATCTCGTTCATATATAGAGTCATTACCTCTAGAACTTGCAACTATCACTATTTGCACCTAACTGGTACAATTGGCTATACTAAAGCCAATGTCATCTCATGTAGATCAAATCAAACAGAAGCTTGCAATCGAGGATGTTGTTGGATCATATATCAAACTCGAACGTGCAGGTCAGAATTTCAAGGGACGATGTCCTTTTCATAATGAAAAGACACCCTCTTTTTTTGTTTCTCCTGATCGTGGCTCCTACTACTGCTTCGGTTGTAATGCTAAGGGTGATATTTTCTCTTTTGTCGAACAATTCGAAGGTCTCGATTTCATGGGATCACTTAAAATGCTTGCAGAGAGGGCAGGTGTAACTCTTCAGTTTAATAGGGAAAATCAAGGACAGGCGACTGAGAAGGAAAGACTTTTCTCGATTATGGAAGAAGCTACGGTATTTTTTGAACAGAAACTATCACAAAGCACTGAAGCACAGAACTACATTCTTTCACGAGGTATTACAAAAGAAACAGCAGAAAAGTTTCGTCTAGGATATGCTCTGCCCGAGTGGAGAATGCTCTATGCATATTTAAAAACAAAAAAATATTCTGATCAGGATATCGAAAAAGCTGGACTTGCTAAGAAACCTGAAGAAGCAGGGAAAGGGTACTATGATCGATTCCGAAATCGCATTATGTTCCCCATTTCAGATTCAAGTGGACGAGTGATTGCCTTCTCAGGTCGTATACTCGTTGATGATGGGAAGTCTGCAAAGTATCTTAATAGTCCTGATACTCCTTTGTTTAACAAATCAACAGTGTTGTATGGAATTGACAAGGCAAAACAAGATATACGTATAAAAAACTATTCAATCCTTGTTGAAGGACAAATGGATCTAGTTCTTTCTCATCAAGCTGGTATTCGTAATACTGTGGCTGTTTCAGGAACAGCTCTCGCTGATTCACTTGTCTCTAAAGAAAACAGTGTTAACAATCTTGGTATTGTAAAACGTCTTTCTAATAATATTATCCTTGCTTTTGATTCTGATAATGCAGGAAGGAAAGCCTCTATGAGATCTGCTCAGATAGCATTGGGACTTGGTATGGATGTAAAAATTGCTTCTATGCCAGAAGGTAAGGACCCTGCTGATCTCATACGTGAAAACCCTGAACTGTGGAAGGGGGTATTGCGTAATTCTAAGCCTGTGGTAGAATTTCAGCTTGATACTGTGCTTTCACAAACAGTTGATTCTCGTAAGATACCAAAAGCTTTACGAGACAATGTACTTCCATTTATTGCTCCTCTAACTGGAGCAATGGAAAAAGCACACTATATAAAATTAATAAAAGAAAAAACGGGTCTTTCGGAGGAATCAATTAAAGAAGATTTACAGACAGTAGAAAAATCTTTACCTGATTCTCATGCATTACGCGAGTCTGTAGTTGAGCCAAAAAGTGCCACTACCACACGCCTTGATGCAATATCTCGAAAACTCTTTGGACTTTTGTTTTTCATAGAGAAACATGCCATAACTGGCACACTTTTAAATCCATGGTTATCACTTCAACAAAGATTGAGTGAAACTGTAACCCATCTCAGGACTCACATGGAGCCCTACAGAGATGAACTTATATTTGAAGCAGAGGTTGTATACGGAACAGAGGGATTCAAAATGAAAGAACTCACTGAAGACTTTCAGGAGCTCATATTTAATTTTGAAGAAGATATTCTTCGAAAGGAATTTTCAAAGGCAATGGAAGAACTTGCTCAGAAAGAAAGAAGCAAGGATGTAGCTCAAGCAGAAGAGCTCATCAAGAAATGTCAGAATATCAGTCTACGACTCCGTGAACTCTTACAAAAGAAATCATCTAATCATTAGTTTGTATATTATGAAGAAACAAAAAAACAAGGTTGTAAAAAAGAAAGTATCTCCCCCAAAATCAAAGACAAAGAAAGCTGAGAAAAAGAAAGTAGCTCCTAAGCAGAACAAGGCAAAGGAACTTGAATTAAAAGCACAGAAACTCATTCAGAAGGGTAAGGAACGAGGATTCGTTACCTATGATGAGATTCTTAAAGAATTTCCTACCGTAGAGCAGGATATTGTTTTCTTAGATGAATTGTATACTAAGCTATCAACATCAGGAGTTGACATTCTCGAGGGAGGTGGCCTTCTTGAGGTTGAGCCAGAGGCTCCGGCACCTAAGAAGTATTCATATGGATCACGAAGTGATTCATCATATGATTCAATTCAAATGTATCTCAAGGAAATTGGCCAGTACTCACTCATCTCTGCAACAAATGAGAAGGAACTTGCTCGACGTATTGAACAGGGTGACAAGGAGGCAAAGAGTCTTCTTGCTCGTGCAAACCTTCGTCTTGTTGTTTCCATTGCGAAAAAATATGTAGGACGAAGTCCTGATCTCACTCTCCTTGATCTCATTCAGGAAGGTAATCTTGGTCTCTTTAAGGCGGTTGATAAGTTTGACTACACAAAGGGGTACAAGTTTTCAACCTATGCAACATGGTGGATTCGACAAGCTATCACTCGAGCGCTCGCAGATCAATCTCGAACTATTCGAGTTCCTGTTCACATGGTTGAAACAATTGCTAAATACAAGCAAGTTGTTCGGCGCCTTACCCAAGATCTTGGACGTGATCCACTTGCTGAAGAAATTGCCACAGAAATGGGTCTTGATGTTGATAAGGTGTACAATATTGAAAAAATTGATCAAGATGTTGTTTCTCTTGAAAGTCCTGTAGGAGATGATAGCGATGATGGAAAATCAACTCTCGGAGACTTTCTCTTTGATGACAAGATCCTCTCACCAGATCAGGAATCTTCACGAAGAATTCTTCGTGATCAGGTTAATGAAATTCTCTTTGATCTTTCAGAGAAAGAACGAAAGATTCTTGAAATGCGACACGGTTTGAATGATGGAGTTACTCATACTCTTGAAGAGGTGGGTAAGGAAGTTGGTGTAACTCGAGAACGTATTCGACAGATTGAAGCTAAGGCGCATGAGAAGATACGACAGCATGAGAAGATAAATAGGTTGAAGAATTATTAATATAGTAAAAAGGCGCATGGATTCTCTCCATGCGCCTTTGATCCTTCGGGGAAGGTAAGTCATGTGGCGAGCGTTGTTTCGAAGCTGTTACTGAAAACTGTCTCACCATCGACACTCACGCTGCACACTTCCGTCACATGCATGATTCCGAAGAATTCATCCTTGTTATCAATGTTAATACTCAGTGTGCGAGGGTTCCGAGTGAGGCTAACAACCCCACTCAACACTTTGTTTCTGCCAACCTTGAGGCTCGCAATAACTTGATACCCTTTCGAGAGACCCTCAATGATCTCATCCATTCCCGGAACATTTTCGGACATATCTTTCCTTTGTTGCATTGTTAAGTGATCTAGACAAACGCATCTAGATATCGTACAAACTGTATAATACCATATCATACTTTGTGAACAAAAGCAACAGAGTGATATGAGACACTCGGGATATAATAGCCATTATGAATAAGGGTGTATTTGATACATTGTACAAGAAACTTAATACTGCTCAGAAAAAAGCCGTTGATACTATCGACGGTGCTGTTATGGTTGTGGCTGGACCTGGTACTGGTAAGACATCAATTCTCACTCTTCGCATAGCGCATATACTTCTACAAACTGATACGCAACCTGAAAATATCCTCGCCCTTACCTTTACTGAATCAGGTGTCTATGCAATGAGAAAGAAGCTGGTAAGTATCATCGGTACAGCAGGGTACAAGGTTAGAATTCATACATTCCATGGTTTCTGTAATGAAGTCATTAAACAGTACCCAGAAAAATTTCCCCGTATTATAGGATCACGATCAATTACTGAAATTGATCAAATTGCTCTTATGGAGAAGATAATTAATGATCTTTCTCTTGAATACCTTAAACCCTATGGTGATGTTTTGTACTATGTAAAACCCGCACTTTCTGAAATACGCACTCTTAAGCGTGAAGCTGTTGATGTCGAAGCTTTTAAAGAAAGTATTAAGAAACAAGAGAAAGAGTTTGAGGATATACCCGAGAAGATCCATAGTAAGGGAGCTCATAAGGGAAAGATGAAAGGGGAGTTTGTTAAACTTAGAGATAGTATAGAGAAGAACAAAGAGCTTCTCATTCTCTATGAAAAATATGAAGAAGCATTAGTGCGCGAGAAACTCTATGACTTTGAGGATATGATCGTGGAGGTAGTTAAGACTCTGCAGAGTGATGGTGATCTTCTTCTCATACTTCAAGAGAATCATCAGTATATTCTTGCTGATGAGCATCAGGATGCAAACAATTCTCAAAATACTCTTCTCGAACTTCTCTCCTCATTTCATGAAAACCCTAATCTTTTCATTGTGGGTGATGAAAAACAAGCTATATACCGTTTTCAAGGTGCATCTCTTGAAAACTTCCTGTATTTTAAAAAGATATATCCCCATGCTGTCCTCATAGATCTCGAGGATAACTATAGGTCGACTCAGACAATTCTTAATGCTTCTCATAATCTCATTTCCCATACCTCACTACCACAGGGAGAAGAAAGAAAAAAACTTCAGGCTCAATCAGAGAAAGGTCTAGAGTCTTTGACTGTCTGTCAGTGTGCTCATCCTCACCATGAATATCATTTCATCATATCGAAAATTCAAAACCTTCTTTCACAAGGAGTGGTAGCATCTGATATTGCAGTGTTGTATCGGGACAACAAGGATGCTTTTCCTCTTGCGCATGCATTTGAACGTACTTCAATCCCATATCGTGTCGAGTCTGACAATGACATACTCAAGGATGAGAATATAAAAAAAATACTCCTCATTCTTGAGTGTATACATAATCTTAATCAAGCTGATATCTACGCTCGTACTCTCTTTATCGATTTTTTCAATCTCGATACTCATAAGGTATTTGAAGCACTTCGGATATCTTCTCATGAGAAAAAGAATATTGTTTCAGTAGTTTCAGAATTTTTCCCTGATCTCTCTCGCAAGCTTTCATCATGGTCAAGTGCGGGATTTAACAAATCATTTCTTGAAGTTCTTGAAATTGTAATTAAGGAATCGGGATATCTTGAATATATATTACAGAGTGCTGATTCACTTGAGAAAATGTCTACTCTCGATGCCTTCTTTAATGAAATGAAGAAGATTGCTCATGCTGAGGAGGCATTACACCGTGAGTATACTCTTACTATGTTCATTGAACACCTCACTCGTATTCGTGAGCATGGTATTTTAACTAAGATGAATACAGGTATTGCAGAAGAGGGAGTTCGTATGATGACTGCTCATAAGTCAAAGGGTCTTGAATTTGAATATGTCTTTATCATAGGGGTTAATGATGGTCATTGGGGTAACAAGGTTCATAGAAAGCTTTTCACTACATTCCTTAATTCCCACCTATCTACTGAAAGTCGTATGGATGATGAAAGAAGACTTTTCTATGTTGCCCTTACTCGTGCTCGTAAGAAGGTATATATTTCATACAGCGCTTTTGATGAAAATGGAAAAGAACAATTGCCATCACAGTTCATAGATGAAATACCATCAGAGTACAAAGATATGATTGTTCCTGATACGGTACCTGAGCAGGGGTCGCACTTTCTTTCTAAGAAAACTCCTCGGGGTACTGCACTTCAACACAAGGAATATCTTCAGAAAATATTCCTTGAACAAGGTCTTTCTGTTACTTCGCTTAATAACTATCTCACATGTCCATGGCAGTATTTCTTTGTTAATCTCATTCGATTACCTCGTACGCAAAGCAAGCATCAGATGTATGGTACTGCCATACATGCTACACTTCGAACTTTTTTTGATAAGTATCGAAAGGAAGAAGATATGACAAAGGAAGATTTTCTTGCACTTTTTGAACATAATCTTCATGCAACCCTCCTCTCACCTCATGACTATGAGGACAGTCTTAAGAAAGGGAAAGAATCTCTTGGTGCATATTTTGATACGTATAACGGGACATGGAACAGATCACTTCTTACAGAATTTTCTGTACAAGGAGTTCATCTCACCATTCCTCATCCTCAGGGTGATTTTGATCTACTCCTCAAGGGTCAGCTTGATAAGATTGAATGTATCGATGATGTTCATGTAAATGTTGTTGATTTTAAGACGGGTAAGAAAAAGAGTGATTCCAAGGAAAACTATCATCGACAATTAGTTTTCTACAAGATTCTTCTTGATCGTGATGAGAAGAAACGATTTGTTATGACATCAGGTGAACTTGATTTTGTTGAGCCTGATGCTAAGGGTAAGTTTTCTAAGGATAGGTATGATATATCAGAAGCGGATGTAGAAGCACTTACTACCTTACTACAAGAAAAAGCGAGAGACATATATTCACTTTCATTTTGGGATACCACATGTGATACCAAAGATTGTGAATACTGTACTCTCGCTCAATCTCTCAAAACCTAGCTATTCTTCTCGAGGATTCTCTGCAAGAAGAGCATCGATTGCTTGCTTGAGTGTTTCAAATTGCTGTGCTCCTTCGATACTGATGAGTGTTCCTGTTGGAGTGACCATGATACTTGAGGGAGTTCCCTGTATACCAATTGCAAGACCGTCTTTATAATCTTTTTCAACTTTCTCTTTAAATTTTCCACTTGCAAGACATGAATTGAAATCATCAACATTAAGTCCAACAAATTCTGCGATCTTAGGAAGTTCTTTCTGATCAAGTCCATTTGGTGATGTTTGAGTTACTGCTGGAGTTATATCATAGAGACGATTGGTATATGCCCAGAATTTCTCATTTCCTCCAAGGGCTCCTGCACATTCAAGGGCATATGCTTCATTATGTGCATTAGGATGTTTGTCGATGGGGAAGTGTCGATATATCCACGCAACATCACCTGTCTTTCCATAGGTATCCATAATTTTTTTCATAGTACCATGGAAGATCTTACAGAATGGACATGATGTATCTGAATACTCAACTATCTTTACTCGTGCATTTGGATTACCGAAGATATGATCATCCCCTGATACCTTTTTAAAAGCATCTCCAAGTGAAGCTGTATTTTCATTAGAAGGAACAGGTGCTGGATTTGGTTTCTGAGTCCAGATGACTGCGCCAGCAATGATTGCTGCTGCAATGATAATGGCGGTGGGGATGTTTAAGACTGAAGACCCTCTTGTTTCTTGTGTTTCCATTCTGTGATGATATAGTTATTCTTATAATTACGTAACATAAAGTATATCATATGACATTAGTATTCATAGCACTTGGGGCTTTCCTTGCCACCATAATTGGGGGATTACTTGCTCTCCGTTTCCAAGACAAACTCCATCTTGTTCTTGGTTTTAGTGCAGGAGCATTGCTTGGGGTTGCTTTCTTCGATCTCTTACCTGAGGCTCTTGAGCTTGCGGGTGAGACATTTGATGCAAGTATAATTACTGCGTGTGTTGCACTAGGTTTTGTGGTTTTCATGATGATTGATAGGTTCATTGCTCCTCATCATCATGGAGATGATCATGATCATTGTGAGAATGAACATCATCGAGGAAGACTCGGGGCAGGTAGTCTTTCATTTCATAGTTTTCTTGATGGTATAGCTATTGGTCTCGCATTCCAAGTGTCTACTGCTGTTGGACTTATCGTAACAGTTGCTGTACTTGTACATGATTTCTCTGATGGAGTAAATACTGTGGGTTTGATTTTGAGAAATGGGGGATCAAAGAAGGAGGCATTGAAGTGGCTCAGTATCGATGCCCTTGCTCCTGTTCTCGGAATTATAATTTCTCAATTCTTTTCTCTTGATGATTCAATGCTTGGTATTATCCTCGCCCTTTTCTGTGGATTTTTCCTCTATCTTGGTGCAAGTGATCTTCTTCCTGAGAGTCATCATCGTCATCCTACATTGTGGACTACATGTGCTACTGTTGTCGGTGTTGCTGTCCTCTATATTGCAATACAGGTTGCTGGGGTGTAGAAAAACCACCCCGACGCAAGTTACGTCGGGGTGTTGTTTTTGCTCGGTTGATCTTATTGCATGGGGACTTGAATTCCTGCGGCTCGGATCCGTGCGAGGATTTCTCTCTCCTCGCTTAGGCCTTGAGTGAGGCATCTCCATGCCTGAGATACTTGACTGATTCTCCCTCGATACCCAAAGATTTTCAGGGATGCATATGGGTCTGTCGAACCGAAGACCTGCTTGCAGAAGAACCTCACCTTCTCAGGGATTGTGTGAACATTATGCTTACCTCCGAACAGGGTACGACAAGCTTCCTTGATTGTGTTGTGCCGATAGTGTCGTCGGGGTTCCCGACGATAGCGATGCAGTGTGTGTTTTGGCGTATATCCTCCTACTTTGAGTTTTCTGTGTTGAACAACCATTGCTCAACTTCCGGTATATTACTATACATGGTTATTAAGAATATGGCAAGACTAAAAGGGAAGTGTAAAGGTCATGGCAGAATCAGCTTTCTTCTCCCATGATGCTGTATTGAGTTTTATATCCCGCACATCACCCTTAAGTCCTAGATCTTTGTACTTTAATTTTCCATGTTTAAGAGCATAGTCATAGAGTTCTTTGGTGATACGTACATCTTCTGTACAATATTTTATTATCTTCTCAATTTCTCCTTGCTGCCACCATGTTATAGCTTCAAGACCATGACCACTCTTGTTTTTACCAAGTGTTGCTTCAGCTATGGTATCAAGTTTGATTCTTCGCCCTAATGAATTCTTTACCTCAACCAAGAGATCAAGACTCTTTATCCTCGTAAGATCACCGCTATAGTATTTGTTAAGAAGTGGTATGTCGAAATGATCACCATTGAAGGTTATGAGCATATCGGCCTGTTCAAGGATTGGCCAGAGTTTAGGAAAATCCTCTTGGAGAAAGCTTGAATATGTATCAGTTGCTGAGTCATGAATACATACTACTGATATGTCGAGATCGACAGGGTCATTTGAACCGACATCTTGAAAGAGATTCCTTGTTTCAATATCGAAGGTAATTTTCCTCATACTCTATATAGTTATATCATCTATATTCGTCAGCTTCTCTTCTCCTGTTTCTAGATTTTTAACCTTAAGTGTTCCTGTAGACATTTCTTCATCACCAATACAGATGATGTAGGGAATATGTCGTTTGTCCGCATTTTTAATTTGATCCCCTAGCTTCTTCATTGAGAAATCAAGAACAGTGGAGATGTTCTTCTCACGTAGTTTTTGCCCTACTTCACGTGCAAATCCAAGTACATTTTCATTCATAATACAAATACAAACTTGTGCAGGGGAGACATTCTTCATGTTTTCAAGTTTTCCGTATGTTTCAAGGAGATCTCGAGCAATGACATCACCAGCCCCAAACCCTACCGCAGGTATTTTCTCTCCATCAAAGAGAGACAGGAGATCGTCATAACGTCCTCCGCCAAATACAGATCTTTTGTTTTCAGGGTTTTTGTCGAATATTTCGAAGATTATGCCGGTGTAATAGTCAAAACCTCGCATGAGTGTTTGATCAAAGCGTGCATTTCGTATTCCAAGTTTTTCAAGAGATTGTAGTACGTGTTGTATTTCTTTAAGTCCCTCATGTTCTCCATGTGTTTGTTGAAGATTCTTGGTAAATTCTTCAAAGTTCTCTGAATTAAGAAGAGTTATGAATTGGAGAGATTTGTCCTTAAGTATCTCCTCCACTCCTTGGGCAAAAATTTCCCTACTCACCTTGTGTTTCTTGTCTATGAGTTTAGCTACTCTATGAGCCTCATTGTCATTGAGGTTAAAGACCTCTTTTGTTACATAGTTTACAAGCTTTCTGTTGTTAATACGTATTTCAAATTGATGTTCAGCAAGTCCGTATCCTTGTGTGATCTCTGAAGCAATTTGAATGATCTCAACTTCAGCATCAAGACTTTCCACACCAAATATATCAACATTGAGTTGCCAATGTTCACGCAATCGTCCCCTTTGAGGTTGTTCATAGCGGAAGAGATTAGGTATTGAGTACCAACGGAGAGGGAAAATCAATTCACGTCTCTTTCCTGCAACCATGCGTGCAACAGTGGGTGTCATTTCAGGACGTAGAGTTACTTCTCTTTCACCACGATCAATGAATGTGTATGTTTGTTCATTAACAATCTCTTCTCCTGATTTAGCTTTGTATAGGTCTGCAGGTTCAAGAACAGAAGCTGAATACTCTTCATAGCCATATTTTGTAACAGTTTTTTTCCAGATATTAAAAATCATCTGTTGAACTGACATATCATGGGGATAGAAGTCACGAACACCTTTGTATGGATCTGTGGGTAATTTCATGTCATGATTGTAACAAATATATGCAAAAAGTCATTATTACAGAAAAAAACATAGGGGAAACACCACTTGAATGTTTGGAACGCATGCGTATTTCTCATGGAATTTCTTCCGATACACCCATGACATATGCAGGACGACTTGATCCTCTCGCATCAGGACTCCTTATCATTCTCATTGGTGATGAGTGTAAGAAGAAAGATGAATACACCTCTCTCGACAAAGAATATGAGATTAGGGTACTTCTTGGTGTGGAGACAGATAGCTATGATCTCTTGGGAAAAATTGTAAATGTTATCCCATTTTTTGATGAACAAAAAACATTTAAACCATCGCTCTACCAAGGTTCTTTTTTGCAAGCATATCCTCGATATTCATCCAAAGTTATATCTCTTAAGGAAATTCCTGAAGAAATGCCAGTAAAGGAAGTTGAAATATATGATATTGGAGAAATGGAAAAAAGTGTTGCAACAGGAGAAGATGTATTTCTCTATGCTCAGCAATGTATACAGAAGGTGACAGGTGATTTCCGACAAGTGGATATTCTTAATCTGTGGAATGATTTTAGAAAAAAATATTCTCATAACAAATTTACTATACTTTCACTACGTGTTGTGTGCTCAAGTGGTACCTATATGAGGAGTTTGGCTCACAGAATTGGAAAAGATTATGGCTGTGGGGCTTGTGCTTACTCTATACACAGAGTTCGAGTGGGGAGGTTTAGTCTAGAAGTAGAATAGATCCCATCAAATATAAGAGATTGAAATTGAAATGTCAGCATATGGTAAGGTGGATTACGAATATCAAAATATTCTTACAGTCATTGTTTCTATTGCGTGGAGATTAAAAATTATTTTTGATAATAGTTCTGAACCAGCAATAAAAAGATAGTTTTTATTAGCCTGCCAACTTTGTTGCATTTAGGATGCTAATTCACTTAACGTATATTGACTTATAATGTGTATATGATATAATGAAAATAGTCAAAAAGAGTTCATTTCCAACCGATTTTGCGAATTGTATTAGCGAACTATCGCCATAGCAGAAAGCGGCTCATTCGTGGGCCATTCTCCGTTATGGCGATAAGGTAGCCCTCTAACATGTAAGACAACAAAAACAACATGCTCCTCGAAAGAGACAGCATTCATACTGGAAGGATTCCACGTGAATACACATACATCAGCGCAGTTAAAGAAGTTCATTGAACTCTTGGAACAGAAAGGGGTCACTCTCGAACGTTTCCAAACAGTTCTCGGCAGTGGCATACTGAGCGACGTCTTCGAAAAAAAGGCGACGCTCGGCAATCGCTTCGCCGTTCGGCAAGCTCTCGGCCTTGGCCCGCTTCCGTCTGAACCAATCGTGCTCATCGTTGACTACGGTCAGGCGCTTGAACAGATGATCGCTGCCGGTCGCTACGACTGGAAGAACGACGACATCACCGCCAAGCGGTTTCCGATTGAAGGGAAGGGCACGGTCGAATTCGAAGCCGTCCTATTCCACTTCGATAAGGACATTTCGTCCGAGGACGCCAAGAAGCAGATCGAAGAAGCCGGCTACGAAGTCGGCAAGATCGAGCATATTCTCTCCTTTGGGGCTAACTACCCTGAAGAGCAGGGGAAGTTCCCGATTGTCGGTCTCGGCTCCGTTGGCGAGGTCCGTGGCAGCCGCCGCGTTCCGTACCTCCGCGGGAGCGTTTCCGAGCGCTACCTGGACCTCAATTGGTGGGGCAGTGACTGGCTTGCCCGCTGCCGTTTCCTCGGTGTTCGCAAAAAGGTCTCTCAAACCTTGGTTTCTTGATCCCTCGGGCTTGTCCCTTGGAATCTTGGACCCTTGGTCTGCGGCGTGTGAAGAAATTCACACGCCGTTTCTGTATACCAATTTTTAATATATAATGTTAGAGACAAGTGAAAAATCTAAGGTCAAGGCTTTAGGTAATTTGTCCGCAACCCCTGCGACGAGAGTTTGAACGGCCATGGCTTTTCAAAGAGTGCCGCAGGGTGTTCTCCAAAAAATCAGAGACAGTTGGTGTGAGAAGCTAAGTGATGTTCAACCGATAAATCATATCGGTGAATGAGGTCACGGATTCGATACAGCCTGCGCGAAGCAATCGGCGGGCAGTGGCATGGACGGCTTCTCGCACAAGGCTCCGTTGGCAAGGTCAATGGCAACCGCAACGTTCCGTACCTCAACAGGAACGATTCCAAGCGCAACCTGAACCTCAATTGGTGGGACAATGACTGGAATGCCAACTACCGTTTCCTCGGTGTTCGCTACTATTGCTGTTTCTCCCGGGATTCTGTCTCGGGAGTTTTGTTTTGAAGCTGCCGCTTCCATCCGCCAAGCATCTTGCCAATCTCTACGAAGCGTTCGGACAAATGAGCGTATTTTTTGTTGTCCAAGGCTTTGATTTCCCAGGAGAGCTGCAGAAGCAGTTTGACGAGATCCACTTTGGAGATGCTTTTATTCAAAAACAGTCGCTTTTCTTCGGTATGCGTGTAGCTTGCAAGAAAGGCGTATTCAATGGCCTCAAGGAATAAAATATCAATCTTAGAGCCAATGGTATAACGATTAGCCTTGGGGAAGTGTGTAAGGTGGTCCTGCCAGATTGCGTATGTGTCTTTCAGCTTCAGCACTACAGGAATCAGTCTAATCGGCTGTGTTTTTCCTCTCTCTCTCTCTATCATTCCGTTCCACGGTTATTTCTGTTTTTAAATTATTCATGATGTACAAACATATCATTTCTTTAGAAAATTTGCTTGAGGCATGGAAAGAATTCCTTAAAGGGAAGCGCAGCAAGAAAGATGTGCAGGAATTTCAGTATAGGCTTTCCGACAACATCTCTGCTCTCCATGCCGATCTCAAAAACAAAACCTATGTGCATGGGGGCTATTATGCATTCAATATTTCCGATCCGAAGCCGAGAAATATTCACAAGGCGAGCGTGCGGGACCGGCTTCTTCATCATGCTTTATATCGCAAGCTCTATCAGGTATTTGATCCACATTTTATCCATGATTCATATTCTTGCAGGAAATGGAGAGGAACGCATCGTGCTTTGAAACGGTTCAGAGAATTTGCGAATAAGGTAAGTAACAATAACACTACTACATTATGGATGCTCAAATGTGACGTGAGAAAATTCTTTGCTTCAGTTGATCATAAGATTCTCGGTAAAATTCTAAAAAAATATATCAATGATCCAGACGTACTTGATCTTATCGAAAGAGTGACTGACAGTTTCATTAGTATGGCAAAAGGGAAGGGATTACCTTTGGGAAATCTCACCTCCCAGTTGTTGGTTAATGTATATATGAATGAGTTTGATCAATTCATGAAGCATGATATAAAGGCAAAGCACTATATTCGTTATGCAGACGACTTCGTAATCATGAGCACGGATAAGGAATGGTTACTAGAAATTCTAGTTAAGATTGATAGTTTTCTCTATGGCCAGCTTGCTTTGAGATTGCATCCAAATAAGGTCAGTATCAAGACATTTGCTTCGGGGATCGATTTTCTAGGTTGGGTGCACTTTCCAGACCATAGTTTGTTGAGGACAATCACAAAGAAGAGAATGTTTAAAGGTTTGAAAGTTAATCATAATAGACATGAAGTTGTACAGTCGTATCTTGGCCTATTAACCTATGGGAATGCCGAAAAGTTGAAGAAGAAGGTCAGAGAGTATCAAGATGGATTGGTAGTCGAATGCATGAAGATAGAATAAAAGCAAAAGTAAAATAGTAATAAAAAATCTTTACTTTTGTTTACCCAGAGGTTGTTGGCGAAACCCGTCATAGAGTGATGTGATAATAATACAATTAAATAGGAGTAACCTAAACCAGTGATAAATTGCTGGCACGGCTCAAAGATCCGATGAAGATACTAAACCCCACGATCAGTAATTTTTAATCGGGCCATATCAGGAAACTAGTATGGAGTCGCAAGACCTGAGGCTGGCGTGGGACTTAGTGTTCCATGCCAGCTACTATTAGCTAGCTATTTTTATGGGAAAATGCAAAAATATATTCTTGGTATAGGAGTTATTTTAGTATCATTAAATCTCTTTGGTGGATATATTTATCTCTACCAAAAATATCAAATGAATTTATTCGATCAAAGAATGAAGTGTTCTGTGCTTTTGTCAAAAACTCA
Organism: uncultured Candidatus Saccharibacteria bacterium; assembly: GCA_964389975.1. GTDB lineage: Bacteria > Patescibacteriota > Minisyncoccia > Phycocordibacterales > PALSA-1337 > CAIOGI01. Next base: position 22,199 of record CAYMGJ010000001.1, read on the forward strand.
GGAAGAGTTAGATAGAAATAGGGATATTGAAATGTTTAGAAATGCGGGTAGATTATTTGTTTATTATAGCCCCAAATTAAATACTTGTATCTCTGGCTATCAGCTAGATGTATTAAATTTTGAAATAGACGACGATAGAAGTTCTATAAAAAATATTCTTACAGGTGAGACTCTCTTTAATTTCGATAATTACAATGAATATTTAGAAAAGATTGAGGAGCTTACTCGACCATCAATTTTTATGATTGATAAATATTTAAATGATTAATAAAATACTCTTCCAAGCTAAAAGAAATAAAATTGTACTTCTTGCGATACTAGTTGTAATAAGTTTTTATTGGTATTCTCTAAGACCATATTTAATAGTTAAGAAATGCATTCAGTTAGCTAATGACAAGGTCGACAATATTCGTGGTGATCAGACGGATGTAAGATATTTTTTTGGAAATGTGAAAAACAAAATGGCATATCTAATTAACAAGTAAAATGACTCGCCGGATTAGATTATGCAGAAACAGATATGATTAATAGGGTTATTGATTTAGCTAAGCGAGCAAAAGAAATATATATGAAGCGATCCCCGGAAGAAAAGAGATTACTTCTGAGTCATATTTTTTCGAACTCGATGCTAAAAGATCAGAAGGTGGCTTATACACTTACTAAAAATGTAGAGTGTATTACTCAGAGGGTCCAAGAGAAATTAGATAGTGAAAAAGTCTTAGAACCGAACAAGTGTGGCCCTACTAAAGGGCAAAAGGACTCTTTTGAGTCCATCTGTTCTGCTATGTTCTCCTTGCAGGACAATTTTCAGACAATATTTAAGATATGGTTATGTGTAATTTATGCAAGACCTCGTCTATATTAAAATTCGTCATTATCTATGATAATATATAATCTATGAAGGATCTTATTCATAAGAATTTTTTTTTGATCGAGGATCTTTCTTTTGATATTCTATACTCCCTACTTAGAAGGATGTTGTGCCTACCAATTAGATTTCTATGGATAAAAAACGTTGTCGGCTTTGATAAAATTCCTAAAAAGGGTGGGGTTATACTAGCAATGAATCATCAAAGCTACTTTGATTTTCTTTGTTTAGCTGCCGTGTCTCCTAGAAATATACACTTCCTTGCTGCTGAAAAATTTTTCGAGCACTGGTTGTGGAGGTATCTCATGAAGGTAACAAAACAGGTTAGGGTTAATAGATTTGAAACTGATAAAAAGGAGATGCATAATCTTGTTCATGATCACTTAGAACAGAAAAGGGTGATTGGAATTTTTCCTGAGGGGACAAGATCACCGCACGAACATGAAATGTTAAAAGCTTTTACTGGTGTTGCTCAGTATGGACTTTTAAAAAAAGTTCCAATTATCCCCATCGGTATAAAGGGGACATTTTCTGTTATGTCTAAATATGATAGAAGGCCTCATCTAGTAAAAAGAGTAGAGATAATTATCGGGGATCCTATACATTTTCTTGAATATCACAAAAGAAATGATTTGACCCATGTTGATTATAATGCCGTTACTCACAAGGTAATGAAAGAAATATCAATTCTTTCTGGAAAATCTTATCCACATAAACATGATTAAATATAAAAAAGTTGCTTTTTTGGATTTTGATGGAACTTTGATTAATGGTCAAAGTCAGAGATATTTAATTAGATATTTTTTTAAGAAAGACATTATTAGTTTTTTTAGATATTTCGTAGTATTGATTTGGTTTTTATTTTTTAAATTTTTAAATTTCAAAGATACAAAGGGAATATTGGAATTTGCAGTTTCTGGAATTTCTGGAAAAAATAAGGATTACATCTCTCAAGTTTTTGATAATTTTTTTAATTCTGAATGTAAGTGTTTAATATATAGGAATAGTAAAAATTTAGTTAGAATCTTGAAACAGAAAGGTTTTTATGTCATCCTTTTTTCAAGCGCAATTGATGATCTGGTTAACAGAGCGTCTATTTTTCTTGAGTGCAATGAACATATATCAACTAAACTAGAAGTAAAAAATAATTGTTATACAGGTAGAATTGATGGAGATGTTTTGTATGGTAAAAATAAGACAAAGGTATTTCTTGATTATATTTATAAAAATAAAATTGATCTTAACTATACATATGCATTTGCAGATCATTTTTCTGATCTCAATTTATTATTAAAGGTTGGACACCCCATCCCGACTAACCCTTCTAGACAACTGTGGAAATATGCGAATAAAAATAACTGGCCCGTGTTATACTTAGATAATAATGAATCTTTTCAGTATTTCGAGTCTAATATTGTGTCTGAGTAGTATTGCGTTCAGTTTTATTATCTATAGAACAGACCGAACAAATAAAATAAATAAATCATGGTTTTATTCATGCATTTCCTTTTCCCTGTGGGCACTTGGGTTGACCGGTGTGACTTTGTCTAAAATGGAAAGTTCAGCGATTTTTTGGCAGTATTTATTGGATGTGTCAGCAATATTTCTTCCTTTCTTCTATCTTGTCTTTATTTTTAATCTCTTGAAGTTAAAAAAGATATCTATAATCTATCTTTTTGCATTAATTGCATCCGGACTTGCTTTGTTCAGTTTTACTCCGCTATTTAAACACGGGGTAACAGTACTCTATGGTTTTTATTGGATTAAACCAGGTGAATATTATATAGTTTTCCCAGCATATTTTTTATCAGTTGCTGTAATAACTCTGGGGTTATTAATAAGGCAATATTTTATATATAAAAAAGATAGCTTATTAAGATCTCAAATTAGGAATACTCTAATAGCAGGAATTATTGGCTATACTGGTGGGCTTACAAATTTTTTTCCACAATTATTTAGTATCTATCCCTATGGGAATTATCTAGTTATTCTTTATATAGTTTTCATGGTTTATGGGGTTTTAAAATATAAACTTCTTAGTACCAAGGTCATTTCTGCACAAATATTCTCTACTGCTCTTATATTGGTATCTCTGTTTAATCTTTTAAAATCAGAGCAAATTAATGATTGGTTGTTAAATTTTTTGATCCTCCTTCTTATTTCAGTCTTCAGTTATTTTTTGATAAATAGTGTGAATGAAGAAGTAAGAGCCCGCGAAAAAATAGAAAAACTAGCAACTGATCTCAAGGTGGCAAATACACGTTTAGTCGAACTTGATAAACAAAAATCTGAGTTCGTATCATTTGCAACCCATCAGCTTAGAGCTCCTCTTACTGCAATGAAGGGATACACCTCTCTTATGCTTGAAAACGAAATGGGGACTCTTTCAGCTGAGGTTCGCACTGCTATTTCTCGCATTTATGAATCAGCCAAGACTCTAACTTCTATAGTTGATGACTATCTCAATATTTCTCGTATTGAGCTCGGTACTATGAAATACGCTTTCTCGGTTCTCGATCTAAAAGTTATGGTTTCTAATGTTATCGGAGAACTTAAGCCTAATATTGAGAAAAGCGGTCTTGTTACATCTTTTTCAACATCTCCATCAGGAGAATCTGAACGATTTATGGTCCGAGCCGATCAAGACAAACTTAAACAGGTTATAGCTAATCTCATTGATAATTCAATTAAATACACTCCTCAAGGTTCTCTTAACATATCTCTCATTAAGGATACGGATAAGAGAATAATTACATTTAAGATAAAGGATACAGGGGTAGGTATCGCCCCTGAGGTTATGCCGAAACTTTTCTCAAAATTTGTTCGTGCTGATAATGCTAATAAGCAAAATATCTATGGAACAGGTCTTGGACTCTTTGTGGCAAAAGAGATAGTACTGGCTCATCATGGAAAGATCTGGGCTGAGTCTGAGGGGGATGGAAAGGGTAGTTGTTTCTATGTTGAGTTAGAAATGTCAGTATAGTTTCTTTGTCTAATGTTATATTATTGTTACAATCAGAATATGAAATCAAGAGGCTTTTTACACTCATTGAACTTCTCGTAGTTATATCTGTCATATCACTTCTCTCAAGTGTTGTGCTTGCTGTAACAAATACAGCTCGTGAACGTGCACGTATTGCCGCTTCACAGACATTCAGTGGATATAATTTTCGAAATCTAGGTGCTGAAGCAGCTTTTTCTTTTAATTTCGATGAAGGAACTGGTCTTGTAACAAATGATTTCTTTAATAACTATAGTGCAAACCTCATCAATGTTAACTGGAGTGCTGAAACACAAAACAACAAGGGGAGTTCCATGTATTTCCCTGGAATTGGTCCAGGGGCAGGGGCTGCAAATCAATATGTGTATATAACCGGTCCAGGAGGGGTTCCTAAACAGGTGATGGTACCTACAGTTGTTACTGTGTCGGGGTGGATAAAGACAGCAACAGATTCATATGGAACTGTTTTTACCAATAGAGGAAGTAGTGATACAGGCGTTGCGGGTAGTGGTAAATTTGCCTTCCTCATTACCACAAAAAGACTGTATATATATGCAAACAATGGGACGCCGTCCCTCTCCATGATTTCTCAGAAAGCAATTGCTGATAACAAATGGCATCATGTTGCATTTACATCAGATGGAACTCTTTGGATTCTTTATATAGACGGAAAAGAAGATTCTCGAATGGTTAATACCATGGGAGGAACGGCAGGGTGGGGAAGAATTGGGGCTGATGGCGCCTACTACACAACAGGATATCTTGATGACGTTAGTCTCTACAATCAATCCCTCACCTCTTCACAGATTGAATATCTCTACGCACAGGGAGTTGATTCTCATAGGGATTTTGCATCATCTCCTTCATATCGATAATTAATGATATACTAACTTTATGAAAATACTTTTAGCGACAGATCATGCTGGTTTTAATTTAAAAAATGACATAAAAGACTTCCTTACCACGGAAGGTTTTGAAGTTGAAGATATGGGTGCTCACGTTCTCGATCCTGAAGATCACTATCCTGAGATTATGGTCCCTCTTGCTATGCGACTTCTTCAGTCAGAAACAGGTACACGTGCAATTGTTTTTGGAAAATCTGGACAAGGAGAAGCTATGCTCATGAATCGTTTTCCTGGTGTTCGAACCGCTGTTTACTATGGAAAAAATATTGATATTATTAGACTTTCTCGTGAGCATAATGATGCAAACGTTCTTTCTCTTGCTGCTGGTTTCCTTACCCCTGAAGAAGCACGGGAAGCTGTGAAGCTCTGGATTTCAACACCATTTAGTGGTGATGCGCGACATGTGAAGAGAAATACCATGCTTGATACGATAGAATAAAATATATGAAAATAGTACCCGCCATACTTCCTAAAGATTTTGCTGAACTTGAAGAGAAAATAGAATTAATTCACGGAGCTGTTCATGCTGTACAGGTTGATATTTGTGATGGAAAATTTGTCCCTTCTTCAACGTGGCCATACAAGAAACATGATGAAAATTTTGAATCAATCTTACGCGAAGAGAGAGGTATGCCTGCATGGGAAGATATTGATTATGAATTTGACCTCATGATCTCAAATCCTTCTGAAGATGATGCACGAACATGGATATCTGCAGGAGCTGCTCGAATCATTCTTCATGTTGAATCTTCTCCTGATCTCACCCCTGTACTCAAAATTCTTCACGGTCTTGTTGAGGTTGGTATTGCACTTAATATCGACACACCTACATCAGATATTCTTAAGTACAAGGAATATATTCAAGTTGTTCAGTGCATGGGTATTCGAAGAATTGGATATCAAGGTGAAGCTTTTGATGAAAGGGTGCTTACAAAAATACATGAAGTAAAGGAAATATTGCCCGGTATTCCTGTTTCTGTCGATGGGGGAGTTTCTCTCGATACTGTCACAATGCTAAAGGATGCTGGTGTTGATACTGTTGTTGTGGGTTCTGCTCTTTTCTCAAGTGATGATATTATTCACACTATCGCAGAATTAAAACGTATTTAAGTGCTACAATATACGGGTATGTCATTACCTCGTCTAACTGAAGAAAAAGTTCAATTTCTCTTTGAGAAAGCTCTCGATGTACGACGTTCTGTTATACAAATGCTCATCGAGGCTCAGAGTGGGCACACTGCTGGACCTCTCGGTATGGCAGATATATTTGTCTATCTCTATTTCCATGCCTTACAGCATGATCCTAAAAATCCAGCTTGGCCATATCGTGATCGTTTCGTTCTTTCTAATGGTCATATTTGCCCAGTTCTCTATGCTACGATGGCTCATGCAGGATATTTCCCTGTATCAGAACTTTCAACCTTACGAAAATTTGGTTCAAAACTCCAAGGACATCCTCATCGAGAGTTTCTTCCTGCCCTTGAGAATTCTTCGGGTCCTTTAGGTTCTGGACTCTCTCAGATTGTGGGAATGGCATTGGCTGAGCGTATTGATTTTGGTAGAACCTCAGGAAAACAATTTGTTGCTGTAACGGGAGATGGAGAACTTGATGAAGGGCAAAATTGGGAAGCAATTCTTCTTGCGGGTAAAGAGAAGATTCAAAATATTACTGTTTTCATTGATCGTAACAATATACAAATTGATGGATTCACTGAAGACGTCATGCCCCTTAATCCTCTTGGAGACAAATTCCGTGCTTTCAATTGGCATGTACAAGAAGTTGATGGCCATAATTTCCGTGCTATCGATGAGGCATACACACAGGCACTTTCTGTTTTCGACAAACCTTCAGTTATTATCGCAAATACCATTTCATCAAAGGGAATACCTGAGTTTGAACGAAAGTTTGAATGGCATGGTAAGCCACCAACAACTCCAGAAGAGATTCTCATAGCTCGGAAAGCTTTGGGAATTAGGGTGTAGAGAAAAAACTCACTCAACATTAATTATTAAAAGAGTCTCGGTATTGCACAATCTGCTTTGGCACGTTTTGAATCAGGACGTGGAAATCCAACTCTGTTATTTTTACAAAAGATCACCTCAGGTCTCGGACTCAAACTCACAGTCATCTAATTTGTCTTTGTAAACTTGGTGTATAATAGAGGGATGATGCGAAACTTTGAAATCATTTTAAAAATTGCCTTTCTTGCAGGATCTATTGTGTTTCTTTTTACAAAAGATTTTAATTCTGTTGGTTTTCTCATATTTCTCATTGTCTGTGCTGTACTTGGTTGTGTTCTTGTTGTTAACAAAGATTCCAGCTATCACTATCCTCAAACACCTCGTGATTTAGTAATACGAAAGATTGAGGGCATTCTTCTTGTTGTGTTCTCGATAATTACCTTTATCTATGCTTAATCCTCATCAGAAACTTAATTCGAAGATATTTGATACTAATATTGAACAAGTTCCCATTCGTAAAGGATTTGGAGAAGGTCTTGTAATTGCTGGAGACATGAACAAAAATGTTGTGGGGCTCTGTGCTGACCTTACTGAATCAACACAAATGCATCTCTTTAAAAACAAATACCCAGATCGCTTTATCGAAATTGGTATTGCAGAACAAAATCTTGCGAGTGTTGCTTCTGGAATGGCTGCTATGGGAAAAATTCCCTTCATAACTTCATATGCAATGTTTAGTCCTGGTAGAAACTGGGAACAGATACGTACTACCATCTGCTACAATGACCGACCTGTAAAGATTGCTGGTTCTCATGCAGGTATTTCTGTTGGTCCAGATGGAGGTACTCATCAGGCAATTGAAGATCTCGCCATTACTCGAGTCATTCCTAATATGGTAGTCATTTCTCCATGTGATGTTCATGAAGCCCGTAAAGCAACTATCGCATGTGCTCAAACTCCACACCCTACATATATTCGTCTTGCACGTGAGAAAACACCTGTCATAACGACAGAAGAAACACCCTTTGAAATTGGGAAGGCACAACTTGTTTTTGAACCTCAGAATCATGAACGAGCAGAGATTGGTATCATTGCCACAGGTGCTCTTCTGTACAAAGCCCTTAAGGTTGCTCAAGAACTTGAAAATCAAGGCAAGAAGGTTAAGGTATTGAATCTTGCTACCATTAAACCTCTTGATGAAGATGCTGTATGGAGACTTGCTCATGAAGCTGGAGCCGTCGTTACCGTAGAGGAGCATCAAATTGCAGGAGGTATGGGTTCTGCAATTGCTGAATGTCTTGCTCGAAACTACCCAGTTCCAATGGAATTTGTTGGTGTGAAAGATCTTTTTGGTCAATCAGGTACACCCGATCAACTTCTCGAACATTACGGTATGGGGGAAAAGCATATTATGGAAGCTGTTAAAAAAGTATTGCTTCGAAAAGGGAAGTAGGGTAGAATATTTGTTACATTATGATATTTTCATATGTCACATTCACTAAGCTTGTCATTGCCCGGGAATATATTTCCAGGTCTGGTGTTTGTGATGTATCTCTGTAAGTGATAGATTGCAAAAACGAGTTCTGGAAAAAAACCGGAACTCGTTTTGTATATAGTGTACAAAATAGCTCTTCAACATGAGGTGTATATGCCAATTAATAGTCGTATCTATAGGAGGAAACAAGGAGATGCCTTGGTATCCACTCGGGATTCACAAGGATGGGTTCAGGAAGAGTCTGGTAATCGTGTACTGATGTTTCGATCGCAGTATGATCGAGATGTGTGGCTTGATGGGATGTCATATCAAGCCGAGCGGAGGAAAATTCTTTCAGAATACTCTGTCTTTAAGACACGTCATGGATATTGTCCTGCACAAAAAATCCCTAATTCTGTCGGGTATCAAATGGTTCTTCGCCCGTCACAGCGTAGGGTTCCTGTAGTGTTTGACGGAGGCAGGTGGATACCTCTACGTATATCGCCATAGTTCACCTTCGTTTCAAAGACCGCACGGATTCGTCCATGCGGTTTTTTTATGCTAATCTATCCCTATGTCATTGTTTCAGATATCACAAGATATGGCACCTGCAGGTGATCAGCCAAAGGCTATTAAAGGACTCACCGAAGGGCTCTCAAAGGGTTTGAAGAAACAAACTCTTTTTGGCGTTACAGGATCGGGTAAAACATTTACCATGGCAAATGTCATTGCACAGCATGGTAAACCAACTCTTGTGATCGCTCATAACAAAACTCTTGCTGCACAGCTTGCTCAAGAATATCGAGAGTTTTTTCCTCATAATGCTGTTCACTATTTCGTCTCATATTATGACTACTATCAACCTGAAGCATATATGCCCGTCACGGATACGTATATAGAGAAGGAGGCAATGATTAATGAAGAAATTGAACGTCTTCGCCATGCCTCAACCCAGGCTCTCCTTACAAGAAAAGATGTTATCATCGTTGCTTCAGTATCTTGTATTTATGGTCTTGGTTCTCCTGTTGAATATGAAAAAGTAAATTTAAAGCTTGGAAAGGGACTAGAAATCCCTCGTGCTGAACTGATTCGCAAGCTCATCGATATACATTTTGAACGAACAACAACTGATCTAAGTGCTGGTCAGTTCAGAGCTCTTGGGAATATGATTGAAATTATGCCGGTTAATGAAAGAACAATCTATCGTATTGAGTACGAAGGTAGTGTCATTTCAGATATCATTGAACTTGATCCTGTTACCATGGCTGTGCGTACCACACATACTGTCATCTTCCTTTTTCCTGCAAAGCACTTCATTAGTACTGATGAGCAATCAAAGAAAGCGTTTGAGAGTATAAAGAAGGAATTGGAGGGACGATTAAAGGAATTGGAAAAGGCGGGTAAGAATCTTGAGGCTGAGCGTTTGAAACGTCGAGTGAAGTACGATCTCGCTCTCATTCGTGAAGTTGGGTATTGTAATGGTATTGAAAACTACTCACGTCATTTCTCTGGCAAGAAATCAGGAGAAGCACCTGATACTCTTCTTTCATATTTCCCCCATAAGAAGGATGGCAGTCCTGATTTCCTTACCGTTATCGATGAATCTCATGTGTCCGTACCGCAATTGGGAGGTATGTTTGCTGGAGATGCATCACGTAAAGAGACTCTTGTAGAGTTTGGTTTTAGACTTCCTTCTGCAAAAGACAATCGACCATTGAAATTTGAAGAATTCGAAGAAAGGGTTGGACAAGTTATCTACACCACCGCTACACCAGGAAAGTTTGAGAAGGAGCATAGTGAAAATATTGTAGAACAGATCATTCGCCCTACAGGTCTCATTGATCCTGTCATTGAGGTACGACCTGTTGCGGAGAAGGGGACATATGTTGGTCAGATCTTTGACTTCATTGCTGAAGCTGAGAAAGTCATACGCCAAGGCGATCGAGTTATCGCCACCACCCTTACCAAGAAAATGGCAGAAGATTTAAGTGAATTTCTTAAGGACAAGGGGATAAAGGCGGAATATTTGCATAGTGATATTAAAACCATTGACCGTATTACCATCCTTACTGATTTTAGAAAGGGAAAATTTGATGTACTTGTAGGGGTTAATCTCCTACGAGAAGGACTTGATCTTCCTGAAGTTTCACTCATTGGGATTCTTGATGCAGACAAAGCTGGTTTTCTTCGTTCTGAAACCTCCCTCATTCAGATCATTGGACGTGCTGCACGAAATATCAATGGACGTGTCATCCTCTATGCTGATGTTATGAATGATGCTCTTCGCTATGCGATGAGTGAGACAGAACGTCGTCGCAAGATTCAAATGGATTACAATACCAAACATGGTATTACTCCAAAGACAATCATCAAGAAGATTCAAGATATTACCGATCAACTTAAAACCGATCATGATAAAGCAGTGGCAGAATTGATGAGAATTGATGAAGACATGCTTAAGGTTAATCCAAAGAAACTCCTTAAAGACAAGGAACAACAGATGAATGAAGCTGTGAAGGTTCTTGATTTTGAAACTGCCGCTATTCTCCGTGATGAAATTACTGAAATCAAGAAGAGGGTAGACGTTGAATAGTTTGTGTGGTATATATAGTTTTAGAGAAATAGTTTTCAAAAACAACAAAAACACAACACAAGGAAACGTATGAACTTTAGTAGTTTGATTGCTCTTTATCGTCAGAACAGGGAGCGTTTAGAGGGCAAGATGGATTGGGCTGTATTTTATCAGGGAAATCTGTATGTACCTCTCTCGATCCCACCACATGTGACATCTCTAAATGACTCTCAGGCGGTATTGGATTATCTTTCATCCTGCTGGGGTACAAAGATTGATGCAAGTAGTGCTTCAGTTGGGTACGTGGAGGATACCCAAGGGTACTTCTGTTTCTCTCCGGGATCCAACTATCTACAATCCGATCATCGAATGTACATTCATTGGTCGAGGATTATCTGGGTATAAGCTCATTCCGTTCAATCACACCGCAAGGCTCACCACCTTGCGGTATTTCGTATGGTGGAAAACTAACCTTGCTTCACATGAGGTGTGATATAATAGTTGCATGAAAGAAATTGTTCTCATTGCTTTAAGTGACACTACACTTGCAACCCATATCTCAGAAAATCTTGAAGAACATGGGTATGAAGTTGTTTTAGCAGAAGATGGTAATGATGCACTTACAAAGATGAGAGAACTTCTCCCTTCTCTCGTCCTCATTGATACACACCTTACGGGCATGGATGGATATAGTGTTCTTCATGAGAAGAGTTTTGATAAACATATAACTAAAATTCCTGTCGTTATCATTTCAAACTCAGGAAATCCTGTTCAAATGCATCGTATTCCCTCAACACCTACCATTCGTGACTATATAATCAAGACACATATAGAACCAAGTGAAGTTCTTCAGAAGGTAAGTCTCATCATTGGTAATTCTTCAGGAAATGAACTCGATGCAAATTCAAAAGGAGAACCAGTTAAGGCATCGAAAGGGAAGATAATATTATGGGTAGAAGATGATAATCTTCTCAGTAATATTTTGTCGAAAAAGTTTGAAAGTTCTGGATATGAACTCGTTAAAGCAAAGGATGGAGATGAAGCTCTTCGTAAAGTTGATGCACACTCTCCTGACATTATCATTCTCGACATTCTCCTTCCTGGTATGACAGGTTTTGAAATACTTCAAAAAATACGCATGAAAGAACATCTTAAGAAAGTTCCTGTTATGATGCTTTCAAATATGAGTAAGGAGAGTGATATAGAGAAGGCAAAAACTCTTGGTGCTCAGAGATTTGTGGTAAAGGCTGCGGTATCTCTCGATGAGATAATACGAGAAGTAGAAGCACTCATACGGTAATATCTTTACCCAGCTCTCATAATCTGGTATAGTTATAGCCATTTATATATGGCAAAACCCACAAAAAAAACATCACATGAATCTGAGAAGATCATTGTAAAAGGAGCTCGTACACATAATCTCAAGAATATAACGGTTGAGATGCCTCGCAATACCATGATTGCCATTACTGGTCTCTCTGGATCAGGGAAATCTTCCCTTGCTTTTGATACCATTTTTGCTGAAGGACAGAGACGCTATGTTGAGTCTCTTTCTTCATATGCTCGTCAGTTCTTGAAGCAAATGCAAAAGCCTGATGTTGATGAGATTGTTGGACTATCTCCTGCCATTTCAATTGATCAGAAATCACGATCGAATAACCCTCGATCAACCGTTGCAACAATTACTGAGATCTATGACTATCTCCGTATTCTCTTTGCTCGCGTAGGTAAACCTCATTGTCTTACCTGTGGTCGAGTCATTCACCGTATTTCAAAGGAAGAAATACTCACCACCATACTTGGTCAAATATCTCTTCATACGAAAGGAGGAAAGAAAGTTATGGGTGTTGAACTCAATGAAGACAAGGTTCGTGTATATGCTCCTGTTATCGTTGGACGAAAAGGTGAATACTATCAACTTCTCTATGATCTTCTTGGTAAGGGATATGACAAGGTGAAGGTTGATGGAAAGGTTATGAGACTTCGAGAACAAATCATTCTCGACAAGAACAAGAAGCATGATATTGATGTGCTTGTTGATGAACTTTTCTTAAGTGAATTTAAGGACAAGAAACAATCAGAAAATGCACGGGAACGTCTTTCTGAAGCTCTTGAGAAAGCAATTGAAGAAGCTCAGGGACTTATAAAAATAGAGTTTGAGCAGGGAGGTGAGATTGAGGAAAAACTCATGTCAATTAAGTTTATGTGTCCCTATGATGGTTTTTCATATCCTGAAATTGAACCTCGTCTCTTCTCTTTCAATTCTCCATATGGTGCTTGTGCTACGTGTAATGGACTTGGAACTCGAGAGTTCTTTAGTAACGAAGCATGTCCAACATGTAAGGGAGCACGTCTTCGTGATGAGGCTTTGTATGTAAAAATTGGTGAGAAGAATATTGTTGAAACAACTCATCTCTCAATTGAAAAGGCTCAAGCTTTCTTTGAAGAACTTGAATTGACTGATACCGAAAGAGAGATTGCAAAAGTTGTTTTACGTGAGATTGAATCCCGACTCCAGTTTATGATCAATGTAGGTATTGATTACCTCACCCTTGATCGTCGGGCCCATACTCTCTCAGGTGGTGAAGCCCAGCGTATTCGTCTTGCTTCACAGCTTGGTAGTGGACTTGTTGGCGCACTCTATGTTCTTGATGAACCTACCATCGGACTTCATCAGCGTGACAATGATCGCCTCATTAAGACCCTTACGTCTCTTCGAGACCTCGGTAATACCATTGTGGTTGTTGAACATGATGAGGATACTATGTATGCCTCTGATTATATTATCGATATCGGTCCGGGAGCAGGGGTTCATGGAGGGAATGTGGTAGTTTCAGGATATCTTGAAGATCTCCTTACCGCTAAGACAAATCCATCAAACTCTCTCACTCTCGCATATCTTCGAGGAGAGAAGAAGATTCAAATTCCTGAAAAACGTCGTGAACCTAAGGGAAAGATTATGATCCGTGGAGGTAATATATTTAATATCAAAGACTTACATGCAGATATTCCTCTCGGATGTCTCAATGTCATTACAGGGGTATCAGGTTCAGGAAAATCTTCTTTTATGTACGAGATTCTTCACAAGAATCTTCAGGCACGTCTCGAGTTTAGACATCGAACAGCTCAGGTATTCAATTGTGATTCATTTACAGGAACTGAATATCTCGGAAGAACAATTCTCATTGATCAGAGTGCAATTGGAAGAACTCCACGATCAAATCCCGTAACATATACAGGCGCATGGCAGCATATACGAGATCTCTTTGCTGCATCTGCAGAAGCTCGTGCACATGGTTGGGGACCTGGACGTTTCTCATTTAATGTAAAGGGAGGACGCTGTGAAGCATGTCAGGGTAATGGAGAAATTGCAGTTGAAATGCATTTCCTCCCTACTGTATATGTATCATGTGAGGTGTGTGGTGGAAAACGATTTACAAAAGAAACTCTTGAAGTTAAGTACAAGGGAAAGAATGTGCATGAAATTCTTCACCTTACCGTAGAAGAGGGTCTCGCATTTTTTGAAGATATTCCTGCAGTATATGATCGTCTCAAGACACTTGAAGAAGTTGGACTTGGATATCTTAAACTCGGGCAATCAGCAACGACTCTTTCAGGTGGTGAGGCACAGCGTGTAAAGATATCATCTGAACTCTATCGAGCTCATCTTCAGAAAACTATATACCTTCTTGATGAACCTACCGTTGGTCTCCATTATGAAGATGTGCGTAAACTCATTGAAATTCTCGAGAGACTTGTACAGAAGGGAAATACTGTTGTTGTCATTGAGCACAATCTTGATCTCATTAAATGTGCTGATTATGTTATCGATATCGGACCTCTTGGCGGTGAGAAAGGTGGTAAGATTGTAGCAAAGGGTACTCCTGAAGATGTTGCTCGGAATGAAAAATCATTTACAGGAATGTATCTCAAGAAAATTTTGAAGAAATAGGTATGAAGAAGAGTGAACTTACACATCTCCCCCAAGCTCCGGGAGTATATTTCTTTCGAGATGCAGACAACAATATTCTGTATATTGGACGTGCAACCTCACTTAAGGATCGTGTTTTAAGCTACTTCTCATCTGATCTCATAGTAACTCGAGGTCCACTCCTTGTTGATATGGTGACAAAGGCCCACACGGTGACCTCTGTACAAACCGATTCAGTTCTTGAAGCCATTATCATGGAAAGTCGGGAGATAAAGAGATGGTTACCATATTACAATACTAAAGAGAAGGATAATCGAAGCTATAACTTTGTTGTCATTACTGATGAAGATTTCCCTCGTGTTGTCATTGTTCGAGGCAGGGAATTAGACAAGCTCAATGAGGAGGAATTAAAGTTCAAGGTTAAGTATCAATTTGGTCCATTTCCTCAGGGGAATCTCTTGAAAGATGCGCTTAAGATATTACGTAAAATATTTCCTTTTCGTGATGAAAAGGCTCGCATACCTCATCAAAACTCTTTCTATCAATCCCTCGGACTTGCCCCTAAGACTGATACTCTAGAGGATCAGAAGAAGTATGCCCTTACCATACGTAATCTCGTACTCTTCTTTGAGGGAAAGAAGCAGGAATTGATTACTACTCTCGAGAAAGATATGAATACATATGCAGATAATCAAGAGTTTGAAGAAGCTCAGCGTGTAAGGAACACCTTGTATGCATTGACTCATATTCAGGATGTTTCGCTCATTAAAGAAGATACTCCTCGTGGTCGGGAAGGATTTCGCATTGAGGCATATGATATTGCTCATATGGCTGGTAAAAGTACGGTAGGGGTTATGACGGTTGTCACGGGAGGAGAACCTGAGAAGAGTCAGTACAAGAAGTTTAAGATATCAAAAGATGTGAATGATGATGTCGGGGCTCTCAGAGAAGTACTTACCCGACGCTTCTCTCATCCAGAATGGAGATTTCCTGATCTCATTGTTATCGATGGTGGTGTGTCTCAGAAAAATGCTGCAGAAAGTATTGTACATGGTATACCTCTCGTAACAGTGGTAAAGAATGATGCTCATAAGCCTGATCATTTCTTGGGAGATGAATCTATGATACGTGATCATGGACCTGCAATATTGCTTGCAAACTATGAAGCTCATCGTTTTGCCATCGCATATCACAAGAAACTTAGAAGCAAGAAATTTTTTGGTGTATAATATACCTCATGCATACAGTACGTGTTGGAGTTTTACGTGGAGGTCCAAGTGATGAATATGAAGTCTCACTTCAAACAGGTGCGACTGTTTTGAAACATATACCACAGTCGAAATATACTGTTCGAGATATTCTTGTTGATAAGCAGGGTATATGGCATGTTGCTGGTGTACCCACACTACCTCACGAAGCACTCAATCATGTTGATGTTGTGTTCAATGCTCTCCATGGATATTACGGTGAAGATGGAAAGGTGCAACATATACTCGAGACTCATAAGATTCCTTTTACAGGGTCCACATCCATACCTTCAAGTATTGGTATGAACAAGGTTATGAGCAAGGAGGTGTTCAAGAATGCAGGTATTAAGTCACCTCTTCATAAGGTTGTGACCATTTCATCATTGAATGAAGATGAGATATATACTCTTTTCAAAACATTTACATTACCTTTCATTGTAAAACCAGCTTCAAGTGGTTCATCTGTGGGTGTTTCTGTTGTAAGGGATTTTGAATCATTTCCTCTCGCTCTTGAAAAGGCTTTTCAATATGATGATGCTGTACTTGTAGAAGAGTATATATCAGGAAGGGAAGCAACATGTGGAGTGATTGATGGATATCGAGATCATGATATATATGTCTTACCTCCAATTGAAATACGTACACCTAAGGGGCATTTCTTTGATTTTGATTTGAAATACAAGGGTGGTATTGAAGAAATTGTACCAGGCAATTTTACTGAACATGAGAAAAAGGAATTAGAGAGAATGGCTAAGGAGGCGCATAAGGCTCTCGGTTTGCGAGACTATTCTCGATCAGATTTCATCATACATCCACGACGGGGAATATTCATTCTTGAAACAAATACCTTACCAGGACTTACTGAATCATCCCTTATCCCAAAAGCATTACATGCTGTTGGTGCACCTCTCCATCATTTTATCGATCATATTCTTGAGCTTGCATTACAGCGAAAATGAGGTAGAATGATTCAATTGAAAAATATTGGGCCCGTAGCTCAGTTGGTAGAGCAATCGCTTTGCAAGCGAAAGGTCAGGAGTTCGAATCTCCTCGGGTCCACAACTATTGATTACAATATATAATTGTGGTATAAAATATCACAGTTCTTTTATATTATCTACAGGATAGTCATAGCCAAAAGATCTTAATGAATTGAGGTTTGTTGGCTATGACTACCCGCACTTTGTGGATGTCCTCTAGTATAAACAAGCGAAAACCAAAAGGAAAAAACGCTATGTACTGTAAACAAACAGGAAAACTGCTTGCGCGTGTGGCAGAGTCTATGCCTCACATGCATTCAGATGCGATGCGACAATGGATCGATAATCCATTAGGACTACAAAGAGTTCTCAAGAGGGCTTTAAATCCTTCTGCGATCATCCGACCGGCAAATGTGTCGGTTTGGAAAACCAGTTTAGCAAAGGGTGACTTTGCTGCAGTGACGCCCGCACAGCTTGGCTTCGCAAATGGGAATGTGACGGCTGGAGAGATTTGCGATCGAGCGATTGAAATCAGCTTAGAATATTGCACTAGAGGATCTTTTAATCAGTTGCCAGTACAGGAAGTGAACAACGGTTTGATCGTGCTGTTCGAGCCCGTGAGTCCATACGCAAGTCATTGTGGTTATATCGAGTTTTACAAAGGTGAAGAAAACCGCTCGATTAGCGGTCAGTTGAATCTAAACGAAACTCGGTCTGGCAAAGTTCGCTGGCTCTTCCTCATACCCCCAAAGTAAAGTTAAATGCTTTTACGATATTTGGTGACCAAATCCTACCCCAAGCAAGTTCGTTGCTTGGGGTTTTGTGTTTTCATATCACCACTCAAATACTTCAAAATATTTCTCAAAATTCCGCATTTGTAAGGGTGAAATGCGAACAACCGCAGAGTCACATCTGTGGTTTGTCTTTTTTATTTCAAAATTTCTTTTAAATACCACACCCCTTCACAAACTGGTTTTAGAAAAGTTAAACTGAGATCCATCCACAGAAATAGCCCTATAAATAGGCAAGAGTTGAAACTAACAAGTGATTGCCGGGTTTTTTGAATCTAGGAGAGGTTCGAATTGAAATATTTACAATTATTATAATTTATGTTATTATCTAGTCAGAACCGCACCTTGAAAGATGTCGGTTTTTTTCAATTTTCCACAACAATCAACAATCCAAATAGGAGGACCTTATGTCTCAAAAAAATCAAAACTTTGGAGAGCCTATAGACCGGCTTCTTCGTAGTTACGAAGTTACTATGCAGTTTCTCTCTTTCGTGATTGAAATCTTCACAAAAGGACAGACAGGTCAGTTTGCTGATCCTTTCTGGAATCGGATCTTAAAAGGTCCAGTCACACATTGGCAAAGTTTTCGAAATTCTTTGCTTAAAGTGCACACTGATGGATTTGACGTTGAAAAATACGTTGGACCAACACACAATAGTCATCCTCAAAGTATGAAGGAGTTCGAGTTCACCCAACCACGCTTGGTGGCAATGCGTGTTGCTGAGTGGACAAAATCCTCTCGCAGAGTTTACCGTGTGCCAAAGGACCTTCAGTTGCTTTTGGCAGCCACAAGCCTTCAAGGTATCGACTGGTCAATGATCAAATGGCCTTTCGACTCGTTACTCATCTCTCTCGAGGAGCCACTGGTTTTTGGAGGGAAGACAATCGATGCGATCTTGATTGCCAAAGAAATTGTTCATGGTCATGAAGTCATGGCTATTGAAACTATTGCTACCGACTTGCCAACTATGGAGTCGGTGTTCATTGGCGATCAGCGTTCGAGGATTAAAAAAGCAATCCAAAAGGGCGACAAGGTTTCACTGGATTATGCAAAAGAAAAACTTGCATCCGCCGTCAAGAACCGTATGAATGGAGGTGGCAAAATATGGCTGACAAAAAAAGCCTGTTTTGAACCCGGAGGATTCGCTTCGAAATTTGAAGAACTTGATCTCGGAAAGGCAGATGAAACCTCGGCTTCAAAGGTGATCTTCAGGATCGTCTTTGGGTTGATGCTCTATCTACAGTCTCGTCCAACAAAGGAACTCATTCCAAAAGGATGGGAGCTGTCAACGTTTGAACGGCGAGAGGGTCCGAGTCGTGTAATCAGACTTGCATCGGAGGTTTGTGTGGTAAAAAGCATCTACTCACTGACTAGTGCAGAACGAGAGGTGCTTGAGCCAATTCTTCGTGGTGGTTATGTGGAGATTGCTCCGCATCACCGTGAAGGTCACTGGCGTCGTCCTCCCGGAAAAGGAGATGACCCTAATCATCCAAAGACTGTGTGGGTCTGTCCGACAATCGTGAGGCGTGACAAACTTGCTGATGGAGGATTGCCTCTTGGAAGCACTGAAGTCGTCTGACATCATTCAGTCACAATATTAACAAGCCCCTTCCATGTTCAATCCGTGGTTGAGGGCTTTTTTAGTTCACGAAAATAAACAAGACCAGATATTGAAACCCCTCGACTGCTTCACAAGCTCCCCGTTACCCTTGACGAGGTCATTCAGCAACTTGGCGATCTTGTTAATTATTATTTCAAAATTTCTTTTAAATACCACACCACTTCACAAACTGGTTTTAGAAAAGTTAAACTGAGATCTATCCACAGAAATAGCCCTAGAAATAAGGGTTATTTTGATATTTAACAAGTATTGACAAATAGATATTTAGTATGCTATAATATAAACAATCAAGTTAGATCATTGAAAATTAAATAGTGAAAGTTAGAAGATTGGCTTGTTCCAGTTGGAGTAGTATCTTGCATACCTAACCTCTTGTGGGGATTAGGTGTTCAAGAAAACTGCTCCGACAGAAAACAATGGAGCGGGTCAGTCACATGGGTGGGATCATCCCGCATTGTGAGCTAGTCCGCGAGACTGCAGAAAGCCTGCATATATGAAAACAATCGAAAATAATACCGTTAAGCTCGTTAGTCACTTCCAACGTGGTGGTTGGGTCAGTCAATGGGATGGACAAAAGTTTGTCAAAGTCGCCAGTGCCGCGGAGAATACCTGGTATGACGATGGTGACGACTCAAAAGAAGTCGCCCTTCCCGAAGGTTTCAAGGGTGCGGTCGGTGAGTTCCATGGCGTGTCATCATCGGTCGCATTGGTTGGATTCACTGATGAGGAGCTCAATGCTCCCTCACCAGTTCAAGGTTGGGACAATGTTGGTGTTGGATTTCGTGCTGAAAGGTGCGAACTCATCAGGAACCTTGGGGATTACCTCAAGGCAATTGCCAACAACTCGTTCGTTGCCATTCCTGAAAAGGGTGACGTACACACAGTCTCCGGCAATCGCCTCGTCGAACTTCCGTTCGATTGGGGTGATCAAGCAGCAAATCACTATGCTATCATTTCGCCGAAAGGTGAAATTCTAAGCGAAGTGAGTGGCTGTGGCGATCAAGCCCCTTACCCGCTCAAGGCGGATATGACAAAGGACTGGGAGTTCTCCTCGTTGTTTGAGGACATGAATCGTAAAAACGAGCGTAACAACGCCGCGTTCAAGGCGGGGTGGTCCGACAAGTGGCAGGAAGTCGCGAATCATCTTCGCTCTTGCTATAAGATGGGTCAAAACCCCCTGCCAACACTTCGCAAGAAGTATACTGGCAAATGGGTTTACCATCAGGCAGGAACATTGCCGGAAGATAGTGAAGTCGGGGAAGTCCGCTTCACCGAACTTCCCCAACGGGAGAACGAAACAGCGACAGCGCCGGACGGACACTCCAGTTTCTGGGGCAACGTTTGGAATCGCTGGCAGGTGAGTTACATCCCTGCAACGCTTTGAAGGGCGTTCAACAAAATCTTCAACCCTCGAGCAATTTGGCTCGGGGGTTTTATTATTCCAATTTTTTAAATATCACACTCCTCCACATCCTTAGTAAGGGCCATTTAGCTAGAATTCAAGTATAGATATTGACAAATCTATTATATAGTAGTACTATCAAGATCGGGTTCTTGGATAAAACCGAGGACAGATTGAATTAAAAATAATACATGAAGTGAGAACTCAAACTAATTCTTTCTGCCTCAAAACAGAAAGGAATAGTGTGTGTGATCACCAGTCGCTAGTAGGTTACGAAGAGTATGCATTCTTTGGTAGGAATTGTCTGTCCTGCCTAAACCCGGGGGAGACCTCACCCTACGATGCAGCTGTTAAATATGCTGCAAAGTTTCCGGGTGCTTGTGTGATTGAGGAGAGGGATGGCTTTCGGATCTTTGGACCGAGTAAAATCAGTCTCTCATCTCTATCACAAGAGGATGTGGAGTTACTCGAGAGATTTGCAAGTGGGTCTGCTTTACCTCCTTTGTCAGAACATGACAGAAAGGTGCTTACAGATTTTCTCAGGACACCTCTTGAGGATCATATCGAAAGATGGAAAAAGAACATTCCCTGGAGGAATGAAGAAACGTAACTAAATTGGCCGTCACTCTGTGTGGCGGTCTCTTTTTATTTCAAAATTTTTAAAATGTGAATATCTCTGTTATATTGATTTAATATATGAAAAACTTAAAAAGTAGTTTTGTAGTCCAGATAATAATCACAATGATTATTATGGTTTTAATAGGTGGAGGAATATATTATGTAGTGGAATATAGATATTCAGAACCATCTACAGTAATGGAAGGTTTTTCTAATAATTTGATACCAACTAAGAAAAATATTGAAGTAGACACAAAGCAGGTCGTTGATTCAGGTTCAAATACCTCATTGACTAAGATTTATAAAGATTCTAAATATTTCTTCACTGTAAATTACCCAAATACATGGATCGCCTCTAAGGGAGAGGAATCAGATATGGGAGGTTTCCATTATACTCATTTTGGAGTTTCAAATATTTACGAAAAGCCATTTGTGTGGATTAGAGTCTATCCTAGACAGACCTCTCTGGATAACTTCCTAAGATATTATAAAGGATTATCTGGAATTTGGTCTGATACTGTTGTAGATGGAATTCCTGCTAAAAAACTTAATAACATAAATCAAGATAATCAGGGAATAATACTGATTGCATTTGTTAAGGATGGATACGGTTACGACATAGCTTCTACAGCATTTGGGCAATATGGATCTGTAGCAAATGAGATGGCTCTAACCTTTAAATTTGCCTCATCAACAAATACAACCTCAGACGAATAAATTCTGGTCCAGTATAATAATGTAGTTCTTCTACCCAAAGAGTCCTACAATTCCTCATAAAAGGGTAGTTCTGGTATACTAGTGCCTATGACACCCACCATTTTCATCATTTTCGGTATTACTGGTGACCTTGCAGGACGTAAGCTTCTTCCCGCTCTTCTCAATCTCTATGTTAAAAAACAATTACCTTCAAAGTTTGCTATCGTAGGATTTTCTCGTAAAACATTTTCCAAAGAAGAATTTCGTAGCTTCATTCGAGATCATATGCAGATTCGTCCTGGAGAATTTAAGGAAGAAGATGTTAAACACTTCATTGATCATATGAGTTATGAACAAGGTTTCTTTGATCGTCCAGAATCATATGCTAATCTCCTTAAACGTCTTGAATTTATCGATCAAGGATTTCGTCAATGTTCGAACAAATTGTTCCACCTTTCAATTCCACCAACTCTCTATGAATCTATCTTTACCCATCTTGCTGAATCAGGACTCACTGTTCCATGTATTGGAGATGAAGGATGGACACGTGTGCTTGTAGAAAAACCATTTGGAAATGATATTGAAACAGCAAAGAAGCTCGAGAAGCTTCTTGGAGAACTTTTTCAAGAATCTCAAATATTCCGTATCGATCACTATCTCGCAAAGGAAGCACTTCAGAATATCATTGCATTCCGTTTTGCAAACTCACTTTTTGAACCACTATGGAATCGGAATCATATAGAGAGGGTACATATAAAGTTATTAGAAAAGATTCCTGTAGGAAGTCGTGGTGCTTTCTATGACAAGATTGGAGCCCTTAAAGACGTGGGGCAAAACCATATGCTTCAGATGCTTGCTCTCATTGCTATGGACAAGCCAGAAAGTCTTGAGGCATCGTTTCTTCGTAAAGAGAGAGCAAAGATTCTCAAGAATCTTAAACCTTTCACTCAAAAGAGTATTGCAGGAGGAGCAGTGCGTGGTCAGTATGAGGGGTATCGTTCTGAACCAGGGGTATCAGAACATTCTCAAACTGAAACATATTTCAGATTAGAAACATATATTGAGACATCACGTTGGAAAAATGTCCCTTTCTATCTCGAAAGTGGTAAATCATTAGCAGAAACAAAAACTGAGATTGATGTATATTTCAAAAATGAAGAAGGGGAATCTCGACAGAATATCCTCACCTTCCGTATTCAGCCTGATGAGGGTATCAAGATACGTTTCTGGGTAAAGACACCTGGCTTTGGTCTTGATGTTGAGCCTAAGACACTTAAGTTCCGTTACAGTGATTTCCCTTCACTCTCTGATCTTCCTGATGCATATGAACATGTTCTCTATGATGCCATCATTGGAGATCAAACTCTCTTTACAAGTACTGATGAGGTTCTCTCAGCATGGAAATATATTACCCCCATTATCAATCTCTGGAATATTGTTCCTCTAACATCGTACAAGAAGGGTTCAGTGGATGTGATATAATGCTACAAAATTATTTATTTAATCAACGACATATATGTTTCAAAGTTTTCTGTTAAAGACCATGCTCAAGAAGCAGATGAAAGGAGTTCCACAAGAACAACAAGATCAGATTTTCGCTATGATTGAAAAGAATCCTGATTTTTTTATGAAAATCGCTCAAGAGGCACAGGAAAAGATAAAGGGAGGGATGCCGCAACAGCAAGCAATGATGGCTGTTATGCAGGCACATGAGAAAGAACTTCGTGAAGTGATGGGGAAATAGGGGATTGACAGAGGAAGGTTCTCCCCACTATACTTATCTCCAGTTATGCTCGTCGTTAGATTGATGTGTTTGATGTATATCGGCGGTATCGCTGGTGAAGATCGGATTTCGTCTCGTTATGACGATATCCACGCATGGGTATTTGCTCAAAGCGATGTCTATCGCTCGTATGGACCTCCACCAGATTCACTGTTTCTTAGAGTACCAGTCGAACAGGTTTTTCGTGTCATGCATCCAGATGCATGTCCAGTTCGTTCGACACCCGTCATCGTTCCGTTTCAAGGGATTACACTCCCTCATCAATCATCTCAACAGATGATTCCGTATCGTTACCGCAGGTGTATCGCCCAAGACTGGGTGCCTCCTCCGGTATGAAAGGTTTGCGTTTTTGTTTTTGGTTTTTTGCTTAAGGATAGCGGCTCTCCACCAGGGGGAGCCGCTTTTTCGTTCCATATGTAGTGTATACTTTATTACTAGAGGAAAGGAGGTGATACGTATGAAAGATGATGAAGAAACAATGCTTGAACCCTATGTGGATTTCTTTGTTGAAATAGAAGGGGCATTGACTGCTCATCCATCGAAGGAAGAGATTGCTCGAAAGTGTCGAAGAATTATTCTCACAGGTGTCAAAGAAGATAAACATCCTTCAGGTCCAGCTATTCTCCAAAGAGTTCTTGCTCAACACAGACCATCTGTCCGTGATTCGCGACCAGTAAGGTTTGTCTCTTAGTCATCATCAAGACTCCGGTCACATACTTGTGGCCGGGGTTCTTTGTACCCAATCTAGCCCCAAATCAACACGTATGCTACACTCTCTACCATGTCACTATCAATCGGAATTGTAGGTCTGCCAAATGTTGGTAAATCAACATTGTTTGTCGCCCTTACCAAAAAAAGTGTTCTCATTGCAAACTATCCCTTCGCTACCATTGATCCTTCAGTGGGTGTTGTTCCTGTGCCTGATGAGCGTCTCCATACTCTCGCTGCATTCTCTCAGACACAGAAAACTGTGCCTGCAATCGTTGAATTCGTTGATATTGCCGGTCTTGTAAAAGGTGCGTCTGATGGGGAGGGACTTGGTAATCAATTCCTCACTAATATCAGAGAAACAGATGCAATTGCTCATGTTGTTCGTATTTTCGAAGATGATAACATCATCCATGTTGATGGGAAGATACATCCGATAAAAGATATTGAGGTTATAAATCTCGAACTCATTCTTGCTGATCTTCAGACAGTTACGAAGCGACTCTCGAATCTTCAAAAGGAAGTGAAAGCGGGAAAGAAGGAAGCACTTCTTGAATCCTCACTTCTTGAAAAGATTAAGGTTGCTCTTGAAGCAGGAAGATTAGCACAAACAGTAGACATGACTGATATGGAGAAACCATTTCTAAAGTCTATGCATCTCCTTACTGCTAAACCTATGATGTATGTACTTAACAAGAAAGCAGGAGGAAAGAATCTTGATGAGGTTAATGATGAGAGGTATCAAGCACTCATCTCATTTTTCAATGAAAACAAAGCAAAGTGGGTTATCGTCGATGCTGGTATTGAACATGAACTTAAAGATCTTGAAGACAAAGACAAGAAAGAACTTCGAGAAGGACTTGGATCACAGGATGATGGTATTGATAACTTGATACGTAAGGGATACGAACTCCTCAATCTCATCACCTATTTCACAACAGGGGAGAAAGAAACCCGTGCTTGGACTATTGGACGTGGTTGGACAGCACCAGAAGCTGGTACCGCTATTCACAATGACTTTAAAGACAAGTTCATCCGTGCAGAAGTAATTGAGTGGGATAAACTCATTGAAGCAGGATCATTTGCTCAAGCTCGAGAGAAAGGACTTATACGAACAGAAGGGAAGGAATATATTGTAAAGGATGGTGATGTGATGGAGTTTAAGGTGTAGACAAAAAGTTAGCCCGACAACTTTCGTTGCCGGGCCCTGATTCCGCCTCTAGGAGATCAGTGGGCGTAACCTCTTGAAGAGGGATGATACCTTTACTTAAAGATTATCACAGAAGATGGTGATGCGATAGAGTTTAAGATTTAGGTAAAAGAAAAGGTCGCAATGCCACGGAAAGTATATTATCCGCAACATCCGACCCGGTGAGTTACAAGGCATTCGTCAGTACAAGCACTGCTTGATTTTTGACTCAGTCATCGGGCCAGGTATCTAATCCGACCTTTTGCAACTATGTTCATGATACCATGAAAAAGACTTAGGTCTTATAGGGCTCAAAATTCAAACACACATAGCAAATATACACAATATATATAAGATATAGTCAATACAGCACATCAAGCCCTTAACCATGGGCTACGATAGGAAATGGGGGTCTGTCAATAGTCCTGTGGATTATAAAAACATTGTCAAAAGGGGATAAAGGAGTACCATTTCTCCTTGGGTAAGCTTCAATAATTAGTTCATTTTATGTTAGACCTCACTTTCAATGCGTTCATTGCAGTGGCCATATTTTTCGGGTTGTCAGGTCTGATATTCATTGGATATCGATCTTCCACTCGAATCATTTCGTGGTTTCTGCTTTCAGGTGGTTGGATGGCAGCACTTCTCCGTACTCTTGGTAATTTTTAACATCCCGGAAGTTCCCCGGCGATGTAACAGGTCCCAGCTCATTGATCACACTCACGATTATGCGTTTCGTGATGGTGGGAGAGCTGGGACTCTTTTTTATATCTGGAAATATCTCCATTTCTGTTGTATGATGACAATCACTATGAACCAATATGATCATATAAAAATTGAGAAGAAGTGGCAGAAACATTGGGAATCAAAGAAGGTAAACAAAGTAAAAGAGGATTCAAAGAAAAAGAAATTCTTTGCTCTCGTTGAATTTCCATATCCATCAGGATCAGGTCTTCATGTTGGTCATATTCGTAGCAATACAGCAATGGATATCATTGTTCGTAAACGTCGTCGTGAGGGGTATAACGTGCTATACCCCATGGGTTGGGATGCATTTGGTCTTCCCACTGAAAACTATGCGATAAAGACAGGGATATCTCCTCATATAGTAACGAAACAAAATACTGATATATTTCGAAAGCAGTTAAAGTCTCTCGGTTTTTCTTTTGATTGGTCTCGAGAGATTGATACAACTGATCCTGCATACTACAAATGGACTCAGTGGATATTTCTCCAGTTTCTCAAGAAAGGTTTGGCATACAAAAAGAAGATGAGTATCAATTGGTGTCCTAAAGATCTCATTGGTCTTGCTAATGAAGAGGTAATACAAGGTTGTTGTGAACGCTGTGGAACTCCTGTAGAGAAGAAGGAGAAGGAACAGTGGATGCTTGCCATCACAGAGTATGCCGATCGTCTTGATGGGGATCTCGATGATACAGATTTTCTAGAAAAAATTAAAATACAGCAAAGAAATTGGATAGGGAAAAGTGAGGGGGCTGAAATTGATTTCCCTGTAATTGGAGGTGAGGAAAAAATACGAGTATTTACAACTCGAATTGATACCATTCATGGTGTTACCTATGTTGTACTTGCCCCAGAACATCCTCTTGTTGAGAAGCTTATGCCACGTATTGAAAACAAGGAAGAGGTTCGTGCATATATTTCTCATATTCGTACAAAAACTGATATACAGAGAACTGATGCAACATCAGAGAAGACGGGTGTGGCTCTCAAGGGTATTATGGTTACAAACCTTGTTCAAGGGGAACATATTCCTGTGTGGATTGCTGACTATGCTCTTCTTGATTATGGTACAGGGGCAGTTATGGCTGTACCTGCATATGATGAACGAGACAAGATGTTTGCGGAAAAGTATGGACTTCCTGTTCGTGATGTCCCTCTTGAGAACAAAGAAGAGATGGTAAAGAAATATGGAACATCAGTTGTTAAGTACAAGCTTCGAGATTGGATATTCTCTCGTCAGAGATACTGGGGTGAGCCGATTCCTGTAGTGCACTGTGCTTCATGTGGTATTGTCCCCGTACCCGAGAAGAATCTCCCCGTAAAGCTCCCTAGGGTTAAGAATTATGCTCCAACAGAGACAGGAGAATCTCCTCTCTCACTTATCGATTCATGGGTTAACACCAAGTGTCCTCAGTGTAAGGGAAAGGCACGACGAGAAACAGATACCATGCCTAATTGGGCAGGTTCAAGCTGGTACTATCTCCGCTATACCGATCCAAAAAACAAGAAAGCATTTGCATCGAAGAACAATCTTGAATATTGGACTCCTGTTGATTGGTACAATGGAGGGATGGAACATACAACACTTCATTTGTTGTATTCACGTTTCTGGCATAAGTTTTTGTTTGATATTGGACTTGTTCCAACTAAAGAACCATATCAGAAGAGAACTTCACATGGACTCATCCTTGCTCAAGGGGGAGAGAAGATGTCGAAGTCAAAGGGAAATGTTGTTAATCCTGATGAGATTGTAAAAACTGTTGGTGCAGACACACTTCGTATTCATGAAATGTTTATGGGGCCATTTGATCAAGCTATCGCATGGGATATGGATAGTATTGCGGGATCACGAAGATTCATTGAACGAATGTGGAAACTTCAAGAAAAGGTAAAGAGTGAAGTACCCCTGGATGAGAAACTTGAGACAGTACTTCACAAGACCATTCAGAAAGTATCCGATGACATTGAAGGTATGAGATTCAACACTGCAATCAGTGCAATGATGATTGCACTTAATGAATGTGAGTCTCGAGATTCTCTACGAAAAGAGCATTATGAGATTATGCTACAACTTCTCGCTCCATTTGCCCCTCATGTTACTGAAGAAATCTGGTCGAATCTTAAGAACAAGATTTCAATCCATCAAACTCCTTGGCCTGTTCCTGATCCTTCTAAGATGATGAGTGCTACTACCACGATCGTAGTGCAGGTTAATAGCAAGGTTAAGGCACGATTTGAGGCGTCACGAGATATGTCTGAAGAAGAAATAACTTCCAAAGCTCGTATGCTTCCTGAAATCGAAAAAGCTCTTGCAGGTAAGACTGTCCTTAAAACCATTGTTGTTAAGGGTAAATTGGTCAATTTCGTGGCTTAAATCAAGCTCTATTGACAATATATTGCGCTTAATGTAGTATGAAAACTATCTAATTATTATTTGTATGACAACGATACAATTTAAACCAAAACAAGTAACCAAGAAACTGCTTTCAGTGCTTCCTGATCGTGCTCGTGATGTACTCATTAGTCGCTATGGTCTTGGTAAGAATACCGACAAGATGACTCTTGATGCTATTGGTAAGACTTATGGTATTACCCGTGAGCGTGTACGACAGATTGAAAACTATGCACTTACGAATATTCGTAAGTCTGATGCATACAAATCTGAGAAATCATCTTTTGTTGGTCTTGAAGAAGCCCTTCATAGTCTTGGTGGTATCGTTGTTGAAGATGATTTCCTTGGACATATGTCAAAAGATGTATCTCTCCAGAATCATATCCATTTCATCCTCGTTGTGGGTGATACCTTTAAGAAACGAAAGGAAGATGATGATTTCAAGCATCGATGGCATGTAAATGAAGAACTTGCTCGACAGGTTGAAGAATCTCTCAAGAAACTCTATTCAGGTCTTTCAAATGATGATCTCCTTCCAGAATCAGAAGTTCTCTCAAACTTCTTGAAGCATCTTGAAAATGTATCTGAGAAATACAAGAATCAGGAGATCATGAGACGATGGCTCGGACTTTCAAAGAATATTGCAAAGAATGCTCTTGGTGAATGGGGTGTTTCTTCATCTCCAAATGTTAAGGCGAAGGGAATGAGAGATTACGCTTTCCTTGTTATCAGAAAGCATGGATCTCCAATCCATTTCAAAGAGGTTGCAAAGCAGATTACTCAGGTGTTTAAGAAGAAGGCCCATGTTGCAACAACTCACAATGAACTTATCAAAGATCAACGTTTTGTACTTGTGGGACGAGGGCTCTATGCTCTTAAGGAATGGGGATATGTATCAGGAGTTGTTAAGGATGTTATCAAGAAGATTATAGAAAAGAATGGTCCTCTCACTCGAGAAGAGATCATCGACAAGGTTTTGAAAGAAAGATATGTAAAGGACAATACTATCATTGTGAATCTTCAGAATCAGAAATATTTTAAGAAAGACAAGGAAGGAAGATATCACATCGTAACTGAGTAATACACAGAAAGCCCCGCAAGGGGTTTTTTGTATATTCTAAAAATGATATACTTTGTTGGTATGATTGACTTACTCATTTCTCTACTTGGATCAAGTATTACTCTTGTCTTCAGACTATCCGTTATCTGGTTCCCCCTTATCCTCCTGTATATCTTCTGTATATTGTGGGTACGCTATGCACGTATGCATTTCCTTAACAGTCTTGAATGGGATCTCCTTGAAATACGGGTTCCTCAAGAAGTTTCTAAATCACCTCTTGCTATGGAGACCTTCCTTTCATTCCTGTATCAAACAGGTGGAGAAAAGAAGTTTAAGGACAAGTATATTAAAGGATCAGTACGTCCATACTTTTCACTTGAAATTGCTTCCATTGAAGGACAAGTTAAATTCTATATCTACACTCAGAAGAAATTTCGTAATTTCATAGAAACAGGTCTCTATGCGCAGTATCCTAATATTGAAATACATGATGCTCCTGACTATACCCGTTCAGTACATTTTGATGAAGAAAAGACTGAAATGTTCACCACGGAATACAAGCTTTCTCAGCCTGATCCATATCCGATAAAGACATATGTTGATTATGGAATTGAGAATACTGCGGTAAAAGAAGAATTCAAGACGGATCCAATCAATACCATTGTTGAATTTATGGGTTCAATTGGTGCTAATCAGCAGTGTTGGATGCAGATTGTAATTCGTGCCCATAAGAAAGATCACAAGGAGGGTATATTTTCTGAACCCATTGATCTCTGGAAGAAACAGGCTAAGGATGAGATTAAGAAAATTAAGGAAGGGACAGTTACAAAGGAGGGGGATAGCAGTTTTGCAAATCCAACAAAGGGAGATATGGAGAAAATTTATGCAATTGAGAAAAGCGTATCTAAAATATCTTTTGATACTGGTATTCGAGTTGTGTATTGGGGAAAGAAAGGATTCTTTAATTCTGCAAACAAGAGTGGTGTATCCGCACTTCTCCGTGCATATAGCTCTCCAAATCTTAATAGCTTTGAAACTGAGAATGATGAGGATAATGATGCTCAAGGTCTTCTTGCATACAAAACTCGTAGTTTCTTCTACTATCCAATTATCGGCAAGAAAATTGTGCTTAATGTAGAAGAACTTGCTTCAATATTCCATCTTCCTGGCCAAGTTACTCAGACACCTACATTTGCTCGTATTCCTTCACGTAAATCAGAAGCTCCAAGTAATCTACCTATCTAATGCCGTCATCTCCTCTTCGATTTGTCATATTTCTCACTACAAGCGCTGTTCTTGCATGTGCACTCCTTGTTACCTATGTATCTTTACCACCGCAAGATTTTCCCACAGTACAAACTGATGTGCATATAGGGGAGGAGATGAGTCTTTCGAGAGTAGCGTCTCAACTTTCTCAAGAACATATCATACGTTCACCTTTCCTGTACAAAGTTGCAACATATCTTGTTCCAGGTCATCGAAGTGTTCTTGCTGGTGACTATCGCTTTACCAAACCAGTATCGGTATGGGAGATTGCATACCGTATTTCAAATGGTGATCAAGGACTCCCTAAAATTAAAGTCACCATTCCTGAGGGTACCAATGTTCGTGATATGACTCTGATACTGATGAACAAAATTCCTGGTTTCAATGGACCTCAGTTCTATGGTCAAGCACAGAAATATGAAGGATACTTGTTTCCTGATACATACTTCTTTCTTTCAAATGTAAAACCAGAAACAGTGATACAAGAGATGAGGGATACCTTTGTTCTCCGAACCAAAGATCTTGAATCTTCCATACGTTCATTTAAATACAATCTGAAGGATATCGTTACTATGGCATCATTAGTTGAAGAAGAAGCTCATATTTACGAAGATCGTCGAATTGTTTCTGGAATACTATGGAAAAGACTTGAACGAGGTATGCTCCTTCAGGTTGATCCCCCCTTCTACTACATCACAGGAAAAACAGGTACTGTTACTTATGATGATTTGAAGATTGATTCTCCCTACAATACGTACAAATACAAGGGATTACCCCAGGGACCAATTAGTAATCCAGGACTTGAAGCTCTCAAGGCTACACTTAATCCCATATCCACCCCATATTTCTTCTATTTGACTGGTAAGGATGGAAAGATGTACTATGCGGAAACATATGAAGGACATCTTCGGAACAAAAACAATCACCTTAGATAGGGGGAAGAAGGTATATCTTGGCATGTCAGGCGGAGTTGATAGCTCTGTATCAGCTCTTCTCTTACAAAAAGCAGGATATGATGTCACAGGGGTTTTCATTAAGGTGTGGCAACCAGATTGGCCAGGAATGGAGAAGGTGTGTACA
This sequence comes from uncultured Candidatus Saccharibacteria bacterium, assembly GCA_964389975.1. Classification (GTDB taxonomy): domain Bacteria; phylum Patescibacteriota; class Minisyncoccia; order Phycocordibacterales; family PALSA-1337; genus CAIOGI01. The sequence goes on from CAYMGJ010000001.1 coordinate 54,490, forward strand.
TGGAGAGAAGATCGAAGAGATGCAATGAGAGTTGCTGCGCAACTTAATATTCCATTTATAACTCTCGATCTTGAAAAGGAATACAAGGAATATGTTGTTGACTATATGATTTCAGAGTACAAGGCGGGGAGAACCCCTAATCCTGATATTATGTGTAATCAATATGTGAAGTTTGGGGGATTTTTTGAATGGGCATTGGGACAAGGTGCTGATTATGTTGCTACAGGTCACTATGCTCAAATACAGAAGAACGACGATACATATCATTTGGTACAGGGAGAAGATTCTACGAAAGATCAATCATATTTCCTATGGACACTTACCCAGAAACATCTCTCGAGAACTTTGTTTCCTGTTGGAACAATGGAAAAGAAGAAGGTACGTGAATATGCTGAGAAGTATAGTCTTGCAACTGCTCATAAGAAAGACAGTCAGGGACTATGCTTCATGGGGAAGATTGATATAAAGGAATTTCTTTCCCACTATATACCTCTACAGAGGGGTGTTGTTCGTAATGAAAAAGGTGAGATTATAGGACATCATGATGGTGCTCTCTTCTTTACCATTGGAGAACGACATGGTTTTACCGTTACAGAAAAAACTCCTCATGACACTGCATACTATGTCATTTCGAAAGATATTGAGCGTAATGAACTTGTCGTATCCCACAAGACACATGAGGGGAATTTAGCACATACTGCACGAGAAGCTGTACTCAAGGATATATGCTGGAATCAAGGTGTACGACCTCAAGGGAAACAACTTACTGCACGCTCACGATATCGAGAGAAATTACAATCAGTTACAGTAACAGAACATGATCATATTGTTTTCACTCATGATCAAAGTACCCTTACGGTAGGGCAATCGATTGTTGTCTATGAAGGCACTCTTTGTCTCGGTGGAGGAATTATTTCCGAAGTGATACAATAGGGGGCATGAATCATTTGATTACAATTACGAAAGCGGATGGAACTCGTGAATTATTCGAAGAAAGTAAGCTGGTTGAATCTCTCAGGAATGCAGGAGGTTCTGATGATATTATCGAGGAGATAATTAATCATGTTGCTAAGGAAATGTGGGATGGAATGCCTACAAGTGAGATATATTCTCGCGCATTCAAGCTTTTGCGAAGTCATTCGATGCCTTTGGCGGTAAAATATTCTCTTCGTCGAGCTCTCTCTGAACTCGGTCCTGATGGATTTCCTTTTGAAAAGTATGTATCTCGTATTTTTGAGGCATGGGGATACTCAACTCTTGTTGATCAAACCGTACCTGGTGTATGTGTTCCTCATGAAGTTGATGTTGTTGCATGGAACAAAGAAAAACTCCTTATGGTTGAAGCAAAATTTCATAATGAACTTGGTCTTAAGTCAGATCTTAAGGTTGCTCTGTACATCAAAGCTCGCTTTGATGATCTTCGAGGAAATATGTTTGATTATGGAGGGGTTGTACGTAAGCTTGATGAGGGATGGCTCATCACTAATACCAAGTTTACCGAACAAGCAATACACTATGGTGAGTGTAATGGTGTGAAGATGCTTGGTTGGAACTATCCTAAGAAGGGTAATCTTCAGGATATCATTGAAGAACTTCGATTACACCCCTCTACTTGCCTTATAAGTCTTTCAAATGAGTCAAAACGTGCTCTTTTGACTAAAGGTGTGGTACTATGCATGGATATTTACAAGCGACCACAGATTCTCTCTGAAATTGGCATGAGTCAAGCAGATGCAGAAGAAGTGTTAACAGAAGTACGAAGCGTATGCGGAATCGAACAGTAAATCAATTTCTTGAGTATATAAATACAACACATCATCGATTACATAGTGCCTATGAGAAGGCTTTTTGGGTGTCATATATGGGAGACCATAGTGTCGACAAGAAGAAGGATAGGGCACAAGAGAAGCGTGATGCTTTCCGTTCTAATGCACAGCTCAAAGCTGAGCTTGAATTACATTTAAAGAAAGCTCGATCACAGAAGAAGAAGGCTCTCATAAAGAGATTGGAAATTTGGAACAATTTCTTCTCTCTGTTTCAGATTCCCGCTCATGCTGTTCCTCTACGAAACAAGGCGAGAGAGATAGAGTCAAAGATTGAAGATATACGATCAAAGCGTAAGGAGGGATATACCGATCCTTCTTCTGGTGTCTTTGTTGAAGCATCGGAGAACAAAATGCGTACCATAATGCGTACTCATTCAGATGAAGCTGTGCGTAAGGCTTGTTTTGAGGCAATGGAAAAGCTTCCTCTCGATACTCTCGACCTCTATGTGGAATTGATAGAGGTGCGTAATGAATATGCTCGATTGCTCGGATACGAAGATTTCTATGATTACAAGATACATCTTGATGAGGGTATGTCGAAGAAAGAACTCTTTTCTATATTCGATACCATCTACGAAAAGACAAAATATGCATATGCATCACTACGAGAGTTGGAGAAAGAGATGCCTGGACTTCGTAAGCCTTGGAACTTCTCATATATGCTTACCGGTGATTTTACTCGTGAAGAGGATCAGTATTTCTCATTTGAAAATGTTCTTTCATACTGGGGAAGATCATTCGCAGCTCTGGGTATAGACTATCAGAAAGGTAGTTTAGTTCTCGATCTTGTCGATCGAAAAGGTAAGTACAATAACGGGTTTTGTCACTATCCAACTCTTGTACACATGAAGGGTTCAAAACTTATGCCAGGATCTGCTCAATTCACGTCGAATGCAGTTCCAGGACAGGTGGGGTCAGGTAATGCTGGTATTCAGACTGTATTTCATGAAGCAGGACATGCAGCTGATCGTCTCAATTCAGTACAAGTAGAGACATGTATCAATACCGAGTATCCACCATCAACCGTATCATGGGCTGAAACCCATAGTCAGTTTATGGACACTATTTCATCAAGTATTGAATGGAAAATGCGTTATGCGCACAATGAAAAAGGTGAGGCATATCCTTTTTCTCTCTATGAAAAAAAGGTTAAGAAAAATCATGTACTTACACCCCTCTACATGAGTAGTATTCATTTTGTGGTTGAATTCGAACGACATATATATGAATGTAAGAATCTTACCCGTGATTTTGTTATCAATTGTGCTCGAGAAATGCATAGGAAGTTCTTTGATCGAGATGGCGATGGTCTCACTGCACTTAATATTCCCCACATATATTCATGGGAAAGTTCCGCATACTATCATGGATACGGATTAGCTGATCTCATGGTATCTCAGTGGAGAGAGTATTTCTTCAAAAAATATGGCTATATCGTAGACAATCCTAAGGTAGGGAAGGAGATGAAAAAGGCATGGGAATATGGTTCTCTCTTCACATCGAGGGAGAGTATACGACGTGCAACAGGAAAAGAACTCTCAAGTGATGCATTTCTTCGTGATGTCACCCTTTCATATGATCAGATGATTGCCCGTGCAAAGAAGAGAATATCTGCGCTTAAAAAAGTACCCCTCTTTACAAAGCCTATACGTCTTAATGCTCGTATCACCATGATGCATGGAAAGAAGAAAATTGCTGACAACACAAAGAGTTTTGAAGATATGGATGAGAAGTACAAGAAGTGGTTGAAAACTTTAAGGTAGTTTTCTCTTGTCTTTTCTTGTGCTAAACTCATTTTTATGAACACATCGTTATCAAGTTCTCAAATACGTGAAAGATTCTTAGCTTTCTTCGAAAAAAGAGGTCATACCATCATTCCTTCAGCTTCTCTTGTTACCCCTGATGAAAAGGGTATTACTAATTCAACTCTTTTTAATACTGCAGGTATGCAGCCACTTGTTCCATATCTTCTTGGAAAACCACATCCTCAAGGTACTCGTCTTGTTGATGTTCAAAAATGTATTCGTACTGTCGATATTGATGATATTGGTGACAAAACTCATGCAACTTTCTTTGAGATGTTGGGAAACTGGTCTCTTGGTGACTATTTCAAACAAGATGCTATACAGTGGAGTTTTGAATTTCTTACGTCTCAAGAAGAGGGACTTGGTCTTGATCCACAGAGACTCTATGTAACTGTTTTTGAGGGTGATGAGAATGCTCTTCGAGACACTGAGGCAGCTCAAATCTGGACTGATATATTCATGAAGAAGGGTATAGAGGGTAATCGTATATTCTTCTTGCCGAAAGAGAATAACTGGTGGCAAGCAGGGGACAATGGTCCTTGTGGTCCTGATACTGAAATGTTCTATGATGTAACCAATCGCTTCAAGGGACGAGGAATTACTCATGAAGAATATCTCTCTGCAGATGAATCTCGTGATCTTATCGAGATATGGAATGATGTCTTTATGCAGTATGAGAAGAAAGATGGTCTCATCATCGGTAAGTTACCTAAACCTTCAGTCGATACAGGAGCTGGTCTTGAGCGTCTCTCAATGCTTCTTCAGGGAGCTCTTTCAATATATGAGACAGATCTCTTTTCAAAGATTATGGAGATTACGAGTACCCTTGCATCAGATGTTTCAAGACAGAGAATCATTGCAGACCATATGCGTTCTGCTACATTTCTCATAGCTGATGGTGTCGTTCCTTCGAATACAGGTCGGGGATATGTCTTGAGACGATTGATACGAAAATCAGTATACGTAACTGAACACAAGCATCTCTTAAAAGAAAAAATACAACCCATCATTACCGCAATTTCTCAGATATACGCTACTGCATATCCAGATATACAGAACAAGTATGATGTCATCGTCGATGAGATATCTAAAGAAGTTACTAAGTTCGATGAAACTCTCATTTTGGGACTTCGTGAGTTTTCAAAATTAAAAGGAGATGAAATATCTGGAAAAGAAGCGTTCATTCTCTTCTCTACCCATGGATTCCCTCTCGAGTTAACGGTAGACCATGCTCGATCTCAGGGAAAAACTGTTGATATTGAGGGATTCAAAAGAGAACTTCAGGCTCATCAAGATCTCTCTCGTACAGGTGCAGAAAAGAAATTCAAGGGAGGACTTGCTGATACGAGTGAGATATCAGTTCGATACCACACAGCAACTCATCTTCTCCATCAGGCACTTCATGATGTTCTCGGTGGGCATATAGCTCAGAAGGGGTCAAATATTACCCCAGAACGTCTCCGTTTCGACTTTTCTCATACAGCAAAATTGACTGATGAAGAGAAAAAGAAGGTTGAGGATATCGTGAATGAGAAGATACAGGCATCATTACCTGTTCAGAATATCATTCTCCCTAAAGAACAGGCTCTCGCTACGGGTGCACGACATTTTTTTGGTGAAAAATATGGTGACGAAGTTTCGATATACTTCATAGGTAATGATATTGAGCATGCATATTCAAAGGAATTTTGTGGAGGTCCTCATGTTACAAATACATCTGAATTAGGAACATTTAAGATTCAAAAGGAAGAAGCTGTGGGAGCAGGGGTGAGGAGGATAAAGGCGGTACTTTTGTAAAAAAAATATATGATATACTAATGTGTATCATATGGCATTGTTCTCTCACACGACAACGGAAGAACTCTCACTTCTCATCGATATACAGAGTGGTCTTGTACGAGGCTCGCTCATTTCATTTAAGAAAAACACTGCTCCTCATATTATCTTCGTAGCAACTCGAGCTATTCCTCGGAAAGAAAAGACTTCAAGTGAGCAATTGACGAATGATATGCTCGTGGCTGTACGAGATATTGTTGAATTGCTTGGAATCGAGGGTGTTGAACGTGCTCAATCACTTGGTTTTAACAAGAGAGATCTTAAGGATATTCATTATGTTCTTTCTTCGCCGTGGGTTATGTCAGAGTCAAAAACTATTCATGTAGTATTTGATACAGAAACAAGTGTTTCAGAGAAGTTGATCAATACCATTGTCGACAAAGAGAAGATTCATCTCAAGGATGATTTTAAAGAAGGACTTGAACAGAATGGTGGACTTCAGGATCTTGTCTGTATGGAACAGAAGATATTTGAAATCAAACTCAATGGGTATCGTGTTGAGGAGTATATAGGGAGAAAAACACATGCAATTGATATTTCTTTTGCATCTACCTTATGTTCAGGAAGTCTTCTTGAGAAAATACATTCATGTGTACAGTCAGTTCTTCATATCAAGAAGCATTCTTTCCACTCATCTCTTCTCCTCTACTTCGCTTCTCTACGACTCATTGTGGGTAACAGGGATGAATTCATATCGATACATGTTCACAGTGAATTAACTGATATTGTTGTTGTGAAGAGATCTACCTGTGCATATATCGCTTCATTTCCTTTCGGTACGAATACTCTGAGTCGAAAGGTTGCTCTGATTAACAAGTCATCTATAACTGAAGCAGATTCAGTACTCTCTCTTCTCTATGGAAAAAAACTTGAAGAACATGAGGAGTACCGAGTGGGTAAAATCATAGATCCTGTACTCACAGAATGGCATGAGCAATGTCTTGCGTGCATTGAGGCTCTTGGTGAGCGTACCATCATTCCTAATGTTGTATATCTCTCATCACATGATCATTTCGAAGTATTTAAGGAATTGCTGATTCATAGGAATAGCTATACATTTGAAATTCTTCCTTTCGATGAAACTCTCATGACAGATCTTGTTGTATTTGAAAAAACGGCTGAACACAATCCACTGGTATCAGCATATGCACTTGCATTGAAGGATATGATATAATAGAGAAAAATTGTTATGCCTGCAAAAAAAGTTGTACAAGATATAGTTCCCAGTGAACGACGTACTATACGGAATATTCCTGTACGGGTTATGCCCACAGAACCACCTCCTCCAAAGAGAACGCGAGCGCGTATACCGAAAGAAGAATCACCTGTCATTCATATTGAGGAAGATGAGATTGTTCCACCACCTCCATTAAGTCGAAGACCTCGAGGGGGTTCTTCTCGTAGTAAGTTATTACTTACCTTTGGAATCATACTTACATCTGTCATAGTTATTTGTATTGCTCTTTCTTTCTTGTATTCAAAAGCTGTGGTGACGATAACTCCACAGATAACAGAACTTGAGGTTGCGGGAACATTTACTGCTCATAAGGAATCTACAACATCAACGCTCATTTATGAGGTTATAAACGTAAGTGATACTCGTCATGAGACTATTGTGGCAAGCGCAGGTCCTCGTATTGAAACTAAGGCGAAGGGAACTATCACTCTCTATAACAATTACAGTGCAACTGCACAGAAAATCGTTGCAGGTACTCGTCTCTCTGATCCTGATGGACATATTTACCGAACTTCTTCAACGATTACCATACCAGGTAAGAAGACTGTTAGTGGAAAGGTTGTTCCAGGAAGTAGTGCTGTTATGGTAATTGCTGATATTGCAGGGGAAGCATATAACACGACGATGGCTGAACTCAAGGGTGATTACAAGATCGTTGCATATAAGGGAACTCCTAAATATGATGGTTTCTATGGACGTTTGAAGACAGATCTTTCAGGTGGATTTTCTGGTAACAAGATGATTATAGATCCTGAAGCAGAGAAGACTGCTATCACATCAGGAGAAGAAGCACTCAAGGCTGAACTTCTCATCAAGCTCAAGAATGCTGTTCCTGAGAACTATGTTCTCTATGACTCAGCATATATTCCTTCATTTACAAAAGGATCTGCAACCTTTAAAAGCACAACCACTGCTGATATTTCTCTTCAGGGAAATCTTCAGGGTATTATCTTTAAGAAAGATGCTCTCCTCAAAAATATTGCGGGTAAGGAGATTCAGAAATTTCCTTCAAGTACATATGATGTAAAGGGAATGGAGGAATTAACGTTTACAATCCTAAACACCAAGGATATATCTCTTAAAAAGGGAACTCCCGTAATATTCTCTCTCAAGGGAAACATGATGATAATTGGTACGTTTGAAGAAGGTGAATTGAAGAATAAATTGAAGGGTATAGCTCTTGAAGATAGCAATGCTGTGTTTGCAAAGTATGGTGCTATCAGTAATGCCTATGCCCTCATCACTCCTTTCTGGCTTCGCCACTTCCCAAATACAGAAGAACGTATTATACTAGAGTACAAGTCTGAATAAGGTAGGAATGGCCTATTGACTTTTATGGGTGGTTTCTGCTAGTATATTCAAACGCGCAATTTTAATGGATTCCAACATCAAAAAGCCTAACATATCAAACACTGCGTACGGAGTAGTGACTGAGGCATTGCCCAATACTCTTTTTAGAGTAAAGCTTGATGGTAAGGATGATATAGTGCTCGCGTATTTAGCGGGAAAGATGAGAATGCATAGAATCAGAGTACTTATCGGCGATAAGGTTGAACTCGAACTCGACCCATATGGTGGTAGAGCACGTATTACTAAAAGACAATAATTTTGAGTATTATTCAAATGAAGGTAAAGGCATCAGTCAAGAAAATTTGTCCAAAATGCAGTGTGGTCCGAAGAAAGGGCTATGTATATGTGATATGCAAATCCAATCCTCGACACAAACAGCGACAAGGTTAATTTATTTTATATATGCGTATACTTGGTATTACAATTCCAGATAATAAAAGACTTGAAATTGCTCTAACCTCACTTTATGGTGTGGGCCGAGCTCGTGCTCTCTCAGTACTCAGTGATGCTCAAGTTGATCCAGCTCTCAAGGCTAAGGATTTAACTGTTGATCAAGAAAATGCAATTCGAAAGATTCTCGAATCTTTCCGTATCGAAGGAGACTTGAAGCGAGAAGTTGCTTCAAATATTAAGCGTCTCAAGGATATTAAGGCATATCGAGGAAGTCGACATGCTCGTAAATTACCAGCACGAGGCCAGAGAACAAAAACAAATTCTCGAACTATACGAGGAAATGTTCGAAAGACCATGGGATCTGGACGAAAGAAGGAAGAGAAGAAATAACAGGAGATAACATAACACTATGGCAAAGAAGACAACAACAACAGAAGAGAAAAAGGTTCAAGATGGTGCTCCTAAGGCTACCTCATCTTCTTCACGTAAGAAGCTTGATTCAGGTATATTGTATGTTCAGTCTACCTACAACAACACTAAGGTTCTCCTTACTGATGTAAAGGGTAATGCTGTTATGTGGTCATCAAGTGGATCTCTTGGATTCAAGGGAGCAAAGAAGGGTACTCCTTTTGCAGCTGCAAAGGTTGGAGAAACTCTTGCTGCAAAGGCAGCTCTCATCGGTCTTAAGGATATTCATGTGGTTGTGAAAGGAGTAGGTTCAGGTCGTGAGTCAGCAATACGAGGTTTTATTTCAAAGGGAGTAACTATTTCATCTATTCAAGATGAAACTCCAGTTCCTTTCAACGGCCCACAGCCTAAGAAGCCACGACGAGTATAATAAATATATTTATATATGAAAATTGGACAACGATACAAAATAGCACGAAGATTGGGAGCTCCTGTTTTTGAGAAAACTCAGAATCAGAAGTTTGCTTTGCGTTCAGAACGAAAGGGGTCAACTGGTGGAAAGCCAAAGACACGAAGTGATTACGGTCTTGGACTTATCGAAAAGCAGAAGGCTCGATATAGTTATGGAATTACAAGTAAGCAATTCACAAACTACGTAAAGAAAGCTATCTCTCTTAAGGGAAATGCCTCAGAGCATCTTACACGTATGCTTGAATCACGACTTGATACCGTTGCTCTTCGTGCCGGATATGCAACCACTCGTCAGGCAGCTCGACAACTCACTTCACATGGTCATCTCACTGTAAATGGAAAGATTGTAACTATTCCTTCATATGCTGTTAAGGTTGGTGATGTTATCGGTATTCGAGAGGGAAGTAAGAAGAAAGTACTCTTCGCTACTCTCGATGATCGTTTCAAGACAGTGAAGCTTCCTGCATGGCTCAAACTCAATTTTGATAAGAAGGAAGTTACTATTGACGGTATTCCTCATATTGCAACTACAGAACTTCTGTTTAATCCGGGAACAGTGCTTGAGTTTTATAGTCGTTAATAATTTTTAATATAAAAACCATGTCGAATCATAATGTTATAGTTCCATCAAAGCCAAAAATCATCCGAGAGGAGGGGTTTAGTGGTATTTATGAAATAGATGGTCTTTATCCTGGATACGGACATACTCTTGGAAACTCTCTTCGAAGAATCATTCTTTCATCTCTTCCTGGTGCAGCTGTTACTAAGGTAAAGATTGCTGGTGTTGAGCATGAATTCTCATCAATCGAAGGTGTTAAGGAAGATGTCATCATCATTCTTCTCGCTCTTAAGAAACTCCGTATTCGACTCAGTACTGATGAAGCTCAAACTCTAAATCTTAAGATTAAGGGGATAAAGGATGTTACTGCAAAGGATATTGAGGTACCAGGACAGGTTGAAATTCTCAATCCTGAACTCCACATTGCATCTCTTACAGACAAGAATTCAAATCTTGATATTGAAATTACTGTAGAAAAGGGTCTTGGATATGTTGCTAAGGAAGTTATCCAGAAAGATCGAGTTGATATTGGAACAATATCTCTTGATGCAACATTTACTCCAATCAAGAAGGTTAATTATGAAGTTGAGAATATGCGAGTTGGAGATCGAACAGATTTCAATCGACTTCGTATCTCAATTGAAACAGATGGTACTCTCACTCCAAAGGAGGCTCTTGAGAATTCAATCTCAATCATGATTCATCAGCTTAAGGCAATTGTAGGATTCAAGGAGGAAGAAGTGATTGTTCCTCAAGCTTCAATTGAAGAAACTGGAGGATCAGAAGAAGGATCAAAGATGGAGCTTGATGTTGAGTTCTTGAAAACTCGAATTGACTCTATCGGTCTTTCTCCTCGAACAACCAAGGCACTTACGAATGCAAACATCCGAACAGTTGGAGGTCTTGCACGAAAGAAGGAAGTAGATATTCTTGATATCGAAGGACTTGGAAGTAAGGGTATACAGGAGATCAAGAAGGTACTTGCACAGTACAATATTACCCTCAAATAATTAGTTATTATAAATTCCCATGAGACACCATTCATCAACACGAAAATTTGGACGAGAGAAAGATCAGAGAAATGCACTGATGCGCTCTTTGGCACGCAATCTCATCAATGAGACTCGAATCACAACAACTCTTCCTAAGGCTAAGGAGCTTCGACCATATATCGAAAAGCTTGTTACTAAGGCAATTTCAGGAACTGTTGCTTCACGACGTCTCATCTCATCTCAGATTGGTGGTATAAAGGAATCAAAAACTCTCATTGAAACTATCGCTCCTAAATACAAGGATCGAAAGGGTGGATATACCCGAATTATTAAATTGAACCGCCGTGAGCTTGACGCTACACCGATGGCTATGATTGAATTTGTATAACATAAAGATTATGATTCACACACTAGACGCACAAGGAAAGAAGATCGGACGAGTCGCAAGCGAAGCGGCTAAGATTCTCATGGGTAAAAATCTTGTTACCTATGTACGTAATGCTGTATCAGCAGAACAGGTAAAGATTATCAATGCAGGAAAGGCTGATATCGATGAGAAGAAGAAGGATGACAAGGTATATGTTACATTCACAGGATTCAGAGGAGGATTGAACTCAGAGAAACTCGGTGATCTCATTACACGAAAGGGTGCTCGAGAAGCTATAGAGCGAGCAGTATATCGAATGCTTCCTTCAAATAGTCTCCGAAAGAAGATTATGAAGAATCTAACCATCACTGAATAACTATATGAATACACAAACAAAACATTCAGATCGATATATTGAAACTGTAGGACGTCGAAAGACAGCCGTTGCTCGAGTGCGAATAACTCCAGCTCCTAAGATGTCATATGATATCAATGGAAAGAAAGTTGATGAATATTTCCCAACACGAGAACTTCAGAGTCTTGTTACCGAATCATACACAACTTCAAAGCTTACCGAAACTATGTTCAAGGTAACTGCAATTGTAAAAGGAGGAGGAATCAATGGACAAGCAGAAGCTCTCCGACATGGTATAGCTCGAGCATTGATTGAGTATGACAAGGAACTTCGAGGAAAGCTCAAGAAGGCAGGACTTCTCAAGCGAGATCCACGTGCAAAGGAGCGACGAAAGTTCGGATTGAAGAAGGCTCGAAAGAGTCCACAGTGGTCAAAGCGATAAAAGAAAAAACCGGCACTTGCCGGTTTTTTCATATTTCGTGTATACTAACATCTACTATGGATAACGAAAAAGATATTACAATAGAATCAGATGAAAACCTTGATGACTCAGTTATAGCTGAGGAAACAGCCCTTGCAACGGTTAAAACCCTTAAAGAGAAGCTTAAGAAAGCTATCGAAGAGAAACAAGAGTACCTCAATCTCTGGCAAAGAGACAAGGCTGAGTTTGTGAATGCTCGTAAGCGTGATCAAGATGCTCAGAAAGATTTTGCTCGTTTCTCTAATGAGAATCTCATTTCAGAACTCATACCAGTTCTTGATAGTTTTCATATGGCAATGGGGAACAAAGAAGTATGGGAAAAGGCGGACAAGAATTGGAGAATTGGGGTTGAGTACATTGCTCAGCAATTAACAAAAGTTCTCACAGACTTTGGTTTGAAGGAGATTGATCCTCAGGGTAAGATCTTTGATCCTCTCCGCGATGAAGCCATTGAACAAGTTGTTGTCTCAAATGAAAAGGAGAACAATACAGTTGTAGCTGTGATACAGAAGGGATATGAGCTTCATGGAAAAATACTTAAAGCTCCTAAGGTTAAAGTGGGGGAGTTTAAGGGATAGAAAAATCCCCCGAGCTAAAGTGCTCGGGGGAGGTGAGGTATTGAACCTCCGTTACTTATTGGGGGCGTCTTCCTTTGCTTATGGAATTGAGAATATCATCGAGCTCTCTCATAACTGACTCAAATCCATTTAACTTGCTGATATTTTCAATGACACCTGACCTATCGCCATTCCTTACCGCCTCCCTGAGTCCCATAAGGTACTTCCTGGGGTGATCGAACACATCACCTTGCATTTCCTGAAGTACCGATTCTATCAAATCGATGATATTTTTTTTGGTATCAGCGAACAGGATTTCCCCTCTAAGAAGAAGGGTTGCCTGAAGAACAAGCTGTGGCATATTGATCCCGTTTCGAACAGATTTCCACTCCCGAATCATATCCACTAGAAATGTCTGTCTATTTTCACTAAAAGTTCTCATATGTTTTCTTTTTTCTCAACTGTTTGTCGAGAAACTTCTCACTGCCCGTGAGTTGAGGGGGATGCTTTCGCACCGTCATTGCTAGAGGACTTGGCCAAAGGTTTCGTCATAGTAGAGAATGACCCATCTCTCGAGTCGCTGTCTGCTATGACGAATTAATAAGTAATTTCAATGTCCTTATCTTGTATTATTATATAACTATATTATACAAAAGTCAAGTAGTAGTCCATATAGAAAAAGGCACCACATTGCTGTGGCACCATGGTGTGGAGCTATGGCCAACGAGGCGAGAGAGCCCTGTAGTACGGAACTACCTCAGGTGATATGTGGAAGTTAAATGATTCGCCACAGTTAGGGCAATCAATGATTGCGATTGAGTGAGCTTTGTTGTACCCACCAACTGCCCGTATCCAATTCAAGGCATTATGGTTTTCGAAATCACCATTGCAGAAGTATGAGAATTTTTCACAATGGGGACAACAGTGATCTGTGGAGAAGAGTAGGTTGCCACAATACCGATCTCTCCAGGGGGTTGTAAGTAATGGTGGTTGATGTGCCATAAAATATGGGGAGGTTGAATGAAGAACGCCATGCAAAAGTATACTCTTTTTGGGAGCCTCTGGACAACTCTGTACAGAGATATATAATACAGGTGTAATAGGTATGATTACAACAACACAAGGACAATTAAATAAGGTTTTTGAACGTATTGTACATGACAAGAATGGTGTCCTCATTCGTGTCCTCTTTACCGTTGTACATACCCCTCAAGGATTCCAAGCACAGATCATATCTGCAACACCTCTTGTTGTTGAAAAGAAAACCGCTACTGAACATGTATATCTTCCTGCTTTAGAACAGAATGAGTATATACCTTTTGTATACACAGAATCTCTGTATACGCACATCTCTCCGTTCAATCCTCTTTTCTTTTTTAATAGTCAACCAACACGGGCTCCATCTAACTAAAAAAGCCGAATCGCATAACGATTCGACCCTTCATAGTGTCACATCTTTTTTCTCACTGCTCATGTTTTTGAGGGTATACATGAGACGTAGTAGACCAAAACAGAGGAGCCAGAGAGGACAAAGAATGATGACAAGTATACTGAGAATATTTCTCATACGTTTCCCTTTCTACTAACAATATAATACACATATCTATGTCTAAAATAATTGGAATTGATCTCGGTACCACCAACTCTGCTGTTGCAGTGATGGAAGCTGGTACACCTAAAATATTAGAAAATGCTGAGGGAGCACGAACAACTCCTTCAATTGTTGCTCTTTCAAAAACTGGAGAGAGAACTGTTGGACTTCTTGCAAAACGACAAGGAGTAACTAATCCCAAGAACACCATATATCAAATTAAGCGATTTATCGGACACACCTTCGATGAGGAGGCTGTACAGAAAGACAAAGCTTCAGTTCCTTTCGAGATGCAAAAGAGTGCCAATGGAGGCATTGAGGTAAAGATGGGTGACAAGTGGTATCGACCTGAAGAGATTTCAGCCATGATTCTTGGAAAAATGAAAGCTGATGCTGAGGCTCGTCTCGGTGAACCTGTCACTGAAGCAGTGATTACTGTGCCTGCATACTTCAATGATGCACAGCGACAAGCAACAAAGGACGCTGGTAAGATTGCTGGACTTGATGTGAAGCGTATCATCAATGAACCAACAGCAGCGGCACTTGCCTATGGTTTCGACAAAAAGAAGGATGAAAAGATCGTTGTATTCGACTTCGGTGGAGGTACATTCGATATATCAGTTCTTGAAGTAGGTGATGATGTTGTGGAGGTAAAATCAACTGATGGAGATGCACACTTGGGAGGTAAGGATATTGATCAGAAGATCATCAATTGGCTTGCTGATGAATTCAAGAAGCAAGAGGGAATTGATGTTCGAAATGATGCCCTTGCTCTTCAGCGTCTTGATGAAGCTGCTGAAAAAGCAAAGATCGAACTCTCAACAGCAGTACAAACAGAAGTTAATATCCCATTCCTCACCTCTGGTGTTGATGGACCAAAGCACCTTCTCATAACCATGACTCGAGCAAAACTCGAAGAGTTAACACGGGAGTTCATTGATCGTGCCATTACCATTACCAAGCGTGCAATGGAAGCTTCTCCTTTTAAGATTACTGATATTAATGAAGTGATTCTTGTAGGAGGACAAACTCGAATGCCTGCTATGCAAAAGGCTGTGAAAGATTTCTTCGGTAAGGAATTACATCTCGGTGTAAATCCTGACGAGGTGGTTGCGGTTGGAGCTGCCATTCAAGGAGGAATCCTTGCTGGTGATGTAAAAGGAGTTCTCTTGCTCGATGTAACACCCCTTTCTCTTGGTATCGAAACAATGGGAGGAGTTGCTACAAAATTGATTGAGAAGAATACAACCATACCTACCCAGAAGTCTCAAATCTTCTCTACAGCAGCTGATAATCAAACATCAGTAGAGATTCACATAACTCAAGGAGAACGACCTATGGCGAGTGATAACAAGTCATTAGGAAGATTCATTCTCGATGGTATTCCACCAGCACCACGAGGTATGCCACAAGTTGAGGTTACCTTCGATCTCGATGCAAATGGAATTCTTAATGTAACAGCTAAAGACAAGGCAACCAACAAGGCTAATAGTATTAAAATTACTGCAAGTTCTGGTCTTTCAAAAGAAGAGGTTGAAAAGATGAAGAAAGAAGCAGAAATGCATGCTGCTGATGATGCAAAAAAGAAAGAGATGGTTGAAGCAAAGAATCAGGCAGAACAACTCATATATACTTCAGAAAAATCTCTTAAGGATGCTGGAGAGAAAGTTCCTGCAGAAACTCGTAAGAGTATCGAAGACAAGATTGCTGATGTAAAGACAGCAAAAGAAGGAACAGATCCTGTTCAACTTAAGAAAGTAACTGATGTACTCTCAACTGAACTTTCAAAGATTGGAGAAATTCTTTCTAAAGCTCAAGCTGAAGCAAGTCAAACTCCACCACAGGGGAATACACAAGGACCTGAAGGAGATGTAAAAGACGCAGAGTTTAAGGAGAAGAAATAGGGCGGGAAAAAGAACCGCCAGAGCCTTCCTGAGGTGACTCGGGAGGGTCGGTGACGGTTCTTCGAACTCACATCGTGGGCACTGGGCGTTTTGAAGCGCAACACAATGCGGCGATGAAGAGGGAAACGATAATGAAGAATGCGGAAGCAGTAACAATCAGTGCAGACGTCATAAAGATCCTTTCAGGATTAAGTATACCACCACATAACCATTAACAATATATGAAAGATTATTACAACACACTTGGAGTACCAAAAACAGCTACACAAGATGAGATAAAGAAAGCGTTTCGTAAACTTGCTCATGAATATCATCCTGATAAGAATAAGGGGGATGATACTAAGTTCAAAGAAATAAACGAGGCGTATACGGTGCTGTCTGATAGTCAAAAGAGACAGCAGTATGACACTTTTGGTTCTGCTGGACCACAGCAGGGTGGTTTTAATGGTGGAGGATTCGGTGGTTTTGACTTTTCAGGTTTCGCACGACAGCATCAAGGACAGAATGGTCAATCTTTTGAATTTGATCTTGGTGATATTTTCGGAGAATTTTTCGGAGGTGGAGGACGTCGACCACGACGTGGGTCAAATATCACTGTGGATACAAAACTAACATTTAAGGAATCTGTTTTCGGAGTTGAAAAAGAATTCTCGCTTGGAGGAAAGGAGAAAATTGTTGTAACTATTCCAGCAGGTATTGAGAATGGACAAGGTCTTCGTGTATCAGGAAAAGGTGAGGAGGGGGCTGGGGGTCGAGGAGATCTCATTGTACGTGTATGGGTTGATGAGCATAAGGTGTTTCGTAAGGAAGGATTTAATCTCATCATGGAACTTGATTTAAAGCTCACCACAGCACTTTTGGGAGCTTCTCTTGATATTGAAACTCTTGATGGAGTAATTGAATTGAAAGTTCCTGCAGGAACAACTCATAATGAAGTATTACGCATCAAGGGAAAGGGAGTACCTCATCCTCATGGAAAGAGAGGGGATATACTTGTGGTGACTAAGGTAGAGATGCCACGTAAACTTTCAAAAACTGCTCATAAATTAGTTGAGGAATTGAAGAAGGAGGGTCTGTAGTTGACTGGTTTTATATAGCATGAGAGTCTTTATTTTAGAATTTCTATTTTATATCATCGCATGGTGATAGGGTAGGAAGGCTTTTTTAATTGTTGTATGAAGAAGAAAGTTATAATAGGCACTTTAACGAGACAAATCTTAGTGCCTGCAGTTTTTGGATTCAAGTTAAATCCACCTTGCAAACCTTCCATAATTAAACCTTTGAAACGCAAGGGGTGGTGCGCTCTGAGTGATGTAGAAAATTCCACTGTGACTTCTGGCATCAAGAGGGACGAGTTCTTGAAGATCTTGGGTCATGAATGGTGTATTACATCATTCCCTAGGTCTATAATTACGCATATTACCAAAGGATCTCTCGCTGATCTCCATCGGGCAATCAAAAATAACGGTACAGGTGATATCTATATTCCTCATACACGTCTAATTAAAGTTCTCGAGTACGTGTGCAAGAAGAAGTAGCGAGAAATCCACTTCACCCACATAAGCCAGCATCACTGCTGGCTTTTCCTTTTACCCTCATTTTGCTATGATACATACATGTCAAAAAAGATTCTTCTTTCGGGTATTAAGCCAACAGGTCGTCCTCATATAGGAAACTACTTTGGTGCAATGAAGCAAATGGTGGATATGCAGAACAGTGGTATGTACGAAACATACTTTATGATTGTTGACTATCATGCTCTCAATTTCATACAGGATCAGAAGACAATGCGTGAACATACATACGATTTAACCCTCGACTATCTTGCTATTGGTATCAATCCTGGTACATCAGTATTGTTTAAGCAATCTGATATAAGTGCTCATACAGAACTTACATGGATATTTGATACCATCACAACTATGCCATATCTCATGAGAGCTCATGCTTTTAAAGATGCTGAGGCAAAGAACAAGGAAATTAGTGTAGGAACTTTTAACTATCCTATGCTCATGGCTTCAGATATTCTTCTCTATGATGCTGATGTTGTACCCGTTGGGCAAGATCAGAAACAGCATATTGAGTATACACGTGACACAGCAATGAAGTTTAACAATATATTTGGAGAAACATTCAAACTTCCCGAACCTCTCATTGTAGAAAATGTTGCAATAGTACCTGGAATTGATGGACGAAAGATGTCGAAAAGTTATGGAAACACCATCCCTCTCTTTGCTTCATATGAAGAGATATCAAAAGCTGTTATGAGTATTGTTACTGATTCAGGATCTGATATTCCTCTCAATGTATATAATATTCATAAACTTTTGAAAACAGAGGAGGAACTGAAACCTCTCTATGAGACAAACAAAGGTAAGTACAAGATCTTAAAGGAAGCATTGATTGCAGATCTTGAAGCCTTCATTAATCCTCTTCGTGAACGACGCAATGAACTTGCACGTGATCCTCAATTGGTAAAGAAAACGCTCGAGGAAGGTAAGGCACGAGCTCAAGCACGAGCGGGGGAGAAACTGAAGGTTGTAAAAGAAAAGATTGGGGTGATGTAAAAGAAAAGGACTTCCGGTGAGGAGGTCCTTTCTGATACAGACGATGCTATTCGATAATTTCATGAGCTAATCCGTACCGGATGATCTGATCGGGGTAGAGGTTTGACGTTTTTTTCATCAGTTTCCTTACCTCGCGAGCACTTATTTTTCCTGATTGTTTGGCAATAATCTCAGAGTACCATTCCTCATCCTTTCTGAGACTACCTGTCCTAAATCCAGACTCACGCGTTGTTATCCTTTCTCCATCGGTAGTGTAACCGAGTTCATGAAAAAAGAAACTAGTGTGAGGAGTGATAATCCTCCGTGCCGCACTCATAAATACAGGAATTGCCATGGAGCCAACAGCTGATACTCCAACAGAGGTAAGTGTGAGGCCTCTTCTTTGGAAAAGAGTAAGTAAATCTACGAGGGCAAAACCAACATCAATAATTCCACCCCCAGAACTTATGATGAGATCAACCGGCAATGTTGGTGTATTCTTGCGAAGCTCCGTCATCTCACGATAAACCCTGTCTATCGTGGGATATTCAATTTTGCCAAAAAGAGAGCATGTGGCTGAACGACTCTGTGTTTTCATAAAGATATTTTTTCTATCAGCATACGATGCTGATTTCTAATATGCACAATATCATGAATACACCACACATGTCAACGTTCTATAAACCCACATTTCAAGATAGTATTAGTATCATATGACAAGAACATACATTAAAGATCTTAAGCAGTATCTTGGACAGGAAGTGTCCATATCAGGATGGGTAGACATCCGACGTGATCAGGGTAAACTCATATTCCTTGATTTTCGTGATATAACGGGAAAGGTTCAAGGAGTTATACTCCCTAATGCACAAGATGCTCATGTAGTAGGATCAACTCTTCGACCAGAATGGGTTGTATCTGTTCAGGGAAAGGTAAATCCTCGTCCTCCAAAGAATATTCAAGCTGATAAGCTCAATGGTGATATTGAACTTGAGATACTTGGTATATCCGTTCTCAATACAGCAGAAACTCCTCCTTTCGATATTCATGGGGATGGCAAAGAAATCAATGAAGAGACACGATTGAAATATCGATACATTGACCTTCGCCGAGCACGTCTTCAAAAGAATATGATTCATCGTCATGATGTTATGCTTCGTGTAAGAAACATGTTTGCTGGAGAAGGCTTTAGAGAAATTGAAACACCTCTTCTCTCAGCAACCACCCCAGAAGGATCACGTGACTATATAGTTCCTTCACGTCTTGACCGTGGACTCTTCTACTCACTTCCTCAGAGTCCTCAACAATACAAGCAACTTCTCATGGCTTCAGGATTTGAGAAATATTTTCAATTCGCACGATGTATGCGTGATGAAGATACTCGAGGGGATCGACAACCTGAGTTTACACAGCTCGATATGGAAATGAGTTTTGTTGAACAGAAAGATGTTATGGCTATCAATGAGAAAGCCATTCTCGATATTGTACAGAATCTGTATCCACACAAGAAAATACAGAAAACTCCAATTCCTGTTATGACTCATAAGGAAGCTAAGGAGAAGTATAATTCTGACAAGCCAGATATACGTGTTAATAAAGATGATCCAGACGAATTAGCATTCATATGGATTGTTGATTTTCCTTTCTTTGAAAAAGATGAGGAAACAAAAGGATGGACATTTAGTCACAATCCATTTTCTGCTCCAAAGCCTGAATATATGAATGACCTTATGGCAGGAAACAATATTGAAAATATCCTTACCACTCAGTATGACCTCGTATGTAATGGATATGAGATTGGGGGAGGAAGTATACGAAATCACAATCCTGAAGCTCTCAAGATGGTATTTAAAATCATGGGATATGATGATGAGAGAATTGAAAAGAACTTTGGACATATGCTCCATGCTCTCGGATCAGGAACACCACCTCATGGAGGTATGGCATGGGGATTTGATCGTCTTATGATGATTCTTGAAAATGAACCTAATATTCGTGAAGTTATTCCATTTGCAAAAACAGGTGAAGGACGTGACCCTATGATGGGAGCTCCTGGTAAGGTTCAGGACAAGCAATTGAAAGAATTGGGTATCAAGATACAAGGAGAGTAGGTATATTCTCTGGTATAATATCTTCATGCAATCTTTTAGGATAAAGACTGGAACATTCGAAGGTCCTCTTGATCTTCTCCTTTCTCTTGTTGAAAAGAAGAAACTTTTCATCAATGATATATCTCTTGCACAGGTTACTGATGATTTCATACATCATATAGAAAACTTTGAAAATATACCTATGGGAGAATCTGCCCAATTCATACTCATTGCCTCAACTCTCCTTCTCATTAAATCAAAATCTCTTCTTCCTGTTCTTACCCTCACTGAAGAAGAAGAGCAGGGGATACATGATCTTGAAACACGTCTCAAGATATATCAGAGGATAAAGGAGGGGAGTGTACATATTAAGAAAATGTTTGGAGAACATATTCTTTTTTTTCCAGAAACAACACATGCAACTCCTGTGGTTTTCTCCCCTCATCAATCAATGAATCTTCTTTCTCTTGTTGAGGTATTAAAAAATATCATTACCTCATTACCAAAGAAAGAATCTGCACCTAAAGCTGTTATACGTCAGGTTATCAGTCTTGAAACTATGATTGATAGTCTTTCAGAGAGGATTACCCATAGCTTACGTATGAAGTTCAGTGATTTCTCTGCTAGTCACAAACATGAAAAAGTTAATGTCATTGTGAGCTTTCTTGCTATGCTTGAACTTGTAAAACAAGGAGTTATCCATGCCACACAGGATGATCATAAGGGAGATATACACATGGAAACTCAACAGATAGGGGTTCCGCGGTATAATTAAAATATGTCATATTCACTTGAAACAGCTCTTGAGGCCATTCTCTTCTGGAAAGGGGAACCGATGTCACTTAAAAAACTAAGTGGTTTTCTTAAATGCACAGAGAAAGATATACACGATGCATTACCTCGATTGAAAGAATCTCTCAAGGGAAGGGGAATCACAGTGGTTGAATATGATACTGAAATAAGTCTTGCAACTTCACCTCTTGTATCTCAGTTGATACAAGATATAACCAAAGATGAACTTTCGAGAGACTTAGGGAAAGCTGGTCTTGAAACTCTCTCTATCATTCTCTATCAAGGCCCTATTTCTCGTCCTGATATAGATTATATACGAGGGGTAAGTTCACAGTTTATTATCCGCAATCTCCTTGTACGTGGTCTTATAGAGCGGAGCGATAATGAAAAAGATGCACGAAGTTTCTTGTATAAGCCGAGTCTCGAACTTCTGTCCCACTTGGGTATTTCTCATATACAAGATTTACCTGAATTTGAAGCCATACGGAAAGATATAGAGAACTTTAAAAATACTACAATCAATGCAGAACAAGCCTAGTATTGATACCTTATTCCTCATCAATGTCACAGCACTTGCCCTTGCTGGTTTCTTTATCTTTAGCTCAGCATCACTTGGCCTCCTTGCTCGAACAGGAGCAAGTTTTGCATCAGTTGCACTCAATCAAACTATTGGATTAATTATCGGGGGTCTTGCATTCTGGGGAATGTCTAAGGTTCACTACAAACTACTTCGTAAATATGCTTTCTTCATACTCCTTGGAGCTCTTGTACTTAATCTCCTCTTATTCATACCAGCCCTTACCCTTACCCATGGAGGAGCATCAAGATGGATTGATCTTGGTTTTGTAACATTTCAACCTTCAGAATTTCTTAAAATTGCCTTCATTATATATTTTGGAGCATTACTCTCCTTAATGAAGGACAAGATACATACATTTAAACATGGGGTTCTACCATACCTTGGTATTATGGGATTACTCGGTATTCTCCTTCTTCTCCAATCGGATACTGATACATTGATTGTGATAGCGGTAACAGGTTTAGCTATGCTCTTTATTTCAGGTGCACGATTGAAGCACATTGCGATTATTGCATTCATTTCCCTCATAGCTCTTGGTTCAGTTATGTATGTTCGTCCCTATATACGTGAACGTATCATGACCTATCTCAATCCCTCACAGAATCCTCAGGGATCTGGATATCAAATTCAACAATCACTTATCGCTATTGGATCGGGACAAATATCAGGTAGAGGTTTTGGACAAAGTATACAGAAATTCAACTATCTCCCTGAGCCGATAGGGGATTCAATATTTGCTGTTCAAGCTGAAGAATTCGGTTTCCTCGGTAGCACATTTCTTGTTATTGCATTCTTCCTTCTTTTCTTACGATCAATATGGATTGCATCACGATCTCCAGATACCTTTGGTGGACTTACTGTGATTGGAATTGCTATACTTATCATCGTAGAGTCATACATGAATATTTCATCCATGCTCGGACTCATACCACTTTCAGGAATGCCTCTTCTCTTTGTGAGTCATGGAGGTACAGCACTCATCATTACCCTTGCCGCAGTGGGAATCATTGCAAATATTTCTAAATATAAAGTAACGAAATAACTTATGAAAATTCTTTTTACAGGAGGAGGAACAGGAGGTCATTTCTATCCCATCATTGCAGTTGCTCAATCAGTTTATGAAAAAGCAAAGGAACGTAAAATACTTACTCCTCAACTCTATTACATGGCTCCAAGTCAGTATAATCCTCGAGCATTGTTTGATAATGATATAGAGTTCGTATCAGTACCAGCAGGTAAGATTCGACGCTACTTCTCTCTTCTCAATCTTACTGATATGTTCAAAACTGCTTTCGGTGTTCTCCAAGCGATTATAAAGCTCTACAGAATATATCCTGATGTTGTATTTGGAAAAGGTGGATACGCTAGTTTTCCTGCACTCTTTGCGGCTCGACTTCTCCGTATACCTGTAATCATCCATGAATCTGATAGTGCTCCAGGAAGAGTGAATGGATGGGCTGCGAAGTTTGCTACTCGAATAGCTCTATCATACCCTGATGCAGGAGAAACTTTTACTATGGTTAAGGACAAGAGCCGTATTGCATTCACCGGAAACCCTATACGAAAAGAAATACGTGAACCCCTTACCAATGGTGCACGTGAATTCCTTAATCTCGAGGAAGGAACTCCTACTATACTCATCATGGGTGGATCACAAGGATCTCAAACCATTAATGATGCCATTATCGATGGTCTTCCTGAACTTGTTACCCGATATCAAGTTATTCATCAAACTGGTAAAAAGAATTTTGAATCTGTAAAAGAGACAGCCAAGATTAGTCTTGGAACCAGTGAATATGCATATCGATATCATCCTTTCGATTACCTCAATGATCTTGCCATGCGTATGAGTGCAGGGGTAAGTGATGTCATCATATCACGTGGTGGTTCAACTATATTTGAAATTGCAGCATGGGGTATTCCTTCAATTATCATTCCTCTTTCAAAGAAAATCAGTCATGATCAGGTAAAGAATGCTTTTTCATATGCTCGCAACGGTTCATGTGTTGTTATTGAGGAAGAAAACTTAAGTTCCCATATTCTCATCTCAGAAATTGACAGGATTAATAATAATCAGCATATTAAGGATGCAATGCGTCAAAATGCTAAGCAATGGAGCCATATTGATGCTGCTGATAAAATAGCGAATGTTATACTTGAAATTGCATTGAAGCATGAGTAAGAAAATGCTATACTAACTTACAAGCTTATATAGAGAAGCCTATTAATAATTTAATTTAAAACATACTATATGGAACCAGCAGGAACAGGTATAAAGACATGGCAGTGGGTGGTAACAGTCATTGTTATCATCGCTCTCGTTGTCGTTGGTTATGTTATGTTGAAGGGTGGATCTTCTACTCCTACTGACGTAACAGATGATACATCTTCAGAAGTTGATGGAATTAAGACAGGAGACATTAATCGAGTTGTTGTCTCAGATCAATTCCCAGGAAATATCGTATATATTTCTTCAGTTCAATTTTCTCAACCAGGATTCGTAGTTATTCACAAGGATAACAATGGAACACCAGGAGATGTAATTGGATACCAGTATTTTGACAAGGGAATCAATCCAGGCAAGATAACTTTGACAATGCCAACAGTTGAAGGTGGTGTATACTACGCTATGCTTCACACTGATGATGGAGACAAGAAGTTCGATGCTAAGAAGGATATGCCTTTGAAGGATTCACGAGGAGAAATCATCATGAAGATCTTCCGAGCCTCAGCTAGTGTTACAGGAATCAAGGGATAGTAAACTCTGAGATATATTCAACAAAAAAGTACCCTAAGAGGTACTTTTTTGCTATAATGTCCCCATCTATGAAAGTTGTCACACGTTTTGCACCATCACCTACAGGTCTTCTTCATTTAGGTAATTATCGTACCGCTCTTTTTGCATACATCTATGCTCGCCAGAATGGTGGTAAGTTCATTCTTCGTATTGAAGACACTGATAAGGCTCGATCAAAGAAAGAATACGAAGACAATATTCTTGAAAGTCTTTCATGGCTTGGTCTCTCTCACGATGATTTTTTCCGTCAATCAGAGCAGGTGGGAAAACATTCTGAAGCATTACAGAAACTGATTGATTCTGGTCATGCATATATTTCTAAGGAGACTCCGAAAGAAGAAGGGGGTAGAACTGAAGTTATCCGCTTTAAAAACCCTAACAAGAAAGTTTCCTTCAATGATATTATCCGAGGTCGTATTGAATTTGATACTACAGATCTCGGCGATTTCATCATTGCAAAAAATATGCAAGAACCAGTTTTTCATCTTGCTGTTGTTGTTGATGATATGAATATGGGGGTAACCCATATTATTCGCGGTGAAGATCATATCTCAAATACACCTCGCCATATTCTCATCTATGAAGCACTTGGGGCACCTGTTCCTCAATACGCTCACATTCCTCTTGTTCTCAGTACCGACCGATCGAAGCTCTCGAAGCGACGTGGAGCTCTTCCCATCACTGAATATCGTGACAGAGGATACCTTCCACAAGCCCTCATCAACTCTATGGTTCTTCTTGGATGGAATCCTGGAACT
Organism: uncultured Candidatus Saccharibacteria bacterium; assembly: GCA_964389975.1. Lineage (GTDB taxonomy): Bacteria > Patescibacteriota > Minisyncoccia > Phycocordibacterales > PALSA-1337 > CAIOGI01. Next base: position 80,185 of record CAYMGJ010000001.1, read on the forward strand.
GATCAGGAAATACTTTCTCTCGAAGAGATTGTGTCTCAGTTTAAGCTTGAGAAAGTGCAGAAAGCAGGTGCAGTATTCGGTGAAGAAAAGCTTCAATGGATCAACAAGAAATATATTGAAATGCTTTCACTTACTGAATTTACCTCATATGCTGAATCTTTTGCACAGAGAACTCTCTCACCTCAAGTTATACAACTTCTCAAGGAAAGAATTGTATCCTTTGGAGAAATTCCTGGACTCATAGCAGGGGAGCTCTCTTTTGTCGAACATGTCGAGAACTATACCCCTGATGCCCTTCTCTGGAAAAAAGAACCTGATCGAGAGAAAACAAAATCTCATCTTCAGTATATCCTCACAACCCTTTCATCACTTACTGATTTCTCAAAAGAATCTGTTAAAACTGCCCTCTGGTCATATGCAGAAAAAGAGGGGAGGGGTAATGTACTTTGGCCTATGCGCTATGCCCTTTCAGGGAAAGAAAAATCTCCTGATCCCTTTATCATCTCAGAAATTCTTGGCAAGGAAGAAACGCTTAAACGCCTCACCCATGCCTACGAATCTCTCTAGAAAAATTATTTCACTCAGTATTCTCATATTCATGTTCCTTACGGGATCATATATTTCTCATGCTCAAAGTGTTGAGGAGCTTAAAAACAAGATTGAAGCAGGGAATGATACGATTAAGAAACTTGAGAAAGAAATACAAGGATATCAGAAAGAAATTGAAGCTATCGGTAAAGAGAAAGCAAGCCTCAGTTCAACCCTTAAGGAGCTTGATATTTCTCGCAAGAAACTCGAGGCTGATACGAAGATAACAGAGAGCAAGATTGCAACAAAAAATCTCGAGATTAAGCAACTCTCATTAGAAATCGGTGACAAAAGTGAACGGATTACCGATGGACATAGAGTAATCGCTCAATCATTTCGAGCAATGGGACAAGCTAATGCTCTTTCTCCTCTTGAAATCATATTAAGTTCAGCATCTCTCTCAGAACTTTGGAATACTTCTCATGAACTCGATACCCTGCAAGGGAATATGCAGGGGAAGATCGAGGATTTGAAGAATATAAAGACAGATCTTGAAAAAAACAAGAAATTAACTGAGCAGAAGAAAGCTGAGTTAGTTGATCTTACAAACGATCTTAAGAATCAAACAAGTGTCATTAAAGAGACGGTAAGGCAGAAGAATACTCTCCTTGCTGAAACAAAAAATACAGAAGCAGATTACAAAAAACTTCTTGCAAACAAACTCCTTCAAAAAGAAGCATTTGAGAGGGAAGTCGCTTCATTCGAATCTGCCCTCAAGATTGCCATCGATCCCAACAGTATACCAAGTACTGGTACAGGAGTACTTAAATGGCCCCTTTCAAGCATACGTATAACCCAATACTTTGGTAATACGGAGTTTGCTACTAAAAACCCTCAGATCTACAACGGTAAAGGTCATACAGGAGTTGATTTCGCTGCTTCAATTGGTACACCAGTACAAGCAGCTCTCAGTGGTACCGTTATCGGAGTTGGTAATACTGATATCGTACGTGGTTGCTATTCATATGGTAAATGGGTCATGATTAAACATCCCAATGGACTTTCAACCCTCTATGCCCATCTCTCGCTTCAGAAAGTTGTACAAGGACAGGAAGTATCTACTGGTGACATGATTGGATACAGTGGTAATACAGGATACTCAACAGGCCCCCATCTTCATTTCGGAGTATATGCTTCTGAAGGAGTTCGTATTACGAAACTCACCAGTAGTGTGAATTGTAAAAATGTAACAATACCTCTTGCTGATATAAAGGCATACCTTAATCCACTTTCATTCCTTTAAATCATGTGTCTGAGGATGGTATACTTGAAAGGTATATAAATAAATTAAAATCTTTATGATTAAATGGATTATCATATCAGTTATTGCCCTTGTGGTACTTGGAGCCCTTGGGTTTGATGTACGGAAGGCTATAGAGTCACCAGTAGCTCGAAGCAACATAGAATATGCTAAAGATGCAGTAGTATACATCTGGACAACGTATTTGAAGAAACCTGTATTATTTTTGTGGAATGAAATTTTTATAAAACTTATTTGGAATACAGCTCTCTCATCACTCATGCAAAAAGATTCTCCAGACATCAATTATAATTTTTTAGAACTCAGTAGGGGGTAGGTAGAAAATGAGGCCGGTAGAAATACCGGCTTTATTTTAAGGTATGTAATGCGTAAAAGATATATTGTGCGACGTGGTATGGCCTGAGAGTATCGTAGTTAAAATCACGGAACTCATACTCTCCCCCTTTATCAAACCAGATAAAAGAAAACCGCCCGACGGAAAGCCGTTTGGTTTTCGTGAGCGGTTACACACAACCCTGAGAGTTGTTATCTTGGATATCCCTTACATTAAAGACCCATACATTTCATCTCTGATAGTCTTGAGCTTTGCAATGATCTCTCGATCAAGAATGCGTTGGAAACGTGGAAAAGTTTTACCGTCTTTGGTTACATCCCCCATCCACATATCTAGTGGACGTAGATCAAAAAGTTTACCGGCCGTAAACACAGTTGATTCATAGAGTGGCCGATATACAACCATATTCGCATCCTCTGGACGACAATCATCTTCAGTATGAACGCCAACTCCCACAACCTCGTAGGCATAGTCGTTTATAGGTCCATTAAGATTATGCTTGTAATGATAGTAGAAACCATTTTCTGGAACTTTAGCTGGTATTTTCATATTCTTTCCTTTGTTAAATTTGTACTTTTAGATATTGTAGCACGACATGTTGATAATGGTCGCTTAAGTAAAAAATTAAAAACCGCAGGGCGCGACCATGCGGTTTTTCTTGAAAAGATTCTCCTTCGGGGGTTACTTTCCTTCCCCACGCTTCCATCCAGTGACAAAAGAGACGTAATCATGCTGATGAGAAGGATTTGTTGGGTTTTCCAGAGCATGTGACCTTACTTTCACGAAATCTCCAGGAACCAACTTGTTTGTAGTGAGCATGCTTGCAGAAACGAGAGCAGGAGAGTGCTCGGATAGTGTGACCTCCCAAATATCTCCACTCGCGAGCTTGAGAGACGTGACTTCAAACCAATCACCTCCTGATCCGCGGACATCTCTGCTCTTGATGTTAATTAATGCTGCTAGTATGAGCATTACAATCACAAGTCCGAGGAAACCACGGACAATGTTCTTAAGGAGCCATTTAATATTCATTTTTCTTTGATCTCAATAACGACATTCATTGCCTCTACTGAGATTCCTTTCCTTCAAATATACTAACATTTATATTTGAGGTAGTCAATATATCACATAAAAAAAAACCGCAGGGCGCGACCATACGGTTTTTCTTGAGAGGAGTGACTACTCAATCCTATCAATGATAACAAGACTAATGAGAACAGGTTCCGCGTAAGGGGGATTGTCTTTAGGCCGAACAAGCCTTCCGACTTTAACCTTGTCTCCCGGAGCCCAATCGCCAATATCAGCGATCTGAGGATCAATGATCCCCAAACATTCTCTTTTGGTAATATCCGAAGTGAAGGAAATGACAAGGAAGTCACTTGTTTTGAACGCCTGGTGCTGGGCATGTGAGGGAGTTGAAGTGATGACTCCAGTTCCCCATGGTTCAATATGCCAAGCTGGAGTGGTAGCTACCTGCTTCGGTGGTAATTTCAGAAGTTCACGATAGATGACCGCAATACCCGCTCCAATAACCATGGCAATGAATACTGGCCATAGCTGTGTGTGTTTTCGTCTCATAAAAGAAGTTCTGGAGTAAAGGATGAGAAACAAATGCTTCCCATTACTGACCTTTACATTCTAACAATAGATTACAATTTAATTATACATATGTCAATACAAACAAAAAAGACCAGGTTTCCCTGATCTCTTTTGTTTGAATATTATTTCATTGAGAGTGCCTTGTCTCCCCAACATTTAGCTGAGGCATTCCATGGCTCTGTTCCATATTTCTTGTAAAGATATTCTGCATATGCAGCATTACCTTCTACTGTATATATGTTATATCCAAGCTTCTTGGCTGTTTCGAGGTGATATCGTTCGTTAATTTGCATAACTCCGACATCAGCATCATCTACCATACCTCGAGTCACCTTTCCATTTTTATCGAAATGAGAGAATGTTGACTCACATCGTGCAATTTCAATGAGAATTGGTGTGTCAGCATAGCGTTCATTAAGATAGTTTTCAACTTGCTTTCGATCCATCTTCCCTACCACTACTGTTGAAGGGTTAATTGATACAGAATCTGCTGTTGCTACCGCTCCAAGATTGTCTGTTGTTGATCCTCCATACATTGAGGTCAAGAGAAACATCACACCTGTTGTAAGTTCAATCATATAATTTAAATGAGGTACCTATAGATATGACTCTACAAATACCTCACTCTTGACCATAATCTTAGCATATTTCATAATATCTGTCAAGCGTTTTGATGGTAAAAAAGACTAAAGTACCTTGTAAAATATGGGTTTTAGGACAATATCTATTACCACCCGTAAAGGGACTTGCTTTTATACCCTCTTTCGGTATATACTTGTTTTCACTATGGCAACGAAAAAGTCAGGAGGTGCATCGAAGAACGGACGAGATTCAGGTCCAAAATACCTGGGTGTTAAGGTAAATGACGGCGAAGCTGTTAAGATCGGCTCAATTATCGTACGACAGCGAGGAACAGATGTTCTTCCTGGTAAGAATGTAGGTATTGGAAAGGATCATACTCTCTTTGCTTTGAAGGAAGGTACTGTTGAATTCAAGATGAAGCGAAAAGTTCATTTCGACAACACTACTATGAAGAAGAAGATCGTTAACGTTAAATAATTATTAGAATACAAAAAAGACCGGAGTATCCGGTCTTTTTTGTTATACCCCCTTCCCTTTTTAGAGAGGTTTAATATCGAGAGTGAAAGTAACCTTATGAGAACCTGCATGAACAGGTATTTCATGAGCTCCAATCTCTTTGATAGGTTTTTCAAGAACAATACTTTCCTTTGGAATACTAAGCTTAGTAGTCTTTTCAATTGCAGAGAGTATCTCAGGAATATGAATACTTGCGAAGAGATGTCCCTTTTCATTTGCCTTCTCCTTAAGCTCTATAGTCTGTCCTGAGAGGTCTTTGAGGTTCTTAGCGAGAAGTTCTTCATTAACCTTCTTCTCACCCTCATGACGAGCTTTTTCAAGCTGAATTCGTCGTACAGCATCTGGAGTTGCAGCGATAGCAACACCCTTAGGAATGAGCATATTGAGCGCATAACCGTCACTTATCTCCTTTGTTTCGTATCGTTTACCTACCTTTGGTATATCTTTCAATAATATTATTTTCATATATCTGTATATTAGTGTGCTTTTCGTAAAATTTCAACTGCCTTATTAAGCTGAACATCAACCTTACCCTCGATATCTTTCTGACTAGGCTTTACCTCAATATCAGGATTAAGGCCATCATGAGAGAGATTATGACCCTTAGGAGTGAGCCATCGAGCTATGGTTACCTTGAGAGAGGTTTCTGGGGTGATCTCTACAAGTTCTTGAACTGATCCCTTACCGAAGGTTTTTACACCAACAAGTTCTGCTACACCATGTTCCTGAAGAGCTCCTGCAAGAATTTCTGCTGCTGAAGCTGAACCCCCATCAACAAGAATCATAATCTTGTACTTGGATGCACCAAAGTACTTGTTCATAACATCATATCCCTTGCTCCTGTACTCTCGGTTTTGAGAACTTCTACCTCCAAAGTCTTCAGTTACAATGATTTTACCAGAAGGGAGGAACCAACTTGCAATATCCCACGCAGCATCAAGATATCCACCTGGATTACCTCGAAGGTCGATAATGAGTTTATGTGAACCTGATTCAAGGAAGGAACGAAGAGCTGTTCGGAACAATTCAGGAGATTGTGCAGTAAAGCTAAAGAGACGAATGATATATATTCCATCACTTCGAAGTCCAACCCCACCGTTATCAGCAGATCCAGAACCAGACTTCACCTCAGTTTCGATGGTGGGAATATCGATGACATCACGGATAATTTCTTTTTCAAAAGGAGCAGAAACTCCCTCTCGAACAAAGAGAATTTTCACCCCTGTTCCCTTCTTTCCTCGTATGAGCTTTACCGCCTTATCAACAGGAAGATCTGTCGTTATCGTGTCATTGATCTTAATTATCTTGTCACCTGTTTGAACTCCGGCTCTAAATGCTGGACTATTCTTAAGAGGAGCAACTACGGTAAGAGTACCGTCCTTAATTCCAATTTCCATACCAACACCTTCAAAGTTACCTGCTATATCACTCTTGAATGCCTTGTTTTCTTCAGGTGGGAAGAAGACAGTATATGGATCACCTTGAGATGCAGCAAGACCCTGAATTGCACCCCAGATACGCTGTTCTGTGTCAGTTGTTGTGGCCGCAACATACTTGTCATTCAGTACACTCCATACCTTCCAAAAAGGTTCGAGTTGGGAAGCTGATACATTATCCACAAAAACATTTTTCTTCTCTCCTGTGTAATGACCTATTGAATATGAAAAAAGAGCGATGACAAGGCCAAGGATGCCGAGCGCTATATTTTTTTGTTGTTGATTATTCATATGATAATGGATTATACTATCAAATATGATAAAAACATATACGTATCGTAATCTCACATGGATTGACGTTGAATCTCCTACCGCAACTGATGTAAGTGAACTCGTGAAGAAGCATGGACTTCATCCTCTTGTAGGAGAAGAACTTCTCTCCCCTACTCGCAAGCCAAAGGTTGATGTATACAAGAACTATATCTTCCTTGCACTTCAAATTCCCATACGAACTAAGGTACGGGGAAACTCTGTGGTAGTAGAGAAGGAAGTTGATTTTGTTATCGGATCTCACTTCATCATCACTTCACGATCAGAGACAGTAGAGCCTCTTCATAGTTTTGCTCGAGTATTCGAAACTAATTCAATTCTCGACAAGAATGGTGTCGGAGAACATGCTGGCCTCATCTTCTATTACATGATGAAGAAGATCTACGGACATCTTTCTCATGATCTTGAGAATATTAAAGATGCACTCAAAACAGTTGAGGAGCATATCTTCCTTGGGCATGAGCGTAATATGGTTGAAGTACTTTCCAACCTATCACGAGAATTAATTGATTTTAAACAAACGATACACCTTCACAAGCAAACACTTGAATCATTTAGTGCTGTTCCTGAAGATTTTTTTGGAAAAAATTTCTCTATATACCTTGATGATATAAATTCTGAATACTCGAGTATCCATGACAATATCGTACGAAATCGAGAACTCTTGAATGATTTGCGTGATACCAATGACTCACTTCTCTCAACAAAGCAGAATGAGCATCTTAAACTCTTTTCAATATTAGCTTTTGTAACCTTCCCTCTCAATCTTTTCCTCACCCTGTTCCTCATACCAAGCGAACACACTCCCATTATCGGAAATGCCTATGACTGGGAAATTCTCGTCGGTATTGTTATAATCGCAGGACTTAGTATGTTCTATTTCTTCAAGAAAAAGGGCTGGCTTTAAATCAATGACACTGTATATACACAATACCCTCAGCGGTGAAAAAGAAGAATTTAAACCTCTCAAAGCAGGGGCTGTTGGCATGTACCACTGTGGACCTACCGTCTATGATCGAGTACATATCGGAAATATCCGCACCTTCATTATGAATGACATCATACGTCGTGTATTCGAATATTCTGGATACAAAGTTACTCAAGTTATGAATATAACTGATGTTGATGACAAGACCATACGACGAAGTCAGGAAGAGAAGAAACCTCTTGCAGAAGTTACTCTTCATTACGAAACCTTGTTTCTTGGAGATATACATTCAGTAAATATATTAACACCCCATCATCTCTTACGAGCTCGAGATCATATCAATGAAATGATTGAAATGATTTCAATACTTCTTGAAAATGACAAAGCATACCAGACACGAGATGGAATATATTTCAGTATTGGACTTTCAAAAGGATATGGAGAATTAGCACACCTCAATCTAAAGAATGAAGTGAGGGAACGTATTTCTAATGATGAATATGAGAAAGAGAATCCTCGAGATTTTGCTCTCTGGAAGTTTAAGACACCTGAAGATGGAGATGTATACTGGGATGCACCTTTTGGACAAGGACGGCCTGGATGGCATATTGAATGTTCAGCTATGGCAACACGTATCCTTGGACCAACACTCGATATACACACAGGAGGAATTGATCTCATATTCCCCCATCATACAAATGAAATTGCGCAATCAGAAGCTGCTACTCATGAACATTTCGTAAACTACTGGATACATGGTGGATTTATGAACGTTGAAGATACTAAGATGTCTAAGTCTAGAGGTAATTTCCTTAAACTTAAAGATATTGAAGATGTAGGAATATCTCCTCTTGCCTTCCGCTATTGGCTCCTTACCTCCCACTATCGAACTCCCGTTAACTTCACCCATGAAGCACTCATAGGTGCACAAAACGCATATATACGACTTGTAGAGACATTTATGAGACTTCAAGAATTTGAACATGAACATGTGCATGCGAGTGCTCATCCTCGTAATTATGGACAGGAATTCAAAGAAAGAATATGTGATGATTTTGACATGCCACGAGCAGTTGCCCTTATGTGGGATATGATTAAAGACCATTCACTTGAATCACATGAGAAAGTTGAACTTCTTCTTTCTTTTGACAAAGTATTTGGACTTGGACTTCATGCCGTACAATCTCTCCGCAATGAAGAAATACCCCTTGAGGTATTAGCACTTGCTGAAGCTCGTGAAGAAGCTCGAAAAGCGAAGGAATGGGAGAAATCTGATGCACTTCGAAAAGAAATCCATGATCGAGGGTACGAAGTGATTGATGAAAAGGATGGGTTTACCCTTAAACCCATACTCTAGACTTTTATTAAAAAATATGGTAATTATTTACATGGATATGTTCGTCGAATAACAGTCCATGTGTATAGTCTTTCTCTGTAGTGAAATACATAGGAAGCGGGGCTGATACCCTATACATACAACTATTCGATATATGAAAGGAACGGTTGGTATGAGTAAGAAAAAAGAGTTTAGGGATATTGAGATTCGAGGAAAATCATTTGAGTACATGTACGATAATTTTGATTTCGTACGTCAGGTTGTCCATAATTATGAAATGAAGAGTGGTATAACTCCAGGGTCTATGCGTACATTCTACGGAAATCTCAAAAAACACCTCAAAGCCATTAAAATATGTCGGGAGGTCAATGATATTGCAGGCTGGTCTGTGATCATTTACTCCATTGGATTACTTTTTACCCACAGAGGAACCTACATCTATTCCGGAAAAGGATGGATTCTCTTCGCCCTCATGTTTGTGCTACAGATTATTATAATCCGAAAATCGTCGAAAAAAATGCATTGCCTCACTGAAGAAATGGAGAGGAATCATGCATGTGCGGAGAATCTTGGGAGTCTCTATGGTGATGACCTCATTGATCCACGGACACTCACTGATCTAAACTCCCTCGATAAAGAACTCATCAGATTGGCACATATCAAGATGACTATGGAGAGTTTAGGTCTTCTACACACTCAAACAATATCAGTATGGAATGGGTGTAAATTAGTTGCCGCTGATGCACATTTCATCCGCATGCGAATGGAACGTATCAGGGAATTAGGTTATAGCCTCAAGATATTTGAGGACAAAAACCTTAGTCGGTTTTTCGCAGAAAAACCAGAACTCCCTGTTGATTACTCCATCTAACCCAAACATTCACATCACCCCTGAGGAAACTTGGGGGTGATTTTACATATCCCCATCATATCCACCTCATGCCCCCACAATGCATAGGTGGAAGTTTTTTCTTTGGTATAATGAATCTACATAAAAACATGACTACTACCGCCTCACCATATTTCAAGACGAAAGACCTCCGCATACCTCCCCAGAATCTCGAAGCTGAGAAAGCTCTTCTTGGTTCAATTATGCTTCGCCCAGAAATGATGCATGAAGTTATGGACGTAGTATCTGAACGTTCTTTCTATGCTGATCGCCATCGTCTCATCTGGACAGTTATGGTTGAGCTTCATGGTAAAGGAACTCCCATTGATCTTCTCTCACTTTCTACACGCCTTAAGGAGAAGGAGGTAATAGAGCAGGCGGGAGGAATGACATATCTCACTGAAATTGTGCATGGTGTTCCCTCTTCAACAAATGCAAAATACTATGCTGAGATCGTTCAGAAAAAGTATATTATGCGTGAACTCATCACTGCTTCTGAATTTGTCGGGAACCTTGGATTCAATGAAGAAATTGATATTGAGGAGATACTTGATAAGGCGGAGAAGAGAATATTTGAAGTTACCAACTATACAGGAACTCATAAGTTCATCGCCATCAAAGACACACTCACTGATGCATGGGAGCGTATTGATAAGTTGCATGCAACTAAGGATGAATTGCGTGGTATTCCTACAGGATTTACTGCTCTTGATAATAAGCTTGCAGGTCTTCAGAAATCAGATCTCATCATTCTTGCAGCTCGACCTTCTATGGGAAAGACATCGCTTGCACTTGATATTGCCCGTATGACAGCAATTAAACACAATGTTCCTGTGGGTATATTTTCTCTTGAAATGAGTTCACAGCAACTTGTCGATCGTATGCTTGCTGCAGAATCTCAAGTTGATTCATGGAAGCTCCGTACAGGACAAAATCTTTCAGTTGATACAGACTTCAAAGCTATCCGTGATGCCATGGATCGTCTCTCTACCGCCCCTATCTACATCGATGATCAGCCCGCAAACAATATCCTCAAGATGCGTGCTGTGGCACGACGACTGAAGAGTGAGAAAGGACTTGGTCTCATCATCGTCGACTACCTCCAGCTCATGGTTCCAACTCAAAGCAGAGGGTCTGATAATGTTGTGCAACAAGTTACTGAAATATCTCGATCCCTCAAACAACTTGCTCGTGAACTTGAAGTTCCTGTTCTTGCCCTCTCACAGCTTTCTCGAGCCGTTGAACAAAGAGGAGGTGAGCCTCGCCTCTCCGATCTTCGAGACTCAGGATCTATTGAGCAGGATGCTGATGTGGTGCTTTTCATCCATCGTGAAGACAAGTACAACAAAGAGAGTGCACGGCCTAATATCGCAAAGATTATGATTGAAAAACATCGAAATGGTCCCACTGGTGTCGCTGAACTCTACTTCGATGACAAGCGAACAAGCTTTATGAATATCGAGAAAAGTGATTTTGGTGATTTTGATACAGGAAACAATGGATCATCTTTCTAAACTAGCTCAATACTTTCGAGAATTCCCCGGAATTGGCCCAAGACAAGCACAACGCTTTGTCTATTTTCTCCTTACCCGCAATACGGCATATCTTGATGAACTTTCTCGTCTCATTACAGAGATTAAGAGGAGTATACGTGTATGCACTGATTGTTTCCGCTTCTATCCCAGCACTGAATCTTCAGAGAAGTGCTCTCTATGTCGCAACCCTCATCGAGATACTCATATACTCATGATTGTAAGTCGTGATGTTGATCTTGAAGCAATTGAAAAAAGCAAAGTATATTCTGGTTACTACTTCGTTCTCGGAGGTACTGTTCCCATTCTTGAAAAAGAACCTGAGAAGCGCATACGACTCACTGAACTCATGAAAAGAATTACTCGCGGTCAATTTACTGAAATCATTCTCTCTCTGAATGCTAATGCAGAGGGAGAGCATACTACCGAGATAGTGCGAGAATATCTTGGAAAAATTCCTCAACATACATATACCATATCAGTTCTTGGTAGAGGACTTTCTACAGGTACAGAACTTGAGTATTCTGATTCTGATACGATAAAGAGTGCATTGAAGAACAGGGAGAGGGTATAACACAAAAGCAATCCATAATGGATTGCTTTTGTGTTACTTAACCCCCTCGATCTTTACCTCAAAATATGGCTGACGATGACCATTCTTCTTGAAATACTTACTCTTCTGCTTGTATTTGATGACATTAACCTTAGCGAGACGGCCAATCTTTACGATAGTACCAGTAACAGTAGCTTTAGGAATGAAAGGAGTACCGATAGTAGTATCTGTACCGTTATCAACGAGTAAAACCTGATCAAAAACGACAGAGTCGCCTTCTTTGTAGGTTCCAGCAAGCTTTTCGATCTTAATTCGATCTCCTGCCTGTACTTTGTACTGCTTTCCCCCTGTTTGTATTACTGCAAATTCTGTTGTGGCCATAGTGTATAGCATATTACACTATCTCATCTGGGCGGTCAATAACCCCCACATCAAGTTCAGGTGACTCCCCTGTTATACGTAAAATATCCTTGTCGACCTTCTTCAATTCCTTCCCCGCATTGTTGTAATGATTTACGACAGTTCCAAGTGAACTTCCGAGCTTCTGATGATACTCTTCATACCTCTTTAAATGCACTCCAAGATCAGAAACTCGCTTAATGATGTCTTTTGCTTGTTCTTCAATCTGAAGCGCTTTAAGGCCCTGTAAAACCGTTTGGAGATATGCCAGAAATGAGGTTGGGGAGACGATGATAACCTTGTATTTCTGAGCTGCACGTTGAATGAGACTATCGCTCTCCCCTGTTCCAATTTTCTTGGTAAGGAGGTCATAGTATATTGCCTCGTGAGGAATGAACATGAATGCAAATTCCATAGTATTTTCACTTGGACGTATATACTTAGCGGTCTCTTGAATACGGAGTTTCAAATCATTCTCAAATACCTTTTCGAGTTTTTCTTTTTCAACGGGATCACGTTCATTTACAAACTTGTTGTAATTCTCAAGAGAAAACTTTGAATCAATAGGTATTACCTTCTCACGAACAAAGACAGCAGCATCGACAATCTCACCATTAGCAAATGGGTACTGCATTTGATACTGCCCTGGAGCAAGGACATTGCGGAGAAGAGTTTCGAGATAGTACTCACCAAGTATACCTCTATGTTTAGGATTCTTGAGAATATCTTGAAGATTCTGGAGTTGATCAGCAAAAGATACCACCTGCTTGTTTGTCTCATCGAGTTTAGTGAGCCCTGCAGTTACATCACGAATCATCTTTGCAGATTCTGATAGCTGAGAATGCATTGAATCCCTCATATGACGTGCATTTTCACCAATTTTCTGATCTACTGTACGATTTAATTCATTAATTTGTTCAAGAATGAGCTTAAGTCCCACATCATCATTCTTTTCAGGTTGTCGAGTACGGAGAAAGAAAGCAAGCATGATGATAATGGCGATGACGACAAGGATAATGAGAAGTATGATAAGTGTATTCATATATGATAGTATATCAGGTATGACAACAATACACGAAACCATCAAAAACCATGTTATCGAAGCAATGAGAGCTAAGGACAGTATCAGACTCGATACTCTACGTGGACTCATAGCCCTCTTTTCAAATGAGCTCATAGCTCAGAAAAGTACAGATACCTTTCTTAACGATGAGAGCACCCTTACCCTCATACGACGAAGTGTTAAGCAACATAAAGATTCAATTGAACAATTTACCAAAGGAGG
>CAYMGJ010000002.1:0-70857 GCA_964389975.1 uncultured Candidatus Saccharibacteria bacterium
TCAGGTGAGTCTGAGAACAAGGTGTTAGGTACAAAGCTCACTACAATCGCTGATGATCTTCAGGCGGGAAGCTCAATTTCAGCAGCTCTCGCACGACACCCTAAGGTTTTTTCAGATTTCTATGTCAGTATGGTGAAAGCCGGAGAAGAATCAGGAAAATTGAATGAAACCTTTCAGTTCCTCGCAGACTATCTTGATCGTACCTATGAACTGGTTTCAAAAGCTAAGGGAGCACTCATTTATCCAGCTTTCATTGTATTTACCTTTGTCACCGTTATGATCCTCATGTTTACCATGGTGATTCCAAAGATCAGTGCGATTCTTGTTGATTCTGGACAAGAAATCCCTATCTATACAAAGATAGTTTTGGGAATTAGTAATTTCTTTGTTGATTATGGATTTATAGTGCTCGGTATTGCTATCATCGGAGGTTTCTTTCTTGCTCGATATATACGAACTCCCCAGGGGCGTGAAGTCTTCGATCGTGTAAAACTCAGTATTCCATACATCAGTACTCTCTTTAGAAAACTATATCTTTCACGATTAGCTGACAACATGAATACTATGCTTGTTTCAGGTATTCCTATGATTCGTGCCCTCGAACTTACTTCTACTGTGATTGATAATGTGATTTACAAGAGGATAATTTCATCATCAGTTGAAGCAGTGAAGGCTGGTAAACCAATATCAGAAGCTCTCTCTGGTAACAAGGAAATTCCAGGTATTATGATTCAGATGATGAAGGTGGGGGAAGAGTCTGGAGAACTTGGGGGTATCTTGAAAACCCTTGCTCGGTTCTATGCACGAGAAGTTACTACTGCAGTTGATTCTCTCGTATCTCTCATCGAACCTCTCATGATTGTTATGCTTGGAGCAGGAGTCGCGATACTTCTCGCTTCAGTTCTTATCCCAATTTACAATGTGGCAAGTGCCCAATAGGGGTAATTGTCCACTAGTTATCCACATTGGCTGTTGATATATAAGTAAATATTGTTGCTATAATTGTGTGATAAGGGAATTATTAAGATTATTATTTAGTTTTTATTTATGTCATATTTCAAAAAAGGTTTTACATTGATTGAGTTGCTCGTAGTTATCGCTATTATCGGTATTTTGTCATCAGTTGTTCTCGCTTCTCTTAATACAGCACGAACAAAGGGTAATGATGCTGCAATTAAAGCAAACTTGAATGGAATTCGTTCTCAGGCAGAACTTTGGTTCGATGGAAACTCTAATAGTTACAGTGGAGTTTGTGGTGATACAAATATTACTAATGCTATTGCAGCTGCAAACTCAGCTGGTGGGGCTGGAGCTGCTCAGTGTTTTAATAACTCATCTACAACAGCTTGGGTTGTTACTGCAAAGCTTCGTTCTGTTTCTGGATACTGGTGTGTTGATTATACTGGTAATTCAAAAGAGGTTGCTGCTGGTGCAACATCATCAACAGATTATATTTGTAACTAGATAAATTTTATCTGGTTTATGTAATTTAAAAAACCTCCTTTATTGGAGGTTTTTTAAATTACATAAAAACCCACGAATTATTGTGGTCCTAAAATATTTTGTTATAATGTATCTTATGTACATATATAAAAAAGGTTTCACTCTAATAGAGTTGTTGGTTGTTATTGCAATCATTGCAGTTTTGGCTTCTGTTGTATTGCCAAGCCTAAACAATTCGAGAACTAAGGGTAGGGTTGTAGCAATGAAATCAGAAATGGACTCTTTCAAAAAATCAGCATTATTATACCAAGATGACAATAATGAATCTTTCACAGGATTTTTTGATGGCTCTGCAAATCCAATTGCAACAAGTACAGCGAGTGTTGCAGCAATAAATATCCTCGCAAGTCTTGAGACAAAAGCATCAGATCTAAAACTCTACGGTACTGTCTCAGACAATTCATATTCCCTCTACGCTCGTCTCCCAGGAACAGATCCAACAACTCTTGTTGCTACTGATATTTGGTGTATTGATAGTACTGGAAAGTCAGGTAACCCATCTGCTGATGCGGTAAATCAATTTGATACATCAGATATCAATAACATTGCTACTGTTTGTTGGTAATACCTCCATGGTATACTTACACTATGAAAAAAAGATTCTCTGAAAAACTTGGTTTTACACTTGTTGAGCTTATCGTAGTAATTTCAATTATAGCTATTCTCACCGCAATTATTACTTCTAACTTTGCACAGTCACGTGCTCGATCTCGTGATGCAAAACGTATTTCAGATATTGGAAGTATTCAATTGGCTCTCGATCTGTATTTTGATAAGTGTAATGAATATCCAAAAAATCTTACAAATCTAAGTGCAACGTGTGCACGAGGTGGTAAGCTCTCTGATTACATATCTCAACTTCCTGTACCTCCTCAACCATATACTGATGCAGGGTATACCTCATATGCATATGGATACTATATTGATAACACAACAGTTCCAGCAGACTATCTCTTGTATATAAAGTTGGAGAGTAATAACAGCGTACTTCTCGACTCGTTCTCAGGGGCTGTTAATGGATACTACCAAAACGGTGCTGTGCAATCAGCAAACTTTAGTTGTAGCCCAGCAAGTCTCCACTATTGTGTAAAACCTAATTAGGTTATAATTATTGGTATGAAAAAATACATTAAAGGATTCAGTCTCGTAGAATTACTCGTTGTTGTTGCAATTATCGGAGTGCTTGCTTCTATTGTTCTTGCAAATCAAGGTATGGCAAAGGCAAAGTCTCGTGATACTCGTCGTGTTTCAGATGTGGGTAATATACAAACAGCTCTCAGTCTCTACTATGCGAAGTGTGGACGATATCCTCAAGTTCTTTCTCTTACCGATACTACAACATGCACAACACCTCTCGGTGATTTCATTTCAACACTTCCTGTCGATCCTAAGACAAATATTTCATACACATATACTCCAACAAATACATTAGTGAATGGCGCTACTGTTGCCCTCAACTATATACTTGTAACGACACTTGAAACTCAGAGTGATGCTTTGAAGAACAGTCTTTGTGTTGATAATGGGGCGAATACAGTCGATTCAAATGCCCTTACTGGTTTTCCTGGGGCAAACTCATCATCTCAGCCATCATCACAACCAAGTTCTCAACCTTCAAGTTCAGGATCTCCTGCACCATCAGGTTCTCCATCAAGTTCAGGATCACCGAGTTCAAGTGGGTCTCCAGCACCAAGTGGTGCCACATACGGTCCTACTGATTATTGTCTAAAGGCTTTCTAATCTATGACGAGTATTTCACTCGCACTCCCATTCATCTTCGGTCTTCTCATCGGTAGTTTTCTTAATGTTGTGGGTCTTCGCTACAACACAGGAATGTCTCTTGGTGGTAGATCAAAATGTTTTTCATGTAGCAAGGAACTTACATGGTCTGAACTTATACCCATACTGAGTTTCTTGTTCCAGAGAGGGAAGTGTCGTAAGTGTAAGAGCAAGATATCATGGCAGTATCCGGTTATAGAGTTACTATCGGGTGTACTTTTTGTACTCCTCTTTACTACGTTTCCTCCTACTGATCTTTTCAGTACCTTCACACTTCTAACCTACTTCATTATAACGGGATTACTTGTAGTCATAACCTTGTATGATATAAAGCACAAGATCATTCCTGATGGATTGGTATATACCTTTGCCATTATCGCATTCCTCCGTCTTTTCATTGGTGAAGATTTTTCTCTTCATATCCCATCAACCCTCAATCTTCTCGCAGGTCCAATTCTTGCATTACCTTTCGCACTCATCTGGTATTTTTCAAAAGGAAAATGGATGGGGCTTGGAGATGCAAAGCTCATTCTCGGTATTGGTTGGCTCTTGGGTATTACCTCAGGACTTTCTGCACTTGCTCTGTCATTCTGGATTGCTGCTCCTGTAAGTATTGTATGGATGTATGTGGTGCTCAGAAAATTCAAAGCTCATTACGAAATTCCTTTCGGGCCATATCTCATACTGGGGATGTACCTTGTTCTCATATTTGGTATTGATGTGGTATCATTTAGATAGGTAATATGATGACTATTTTTAAATTAAAAGCACAGAAACAGAAAGGCTTCACTCTCATAGAGCTTGTGGTTACTGTGACAATTTTTGCTTTCATGACCGCACTTCTTCTGGCTAAGTATGGAAAATTTAATCAAGATGTTCTCCTTACAAACCTTGCCTATGATGTCGCTCTCACCATACGTAATGCTCAAACGTTTGGTCTCAATGTACGCTCGGCCCCTGGAAATCTTAATGCTTTTGACAAGGCGTACGGAGTTCACTTTACTACAGGAAATTCTTTCATATTCTTCTCCGACACTAATGCTAATTCATCCTATGATTCAGGTGAAGAAATCGGGTCTCCGTATATAATTCGACGTTCGAATCTCACTATCTCAAAGGTGTGTGCGTTTAATGGTCAGTCATGTCCCGCAAATGATCCAACTACTGTTGTTGATATTTTGTTTAAGAGACCAGACCCAAATGCTATAATCAAGGGGTATAGCGGAGCTACATATTCAGTTGCAAACATCACTCTTACATCATCAGACGGATATACACGATTGATACTTGTTCGTTCTACGGGTCAGATTGCAGTTATTTAAAACTATATGATTTTCATCTCGCTCTTACACCACAAGAAAAAAGGATTCACTCTCATTGAGATGATTGTTTCTCTAGCACTCTTTACTGTTGTTGCAGTAATTGCCATTGGTGCATTTCTCAAGATCACTGACTCAAACAAGAAGTCACAGACTTTAAAAACATCAATTAACAATTTAAGTTTTGCTCTCGAATCAATGTCTCGAGAGATGCGTGTGGGGTCAAGCTATTACTGTAAGCCAAATCCAACCCCCCTAAGTTTCTCTGGTAATGTTGTTGCAAACGTTATTACAAACAACTCAACTCTTAATATAAGTACCTGTGATGATTTAATGAATAACCCTAATGGTTGGGTCATTGCCTTCCGATCTTCAAAGTCGGGAGTGGGTTCATCAATCCCTACCTGTAATCTCATCTATGCATATTGGTATCGACAGCATTCAAATGATTCAACTGCTTTTGAACTTAGAAAAGCTCAACAGACAACATGTGATCAAAATATCACACAATCATCATTCTCATCCCTCATTTCTCCTGATGTAAAGTTCACTGGTTCACGGGTTGATGTGAATATAGCTGGAACTCCAACACCAACTCAACCCCAAGCCTCTTTCTGGTTCAAGGGATATGCAGGAGAAAGACTTCGTGAAAGAACTGAATTTGAAGTTCAAACATCTGTATCACAGAGATCAACTATTTAATATATGAATACTCCATCTGTACATAACAAAGGGTTTACCATCATCGAGACACTTGTTGCTATTGCGATTCTCATGATTTCAATCGCTGGTCCTCTTACCATTGCTCAGAAGTCTCTTCTGTCTGCACTCTATGCACGTGATCAGGTTACTGCATCATTCCTCGCACAAGATGTTATTGAAAGTGTTAAGAACAAGAGAGACAACAATATCTATGCGTCTCAAAGTTGGCTTGCAGGTATGAATGGTTTGTCGGGGGCACCTTCATGTTTTGCTGCAGGGGAGAGTGGAAATGAGTGTAAGATTGAAACTGTAGGAGTATCTCCAACAATTTCATCATGTTCCACATTCTCAGAAACATGTTCTCTCTATCAAGATGGTGCCGGTTTTAAAACAACAGGAACAATTAAATCTCCTTTTAGTCGTAGTTTCTATTTCAAAAAGACAAATGCAGGACAGGCTACACGAGCATGTAATACAAGTGATGAAAAGTGTACGATTGTAGTTAATGTACGTTGGAAAACAGGTAGGGTTCAAAATATTGTCACTATCGAGAATGAGATGTTTAATATATATCGTTAATTATTATGTACACAAGCATGTATAACAAAAAAAGTTCAGGAGGATACACACTTCTTTTCTCAGTGCTTGTATCCTCAGTCGTACTTGCTATAGGGATTTCAATTCTCAATATTAGTAAGAAGGAATTTCTTCTTGCCACATCAGCACGAGAATCAACCATTGCCTTCTTCTCTGCAGATTCTGGACTTGAATGTGCTATGTATCATGACGATGGACGCTTTGCCACAACTTCATCTGCTAATCCAACCATATCCTGTGGTTTTACAAGTGTAACGGTTCCTAAAACAAGTCCAGGTGGAATATATGGAACATACTCATATTCATTTGATGTAAGAATTGGTGACTCTACATGTTCTCGAGTTACCCTCAACAAATCGTATGTCAATGGAGCACCACAAACAGAGATACTTACACGAGGGTACAATATGGGATGGGACTATACAACATCATCATGTAGCAAGACAAATACTCGTCGTGTAGAACGAGCCCTCCGCCTTACATACTAACTTTCTCTGTGATATCCTTATGGATATGAACGAGAGTGAGGCATATACACGTATACAACATTTACGAAAGGTGCTCGACAAGCATCGATATTTGTATCATGTCTTAGATACCCCTGATATTTCTGATGAAGCATATGATTCTCTTTTCCGAGAGCTTGAATCACTTGAGGAAAAATATCCTCATCTTGTTACCCCTGATAGTCCTACACAAAGAGTTGGAGCAGAGCCTCTTAAGGAGTTTAAGAAGGTAGAGCATACTTCTTCTCAATGGTCATTTGATGATGTGTTTGATGTGAATGAGCTTCATAAGTGGGATGAAAAGGTACGGAATTTCATGAAGAGATTTGGAGTTTCTGAGGAAAAACTTGAGTATTGTTGTGAACTTAAAATTGATGGACTTAAGATTATCCTCACCTATGTCTCTGGTCAATTTGTACAAGGTGCCACTCGGGGAGATGGAATTGTTGGAGAAGATGTTACCTCAAATATCCGTACCATTCGTAGTATTCCTCTTTCTCTTCCTTCTCCACTTGATGTGGTTGTGGTTGGTGAGGCGTGGATGGGCAAGGAAACTCTCAAGAAGATCAATGAAGAACGGGAGAGAGCAGGGGAAGCCCCCTATGCAAATACACGCAACCTTGCAGCAGGATCTCTTCGTCAACTTGATCCCCGGATGACAGCTTCACGAGCACTCGATTCCTTCATCTATGATATTGATAGTGTGAGTGGTGGATTTCCCGCTACTCAATTAGATGAGATTTCTTTCCTTAAGGAACAAGGTTTTAAAACAAATCCATACACACGAGTATGTAAGGATGTTCTTGAAATTGAACATTTCTATAACGAATGGACACAGAAGCGTCATAATCTTCCGTATGAGCTTGATGGTATTGTGATAAAGGTAAATTCAAAGAAGATACAAGAGGCACTTGGATACACAGGAAAATCTCCGCGATGGGGTGTAGCGTACAAGTTTCCTGCAGAGCAGGTAACAACAATTGTTGAAGATATTGTATTGCAAGTAGGCCGTACGGGTGTGATAACTCCGGTTGCACATCTCAGCCCTGTAACAGTTGCGGGATCTACGGTATCACGCGCTACGCTCCATAATGAGGATGAGATACGACGCCTCGATGTTCGTATTGGAGACACTGTCATCCTCCA
This sequence comes from uncultured Candidatus Saccharibacteria bacterium, assembly GCA_964389975.1. Lineage (GTDB taxonomy): Bacteria > Patescibacteriota > Minisyncoccia > Phycocordibacterales > PALSA-1337 > CAIOGI01. Next base: position 7,553 of record CAYMGJ010000002.1, read on the forward strand.
GAAAGCAGGAGATGTCATTCCTGATATTGTATCAGTGGTGAAAGAGTTACGCCCTAAGAAATCATCACCTTTTGTGTTTCCAACTCATATACCTGCATGTGGAGGAGATGGTAAAATTGAACGTATTCCTGGACAGGTTGCATGGAGATGTGTTTCAACAGATTCCTTCGATCAGCTTAAACGTCGTTTCTACTACTTTGTCTCTAAAAAATGTTTTGATATTGATGGTCTTGGTCCTCGTATTATCGACATCCTTCTTGAACAAGGACTCATCTCTTCATATGATGATATCTTTACCTTGAAGCGTGGTGATCTTCTCGCACTCCCACGTTTTAAGGAAAAGTCTGTTGATAATCTTCTCGATGCAATTGAAAAAGCTCGCACCATCACACTTCCTCGTTTCCTCGCCTCACTCTCCATTTCTCAGGTAGGAGAAGAAACTGCATATGATATAGCGGAGCATTTTGGAAATCTTGAAAAAATACGATCTGCATCCTATGAGGAGATTGAATCAATATATGGTGTAGGTCCGATTGTTGCTCAATCACTCTATGACTGGTTTAGGAATTCTTCGAATATAAAAATCATTGATCGGCTGTGTAAGGAGGTGACGATAGAGACAAAGAGGAATGTTTCAAATACTCCTCTTGTAGGAAAGACTTTCGTATTTACGGGAACGATGGACATGGATCGTGATTATGCTCAGAATCTTGTTCGTTCAATGGGGGGTTCAGTTTCAAGTTCTGTTTCAAGTAAGACAACCTATGTTGTAGCGGGTGAAAATGCAGGATCAAAACTTGAAAAAGCTCAAGAACTTGGTGTCACTATACTTACCCCTGATGAGTTTTTAAAAATGGTGAAATCATAAATCCTATGCTAGTATGTGAGCTATGATTACGGTAAAAGAAGTTGAACATCTTGCACAACTTGCTCGTATAGAGCTTGATGAATCTGAGAAAGAAGGTCTCACTCGAGATATTGATTCAATCCTTTCCTATGTTGATGAATTAAAGAAAGCAACAGTTAATCTCGACTACTCTCCAACACCAGGCGTTCTGTACAATGTAACTCGAAAGGATGAATCTCATGTCTCTTTGGACAGGGATCGTGTACTTGCTGAGTCTCCTGATAGGGAGGGTGAATTTGTTGCGGTAAAGAAAATAATTGAACAAGATTAATATGGCACTTGATCTCAAAAACCTTACTGTTGTAAAAGCTCATGAAGCTCTTATGAGAGGTGATTTCACGTGTGTTGAACTTGCCCAAGCGTACCTCGATCGTATACGAGAAAAAGATTCTGATATTCACGGATATCTTGAAGTGTATTCAGATGTACTCGAGCAGGCAGAGAAAGCTCAGGAGAGATTCACTCAAGGAACAGCAACATTGCTTACCGGTATTCCATGTGCAGTGAAAGACAATATTTTAATACAAGGAAGAAGTGCAAGTAGTGCATCTAAGATACTTGAGAAGTACACAGCTCCTTATGATGCAACAGTTATTAAGAAATTGAAGGAAGAGGGTGTTGTGTTCATCGGTCGAACTAATATGGATGAATTTGCCATGGGAGGTTCAACTGAAAATTCAGCATATGGTGTTACCAAGAACCCTTTCGATCTTAATCGAGTTGCTGGGGGATCTTCAGGAGGATCTGCTGCAGTCCTTGCCTATGATGGAGCTCTCATCTCTCTTGGTTCTGATACGGGAGGTTCAATACGACAACCTGCAAGTTTCTGTGGACTTGTTGGTCTTAAACCTACCTATGGTGCTGTTTCTCGTTATGGGGTGATGGCCATGGGATCATCTCTTGATCAAATCGGTCCTTTTGCAAAAACCGTCACTGATACAGAAATTCTCTTCAAGGCTTTGAAGGGTAAGGATGAACATGATGGAACAACCATATCTTCTTCGACATACACCCCACGAACAGCATCTCTAAAACCCATAATTGGTGTTCCACGAGATTTTCTTAAAGGTGATGGAATACATCCTGATGTCATGAAGAATTTTGAAGAAACTCTTGAGAAGTTTAAAAAACTAGGATATGAAATTGTCGATGTTGAACTTCCTCATATTTCATATTCTCTTGCTGTATATTATGTCGTAATGCCTGCTGAGGTTTCTTCAAATCTTGCACGTTTCGATGGTATGCGTTTTGGTCTCCATGTTGATGGTAGAGATGGAATTCAGGACTATTTCCGTACTCGTGGTGCTGGATTTGGTAAGGAAGTTCGTCGACGTATTCTTCTTGGAACTTATGTTCTATCTTCAGGATATTATGATGCATATTACAATCGTGCTCTTGCAGTGAGGAGGATAATTACAGAAGATTTCGTGAAAGCATTTGAAAAAGTTGATATACTTATAACACCAACCACTCCAGCTCCGGCATTCAAGATTGGTGAAAAGATTTCTGATCCTGTAACTATGTATCTTGAAGATATATTTACAGTACCAGCAAATCTCACGGGTATGCCAGCTCTTTCATTGCCTTCAGGTTGGAGTGAGTCACAGGGAGTACGTCTTCCTCTCGGAATTCAGATGACAGCAACTCATGGCGCAGAAGATACTCTTTTCAAGGTGGGGAAGGAATTTTTGGGTGAGTAAATTACGTTAAAGATATTTGAATATATTATGATCGATGATACAAACATAGGTCTGCAGGTACCAGGATTCGACTTTGTCGGATATATACGTGCTGCCTATAATTTCATTATGGGTAATGAAACTGAGATTGCCGGAGCTATTCAACATACTACTGGTTGGATCATTGGACTTTCAATTCCCGTATCTCTCGCACTTTTCATAGGTATCTTGTATTGTCTTGAGAGAATACACTCAATTCGTCGTCGTCAAGAAGAGAAGTATAATGCTCCGGTAGATATGGGATTTGATGAAGTAACTCAAGCTGATGGAGTGTTTACAAAAAAATGGCAGAAGGTACTTGAGTATGTTGAGTCTGATCGTGAGAATGATTGGAGACAGGCGATTCTCGAAGCTGATATTCTCCTTGGGGAATTGCTTGTGAAATTGGGATACAAAGGGGAGGGGATTGGTGAGCAGTTGCAAAGAGTTAACAAAGGAGATTTTAAATCACTCAATGAGGCATGGGAGGCTCATAAGGTGCGAAACAATATTGCTCATGAGGGATCAGAGCTTTCACTTACTCACCATGAAGCTCGACGTGTTGTGAGTCTATACAGAAAGGTTTTTGAAGAATTCTCCCTTACTTCATAGGGTGTGTATACATAATCTCTTGCTTTTTAAATGTACAATGGTATTATGAGGGGGTTATAGCGGGGTAGAGCAACGGTAGCTCGTCAGGCTCATAACCTGAAGATTGCCGGTTCGATTCCGGCCTCCGCAACAAGAATGATATACAAAAACTGGCGAGATTCGCCAGTTTTTGCTATTCAAAGTTTCGAACCTAAGATATAATGTTATATAAACATATGTCTAAAGAATACTTATATAAAAAAATAATCAAAGAAAGAATCAACGGAAAGTCTTTAAGGGATATTTCAAAGAAATATGGAGTGGCCAAGAGTACTGTTAGTCTTTGGTGTCGTAATGTTTTGTTATCAGAAGGTGCAAAAAATAAAATTAAGAATAAGTGGTTAAAGGAAACTTCTATTGGTAGAAAAAAAGGTGTTATGATGAACAAACAACAGAAGGAGGGTAGAATACAGGGGGAATTTATAGAAGCCATCAATTTGCTGGGAGACCTTACCGTAAGAGATAATTTAATGATAGGCATTGCGCTATATTGGGCTGAGGGGAGTAAAAAAGAGACTGGTGCAGGTTTTAATTTCATAAATTCAGACCCTCTAATGGTGAAATTTATGTTTGTCTGGCTTCAAAAACAAATGTACATAGCGCCTGATGAGATTTTTGTTAATCTTGTAATTAACCATGCTTTTGTAGCTCAGGAGCATGAAATATTGAAATTTTGGTCAAATCTGTTAGACTTGCCAATGAAGAGATTTGGTAATTCTATTTTTATCAAGACTCTTCATAAACGGGAGTATAAAAATGAGTCGTTGTATTGTGGTATGTTAAGAATGCGTGTTGCAAAAAGTTCTTGGTTAAGAAGAAGGATTTTGGGTTCAATCGAGGTTGTAAAAAATAATATGTCGGTGTAGTTCAATGGTAGAACGGAGGACTCATAAGCCTCAAACAATGGTCCGATTCCATTCACCGACACAAATATACATTGCTGTTGTTCATATAAGTGCTAGAATATACGTGGTTACGTAGCTTGATATCGTATGAAGACTATATGTGCGTGGTGTGTCGGTCTCATCATGACTGTGCTCGTTTCTTCTGCAATTGCAGGGACGAATACACTCAATACTGGTTCATCACTGAACCTTCAAACAAATGCTCCAACTCCTTCGGGAATTGTTGCATCATCGGATCCAGTTGTGCGGTTTGCACTGGATGAAAAAGTTCAGGAAAGCTGGGTTGAACGGTTCATGGAGAAAAGCAGTTTCGAATCGTTTACAATCGGTGTGGGGAATAGTAGGGGAGGTTCTGATACCTTTACCTTCCCCCCGATCAAGCAATTCCAATTAGGCCCATATCAAGGTGATGTGAGGTTTCGCATTGAAAGCAGGTATCCTGTGGGGGATGGGCTTTCAGGAGAACCTCAAGCCTTTATCGGTTTTATCACACTTGAATTTCGGAGATCACATTGATGTGTTTCTCCTCGGAAACACAGCCAGCCTCCGGGTTGGCTTTTCCATTGTTACTTGCGTTTTATGGTATTTTTGATACATTTACTCCGTATGCAGTCGTAGCTCAATTGGTTAGAGCACTCCCCTGTCACGGGAGAGGTTGCGGGTTCGAGTCCCGTCGACTGCGCATAATGTTGCTCAAAAAGAGGCCAAAGCCTCTTTTTGTTTGATTAACCTCTTCTTTTATATTATCATCACACATAGTGCCAATGTAGCTCAGTTGGTAGAGCACGCCCATGGTAAGGGCGAGGTCATCGGTTCAATCCCGATCATTGGCTCCCGAGTGCACTGTGCCAAAGTAGCTCAGTTGGTAGAGCATCACTTTCGTAAAGTGAGGGTCGCCGGTTCAATCCCGGCCTTTGGCTCATATGAAAAAGAACTCTACATTTCGAGAAAGGGTTTTTGATGTGGTATGTAAAATTCCGAAGGGACAAACTCTTACCTATGCTGAAGTTGCACGTCGTGCAGGTAGTCCTCGTGCGTATCGTGCGGTAGGGAATATCCTTACAACAAACTATAACCCAGATATTCCGTGTCATAGGGTGATAAAAAGTGATGGAACTCTGGGAGGGTATAACAGGGGAGAGGACATGAAGAAAAAGATATTGGAAGACGAGAGATCTTGACTCTTTTTGTTGTATGGGTTATGTTGTCACTGTGTGCCCTACGTCTTGTGCTGAAGGACGTACGTACACATGAGGGTGGGAGGTTTTGAGTTTCCCCTCCCGCCCTCCCATTGATCTTTTGTAAATTTGGGATTCCATGTGGAAACCCACGGTCAGGCATGACTTTTATGTGTTGGCAAAATGCCTTTAGGTATGTGCCTGACTGTAGTTCTAAGTATCCCAGATGGGGTATGCAGTCGCTTGTATAGTGTGATGGGATCACATCACTGCAAGCGACTTTTTTTATTGACAAAATATGTATATATAGTGTATAACTATATATGAAAGTTGTTTGCAATCTCCCGTGTGGGAGATGGAATATACCTCCAGCGATGCTTTGATTCCAGCTGTCATGTCGAGTGTTGTTGGAGGTATTCACTTTAACCAAGCACCTCAAGACTCCTCCTCCTTCTTGTTGTGTAAGGTACTCCCCGGGCTTGTCCTGGGGAGTTTTTGTGTGCTATGTTATGTGTATGGCAACGTACTGCGTAACACTACGGAGCCATCTGTAAGTAACCCACCCTCGGGTGAGAGTTGCTTGGTGTCCTTGCCCCTGTGGGTAGGGACACCTTTTTTCTTGCATACTAAAGGATTCCTCTGATACTCTATATATACATCATATGAATACCAAAGACGATATACAGAAGAAAATAGCTGATATTGAACAGGCTATGAACGCGCCTGATTTCTGGAACAATCCACCTCAGGCACAAGCACGTATTCGTGAACTTGCTGAACTTAAAAATTCTCTCATGGGTGTTGGAAAGTACGATGCTGGTCATGCCATTATGACCATTTTCTCAGGTGCAGGAGGTGATGACGCAGAAGACTTTTCTGCTATTCTGTATCGCATGTACAAGAAGTTTTTTGAAAACAAAGGATGGAGTGTTGATATTCTTCATGTTCACGAAAACGACCATGGTGGTTTTCGGAACATAACGGTGGAGGTGAGGGGAAAGATGGTGTATGGAACACTCAAGAATGAAAGTGGTGTTCATCGTCTCGTTCGCATCTCTCCGTTTAATGCCAAGCAATTACGTCACACTTCCTTTTCTATGGTGGAAGTCATTCCACAGTTTGAAAAGATACATGCTGGAGATGTGGAGCTTAAGGAAGGTGATCTTGAAATATCTATAGCTAAGTCAGGTGGACCAGGAGGTCAGAACGTTAACAAGCGAGAAACTGCTGTACGTATTGTTCACAAACCTACAGGACTATCTGTGCATGTAACTTCAGAACGATCGCAGGCTCAGAACAAAGAAAAAGCACTCGATATCCTTCGAGGAAAGTTGTTTAAGAAAATGGATGAAGAACGTAGTGCACATGAGAAGGGTATGTATATTAGCAAGACTACTTCAATTGAGTGGGGTAATCAGATACGTTCATATGTACTTCATCCATACAAGATGGTAAAGGATCATCGTACCAATGTTGAGACCTCTCAGGTCGAGAAGGTTCTTGAGGGTGATCTCGATGATTTCATAGAAGCAGAGCGGGGGCTATAGCCTGAAGATTTTTTCATGTGCTATAATTACTCAATATGATTTATTTCGACAAGGTATCGAAGATATACCCTGATGAATCTGTCGCTCTCGATGGGGTAAGTTTTGGCATTGAACCTAATGAGTTCATTACTGTCGTGGGTCATTCAGGTGCAGGTAAAACAACTCTCATCAAGATGCTCATTGCAGAAGATCGCCCTACTGCAGGAACTGTTTTCTTTGAATCATCAAATATTCATCGTCTCAAGAAGAAAGATATGAACAAATATCGTAGACGTATCGGTACTGTCTTTCAAGATTTCCGTCTCATTCCCAACAAGACTGCATATGAGAATATTGCTTTTGCAATGGAAGCCCTCGGACGTACTGATGGTGAGATTGCTTCAGATGTTCCTCATGTTTTAGAACTTGTTGATTTGGGACACAAGATATGGAGTTTTCCTCATGAACTTTCAGGGGGAGAGAAACAACGTGTTGCAATTGCACGTGCCATCGTTACACAACCAGATATCATCATTGCAGATGAACCAACGGGTAATCTCGATCCTGTAAATACCTATGAGATTATAAAAATCCTTCAGAAGATTAATGAACTTGGCACTACTGTCTTTCTCACAACTCATAATAAGGGGGTGGTTGATACTGTAGGTGGTCGTGTCCTCACCATGGAGAAGGGTAAGATTGTGAGGGATGATAAGCATGGAAAATATAGCCTTTAAATTATGATATTTACAACATTCAAAAGAATAACTCGATCAGGTTTCGTTAATTTTTGGAGAAATGGTTTCCTTTCTTTCTCTGCTGTTGTTGTTCTCACGCTCTCACTCGTTGCATTTGGTGCTCTCATTTTCAGTTCAGCATTTGGCCGAGCAATTCTTAAGGAGGTAAAGAGTAAGGTTGATATTAATGTATATTTCGTACTTGATGCAGAAGAGACAGATATTGTTGCCTTAAAAAAGACTATTGAGAATCTTCCTGAGGTGCAAACAGTTGAGTATGTATCACGTGATCAAGCTCTCGCTGATTTTAAGGACAAGTGGAAAGACAATTCCCTCATTCTTCAAGGTCTCGATGAGATTGGAGACAATCCATTTCCTGCAGTACTTAACGTGAAGGCAAAAGAACCTTCTCAGTATGCTGGTATCGCTCGATTTCTTGATAGCAAAAATTCTTTTTCAAAAGATGGTGTGAGTATTGTAGAGAAGGTTAATTACAATCAGAACAAACTTATTATAGATCGTCTTGGTCGTATTATACCCGCAATTGAAAAGACAGGATCAATTCTCGCTATCATACTTATCATCGTTGCAATCATCATTACATTCAATACTGTTCGTCTCATTATATATACCGCAAAGGATGAGATATCAGTCATGAGACTTGTGGGAGCTTCAAATATGTATATTCGTGGACCTTTTGTAGTATCAGGAATCATGTACGGTATTATTTCAGGTATTCTCACACTCGGCGTTCTGGCACTTGTTGCTTTCTACAGTGATGCTCTCTTTATGAAATTTGCTGGAGTACAGGGTGCGCAAGATTTCGATCTCCTTATGAATGTGTTCTCATCATATTTCGTAACTAATTTTGGACAAATATTTGCTCTCATTATGGGGTCTGGTGTGATATTAGGAGCCGTATCAAGTTACCTTGCTGTCAAGAGATACTTACGTATATAATACAGAACAATATATACCTTTATGAAAAAAGACACTGCACGAAAGACATCACACAGAAAGAAAAAAGAATCACTTAATCATAAATACATTTTTGTCGTCGGTGGTGTTATGTCAGGTGTTGGTAAGGGTATTGCCACTTCTTCTATCGGTACACTACTTCAAGCTCGTGGATTCAATGTTAACCTTGCAAAGGTTGATCCATATCTCAATGTTGATGCAGGAACCATGAACCCTACTGAACATGGGGAGGTTTTTGTGCTTAATTCAGGTCTTGAAACTGATCAGGATATGGGTAACTATGAACGATTTCTCAATCGTGATTTGATGCATGAGGACTATATCACTTCAGGAATGGTGTACAAACATGTGATCGACAAAGAAAGAAATCTTGGATATGGAGGTAAGTGTGTAGAGGCTGTTCCTCATATACGTGATGAGATTGTTCGTCGTTATGAACATGCTGCAAAACTCAATGATAGCGAAATATCAATTATCGAGATTGGAGGAACTGTAGGTGACTATCAAAACATTATGTTCATTGAAGCCGCTCGCGTACTGAAGATTAAACATCCTGATGATGTGATCTTTATTATGGTTAGTTACCTACCTATCCCTTCTAAGATTGGGGAAATGAAATCTCGCCCTACTCAAAACGCTGTTCATCAGCTTGCTGGATATGGAGTGCATACTGATATCATCATTGCTCGTTCTGAAGTTCCTGTCGACAAGAAGAGAAAGGAAAAGATTGGTGTTGCATGTAATCTTCCTGAAGAAAACGTCATATCTGCTCCTGATATTGATAGTGTCTATGATGTTCCTTTGAATTTCGAGAGGGACAAGCTCGGGGATATTCTTGTGAAGGCTCTTAAACTTGATACTCGTAAGGGACCAGGGCTTTCTTCATGGAAGAGGTTTGCTGAGGGTATAAAGACAACAACAGAGGAGGTTCACATTGCTATCGTCGGTAAGTATTTTTCAACAGGAGATTTCGTACTTACTGATGCATACCTTTCGGTGCTTGAGGCAATTAAATATTCAGCACAGGAACATAAGGTGAAACCTGTTATACACACTATCAATGCTCGTGATTTTGAGGTTGAAAAGCCACAGTACAAGTCGCTTGATATGTTCCATGGAATTATCGTTCCTGGAGGTTTTGGAGAAACTGGTATAGAGGGGAAATTAAATGTAATTCGATATGCTCGAGAAAACAAAATTCCATATTTCGGACTCTGCTACGGTATGCAATTAATGTCGATTGAATATGCCCGAAACGTTCTTAATCTTAAAGGCGCTCAAACTGCTGAGATCAATCCAAAAGCAGAACATCTCATTATCGACATCATGCCTGATCAGAAGAAGAAGCTTCTTGAAAAAGACTATGGAGGAAGTATGCGATTAGGAACATATGAAGCACACCTTACCCCTGGAACTATAGCTCATAAGGCATATGGTACGAATGTCATTTATGAACGACATCGTCATCGCTTTGAGGTGAATCCTGAATATGTAGAACGTCTCACTCATGCTGGTCTTGTGTTCTCGGGAACTTCTCCTGACAGGAAACTTATGGAAATCGCTGAGCTTCCTGAGTCAGTGCACCCATTCTTTCTAGGAACACAATTCCATCCTGAATTTCTTGCTCGTCCTCTTGCTCCACATCCTCTCTTTAGTCGATTTATACAGGTGAGTAAGAAGAGGAAGATAAATTGATATTTTGTATACAAGGAGTATAGTTAAGTACGGATGAGGGGATATGGTATCTCTTCAGGAAAGGTAAATATGGGACAGGATATAACTCTTTTTGTTGAAAAATACGCCGCACTTATTCGTACCGAGGCTCTTAGACATTGTCCTTCAGACATGTATTCCATGTGGGGAGATGATCTCTTTTCCGTTGCTCTTGCAAGGGCTGCAAAGCTCCTGCCGTCCTTCGGGGAACTTGAAGACATAGCTCCCCTCGTTCGTATGTGTGCTCGTCAGGGGGCAATTGATTTTCTAAGGCATATCGATCATATATCTCGTGGACGTCGAAAACTGTTTTTCGAGGGAAAGATGAGAGATCCGTTATGCAGATCGATATCCTATGACATGGAATCCTCTGAGGGTATGCTTCTTTCTGAAGCTATCGCTGATCCGTCTGTACTTACATCATGGCAGTTACTCTTAAGGACGGAATTATCTCAGATACTCAACTCTGTTGTTTCTTGCCTTAATGATCAACAACGACAAATTGTTGCCCTATATCATTTTGAAGAACTCAGCTACAAAGAAATTGGAAAGATCTTTCGTTTTTCTGAGTCACGCGTTTGTCAAATCCATGGTAAGTCTATGGCGCGACTTCGCCGGGAAATCTCTAGGAAATTCGAGCTGGGGTTTTGTGATCTACTACCTACGTAATGTGGCTATAGTATTTCACAAGGCTCCGGCCTTTTTGTTACAAAGGTGAACTTACTTGAATATTCTCTAATTTTAGGGTATTTTGTAATGACATTGCCGGATCGTCTAAAGGTAGGACGTCGCTCTCTGAAAGCGAAAATTTTGGTTCGATTCCAAGTCCGGCAGCCAGTTTGAGACACGTTCGGACTCCGAGGAGCCTGTAAAATGCAATGGCTAACAAAAAATCTAAAAAACAAAAAAGGAAGAAAACTCTACCTGTGGGATGGAAAAAAGATGGGAAGAATTACCTCTATTATTTCAAGCCTAAAATCGCAAATACATATAAGATCAAAAAAATAGATTTTATAGGATTTGAAGTACCTCCAAAGGGCTTGAATTTATATGGGACGGGAGGTGGCTTTAATATGCGTCAAGCTAATAAGGTGGGAGGGAGTCATTTTTTGGCGTCCATAGAGAACAAATATAAAAAACAGATTCATCTGACGATATTCAGCAACGGAAACGGTTCTAGGTCATTCAAGATCTTAAATAAGAACATTTCAATATCTCTTTCCTTTGAAAACTTTTCTGAAGTTATAAAGGATCTGGGTTATGAGATTAAGGCCAATCGAGACAAGGTTGTTATTAAGAGGTTGGCAAATTTTTTCCCAAAGGAGCTCTCTGCAGATCAAACGAGCGATTCTGCCGGAGCTAAGCTTGGAGATATTAACTTGAATGCTTTGGATGAAATAGGGCACGAGGCAGTTGCTGATTTTATAAAAAAGTATATTTCCTTGAATGCTGAAAATAATGAGGTATTAGAAAAGCTGCAAACAAATCTTGTTCTTCAGGGACAGAAGAAGACTCTTGATCAGGTCATAGCTAAGTTCGAATCTCGTTTGAAGGACGATGATTTGGATGAAAAGGACTGGCAAAAGTTTTTGCACGAGGAAGTGTTTTTCTTTCTTTCTAATTATGTTGAATCTATCAGGGAGACAAATGTGAGTTTTGGTATGGCTGATGAAAGAGAAAGAAAGCCAGATTTCGTTTGGATCGATCTTTACGGATTTCTTGATGTGTTTGAGATAAAAACGCCGCAAACTGAGATTCTGGCAAAGAAAATTGATGACAGTCACGATAACTATTATTTTTCTCGATACGCTTCAATGGCAATCTCTCAGATCGAGAAATATATGCTCTATTTGGAAAGAAATATTGATAATTATCAAAAATATCTTTCCCGTCAAACAAAGATTCCATTCTCGGTACTAAAGCCAAAAGCTTTCTTAATTATTGGCAACACGAAAGAATTTGAGACAAATGAAAAGAAGAAAAGAGATTTCAGAGTATTAAGGAGACTCTTCAAGAATATTGAGTTTATTACTTTTGATGAGCTTTTAGATAACCTTAAGAACTTGGCAAGCAAATTTGAAAAAGAAAAAAAATGAAAAAAAGTGATGTGCTACAACTAATTAAAAATGATCCATGGATGATGAATATCATCCATATCGCCGAAAAGCTCAACCTTCCAGACTGGGTAATCGGAGCTGGTTTTGTCAGGAATAAGGTATGGGATCATTTGCATGGATATTCAAATAAGGAAGTGGATACCCGGGACATCGACTTGGTGTATTTCGATCCAAATGGAAATGACCAGAAAGCAGATGAAGAACTATCATTGAAGCTTACCAAAGAAACCGGAATAAGCTTTGAGATAGTAAATCAGTTCTATGCCCATAAATGGAACGGCATACCCCCATACACTTCTACAGAGGATGCTATAGCTACATGGCCAGAAACGGCAACGGCTGTAGGAGTGACCTTGAAGGATGGTGAGCTTTGGCTAATTGCTCCATACACCATTGATGATATGGTTAATGTGATAGCTCGTCCAAGCCCTAGATTCAAAGGAAATCTTGAGGTGGTTAAGAAAAGAGCAGAAAGCAAGAAGTGGACGGAGAAATATCCAAAACTCAAGTTTGAGGATGTTTGGCCATCGTTCCGAGAAGGGTCAAAATGACATACTTAGATACTCCTGAAAACCCTTGTGATGCTCGTGGTCTGCTTTTGTATGCTCGTCCAATTCCAAACTCAAGCGGTACCGTTTGTCCTTCATCTCTTGCAACTTTTTGTCATACTCAACACGTGCAATACTCTGGTCAATCAGTAAGTCCATCAATCGGTTTATACGAAACTGTAGGGCATTGTATTCGCTCTGTACACGTCCAACCTGTGCGTGATGGTATTCCACTTCGTTCTCGTTTGTCTTTCGTAGCTCGGTTACAAGATGTTCAATAACGACATCGGGTATGTCGCTGAACTTTTGGAATGCTTGGGAGCTTCGTTGTTGTGTATGAAAGTCATCTTTCATACGCTTTACTTTAGTTTACAGATGGTAGGAAAGCAATCTATAATGAAGTCTCTATGGAAGAGATTAAAAAAGATGAAGCGTTAGCAAAACTATCCAAGCAAAACGTGTATACAGGATTTAAGGTCTTGTTTAGTTATTTGGGTCTTTATAAGCGACAGATAATAGCGAGTCGTTTGAGGAACTTATGAAGAATAGAACGACCTTCATTATTGCTCACAGGCTTTCGACGGTCAGAAAAGCTGATAGTATCCTTGTTTTCAAGGAAGGTTCGATGATTGAAAAAGGGACGCATTCAGAATTGTTAAAAATTGAAGGAGGTGAATATCGACGCCTATACGAGTTACAAATAGGACTTACAGAGTAAGCTGGTTAAGCGGCTTTATGCGGAGATAAGCGTAGGAAAAATGCTCGTAATCGTCATTTCCTTGCTGATTTGAGCCCAATTGATAGTTCTGAACGTGTCCACGAACCGCAATCAACTTCAGATAGGTTCTGAGTCCAAACATGTGCTAGGCAAGATTTTTGAATCTGTCTTAATTAGATCGGGGGACACCATCTTTGTGACATAGCTATATTCTTCGGTGTATATAATTTGATATAATTTATGCATGAAGATTTTGTATGAAGTCAAACGAATCGAAGTCAAACGTACGTTTGTTATAGCAGATCATGTTGCTCATATGCATAACGGTAAGAAGTTAGGTAATAATCGTACTTTCTTAAAGAATATTTCTGAACAAGAATTTGAAAAAAAGTTAAGAGATATAAAATCAAAAATTTTGAAACTCAAAGAAAAAGATATAGACAAGTTGGTATCTCCTGAATATGCCAAAAGAATTGAGGCATATAATAAGAGTAAGTGGTTTTTGGTAGAAATAAGTCCAAAGGAGCTTGGGGTGTGGAAACGAGCTGGTGGATTACCCCTGAGATGGACTAATCAGAGTTTGGTTGAAACGGCTGAAAAGGTAAGAAGAGGTTTTCTTCGAAATTCAAAATCTCTTAAAAGAAGGCCTAAACATACCATTCCAAATATCTTAAATATAAAAGATCATATGCAACAAAGAGAGAAGTATCTGTATCCGATAGTATTTAAAAATGACACAGGAACACGAGGTAGAAAAAGATTAAAAAGAAAGATGGTGGGTGATATTGATGATGGAAATATGAGATCTATTGCCTTGGCGATGAGTGGAAAGAATACACTCATTGTCTATTTCGGAGTTCCAACACATTCCCATGAACCACAAACCTAAAAAGACCCCACTTATCATCTTGGGTATAACATCACTCGTTCTTTCTCGAGTAGCTTTTACTTTGATCAATGATCCTGAAGGTCCAAATCTTCTCATTGTCGTAGTGCTTGCATTCATCATATTCATACCTCTTTATATAGTGTATTCTTTTGTGTCATCTCGATATAGGTGATATGACTGCCTTACGAAAAACATGGAAAAGTTATGAATGTGTTGCGTCATATTTTAACTCTCTTCTCATTAGGTGCTTACAATATAGCGACGACACTTCATTCAAGTGTTATGATTATAACTAATACCATTATGGTAGTGTTTATTGTGAGAAAGAAGGGGAGATGATATTATCCACATTATGAAGAAAGAAATTGAGGTAAAAGTGAAGGTGTCTGATATTGATTCAGTTATAAAGTCACTATCAAATCTGGGGTGCATTTTGAGTGAACCAGTTACTCAAAATGATGTTGTTTATATAAACTATAATCGCCCATTTATCGATTTCAGAGAAGGGGATATATTTCTACGTATTAGGAAGACGCAAGGTAAGGTGATATTCACTCTTAAGAAGGGAGAGGAAATGAATTCTATAGAAAAAGAATTTTCCGTAGATGATGCACAACAACTTCATGACACCCTCACACTTCTTGGCTTTCGTCCTGAAGTTGAAGTGACAAAAATACGGAGGAAGACTTCATATAATAATTATGAAATTTGTATTGATGATGTTCCTGGGCTCGGTTTCTTTATTGAACTCGAAGAAATCACAGAAAATGATGCTATTGTTACTCAAAATGCAATGATTAATTTTCTAAACTCTATCGGTATAGATACAAAAGATAGAGTTATGAATGGATATGACACGCTTACATGGCTCAAGAATAATCCAGGACATCCTGTGAATTGATACAAAAGCTACATTTAAAATTCTATGAATAATCGATTGCCACTTGAAATATTTGCTATATATCTTTCTCCATATTCAGCTCATGCCATTGAAGTAGATGGAAAGGTTTTTCCAACACTCGAACATGCATATCAATGTCAGAGGTATACAGATGACAGTATTATTGAAGAGATTCGCAAACAAAGGAGTCCTGTGTTGGCTTGGGAGACATCCTCAAGATATAAACACATACAGATTCCGGAATTCAAGAATGAAAATTATAAGTTAAAAGTTATGGAATATCTCATGCGTCTCAAGGCTTCGCAACATGAGGAGATACGAAAGATATTACGAGATTCAGGTAATATACCTATTGTAAAACATATCACCACATATCCACCTGGTGATGGATTTTGGGATGATGGAGAAGATGGTACGGGTTTTAATCATATAGGAAAAATATGGATGAAAATTCGTGAAGAATTAAGAAATAATTAAAATCAATGCAGTCAGACATAATTTCATATCTTAATAGTCAATCAGTTGGAGTTCTTGCTCTTGAGAGAGTAGATGGTGCTCCTCATGGAGCCACACTTCACTATGTATATAGCCCATCTTTGAATGCGCTACTTTTTGAAACTCACAAAGACTCTCGTAAGGCAGAGTTATTGATATCAAAGAATACAGCCCGAGCATCATTTGTTGTGGGAACAGATGAATCAACCAAGATAACACTTCAGATAGATGGGAGTGTTCATATTCTCACTCAAGAAGAAAGGATAATCTTTGAACAGGAGTATATTAGAAAGTTTCAGAAAAAAGCTGAGAAGATGAAGAGTGATGCTATTGTCTGTTTCAAGCTTGTTCCTCATTGGTGGAGATTTATCGATTGGTCATCTTCAGAGGGGAAGAAGGTGTTAACATCTTAACCATGTATATTTGATATACTATAGCAATGGACTCAAAACAACTCATATGGATAGGTATGATTGTTGGATCAGGAATCGGAGGATTTATCCCCGTGTTGTGGGGTGATGGAATGTTCTCCTTCTCTTCAATTATCTTCTCTGCACTTGGTGGCATTCTCGGTATTTATGGAGCTTTTAAATTAACACGATAATGCAATCATACTCATGGTATCAATCTTTACTTAAACCAAGTTGGGCACCACCCTCATGGATTTTCGGTCCTGTATGGACTGTCCTCTATGTACTCATAGCTCTATCGTATGGATATGTGGGGTATCTTTTCTTCACTAAGAGAATACCTTTCATTGTCATTCTTCCATTCATTCTCAATATCATTTTTAATGTAATATTTACCCCCATTCAGTTTGGTCTCAAGAATAATATACTCGCAGCAGTCGATATTATATGTGTTCTCGGAACACTCATATGGGCAGTTATCGCTATATATCCGTATGCACGATGGGTGTCATATATCAATATTCCATATCTTCTCTGGGTTTGTTTTGCAACTGTGTTGCAAGTAACCGTTACCTCTATGAATCGATAGAGATTGACTCAAATCTCTTTCACGCTAGTATATAGTTAGACTTTGAAAATTAAAGAAAGGTATTCTATGAACATACAGCCGCATTCAATTATCGGTTTACCTGGTCATGTAAAAATCGCCACTCTTACAGGTGGTCCGTGTGGTGGTAAGACGGGTGCACTTGCACATCTACGAGATCGGTTCTCTTCTCGGGGGTATCGAGTGTTTGTTGCTCCAGAATCTGCAACATCTATTGTGCAACAGGGTATGAGTCGAAATGTGGTGGGAGGTCGCAAGTTTCAACACCTCATTGTCAGAGATACATTGTTTAGACAATCTGAAATCGTTAATACTGCATGTTCATCTTCCCAGAAAACTCTCATTCTTTTTGATCGAGGGATTCCTGATGGAAGAGCGTATATTGAAGAGGGGGATTATGTAGACATCCTCACTCATTATGGTCTGACGCATCATCAGGTGTGTCACGAGAATTGTCACGGTGTTTTTCATCTTCGTACCACCGCACACGGTGCGGAGAGTTTCTATACCCTGATGAACAATCAGGCTCGTACTGAAACACCCGAACAAGCTCGGGAGCTTGATGGAAAAACTCTCGATGCATGGAGAGCACACCCTCACGTGAGAGTGTTTGATAACAACACAACGTTTGAGGGGAAGCTTCATCGAGTGTACGCCGAAATCTGTTCTCTCATCGGTGACCCTCTTCCGCTCGAGTGTGAACGGAAATTTCTCATTTCTGACTTCAGTATTAGGGACATACCTGTGCCATGTGCTGAAAGTCATATCGTTCAAGACTATCTCGTATCATCTTCGATTCAGAGTGAGATGCGTGTACGTGCACGAACTGACAGGTTTGGAACTTCGTATTATTTCACGACAAAAACTCCTATTAGTACAGGAGTTCGTATTGAACAAGATCGACTCATCTCTGGGGCAGAGTACAGGGCACTTCTTGCCTTAAGAAATTTAGAAACACACACAATTAAGAAAAAGAGAATTTGTTTTTTCTATGATGAGCAGTTGTGGGAAATCGATATCTATGGTGATCATCATCGTGGTTTAGTCACCATGGAAATCGAACTCTCCGACCGTAATTCACAATTCAAGATTCCTGATTTTTTCAACAGTGTAATCGAAGTTACTGGAAACAAAGAGTATTCGAATGCATGGCTTGCTGGATTGAGGAATTGATTCACAGAAGCTCGGGGAGAAAATCCCCCAGCTTCTTTTTTTTGTGATAGAATGGTGGGGAATTTTAATTATGAAGACATACACAACTATCGATGAGTACATTCTGTCTTTTTCAGATGGGGTACAAAATACATTACAACAATTACGGAAGACAATTCATGCAATCGCTCCTGAAGCCGTAGAAGATATTAAGTATGGAATTCCAACTTTTGTACTGAAGGGTAATCTCGTTCATTTTGGCGCCTATGAAAAACATATTGGTTTCTATCCAACTCCATCTGGTGTCGCTGCATTTAAGAAGGAGATTTTAAATTACAAACATTCAAAGGGTGCTATTCAATTTCCTCTTGATGAACCACTTCCTCTTGATCTCATTCGGAAAATTGTTGCATTTCGTGTGAAAGAAAATCTAGCTTGAATAAAAAAGATAGTATATACTTAATTACATGGCAAAAAGAAAAAGTGCAATCACAAAATCATCCCGATCTCGCAAGACAGCAAAACGACGTGCAATTAAGCATGCGTTTCTAAAAGCAAAAGCTGCAAAGCGCGGTAAGAAGGGAAAGAAATAGTGTACAAAGAAAAAACAGTCACGAGACTGTTTTTTCTTTTACTGACCCGCAGACATCCCTGCAATATATCCTGTTGTCCAACACAACTGAAGACTATATCCTCCTGATGGTCTATCTATGTTGAGAACATCTCCACTTACATAAAGATTATGTATCTTCTTTGATTGCATGGTTTTGAAATCAATCTCATTTAAATCAATTCCTCCAGAAGATACCACTGCTTTATCCGATCCGAGAAGTCCGCTAATTTGAAGTGGAATGCCTTTAAGTGAATCTATGAGCCTCATTCGTTCTTCACGAGTTATACTATTGTTATTCTTCTCTCCATCAATACGTGCAAAGCCAAGTGATATTTCAACAAGTCGATGGGGAATGAGAGAATCAAGTGAGTTTTTTATCTTCTTCTTGTCATCTTTTTTAAAGAGTTCTTGTAGTGTTGTATTTAACATTCCATGATCGAGATGGGGTAGAAGATCGATTCTCATCTCCACATCTCCATATTTAAGGAGTTCCCCAATATCCTTACTCATATTCAATACCGTCGGTCCACTTATCCCAAAATGAGTAAAGAGAATCTTACCCTTATGTGATTCTTGTTTCTGATTGTTTTGATATGTTGTAAGTTTTACATTGGTCAATGCAAGTCCCTTCAAGTTTTTTGCCCATCCATCTCGGGTGGCGAGTGGCACAAGAGCATCATTGGTAGGGATGACGGTATGGCCCATATCTTTAAACCAATTAAAACCTTCTCCTGTTGATCCTGTTTCAGGTCGTGATGTTCCTCCTGTTGCTATGATATATTTTTTTCCTCGTATAACTTTCTTGTTTTTAAGAACAATACCTTGTATTTCTTGTTTTGTGTGTTCAATACGAAGAACAGGGGAATCGGTAAGTATTTCAACACCTCCTTCTTTCATATATGATACAAGTACATCCCATACTGATTGAGATGAGTTACTTACGGGAAAAACTCTCTTTTCCGCTTCAACTTTTGTTGGCATACCACGTGAGTTGAAGAAGGTAAGTGTGTCTTTCACATTAAACTGAGAGAATGCTGAAAAAAGATATTTGTCACTCTCTTTATATTTTTTGAGAAAAACACGGACATCCTCTTCGGCATTGGTAACATTACAACGTCCACCACCCGTGATGAGGAGCTTCACACCAAGACTAGGATTTTTCTCTATGAGTATGACTTTCCCTTTGCCATGCAGTGCATGTGCAGCTGTACCCGCCGCCATCATGCCAGCAGGTCCTCCTCCTACAACAACAACATCATATTCAGGGATATCCATATATCTCATTTTACCATGAATACGATATACTATGAGTATGAAAAAGGTAATGGTCAATGACATGATGCAAAGTGGGTATGAATATGAGCTCACTGAGCCTATGGGAAAAAACTTTGATTCTGAGTTCAATCCTGAACTTACCCCACAAGAGATGCTGGAACTCGGAGTCTTCGGTGGCAAGTATATGACCGATTGCAAAGATGAATTTCCTTCAGATTGGTTTACTCATGCAAAGCTCTGTCATGAGAAGCATGATGCCCAACTCAATCTCTTTGGTGCCAATGCAAGTCAGCCACTCTCAATATGGAAAGCAAAGGGATGGATTTACAAAGATGATCCTCGTGGATGGTTTCAATGGTATTGTCGCTACTATATGGGACGACGTATACCAGAAGAAGATACACGACAAATACAGAGATGGAAAGCTATACGAAGACATATTGTGCAGGTGAAAAACAATTGCAGGGAAGGAGATATTTTCTGTAGGGCACGTCAACGTCAGGCGATTCTTCACTGGGCATATGATAGCAGGAGGATATAGGGGAATGTTGATAAACTGAATATCAAAGGATGCTAATATATACACATATGCATCCCCGTCAAACAATTCTTGGTCTCTTTCTCAGTGTTGCTCTCGTATCGGTATTCATATATACAAGTATTAATCTCCTTGAACCATCTCTTGTTCAGCCTACATCTCAGCCTGCAGCAGTTTCAGATTTCAACTCATCCCTCATTGCCCACTACACTTTCGATGATGGAACAGCAACTGATGCAACGGGGTCACATGCAGGAACAGTTTCAGGAGCTACAGCAACAGAAGGAAAGATTGGTGGAGCACTTGCTTTTGATGGTGCAACTAACTATGTAGATCTTGGTGACATGACTGCAGTGGAAGGGCAAAGTGCTCTTTCAGTATCTATGTGGGTAAAGAACAATGCTTCTGCTAATGTTTCAGGAGGGGATACTATGATATCCAAGGAAGGTTCAGGAGCTGATACTCTCTCCTTGTCATGGGCTCAAAATGAAGACGTATCATTTTGTCTTGTAGGTAGTACATCAGGTGTGAGTTGTGGTGGAGCAGATACCGCAACCGCATCATATGTTGATGGTATTCCCGAGGGAAGTGGTACTAATTGGAATCACATTGTTGGAGTTCTCGATTCTGGTACAGTTAAAGTATATGTAAATGGTATTCAAGGGGGAGTGGCAGGAACTCTTTCTTCCCCTACTCAAAACAGTGTTCATTCTCTTAAAATTGGTTCCACATGGGCAGGCTCCATCGACGATGTCCGTATCTACAACAAAGCACTATCTACTCAAGAAATTGCAGATCTCTATGCACTTGGTGGAGGAGTGGTAGGTCAAGCACCACCACCTCCCGTTACACCACCAACAGATCCTGCTACCCCTCCTGTTACACCACCAGTTACCCCACCCACCACTCCTCCTGTACAAGAAGTGAGTGTACGAAGTACTGCTCCATCTCCTGTATCATGGACTCCTCCCATTGGTATTCCTGAACCTCCATTTGGTATTCGTGAATCTCACTATATGTATCAATTAGGTACCAATGAAACTTGTACTACTACTCCTCACAAATGCTATGACTTCGGCTCAGGTCTTGAACCATATCGTGATGCTGGTGCTGGGCCATATACTCATTATATTGATCCAAGCTCTCCTTCATGTACCAATACTTCAAATCCCTATGGAACGAAGACAAAGCCGAGGTGTGGAATACCTGCTATGACAAGTATTGTTCCTGGGTCTGTTGTTGAATTACATGGAACGTATGACAGGACAAATGCGGGGAATCTCTGGACATTCACTGTTCATGGTACTTTAGAGAAACCAATTTTTGTTCGTGGAGAATCTCAGCAAAACAAAGTTGCCATTACAAATATACCTTTACGAGTCAGATCTTCATATACCATTTTCGAGAATCTCCATATGATAACGGGTAAGGTTGATATTCGTGCTGCAGATGCTGTAGAAAATGTCTCATATGTTTCTCTACGACATTCTGATCTTACCAATGAATCGTCAACGGGTGTTAATGGGTATACTAATAACGCTTCAAAGTATGTAGTCTTCTTTGACAACAAGGTGTATACGGATAACTTTGATCTTAATGGCCCTGAATTTCCTGAACGTGATGTCCATGGAATTGGTTTTGCTGCATACGCAGAAAATGTATGGATTGTGGACAATGATATTCGAGGAATGTCAGGTGATGCCATTGGTAATGGTCATGGGGGACAATATACAGTGAAGAATTTCTATATCGGACGAAATCTTCTCCATGATACTGGAGAAAATGCCGTTGACCTCAAAGAGGTTGAAAACTTTGTTGTGTCTCAAAACAAAATGTATAACTTTAAAGGCCTTTCATCAGGATCTGATGGTGGTGCTGTCGTTATCCACTACGGGCCAGCTGTTTCTCCCAAGAATGCATGGTTTCTCTTCAATGAGATATATAATGCAACGGATGTCGGAATTCAAGTGGGTGGAGATCAGGTCTATGATTCATTTTTCATAGGTAATATTGTTCACGATATTCATAATTCATCACTTACTGGTCTTGCATTCACAACGTGGAATAGTTGTACGATGTATTTTGTCCATAATGTTTTCTACAACAATGATAACGGAGTGAAGGCCATGAGTTCTGGAGGCTGTACTAAGCTCATTTTTCAAAACAATATTGTATCGAATTTCCAGAACCCAAATCCTATGGCATTTTCAATGACAAACAATGCTACTTTCCTCGCTGTCTCAAAGGTATCAAACAATATCTTCTATCAACCAGGAAAGACCTTAAATGTAGTTTGTACTGGTTGCCTCGAATCTAACCCTCTCTTCAACAACCCTTCTTCAAATGATTTCTCACTACAATCAGGATCACCTGCAATCAATACTGCTGACAATACGATTATGGAAGACCTCGCTTCCCGTTTCTATACATCCTATGGTATTGATATACGTAAAGATTTTCTAGGAAACAATCGAAGAGCAAATACACCATGGGATATTGGTGCATATGAATATGGAGCAACGGGTGGAACTCAACCACCTCCAGCTGTTGTTGTTCAACCAACAGACACCCTTCCTCCAAGTCCAGCAGGAATGGCTGTAACAAACATCACTTCAAACAGTGCTACTGTTTCGTGGAATACCTCTGAGGCAGGTACAACCCAAGTTGAATATGGCCTCACTACTGCATATGGTAATACTACAACTCGAGTTTCAACATATACAACATCTCACACACAGAATCTCTCAAATCTCCAAGGGAATACCCTCTACCACTATCGTGTAATATCTCTCGATCAAGCAGGGAATGTAGGTATTTCTCCTGATCAAACCTTCACCACCCTTACCTCAACAGACAATGATGGTGATGGTGTGCTCAATGCAGTTGATCGATGTCCACTTACACCTTCTTCATTGAGAACTATGGTTAATACCTATGGATGTCCTCTTCCTCGCACTACTCGATTCACTCTTTCTCTTAATCTTGCATCACAAGATCTCATTTCTGTACCCGCATTTGATATTTCCAATACCTATGGAAAAATTAGCTACTCACAAACTTCAAATCCCTACAAACTCATACGTAATACTGATGATCAGATTGATATTGATTCAAACCTCACCATTACCAAAGGATTGGTATCACTTGATTCAACACAACTTCCTGAACTCAACAAACGAGCTACCATTACTCTCTACAATCTCAATATCACGTCACCTCGAATCCTCAAGGATGGAAATGTATGTAGTGGATGTACCTTCATCTCATACACCAATGGAACACTCATATTCTCTGTACCAAGCTTCTCTACCTACAGTGTCATAGATGATTCAGATCCCACCCCAACAACCCATACTGTTTCAGTTACCAAGATGGGTTCAGGTACCGGTACGGTAACTGGTACAGGCATATCATGTGGAAGTGATTGTTCTGAAACCGTATCATCAAGTATCACTCTCACTGCATCTCCATCATCAGATTCAACATTCTCTGGATGGTCAGGAGGATACTGTACAGGTACTTCATCATGTACTATCACTCCTTCTTCTGATATCACCATCATAGCTACCTTCGCCTATGTCCCTACGGTTGCTCTTCCAGAACCTAGTATTTCTCCATCTCCCCGTATTTCCCCCGTTATCACCACTCCTTCTCCTTCCATATCTCCACGAAGTATATCAATCACACCTCTTCCTCGTGTATCACCTGTTGTTACTCCTACAAAAACATTGAAACCAGATCTTGTTCTTGAAGATACCACCCCTCTACCTGAATTCTTAGTACCAACCCTATGGGAGCAATTCATTGCATATATACAGCATGTATATCAAGTATCACTCTCTCTCATTACTACAACATGGATGAGAATATGGGGTGGGGTTGTTAGTATATTTTAATGATTGATTTCCCCAACCTCTTTGTGATTGATGTGGGGTATAATAGAGGGGTACTATGAATACACAAAAAAACACCCTCGCTCTTGCGACATTATCTTTATTAATAATTACGAGTATAGTTTTTGTTTCCCGAGAGATATTCTCTCCATCACAAGAAATTGTAATGGATGCAATCGATCATAAAGCGGCGGTAGCAGATTTTGACAATGCTCTCATTGCAAAATTTTCTTTTGAAGAAGGAAGTGGAAATACAACCACTGATTCCATAGGTTCTCGAACAGGGACATTAACAAATGGACCTTCGTGGATATCGGGCAAGGTGGGGAGTGGGGCCCTCTCATTTGATGGGGTGGATGACTTTGTTGACGCGGGAGATATTACGTCTGCAGGGGGAGTTGGTTCTCTCAGTGTTGCGGTATGGGTAAAACCGAGTTCATCTTCTGGTTCACTATCTGTTGTTACCAAATCACGTAGTGGTTTTACATCATGGCAAATTGCTCGTAGTGCACAAGGTCGTTACTATTTCGCAACAGGGAATGAAACAGGATCATTTGTATATGCAGCTTCGGATTCTTTCTTTCCTGATACTGATTGGCATCATGTTGTGGGTGTATATGATGGTGCCCATGCCAATGTGTATGTCGATGGAGTCGCTGTCATAGCTAACCCTCCAGCTCTCACAGGTACAATGAAGAGTGTTCCATATCCAGTATGTATTGGAGGAACTGCTGATGGGGGAGGGGCAAAATGTATTTCTGGTATGGCTGGTTCTGTTGATGATTTCCGTATATATAATAGGGCGCTTACAGATCAGGAAATCTCAGACCTCTATGTAGCTGGTGGCGGTAGTCTTGGTCCCGATGTAACATCTCCTACGATTTCATTGACCCCTCTTGTTTCAACCACAGATCTCAAAGATTCACTTACCCTCGAAGCATCTGCATCTGACAATATTGGAGTTGCTGGTGTTCAGTTTAAAGTTGATGGAGATGATATTGGAAATGAAGATACCACAACTCCATACTCTGTATCATGGAATACAACAACTGTTCCTAACGGTAGCCATACACTAACAGCAGTTGCGCGTGATGATGCAGGTAATACTAAGACATCAGCAGAAATTATTGTGACCGTAACAAATCCTCTCGATGTAACAAATCCAACCGTATCGGTTACTTCATCAGGTGGTACTAAATCAGGTACAATCACCATAACTGCAGACGCATCCGATGATCGTGGTGTTGCTGGCGTACAATTCAAGATTGATGGTAATGATTTAGAGACAGAAGACGTCACTGCCCCATATTCAGTATCACTTGATACAACCCTCTATTCAAATGCAAGCCATTCCCTCACTGCTCTAGCTCGTGATGGGGCTGGTAATACAACAGAATCAAGTGCTGTGACCATAACTATTTTAAACACAGACACAACACCACCTACTGTATCAAATCCTCTTCCAACTGGAGTCATTTCACGAAATCTTACCCAAGCAACACTCCAGGTTACAACAAATGAATATGCTACGTGTCGATATTCAACAACTGCAAATATACCCTATGCATCAATGGTATCGGGTAACACATTCTCAACGGTAAGTGGATCTCTTCATACAAAGAGTGTTCCTGTTTCAATCAACACATCATATACATACTATGTTCGTTGTATTGATCAATCATCAAATCCAACACTTTCTGATACAACAATTACATTTAGAACACCTGCCGCTACACCCGCAAATCAAGTTGTTATAGATTCAAGTTCTCTCATCGATGTGCCTACAGCAGCTCTCTGGGCTCGACGTGTTAACTTTAGTCCAAGTGATGGGGAAACTGTAAAGGCAAATCCCCCTGCATTTAGTTGGTTATATCGTCCAAATCTCGAACTTGAAGTTCAACCATGGTTGCGAGACAGAAAGATATACCTCTTTGTATTTCAGGCAGCGTATAGTGAGGCAGACCTTAGAGCATCACGAAATCTTGCGGTCAATGTTCTTACACGTTCAAATGCATACAATTTCCTTGATGAATTTACCCCAGGGTCAACAGTGTATTGGCGCATTGGATATATCGTTGATACAAGTATTGGTGAAAATGTTCCCAATGGTCTTGATCGTAATTTTGTAAGTACAACATCGGTTGCTACAATTGCTCCTTTTCAATCTCAGGCTGTATGGGGTGCAGTGCGAAGTTTTACTATCGATGACAATGCTATTTCATGGGATCGATCAATGCTTGCAGATGAAACATACCTTGCATCAAAGTCACATCCCCGAATATTTTTTAACAACAATAACAAGGCTGCATTTTGGACAACGACACAACAAGATCCAGATTGGTCACGTGTAAAGACATATCTTGATAGTCAGATTATTAATCCTTCCGTATGGAGTCATTCATACATTGGAAACATTACATGGGATGGTGGAATGCTTCTTGCTGCAGATGCCTTTATGTGGCAAATGACAGGGGATCAGAAATATCTTAATAATTTGTCTCCAAAGCCTCAAGAACTTCTTGTAACATATGCACAGGCGTATATCAGTTCAGGAGCATTTATGGAAGATATGGATACCGCAGGACGAGGTAGTCAGATATATTACGTTGGTCTTGCATATGATTGGCTCTATGATGTTATGACTGAGGAGCAACGAACCCTTGTTCGTCAGGCTATAGAAACTCAACAGCAATTCCATCTTTACGCAGCAACATTCTCTGCGGGTCCTAATAGTGGATGTGGGTATCCCCTTGAATCAACCGATGATCCCAAGAGAAATCTCTATCCTCTCGGACGAAAAACAACTGAAGGATGTTATATGTATGGTTCAGAAAGTCATCAATACCATGGTGTTCATCAGACACTTGTAGGAGCTCTTGCTGCATATACAGAGAGTCCTGTATCACGAAAAACTCTCGAACTTCTTCTTGGTATGATGATCGGTCGTCCTCTGTTTAATGCTGTTGAAGGAGTCGATGGGGGAGGTGCGTATATTGGTTTGTACGAAACCATATTCCTCAAGGGTCTTCTTCGCTCAACATCAGTATTCCCTGAAGCCCATCTCGAACGGAACCCATTCTTGAGAACAAGTGCAGATTGGTTTAGTCGTATACGTCCTGTTGGAGCAGAGACAGAAATGTTTCTCTGGGGAGATGCTTCTGGTAGTGGAGTAGTTGATTGGAATTATTTCGGATACACCTTGTCAGGAATGACGGGGCTTAATTGGGTTGCCCAGCATTACAACAATCAAAGGGCAATTAATCCTCTCAATGAATTCTATTCGATAAATCAAGATGGTGTGTTCTTGTTTGAAAAATATGCAGCAAAGAGATACTTTTCAACATTCTCTACAAAGTCAGAAACGCGCCCTCTCGCACAAGTGTTTCCTGCTGGTGGGTGGGTTCTTGCTTGTACATATCAATCAACTGATCCACGTTGTTTCAAGCAAGGTCTTGGTTTTGCTTTTGCTGCACGCCCTACTGTGAATGGTGGTCACGCTGCTAATGCAGAAGGTTCATATGAACTATGGGCATACGGTCAAACAATTACAGAAAATGGTTCAATGCAGTGGTTTCATAACAAGAATGCTGCAAACCACAACCTCATTCTTGTAAATGGAGCTGGGCCATACCAGTATGACAAAGCGTTAGCATATGCACGAATCTTTGCATTTGATGATGGTAATTCAGCTTCAATACCTTATGTCTATGCAGCAAGTGATACGTCTGATTCATATCAACTTCTTCCTACAGGAAAAGAGGTGACTGTACGAAAGGCAAATCGTCACTTCCTCATGGTGAAGAACAAGTATTTCGTTGTGTTTGACGATCTTGAAACAGCACAACCTGCAAAATTTACATCTGTATATCACGTACTTGATGATCCTCTCACTAAAGACCAGACAAAACCAGCGACATATTCATATGTTAAAACACGAACTTCAGCTCGTCTTGCGACAACACCTGGACGATTCTCATATTACAATCCAACGCCAGTTAAGGTATATGTTGCTGATACAGCACATACAACAGATGGATCTCTCGAGGTTCTTTACAGAAGTGGGGCAACTGATCTCTCTACAAACCCTATTTCAGGTCAGATTATTGGAGAAATAGATCAACGTTCTTCATACTGTTATCTTCCAAATTATCTTGATAGCGGAAATTGTTCTGATGCCCGAAAGAATTCAGTATGGATATCAAACAAAAATGATTCAAATACATATAACTTCTTGAAAGTTATATACCCTCAGAAGCCTGGTACAAATGAAACTCCAGTTATAGAGAGACTTGATGACTATACTGTAAGTGTGACTGATAGTAGTGGTACAGATATTATTTCATTCAATACTGACTCAGCTTCTCAGTACGGTGCAAATCTTGTTGTTGATACAGCTACTCTCGTACCACGTCCTGTTCCAGATGGAGGATTCGGAGTGAGACTTACCCCACGAACAGGTTCATATCCTGTTGTTGCTATCACCTCACCAATTTCAGGGACAACACGAAGCGACCCTGCTTCATTCACTATTACCGCAACAGCTACTGATGCTGACGGCACTGTGTCTAAAGTTGATTTCTATAACGGAACAACAAAGATTGGTACTGATACAACTTCTCCATATTCATATACATGGTCAGCTGTTACTGCTGGTTCATACACTCTCTATGCACGAGCAACTGATAATTCAGGTAATGTGGGGTCATCAGTAGGTGTTTCAGTTACTGTTACAGGGACTTCATTACCCACCGACACCACCCCTCCAACCATCTCTAACATTACGGTAAGCAACACAACAACAAGTGGTACTACCATCTCATGGACAACAAATGAAAACTCAACAACTCAAATTGAATATGGTCTCACCACAGGATATGGAAGTGTCACTCAGTTCATAGCTACACCAAGTCTCAATCACTCACAAACAATCTCAGGTCTACAAGGTAATACGGTATATCACTACCGTGTAGCATCTCATGATGCAGCTGGTAATGAAGTACTGTCTCCTGATCAAACTTTCACCACCCTTACCTCAACAGACAATGATGGTGATGGTGTACTCAATACCGTTGATCGATGTCCACTTACACCTCCTTCTCTCAGAAGTGTTGTAAATACCTATGGATGTCCTCTTCCTCTCCTTACCTCAAACAAGTTCCCAACAGTAACTGATCTTGCTAACAAAGACATTACCGCACTCACTACACTTGAGCTTGGTAATACCTATGGAAAGGTAACCTATGGAGACACCGGCACCCCTTACAAACTCATACGTAATACTGATGATCAGATTGATATTGATTCAAACCTCACCATTACCAAAGGATTGGTATCACTTGATTCAACACAACTTCCTGAACTCAACAAACGAGCTACCATTACTCTCTACAATCTCAATATCACGTCACCTCGAATCCTCAAGGATGGAAATGTATGTAGTGGATGTACCTTCATCTCATACACCAATGGAACACTCATATTCTCTGTACCAAGCTTCTCTACCTACAGTGTCATAGATGATTCAGATCCCACCCCAACAACCCATACTGTTTCAGTTACCAAGATGGGTTCAGGTACCGGTACGGTAACTGGTACAGGCATATCATGTGGAAGTGATTGTTCTGAAACCGTATCATCAAGTATCACTCTCACTGCATCTCCATCATCAGATTCAACATTCTCTGGATGGTCAGGAGGATACTGTACAGGTACTTCATCATGTACTATCACTCCTTCTGCTGACGCTACTGTCATTGCTAATTTCGACGCAATCCCTGTTGCTCCTGTCATTCAGACACGTACCACAGGTGGATCAGGTGGTGGATCATCACGCACAACAACAAATACCATTACAACACCTGTATCTAATCCATATACTCCAAAGACACAGAAGACCGTCACAACAAACCCCTATGTAAAGTCACAAACATCTCCAAAGACTACCGTAGGAACTCCTTCAATTAATATTCCCGATGACAACATCACACCTGAAGACTCTGAACCATTCCCAACCTTCGTTGTGCCAACTATGTGGGAACAGATTACTGCATATATACAGCATGTATATCAGACATCAATCTCTCTCATTACTACAACATGGATGAGAATATGGGGTGGGGTGGTGGGTCTCATCGGTAACTAGTTCTCCCCATAGTTTGATACTGGGTGAGAGGGTATAATAGGGGTATATATGAAAATACGAATATATCATATAGTTTTCATCCTCCTCGCTTTTTTCTTGGTCACTCAGTCAGTCCAAGCTTTTAGTTTGTTTACTCCAAAAAAATCTCTCACCTCAGGTCTTGTAGGATGGTATACATTTGATGGTAAGGATATAACAAATGGGAGAATCAACGATGTGTCGGGTAATGGGAATAATGGTGTTGTTTCAAATATTTCAACATCAACTTTCTATGTATCAGGAAAGGTGGGGCAGGGGATAAAATTAGATGGAACTGATGACTTTATAAAACCAGGTATATTTACTGATGGTCAATCTGTCCTCACTGTTTCTTTTTGGATTAAGTCAAATGCAAGTACTAATCCAGGTATTCCCATATCAAAGGGGCGATTTGCTGCTGCAACAGCTGGTTCATGGGACTTTCAGAGATCTGGTGCTGGAACTTGGTCTATGAACCTTGCAAATTCAAGCGCAGCTGTGGTTACTGCAAATGGACCAAGTGCGCATAACAATACTAATTGGCAATTCGTAACGGGAGTATATAATGGTTCAACTGTAACACTCTATGTAAATGCAGTTGCTGGAACTCCTGTTGCTCAAACTGGTGCTGTACAGACAGCACTCTCATATCCCATCTGCATTGGTGCTATAAATGGTGACTCGAGTGGTACTTGTAGTCAATCAAGATTTGCTGGAATTATAGATGATATACGTATTTACAATCGAGCACTCTCAGCAAGTGAAGTTCTTCAGCTTTACAATCAGGGAGGAGGAAACAAACAGAATGTTGTTGCAAAAAATTCTCTTACCTCAGGTCTTGTGGGTTGGTGGACTTTTGATGGGAAGGATGTGGTTAATGGGAGAGCGAATGATGTGTCAGGCAACGCGAATCATGGTCGTTTGATTAGTATTTCAACCTCCACTTTCTATACCACAGGGAAAATTGGACAAGGGTTTAGATTTGATGCCATCGATGACTATGTTGATGTTGGTGATTTGAGTGGGGTTGAAGGAAAAACTGCTTTAACAGTATCTGCATGGGTCAAAAGTACAGAAACAGAAAATGTTTCTGGAAGTGATATGATTATTAGTAAAACTGGATCAGGTTCAGATACTTTCGAAATGTATTGGGAGCAGAACGAAAGTGTTAGTTTTTGTGTAGTTGGTTCTTCTGGTACTAGTTGTGGAGGAGCAGATACAGCTATCGCTTCGTATGCAAGTGGTATACCAATTGGGTCTGGGAAAAATTGGTACCATATTGTCGGAGTATATGATTCTGTTTCAAGTATTGTTAAGGTATATGTAAATGGTGTGCAAGGCGGTGTTACCGGATCCCTCTCTTCTCTCACTCAGAATAGTACACATACCATAAAGATTGGGAATTCATGGTCTGGAACGATTGATGATGTTCGCATTTATAGTCGAGCCCTCTCAGCAAGTGAAGTTCTCCAGCTTTACAATCAAGGGGGAGGAACCAAACAGAGTGTTGTTGCAAAAAATTCAGTAACTTCAGGAATTATAGGGTGGTGGACGTTCGATGGAAAAGATATGGTGAATGGCGTGGCTGTAAATTTAGCAACAACCTCAGCTTTCTACGGTAGACCTTCAAATATCTCAACTTCTACCTTCTATACCTCAGGTAAACTCGGTCAAGCGTTGAGATTTGATGCAACCGATGACACTATGGTTGCGGGGGATATGACAAATGCTGATAACGTAAGTGTCTTAACTACTTCAGTTTGGGTTAAGCCAGCGGTTGCTGATACATCTGCGATTACGTTTTTCTCAAAAACTAGAGGGGGTTTTGATACTTGGTTTCTTGCACGAAATGGCTTTGAAAATTTTTGGGCAGAGATGTGCAGTGCTTCTACGTGTGTTGATGCGATAAGTGATGCTACGTTTGCAGATACCAATTGGCATCATCTTGTTAGTGTGTACAACGGAACAGATCTCCGTCTTTATGTTGATGGCGTTCTTGCTGATTCAACCCCACCATCTCTAACGGGGACGATAAAGGACAGGTCAGATAGTATATGCTTCGGTGGTACGTGGAATGGATCAAGTTGTAGTCAGTCGTATACGGGTGGTGGGCTCCTTGATGATGCACGTATTTATAGTAGAGCTCTTTCAGCAAGTGAAGTGCTACAGTTGTATAATCAAGGGAAATAGAAATATTTCATATGTTAAACAACCGCTGATAGTATCAGCGGTTGTTGAGTTTAGGAACGTGGCTGGACATCCGGAACAGATGGGCCGCGTGCCTGTGCAAATATTATTTTTGAACGTAGTAGAAGTGTTCCCAGAAGCATGTCTGCTAGTGGTAATACTACATTAAAATTTTTGTGCATATAACGATGATGAAGAAGATGGTGCCCATTTAGTTTCTGGAACCACCAACCTTTTTCAAGTCTTCTTTGCTTCGGAAGATGCATACACCAGTGTAGGTACTCATACGTTGCAAAATACAAGGAACATGCAATAGCTGAACCACATATGAGCGCCCATTTCTCGAGGATGATCGCTGTTATGAGAAAAGGAATCTGACAAGTAATTACAATGACAGGGCCGTTCCACCATGCCATAGGAATTGTTTTCTTGTCGTTTTCATTAATGAGGTGGTATGTGTGATCAGCACGGAAAATTCCATGATGAACCACAGCGTGTGCTTGAAAGGGGTATCTCCACTTAAGGGTGATTCGATGCATAAAGAAGCGGTGGAGTGTCCATTCGAAGAAAGAAGAAAAAACAATACCGCTTAAAAAACCAACAATGAGAAGGATATAGAAGGAGTTCATAAGTAAGGTGCTGATTTCGTTGTTTAGGAGCTTTCCATTCATAAGTATATCTTTAAAAGTTAGAATCTGCCATTGAAATTATGCATAACCTTGACATATATTACAACATAATATATATTTATATGACATTTATGCACAAGAAAACATCATACTCAGGGCCACAGAAACGATTTGGCGGACGACCTCACTTTAGTAAAGGACCTCGAAACTTTAGCAAACCACAACAGAGAACTCGTAATCGTGCCCCTCAGGGACAATATATTGAACACGCTCGCTTCATTAACAAAGCAGTTATCACTGAAGAGGTTGAGCACTTTACCCCAGAACACACCTTCGCTGATTTTCATATCGATGAAGTATTGAAAGCGGGTATTATCGCTAAGGGATACAAACTCCCAACTCCCATTCAAGATCGATCAATTCCTCATGTTTTAAAAGGTGAGGATATTGTCGGTATTGCAAATACAGGGACAGGTAAAACTGCTGCATTTCTCATACCTTTAATCGACAAGGTGTTAAAAGATCGAAAGCAAAGAATACTCATCGTTGTTCCAACTCGTGAACTTGCCATCCAGATTCAAGAAGAACTCAAAGGCTTTACTCGAGGTATGAAAATATTCTCAGTATGTTGTGTGGGTGGTGCCTATATTGGTAAACAACTTTCAGAACTTCGTTATGTTAATGAATTTATCATTGGTACTCCTGGACGATTGAAGGATCTCATAGAGCGTAAAGCTATCTCTCTCAATCAATTTCAAACTATTGTACTTGACGAAGCTGATCGAATGCTTGATATGGGATTTGTGAATGACATGCGTTTCCTTATGGCTGGTATGCCTAAACCACGTCATACTCTCTTTTTCTCAGCAACTCTTTCTCCTGAAATTGAGCGATTGATCGGTGAATTTTTACATGAGCCAGTTCGTATTTCAGTAAAGACTCGAGATACCTCAAAGAATATTGAACAAGATATTGTTCGTGTTGCTCGGGGAATGAACAAGATTGATGTACTTCGAGAACTTCTTTCTAAGGAAGATTTTCAGAAAGTAATTATCTTCGGTAGGACAAAGCACGGAGTTGAAAAACTTTCACGAGCATTGATTGAAAAAGGATTTAAGGCAGAGTCAATCCATGGGGACAAAAATCATGGTCAACGTCAGCGTGCTCTCAAGGGCTTTAAGGAAAATCAAGTTCAGATTCTTGTTGCAACTGATGTTGCGGCTCGAGGTCTTGATATTCCTGATGTAAGTCATGTGATTAACTTTGATATTCCTGCTACATATGATGACTATGTGCATCGCATTGGTCGAACTGGCCGTGCAAACAAGAAAGGTAAGGCGCTTACATTTGTTGAATAGGTTAAGATTGAAATATATCCTCAGGTACAGTACTATGAGGATATATTTTTTTATGTATAAATATATAATATTATTTCTCATTCTCTGTTCTCCTGTTTATGCTCAAGAACCAATTCTTCTTCAGGATACGATTACAACTGTAAAAGCTCGTGTCATCGAGGTTTTGCACGAAGAACAAAAGCAAGTTCCAGGGACTGATGTTACAAGTACTTTCCAATCCTTGAAGGTTAAGATCTTAGAGGGTGATCAAGAGGGTGATACGATTGATGTGAGTGATGATTATCTTAGGCTTGAGGTAGGAGACACATTTCTCCTTAATCGTGTTGTAAGTGGACATGATGGGAAAGAAAGTTATACAGTATCAGACTCATATCGTATCCCATCTCTCATATTCTTTTCGGTTATTTTTGTGATAGTTGTCCTCGCTATCGGAGGTGTTCAAGGTATTAGGGGACTTCTAAGTCTCCTTGGAAGTTTTTTTCTCATTCTCTATGTTCTCATTCCAAGTATTCTTCATGGATATTCTCCTATTCTTGTAAGTATTGGTGTATCTGCGCTTATTATCGTTGTTGGTTCATATATTACTCACGGTTTTAACAAGACAACAACTTCTGCTGTTCTCGGTATGATTGTAACTGTTGTCTTTACAGGACTTATGGCCTACTGGGCTGTCCACTCTTCTCATCTTACGGGCTTTGAGTCTGATGAGGCGGTGTATCTTAATCTAAATACGCGTGGGACTCTTGATATAGCGGGGATATTATTAAGTGGAATTATGATCGGGTTACTTGGGGTATTGTATGATGTTGCTATTGGTCAATCAATCTCTGTTGAGGAATTACATCGAATCGCACCTCATGTATCACGTAGAAAGATATATACACGAGCATTACGTATGGGGCGTGAACATATTGGGGCATTAGTAAATACTCTTGCTATTGCATATGTTGGGGCATCACTTCCCCTACTTCTCCTCTTTTCTCTCTCTGAGAGTTCTCTTTCTGTGGTTATAAACAGGGAGATCTTTGCAGCAGAAATTATACGAACCCTCATTGGAAGCATTGGTCTTGTTCTTGCCGTTCCAATCACTACTCTTCTTGCGGTATTGATGGTGGTCCGCATCAAGGGTTCTGGGTCAGAGGATGATATTAGAAATGAGCAAAACGCACTCGAGCATCTATCTCATAAACATTAGGGTATACTATATCCATGTCTCATATACAAAAAGCTATATTTGGTGGAGGTTGTTTCTGGTGTACTGAAGCTGTGTTCAAGATGCTCTCTGGTGTTTCTGTGGTACTTCCTGGCTATGCTGGGGGTACAGTAGCGAATCCAACATATGAACAGATCTGTACCGGAACTACTGGTCATGCAGAAGTTGTCTATATTGAATATGATGAGGATATTGTTTCGTACAAAACTCTCCTCACTATTTTCTTTGCATCCCATGATCCAACCACTCTCAATCGACAGGGAAATGATGTAGGGACTCAATATCGATCATCGATATTTTTCACCACACCCACTCAAGAGAAAGAGGCTCATGAATTTATTCAAGATCTTGAAAATTCATCTCACGATGGAGATCATATTGTAACTGAGGTTACTCCTCTCACCACATTATATATGGCTGAAAACTATCATGAAGATTATTACGCGCGAAACAAAACTGCTCCATATTGTCAGCTCGTGATACAACCTAAGCTTGAAAAAGTACAGAGACACTATGCCCAGTTACTCAAGGAAGAATATCGATGATATACTTATCTCATGAATGAAGATGAATTAAAGAAGAAATTAACCCCAGAACAGTACAAGGTGCTTCGAGAGAAAGGTACTGAAGCACCTTTCTCTGGTAAATATATTCATGAAAACAAAGATGGTATATATACCTGTGTTGTCTGTGGCAACAAACTCTTCTCTTCTCAAGCTAAATTTGATTCAGGTACAGGTTGGCCAAGTTTCGATCAAGCTTTACCGGGCGCTGTCAAAATGAACGAGGACATTAGTCATGGAATGCATAGGGTTGAAATTATATGTGCCCAGTGTAACTCTCATCTCGGACATGTTTTTGATGATGGACCTACAAAAACAGGTAAACGATATTGTCTTAATTCCGTGTGTCTTGATTTGAAAACCGATGAACACTAATTTTTCTAAAGATATTCATAAGGCATTAGCTTTCGATCTTGATGGGACTCTTGCAGAGAGCAAGAATGATATGACGGAAGAAATGGGAAGTGTACTTGCTTCACTTCTTACGTATATGCCTTTGGCGATAGTATCGGGGGCATCAAAGAATCAGTTTATGTCCCAGTGCATTCAACATATTCCTGCTTCTGAAGATCAATTTAAAAATCTATACCTCTTTCCTGAAAATGGAGCATCTCTCTATGTATTCAGACATGGTGGATGGGTTGCTCATTATGAAGAGAATCTTTCTGATATTCAAAAGACAAAAATCATGTCGGTTTTAGGAGAAGTTATCCATATCTTCGGACTTCATGAAATTGATGGTTTTGGTCCTCTCATAGAAGATCGGGGAGCTCAGATTACTCTCTCATGTCTTGGACAGCATGCATCACTTGAGGCAAAAACCGCATGGGATCCTGATCAGAACAAGAGAAGAGATATGCTTTCATATATGCAACCTCTCTTACCTGATTTCGATATTAAAATGGGTGGAGCAACTTCAGTTGATATCACGAAGAAGGGAACTAACAAACATTATGCACTTACTATGTATTTGAAATTACTCTCCCTCAATCAATCAAATGTACTGTACTATGGAGATGCCATCTTCCCTGGAGGAAATGACTATATTGTAGAAGAGTTCGGGTATCCGTATGTTCATGTGCATAATCCACAGGAAACCCTTGAATCTCTCCGTGGTATACTACAAGAGTATGAAAAAACTACTCGAAGAGAGACCCTGGGGTAATTTTGTTCGCTATACACATAATGAACAAACAACGGTAAAGATAATTACAATTAAGCCTGGAGAGGGTCTGTCTTTACAGTCTCATGAAAAGCGTCGAGAGTTCTGGAGAATATTAAAAGGTCGACCACATATAGTACTTGGTGATACAGAGATAGATGCTGTGTCTGGAGATGAGTTTGAAATTCCTGAAAGAACTCTCCATCAAATTTCAAGTATTAATGATGAGGTTCAATTTCTCGAAATTGCATTTGGAGAATTTGATGAGAATGATATTATGCGAATTAGTGATCGATATGGCAGAGCTTAAAGATCATCTTGTACCTGTTGGTGTACTTTCACGAAATGAATCAATTGGACTTTTGGGCTACTATTCCAAGGACTCAAAAGGTTATTTCTATTTCTCATGGAGTGATGATGGAGTCTCATTCGAAACTGATACCAAGAGAGTCCGTTTTATGAAGGGGAGAGTATCTCACGGAGCTCATGAATGTTCACATTTTCGTTTTTCATATGCAAAGCTCTATATAGCTACCTATATACGCACCTTTGAATCTCAATCATATCTCTGTGTTGCTCAATCAAAAGACTTATATACATGGGAGGTTGTATCAGAAATGGAAGCTATGAAGGCTCCTGCTGTTCTTGTTTCTGATATGACAATTAAGAAAGAGAGAGTTATCTACCACGGTGGGGCATTCATACGATGTCTAACATCAAGAGATATGAAGCTGTGGAGCGATGACGATCATCTTCTTGCAACTTCACGATATGGTTTTTTTGATGAAGGATCTCTCAATCTCATTCAAACTATGCCTCATAAAGAGGGAACTCTCCTTCTCTATGAGACAAAGGAATACAAAGATGATGTATATAGTTTGTGTATTGGAAGTATCCTTTTTGATTATGAAAATCCACGTCGTATCCGTAGTCGTTCTCGTGAGCCTATGTGGAAAAGTGAAATGCTATTCCCCCGTGATGTGTCATGTACTCTCATAGGTTCTGTATCTATCGGAACCATTCTCTACGTCTTCTGGTCAACCCCCTATGATCTCATCATTGCAAAGATTGATAATCTAAGCTCTATTGTAGAAATATATCGTGGTGTAGGTACCATCATGACAAAACATGAGGACAATCCAATCAAGGAACCACACCCACATCATTCATGGGAGAATGAATCTGTATGCAATCCTGCCGCTCTCTATGATGGTAAGACTATCCATCTTCTCTATCGAGCTATGGGTTCTGATGGTATATCGAGAATTGGATATGATAGCAGTGTTGATGGATTTAATTTCAAAGGATCACTCCCATACCCTATCTATGCAATGAAAAATCCACGTATGGCTGTACAAGTTCCAACGCGTTCTCAACATATGAATACAAGTATATCGGGTGGTAGTTGGGGAGGTGCAGAAGACCCACGCGCAGTATCTATTGATGGAAAAATTTATGTAACATTCAATGCTTTTGATGGTTGGGATTTCATACGTATCTGTGCCATCTCAATTGATGAAAAAGATTTTAAGAAGAAGAAATGGAATTGGTCGAGTCCAGTATTCATATCTCCTCCTCATGAGATTCATAAGAACTGGGTTTTGTTTCCTGAGAAGATCAATGGAAAATTTGCGGTGATTCATAGTATTAACCCACGTGTTCAAATTGATTACTTTGATTCTTTTGGTGATTTTGAAAAAGGAAAAAAGAAGATACGAAGTGCATTTGGAACAAAGGTACCACGAGATTCATGGGATACATGGGTGCGGGGAGCTGGTCCTCCTCCCCTTAAGACCGACAAGGGATGGCTTGTTTTCTATCATGCCATGGACAAAGAAGAACCTCATATTGGATACAAATTAGGTGCTCTGCTACTTGATCTTGATAATCCGGAGAAGATAATTGCACGTGCGAAGGCTCCAGTGCTCTGTCCTGATCAGTGGTATGAAAATGAATACAAGTTTGGTGTCGTCTATGCATGCGGTGCTGTAGTTAAAGACAATACACTTTTCATATATTATGGAGGTGGTGATCGTCATGTTTGTGTAGCTTCTGCGCCCTTTGACGTCTTTATGGAGAAACTTATAAAAGATACTCCGGTGTCGCTTAATCAGTCAATTATTAATCGAATATAGTATATGTTCTCACTTTCACGCTCAAACAAAAATCCGATTATAGTTCCTGATACAGGAATTGAATGGAAGGCATATGGTACTTTCAATTGTTCTCCTGCTCGACAGGGAACTAAAAAGTTCCTTTTCTATCGAGCAATGTCTCGTCCAAAACGTTTTGAATCTTCTCACTTCAGTATGTCTATCATTGCGCGTGCAGAAGAGACAGAACGTGGTATACGTGGTCATCGTCCTTTCATTGTTCCAGAAGAAGAGTGGGAAAGATTTGGATGTGAAGATCCCCGTGTGTCGCGTATAGAGGGTATGAACTATATTTTCTACACAGCTCTCGGATCATACCCATTTCGAGGTGATCATATTCGAGTTGCAGTTGCCCTTACAAAAGATCTTAATCATATACAAGAACGTCATCTTGTTACACCTTTCAATGCAAAGGCCATGTCATTGTTCCCTGAAAAAATTCAAGGTCGCTATGTTGCATTGTTTGCTCCATATACTGATGATGGAAAAATTTCTAAAATATCAATT
Organism: uncultured Candidatus Saccharibacteria bacterium; assembly: GCA_964389975.1. Classification (GTDB taxonomy): domain Bacteria; phylum Patescibacteriota; class Minisyncoccia; order Phycocordibacterales; family PALSA-1337; genus CAIOGI01. The sequence goes on from CAYMGJ010000002.1 coordinate 47,954, forward strand.
GCAAAATTTGATGCATTGGAGGATATGTGGAATGAGGGATATTGGAAGAAATGGAATGATACTATCGAAAACAACAGAATACAAATTCCTTGTAATTCAGGAGAACAGGTTGAGGTAGGGGCACCTCCATTGAAAACAGAGTATGGATGGCTACTCATATATTCTCATATTCAAAACTATTTCTCTGATTCAAAAATTTTCGGTATTCAAGCAGTTCTTCTTGATCTCAAAAATCCTCAGAAGATTATTGCACAAACACGAGGTCACTTCCTTGTCCCTGAAGAAAAATATGAAAAAGAGGGGAATGTTCATGATATAACATTTCCGTCGGGAGCAGAGTTAAAGGGTGACAAGTTGACGGTATATTATGGAGGTGCTGATACAGTGGTTGCTCAAGCTCATATATCTCTTAAGGGTCTTCTTTCTTCAATGAAATTCTTTGGATCAATGCCGGGGGAACTTGAGGCTCTCTATGAGCGAAGAACATTTTCAAGAGATTTTAAACAACCCCTTCTTCTTCCACGACCAGATCATGAGTGGGAATCATATGCAGTATTTAATCCAGCTGCAATTGCATTTGGTGCTACAACACATATCCTCTATCGAGCAATGTCTCGGGACAATACGTCTGTCGTAGGGTATGCACAGTCATATGACATGAAGCGTGTTCGAGTCCGTGATATTACCCCTGCATATGTTCCACGTCTACCTTTCGAAGCAAAGAATGTTCCTGGAGGAAATTCTGGTTGTGAAGATCCTCGTATTACCTTGATCGGAGATACTATTTTCATGACATATACCGCATACAACGGAACTGATCTTCCATGTATTGCCCTCACATCGATTTCGAAGAAAGATTTCATCTCAGGACTATGGACATGGAGTTTGCCAACAAAAATTAGTGCTGATGGAGTTGATGACAAGGATGGAATGCTGTTCCCAGAAAAAATTAAAGGTAACTATGTATTGATCCACCGGGTTAATCATTGTGTGTGTTTTGATTACTCACCGACACTTGAGTTCAAGAACAGGAATGCATTTAAGAATATCAATATACTATCTCCTCGACGAGGAATGTGGGATAGCAAGAAGGTGGGGGGTGCCATGCCACCATTTAAGTTAAAACAAGGATGGCTTATGCTCTATCACGGTATCGGTGAAGATGGTCACTATCGTGTTGGTGCTGCTCTTCTTGATTTGAAAAATATTGAGAAAGTAATTGCTCGTAGTACATATCCACTCTTTGAACCTGAAATGCCGTATGAACGTGAGGGAATTATCCCAAATGTTGTATTTCCATGTGGGGCAGTGATACGTAAGGGTAGATTACATATATATTACGGAGGTGCTGATACGGTGGTGAATGTTGCGTCAATGGATATACGAGATATTCTCGATAGTTTACGTTAGTGTGATATACTGAAAATATGAAGAAAATGCTTCTCTGGTTACTGATTATCTGTGGTTCTGGTGCATTTCTTGCACTCGGGACTTTTCTTGTTGTAAAAAGTATTCAATCATCAAATGATACCGCTGATGTTGTGGTGATATCTCCGATAAAAAATTCGGTAATATCATCTCCAGTTGCTATCGCTGGACGTGCTCGTGGATCATGGTTTTTTGAAGGGAGTTTCCCTGTCGTTTTGAAAGATGCTTATGGAACTGTTTTGGCTGAGAGTCATGTTACAGCCCAGGGTGAATGGATGACACAGGATTATGTTTCTTTTGTTGGTACATTACAATATCAAAAGCAAATTCCTGATGCTAAGGGTGTGTTGATATTTATAAAAGACAATCCTTCTGGTTTACCTGAGAATGATGAGTCGGTGGAGGTTCCTATTATTTTTAAATAATATTCATGGACATACTTTCACATGGGTTATGGGGTGCTGCTACTTTCGGGAGAAAGAATAGGGCAAGTTTCTGGATGTCTTTTCTTTTCGGTATTATGCCTGATTTTCTTGCTTTCGTTCCATTTCTTGCTGGTTCATGGATTGGTGTCTTTACCTATCCTCACTGGGCAACAGGAAGTACACCGAGCCCTGATGCATTTCCTTCTTTTGTATATCTAGCATATTCATATACCCATAGTCTCATTATTTTTGCACTTGTTTTTCTTCTTGTATGGATACTCCGCAAGAAGCCTCTCTATGAGATGTTTGCATGGCCTCTTCATATCATATTTGATATCCCTCTCCACTCAACAGATTTCTTCCCGACACCATTTCTCTGGCCTCTCTCAGATTTCCATATTGATGGCATACCATGGTCAGAACCATATATATTCTTACCCAATGTTGTATTTCTTATTGTTATCTATCTATATTTCCTCGTGTACAAGAAGGGGTGGAAACGTCTTTCAAGAAAAGGGGAACATGAATCATCCCTATGGTTTCGTAGTGAGAAATTGAGTTTGGTGTGGAAGCCTATATCATGGCAGGGATGGCTTGTCTCATGTGTATATATTGGTATTATTATCCCTACAGCTTACAATCTCAGTTCTCAATCTCATTCTCTCTCTGATTTCCTCATATCATTTTCTGTCCCTTTCATTATCTCAACTTCGATATTTCTTGGTATTTGTTATGTGAAAGGTAAGCGAGCCTAGTGTATACTAGGTAGTATGAAAACCATCATACAAGAATACGCCCCCCTTATTCGCTCAGCAATCGATTCATCACATTCAATACTTCTTCATTGTCACCCTCATGCCGATCCTGACAGTGTGGGATCTGCTCTTGCTATGAAGTTTGCACTTGAAGGACTTGGAAAGAAAGTTACTGTTATTCAAGGTGATAGTCCTATATCAAAAGAATTTCATTTCCCTGGTATTGAGAGTATTGTTCCTCAATCTGTTCCTCAAACTGATTTTTCTCAATTTGATCTTTTCATTATGCAGGATAGCGGGTCACTTGATATGGTTTCAAGGAATCCTTTTACATTGCCAGATAGTTTACAGACTATCGTCATCGATCACCATATTACAAATACAAAATATGGGAAGATAAATTGTGTAGATCCTTCATACTCATCAACAGCAGAGCTTCTCCATGATTTGTTTAAAGAGATGAATATTCCTCTCAATCATGATATTGCCCTTAACCTCTTTATGGGAATGTATACTGATACAGGAGGATTCCGGCATGAAAATACAACAACAAGATCTTGGGAAACTGCTGTAGAACTCATTCACTATGTCCCTGATTATCATAAAACTATTTTCATTATGGAGAATAGTAGGAGTTTAAATTCTCTAAGATTTGAAGGGATCGCATGGAATTCAATACAGACATTTTATGACAACAAGCTTGTAGTTGTAGCAATTTCTTATGATGATCTCAAGAAACATGACATATCTCTTGAAGATGCTTCTGCTTCATATATATCAAACAAGCTAAAGTCAGTTATTGGTTTTGATATTGCAGTTACTCTTGTTGAATATGAACCTGGTATTGTAAAAGGTAGTTTACGTACTCGAAACTCTGAAAAGTATGATCTCAGTGTGCTTGCTCGAGGGATAAGTGAAGTGGGTGGGGGACATAAGGCTGCTGCCGGGTTTTCTATCAAAGGAACAGTTTCTCAGGCTATTGAGCAAGTGGTCAAAACAGTTAAAGATGTATATAATTTCTAATTATGGAAGAGAAAAAAGAAGAAAAAAAGAAACAAGCTCCAGTATATGTATCGATGATCGGTATCATCCTCATTTTTGGAGTCTTGTATATTATTAATTCAGTTGAAAAGGTAACTACCACATCTCCTGCGGCAACATCTTCGGAGACAGTGCCGTTATCATCATCATTAACAACTACACCTGTACAACGTATGCATACTATATCTATAGAAACAAATAAAGGAACAATCGTGTTTGAAACATATGACAATGACGCACCACATACTGTGAAGAATTTTATTACCCTTGCTAATAAGGGATATTACAATGGCGTTATCTTTCATCGTGTTATCGAAGGATTTATGATTCAAGGAGGTGATCCTACGGGAACTGGTCGTGGAGGTCCAGGATATACTTTTGCTGATGAACTCAATCCTCAAACAGATTCTTACAAGAAAGGATATACTCGTGGAACAGTTGCTATGGCAAATGCTGGTCCAAACACTAATGGTAGTCAGTTCTTCATTATGCATAAGGATACTCCACTTCCAAATGCATATAGTATCTTTGGACATGTGGTAAGTGGAATGGAGGTTGTTGATGCAATCGCAACAACTGAGACTGATTCAAGTGACAAACCTCTTCAACCTATCATCATGAACAAGGTGACGGTATCAGAGAAATAATTATGTCAGAATATTACAACCCTCTTCGAACTAAAAATCTTTTTGATCCTGAGAGCGATGCTCCCTTCAGAATTTCTCGTTCTAAGATTGAATTGTTCCAGGGTTGTCCTCTTTGTTTCTATCTTGACCGTCGTCTCGGTGTCGGTCGTCCTCCTGGATTTCCTTTTGCCCTTAACTCAGCTGTCGATACACTTCTCAAGAAAGAGTTTGATGTTCATCGTGCTGAGAAGACATCACATCCTCTAATGGAAGCTTATGGACTTACTGATATTGTTCCTTTTCAGCATAAGAAGCTTGATGTATGGCGTGAGAATTTCAAGGGTGTTGAATATCATTTTGAACCAGCCCAGTTTGTTATAACGGGAGCAGTTGATGATATATGGGTTGATTCAAAGGGGAAGTTAATTATCGTTGATTATAAATCAACGAGTAAAGAAGAAAAGGTTACTTTGGATAAAGAGTGGCAGATTAGCTACAAGCGTCAGATGGAGATATATCAGTGGCTTTTCCGCAACAATGGATTTGAAGTATCTGATACAGGGTATTTCGTATACTGTAATGGTAAAACAGATAGAAAAGCTTTTGATGCAAAGCTTGAGTTTGATATTGATCTCATACCATACACAGGTGATCCCTCATGGATACCTGATACCCTCATGGATATGAGAAAGTGTCTTATGCAGGAAACCCCTCCAAAGCCAGCGTCTTCGTGTGACTATTGTCTCTATCGTAAGGCTGCTCGTGATGTACAAAGCAAGAAGAAGTGATAAAATACTCTTGTAGTTTATTATTAGTTTTTAATATATTTCAGTATGTTTAAGAAATTCTGTGCATATTTCTGCACACCTGATATGGGTCTCGTTTTTCTAAGAATTGCTCTTGGAATCTTTATTATTCATGGATGGAGTAAGTTTTCACATATGGAACAAACTATCGGATTCTTCGGAATGCTCGGTCTTGCTCCATTTTGGGCTTATGTAGTAGCAACAGTTGAGCTTGTCGGAGGTATTGCAATACTTCTCGGAATATATGCTCGATACGTGGGAGCACTTCTCGCTATCATCATGGTAGTTGCGATGGCTCAGACTTCATGGGAAACGGGATTCATGGCTCATACATATGAATTCGTACTTCTTTTTGCAGCTCTCGCTATCTCAGCAATGGGTTCAGGAAAGTTCTCTGTACTCAAGTCTTCATGTGGATGTGATTGCAAAGATGGTTCATGCTCATGTGGAACATCAAAGACTGAGGCTTCTCAAGCTTAGTTTTTAAATGAAAAAACGCAGTGTGTTCTATTGGTACCCGCAATAGTTTCACTGCGTTTTTTCTTTGGAATTAAAATATATATTACATAGTTTTTTCTTGTGTATATATTGTGGCGACTATCACAACATATATATTGTATGAATATGGAATGAATTTTTACTGAAGAAAAGATAAAGGAAGGATAAAGTATATTGTTATGCATCAATAATATATCCACGTCCAGGTATGTTTCTAATCAATGTCTTTTTCTTGTCATCATGTATTTTCTTTCTGAGGTTTAGGATATGAGATTCAATTGTATTAGAAAATGGATCACTGTCTGCATTCCATACATATTCCATTATCATACCTCGTGAAAGTACGGTTCCTTTGTTGCGTAAGAGAAACTCAAGGAGATTAAATTCTTTACGGGTAAGGTAGATTTTTGTTTTACCTCTATGTACTAATTGTTTCTTGGTATCAAGTGTTACATCCTCTTTGGTAAGGACTGTGTTGGTGATGACATGTGGTCGACGTGCGAGTGCTTGTATTCGAGCTTTAAGTTCATCGTATGAAAATGGTTTGACCATATAGTCATCTGCACCATGTTCAAAGACTTCAACCTTCTTACTTAACTCATGGTGTACGGTAAGAAATATGATGGGGGCTTGTATGTGTGTATTTCTAATTTCATCGAGTACCATTAAGCCACTTTTTCCAGGAAGTGAATAGTCGAGGATTATAATATCGTATGAATTAGTTCGAGCCATATATGATCCTTCAATTCCTGTATAGGCACGATCAACAGTGAATATATCAGATACGAGACATTGAAATATGAAGTTTGAAATCTCGATATCATCTTCAATTAGAAGTATTTTCATAATTCAGATTATACGTATGTTATACAAAAAAACTATGAATATAAGTGGAAATGTGGGGGATAGATTTTAGTAAAATTTTATCCTTTTCGAAAGATGGCTCTATGTAGGTATCTTTTCATTCTGTATTCGGGTTCATTTTTATGGTAATATAGTGAAATACGTAAATTGTCCATGGATACTTTATTTGCATCAATACTCTCACATATGGAGATCGTCATCGAACATGGAGGATATCTCGTCCTGTTCCTCGTATCAGTTCTTGAGGGTGTTCCCATTGTTGGTCCCTTTGTTCCTGGTCATACGATAGTTATTCTTTCAGGTTTTCTTTCGAAGATAGGGGTTTTGGATTTGAGTTATGTACTTGCTCTTTCTATGGCAGGTGCTTTTATGGGTGATCTATTGGGCTTTATGTGTGGTCGAAAATTTGGTTTTGTATTCCTCAATAGATTTGGAAAGTACTTCTTCATCAAAGACCAGCATGTTGAGAAGGTGAAGACTATTGTGCAAAAACATAGTGGTAAATCGATAATATTGGGTCGTTTTAGTCCACTTACCCGAGCCCTCGCCCCATATATCACAGGCGCAAGTGGTGTGTCATTGCGTAGTTTTTGGTTCTTCGATCTCATCGGGGTCATTTTATGGGCATGTGTATCAATTGGTTTGGGTTTTGTGTTTGGTGCAAGTTACAAGGTTGCAGCAGTATTTTTTGGTAAGTTCATACTGGCAGCCATTATCATTGGTGTATTCACAGTGTGGTCATATCATTTCATTAATCGTCAATTCCATATCTTTGCACGATATGAACTCATTACTCTCTTTCTCAATCTCTCTGGTCTCTATGTATTTTTCAAGATGATACAGGATGCCCTTGTACAATCTTCAGCTATTGTTGGTTTTGATGTATGGTTCAATCTCCTCCTTCTTTCTAATACGAAGCCATTCCTTGCTTCTTTTTTCATCTTCATGACTAATACCTTTAGTCCAACATCTCTTATGATGTTAATGATAATTGGTATTTGCTATTTCTTGTACCGCAAGCAGTGGAGATATGCATTCATTACATTTTTCTCATATAGTGGTGGTATGTTTCTGAGTGGGTTCATCAAAGAAATGGTATTGCGAGCTCGTCCCGTCGATTCAATTGTAAGTGCAGGAGGGTATAGCTTTCCAAGTGGTCATGCCACTGCAATCATGATTGTATGTGTCATCGCAATATATACTCTTGCTCGACGATTTACTTCTACAACAAAACGAGAGATGTTTATCGTATCTCTCGTTCTTCTAACCCTACTCATTGGATTTAGTCGTCTCTATCTCGGTGTACACTGGTTCTCTGATGTGATTGCTGGTTTTGCTCTGGGTCTTTTCTGGACAACATTTATCATCCTCGCAGTTCGATATTTGGGGATGTTTGTACAGAACTATATACACTTAGGAGACAAGAGATGATCCTGTCATTGCTTTTGGAACTGGAATTGAGAGAAGGGTAAGGATTGTTGGAGCAATATCTGCAAGTCCTCCATCTTTGAGAGTATGTGACGTGTCTGTGAGAATCGCAGGTACAGGATTAGTTGTGTGAGCTGTATGAAGTGTTCCTGATACAGGATCAACATTAACTTCAGCATTTCCATGATCTGCAGTTATGAATGCAATTCCTCCTTTCTTGTTGAGTGCCTCTATTACTCTCTGTAATTGAGTATCTACTGTCTCAATCGCTGTGATGATGGCGGGAACATTTGCGGTATGACCAACCATGTCTGGATTTGCAAAGTTGATGAATATGAAATCGATACCTTTCTCGATTTCCTCAATTGCTTTGTCAGCAATACCCTCAGCTCTCATCTCAGGGGCTTGATCATGAGTCTTCACGTCCTTCCTACTTGGAAGCATGATATCAACTTCCTTTTCATATGGTTTCTCACGTCCTCCATTAAGGAAATATGTTGCATGGGCAAATTTCTCTGTTTCTGCAATGTGACTCTGGGCAAGTCCTGCACGTGATATCTCTGCTCCTAGTGTTGTTTCAACTGCTGTGGGAGGGAATGCAACAACACAGGTATAGTCGACACAATATTCGGTAAGGGTAACAACGTGGATGTTGTCATTCTTCTGTTTCTCAAGAAGTTTCTGAGTGAACATGCGTGCACGATCAGCTCTGAAATTAAAGAAGAATACTCCATCGTTTTGTGCAAAAGCACATCCAATACCTTGAAGATTTGCACATACTGTTGGTTCAAGTAGTTCATCATTTTTTCCAAGTTTGTATTGTTCCTCGAGATACTGAGAAGGAGAAATATTACATACATTTCCTTTACATTCAAACATAGCTTGCTCTACTCTCGACAGTCTGTCCCAGTTGTTGTCACGATCCATGGCATAGTATCGTCCTGAAATGGTTGCAATGAAGAATTCAGGTCCAAGTTCATCGATGAGGGCTTCAAGTTCTTTTACAAACTTTGATGCACTTTGTGGAGGCGTGTCTCGTCCATCGGTAAAGACATGTATTGCTACTCTTTTCATTCCTTGAGCTTTAGCTTCACGGAGAAAAGCAAAGAGATGATTCTGATGACTATGTACTCCTCCAACACTTACAAGTCCTTGTACATGAAGAGTTGAATCATTTTTGCGTACATGTTCAAAGAGATCAACGAAAGCTTTGTTTGAGTGAAAAGCTCCTTCCGCTATTGCCTTGTCGATTCGTACAAGATCAGTATCAACGGGCTTACCAGCACCGATGGTTGTATGTCCCACCTCACTGTTTCCCATTTGACCCTCAGGAAGTCCTACAGCATTGCCAGATGCCTTGAGAAGAGAGTGGGGGTATGATGCCCATAGGGAGTTAAAGAATGGTGTTTTTGATGCAAGAATTGCATTATGAAGCGTATCTTCACGATATCCCCATCCATCAAGAACTATGAGCATTACTGGTTTTTTCATATTTTTTGTTATTCAGTTTTAAATACTTTTTTTCCACGATACACTGCCTTTTTTCCAAGTTCCTGTTCAAGTCGTAGGAGCTGATTGTACTTTGCAACACGATCAGTTCGTGAAAGTGACCCTGTCTTTATCTGTCCTGTTCCTGTACCTACAACAAAATCTGAAATGGTAGTATCTTCAGTTTCTCCTGATCGATGAGAAATGATTGATGTATAGCGGGCTTTCTTTGCCATGATAATGGCAGAGATTGTTTCAGATACAGTTCCAATCTGATTAAGTTTGATGAGGATTGAATTTCCAACACCTTTTTCAATACCTGTTTTAAGGCGGTCAATATTGGTTACGAAGAGATCATCCCCAACAATTTGTACTTTGTTTCCAAGCTTTTCAGTCATGAGTTTGTATCCATCCCAATCATCTTCAGCAAGACCATCTTCGATTGAAATGATTGGATATTTTGTACACCAATCAACATAGAAATCTACCATTTCAGCTGAGGTGAGGGATCTGTTTTCTCGCGCAAGATGATATTTACCATCTTTGTAGAGTTCAGTTGCTGCAACATCAAGTGCAATGAAGATATCCTTACCTGCAACATATCCAGCCTTTGCAATTGCCTCGAGAATTATCTGTACAGCTGCTTCATTTGAAGGAAGAGAAGGCGCAAAACCTCCTTCATCTCCGACGGTGGTAGCAAGTCCCTTGTCATGAAGTATTTTTTTAAGGGCATGAAATATTTCAGCACCAGCTCGAAGAGCTTCTTTGAAAGATTTAACACCAACTGGCATGATCATAAATTCTTGGAAGTCTGAAGAATTTTCAGCATGTTTTCCTCCATTAAGAATATTCATCATAGGGACAGGAAGTTGGATTGTATTCTTTGTTTTTGAAATCTTTGCAAAATATTTATACAGAGATATTTTCTGACTTTGTGCTGTTGCACGTGCAAATGCCATAGAAATTCCAAGAAGGGCATTTGCTCCAAGTTTTCCCTTGTTTGTTGTTCCGTCGAGAGCAATCATCTTTGCATCAAGGGATGCTTGATCCCACTCTTTTCCTACAAGAGCTTTTGCAAGAGTTGTCTCTACGTTTTTAACTGCCTTCATAACACCTTTTCCATTGTATCGAGAACCTCCATCTCGTAGTTCTACTGCTTCATGACTTCCTGTTGATGCTCCAGAGGGAACAGCCGCTCTTCCACGTGAGCCATCTTTAAGGGTGATATCAACTTCTACTGTAGGGTTACCTCGTGAATCAAGGATTTCTCGTGCTTGTAATTTCTGAATTTTTGGCATATGGATTTTCTTTTGTTTATTTGGGTAATATGGTCACAGTATATCAAAAAATGTGGTTTTTGAAAGGTAATGTAGATACAAGAAAAAACCCTGACGCCATAGTGCGTCAGGGGCTCATAATTACTCTGTAACCTAGCGGTGATGCCTGATCATTCTCTCTAAAGCATGATTCGGAGTATAAGGGATTGGAGTTAACCTATTTCTCGGGTGTAGACCTTTCAGTTTTGTCGGTTTAGACGGAAGCTCATTCATAAAAAGACCAGGCCCTCGATGATGAATCGGGTGTCTGGTCTTTTTATTTATATGTCCTCTTTAAAAATCTTTATTTTAAGGGCAAAAAATGCTAAAGTGTTGTGTAATATGATTCCTGTTGCTTTGGGAGAACAATCTGAACGATGGAACAAGGTTTACAGCAAATCAGGAACGCTGCCTTGGACCAAGGTCCCTTTTTCAGAAGGGGTTAAAAAATATCTAAGCTCACTTAACAAAGATGAGCCTCTTTTGGTTTCTGGCTGTGGTACAGGAGAAACTGTGAATACTCTCAACGAACAAGGATTCGATAAGGTTACAGGTACTGATATTTCAGCGGAGGCTATAAATCGAGCAAAGAAATCATTTCCTCAACTTACCTTTAGGGTTGTGGCAACTGAGGACCTCAAAAATGAAGAACAAATCAAGGGCTCAAATATTCTGGATTGGTTGAACTTACATCAAATTACTCCTGAATCTTTAGAACATTATCTTTCATCGCTTACAGAAGTTGCTGCGTCACTTTGTATTACCTGGATTTTCCACGAGGGGGCAGAAAAAAGCAGGTCCTACGTACATGAAGGGGAGGTTTATTTTCATAACCCTGTTAATGTCTCAAATATTTTGAGTGTCAGAGGTTTTAAGTTGCAGGATCAAACTAAATTTCAGTTTACATCTCAGGGAGAAAAACCTATTGTTCACGAGGCTATTACGCAAATTTATGCAAAGTCCTAAAAAGAACATCTTAATAATCGGTGGCACAGGCATTGTGGGGAAACCTACGGTTATGCAACTTATCAAGCATAATGAATACAATGTATATTCTATTGCTTTGAAAAAGACAGATTTCCCTCCAAGTGTAAAACAATATATAGTCGATCGAACGACTGAAGAATATAAAGAGCTTATCGAAAAGTTAAACTCAGAGGTAGACGTTTGGGACGCAGTCATTGATATCGTGGCTTTCAATGCAGAAAGTGCAAAGAGTACCTACTCACTTTTTAAGAACGAGGCACAGCATATAATTACGTTAAGTACGAGCTTAGTTTACGATCGAACTAAAGAAGATTTAGATCCTATTGCTGAAGATGTTCAACTTGCACCGGAAGGACAATTTGGAGGTTACGTAGATGGAAAGATGAGGCTAGAGAAGTTCTGGCACTCGATTACAGATGTAAATTGGACCTTACTGCGACCATATCACATCTTAGGAGCCGAATCTCTCCTCGGTTGTATCCCAGAGCACAATAGAGATCCTAAATTGATTGAGCGACTTAAGAAAGGTGAGATATTGAGACTTTGCAACGGAGGAAATATCCAGTTCAATTACATTCATCCAAAAGATATCGCTACTGCGGTTTATAAAATTATCGGCAATACTAATACGTTTAAACAAGTTTATAATCTGGTAAACCCTCAGCCGATCCTCGCTAAAGATTATTACGCTGAGATTTCTAAGCAAGTCGGCGGCACTTTAAATATCGAGCCAGTACCACTGGATAAAATCTGGTCCGAAATGAAAGGTTGGGAGATGACAACTCTGCCTCATATTTACAGTGTGGAGAAAATGCAAAAGGATATTAACTTTACTCCAAGTATTTCTCTTGAAGAAGGTATCCGAGATGCCATAGAATATCCTGCAAAAATTATGTCTACAGAAATTCCCATTCATCAGAGAATGAATAAGCTGCCACATCCTAAGAAGCCTGAGTGGTTGAAATAATATAAACAGAGACAATCTTCCAAAAAAAAGAGTTCTCACATAAAAGTCAATAGGTATCGTTATCTACGTAAAGATGCACATTACCTCGTATCCTCAAGTCGTAGTATTGATATGAGAGTGAGAATACAGATGATACCAAGTATCATAAAGAGATATGGATCAGTGGTATATACAAGACCTACTACAGTGATGAGTGGTGCTATGAAATATGATATTGGACGGGTAATTCTAAACATACTAAGAATATGGGATTCTGATGGAGGAACTTTCTTAAAGAAATATGTTTCAATCATAACTTCTGCAGCCGCTGCTCCAATACGACTTATGAACAAAATGAGTGCCCAGAGGAAGAAGTTTCTTGTTGTTATGAACGTCATGCTACATGTTGCAATACCGAGGATGATAAAGCCGATAGCGAGAAGTTCTTTTTCTCCCCATTTTTTGTCAGCAAGTTTTCCTAATGGTAATTGCACAAAAACAAATGGTATGAGCATGATGGTGAAAATGATACTGATTTCTCCCCAGTTAAATCCAATGTGTTGTGAGAGATAGAGGGGGGTATAGATAGTCATCCATGCATAGAAGGTTTGGAGTATTATGTTAATGAAAAATATTTTTGTAATATTCTTGTCTCGTAATACTGCTCGTATTGTTGCACGTGGTGGAACGGTATGATATTGAGGATCTTTAAATGTACTGAAGTTTTTATGAATGATATAGAGGAGTATGAAAAGGAGACCAAAGGCTGCAATATAGATGCCTTTGTAATCATTACCGATAATGAGCATTCCTCCGAGGAGGGGACCAAGTATCCATGCTATATTAAGCCCCGTCATGTAGAGTCCTCGTATTGTGCCTGTGTGCGCAATGTCGGTATTCTTTTCAAGGAAAATATCAACAGTGAATCCGATAAGGTTAATGATTGAGAGGGCAAGGATAAGGAGGGGGATAACTACATGTCCTGCATTTGAAAATATGATTCCATAGAAGAGAACAATTTGAATACCGATAAGACACAGTGAGGTTGTGTAATTACCTAGTTTCTTTATCACTTTGTTGATGAGAAGGAATCCGATGATGGTACAGAGTGAAATGATGAGATAAATACTACTTACTGTTTTTTCATCAACAAAGGTTGAGAGAAAACTCGAGTTAAAGTATGTTGCTATAGTGATATGGAGGGTAACAAAAAAACCGACCATGCTCGTTGTGTAGAGCATGGAGGTTTTTTTTACTGGGTGCAGATGACGCATCATTGCACTATTATATCATCCCTATATCGTTAACAGAACAGGGATAACGATAGGGCGCTTCGCTGTTTTTTGAAGAAGGAATTTTCCAATATTGTCTGATACATTTTCTTTTATGAAATCAACATTGATTGGATTCATTCCTTTTGTTGAGTCTTCTATTGTATTCTTGATGATAATACGAGCCTGATGAAGTAGTTCCTGTGATTCTCGGAGATATACGAATCCTCGTGAGATGATATCGGGAGATTTCTTGAGTTTTCCTGTCTGGCTATTGATAATTGCAAAGACAATAAAGATACCATCTTGTGCAAGCATCTGTCGGTCTCGAATCACAACATCCTGAATATCTCCTACAGAGAATCCATCAACCATAACGATTCCTGATGGTGCCTTTTCCTTAAGTTTAATTATTCGTGAACCTTTCTCTTGTATTTCTACAATCGATCCATTGTCAGGAATGATTATCTGATCATCAGTAAGTCCATTTGCTTCACGGGCAATTTCTCCGTGTACACGAAGCATGTAGTGATATCCGTGAACAGGCATAAAGAACTTAGGTCGAATCTTCTTATGAATCCATGCTGTCTCATCACGATTGGCATGTCCTGAAGAGTGCACATCAGCAATACGATAGTGAATGATATTAGCCCCTTGTCGTGAAAGGTTGTCCTTCAGTTTCTGCACAGCTCTCTCATTTCCAGGAACAATTGATGATGAAAGGAGAATGGTATCTCGCTTCGTGATCTTGATATATTTATGAGTTTTGTTTGAAATACGCATCATTGCTGCAAACTCATCTCCCTGTGCTCCTGTTGCGAGAACAACAATTCTCTCAGGCGGATAGTTATCAATCTGTTCGACGGTAATGATTGTGTCCTTCTTTGGTTTGAGAAGTCCAAGATGACGACATATTTCAATATTTGTCTTCATGCTTCGTCCCTCTACAACAACCTTCTTGCCATATTTTTCTGAGAATTCTATGATCTTAAGCATTCGCTCGAGAAGAGATGCAAATGTTGCGATGATAAGTCTGCCTTTTGCATTTTTAATAATTTCTTCTATGTTCTTATGAACTGTTTTTTCTGGAATTGAAAATCCTGGATTTTCGACATTTGTAGAATCAGCCATGAGCAAAAGAACATTCTGATTTTTAAATGCACGATCGTACTCTTCATTCTCTTGTTCTGTAGGAATTCCATTGTCATGATCAAGTTTGAGGTCTCCTGTGTGTACAATAGATCCAATTGGAGTTTCGATGATAACTCCCATAGCATCAGGGATGGTGTGGGTTACTGCAAAGAATTTAATTTTTAGTGCTCCTATAACAATAGTTTCATCTTTTTCCACTATCTTGATATCCAAAGGTGGAACATGAGGAAATTCCTCCTGACGCTTCTTTACCATTACTGACGTAAGCATACGGGTGTAGAGAGGTGGATTTCCAATACGTGGCATAACATAAGGAATACCTCCAATATGATCGAGGTGACCGTGAGTTACAATCACTGCACGAATGCGATCCTTTCGTTCTTCAAGATATTTTGTGTTAGGAAGGATATAGTCAATTCCAGGTGTATTTTCATCTTTAAATTGAAAACCAATATCAATAACAACAATATCATTGCCATATTCAACCATGGTCATGTTCTTTCCGATTTCCTCCACTCCTCCAAGGGGAATGATTCGAATTGATTCGGGTGCAAGGGGTGGAACTGTATCTTCGACTTTTTTATGCACTTGTGTTGCTTCTGGTGGGCGTGCTGGACGTGGTCTCATTCCAGATTTAAGGGAGCGTGAACTACGTGCAAAAGGAGGTCGAGGTCTATCTCGATGTGGTCGTTCTGCTGGTTTTGTTGGTTGTGGTGTATTCATTGTATTAGTTTTCTTGATTAGGGGTAAATATTTTCCATACGTTTTCTGTTGAGATGTACCATGAGTTTGTGTCATACCATCGATCTGAAGGGATAGTTATCGGTCCGAAGTGTATTCCTTGTATTTTCTTTGGAATCACATACATATATTCTGGTGAATAGAGGAATATTGCGGGGACATCTTCAGTGACAAGTTTTTCAAAAGCCTTGTACTTCTCTGCTTTCACTTTCTCGCTTCCGGTGGTTCGTGCTTCTTCAAGGAGTTTGTCTGCGCTACTGTTTACATACATGGCAATGTTGAGTCCTGGAGCAAGTCTTTGAGATGAATGCCAGAATGCATAGAGATCGAGGTCTTTTCCGATAAATTCTCCAAAAAGGAGAGCGTCATATTTTCTTGTCTTTATAATATTCTGTGAAAGATCACCGTATTCAAATACCTTTACCGTAACATCTGCACCGAGCAATTCCCATTGTTTTTCAAGTATCTCTGCTGTTTTCTTGAGATCAGGAGAATCTGCTGTAGCTATCTCAAATGAAAGAACTTGTGTACCTTTCTTGTCTTTTTTTTCAAGTATACCGTCTTTGTTAATTGTCCATCCTGCTTTGGTGAGTAATGTCTTTGCTCCATCAATGTCGAGAGTTTTCTTGTTGTCCCTGCTACTGTTTTCTGCGGGAAGAGGTCCATCAATGCGTACTCCATATCCATACAAGACTTCGGAAACAAGAGTATCCTTGTCGACTACCATATTGAGTGCCTGACGTACTTCTTTGTTTGCAAGTACTGGTGCTTGATTTTGATTAAAGAATACCCCAAAGATTCGAGGGAGAGGTGAGTGAAGTACTGATACATCTTGATCATCTGAAATTTTCTCTGCTTCCTCTGGTGAAATACCAGCTATGCTTTGTATTGCACCACTTGAATATGCATCAAGTGCAGCCATTTCATTTGGATAGAATTGTATAGTTATGTGTGATATATATGCTTTTCCATCATAATATCGAGAGAAAGGTGATAGTTCATATGAAAGGGGTATTCCACCATTGTCTCGGGAAATCTTTTCAATTTGATATGGACCTGATCCAATTGGTTCAATATTGAATTGACTGTAGATAAATTGTTCTGAACTTACATTCTTCCAAATGTGTTTGGGAATGATTCCAAGGGTAGTGTTTGAAAGGAAAGGGGAATATGGTTGTTTGAGTATGAATTGAATATTCTTCTCATCAATTTTCTTTACCGATATATTTCCCCAATCAGCACGTCGTGGACTTTTCAGTGTATTGTCTTCAACTTTTTGAATGGTGAATTCAATATCATCAGTTGTAAGAGGGGTGCCATCATGAAAACGTATATTGTCTTTTAATGTAAATGAATATACAAGTCCATCTTCTGATATGGAATATTTTTCTGCGAGATCACCCACGAGTTTTCCATGGTCATATTTCATAAGTCCAGAATATATGAGTGTGGAAAGATCACGATCAACATCAGTTATCGCAAGTATTGGATTGATTGAACGAGGAAGTCCGATCACTCCTTCGGTGAATGAACCACCATAGGCAGGTATGGGAACAACAAAGAGCTGATGAGCTTCCCATGCAAGTATCATTGAACTCATAACTGCAATGAGGGTAAGGACGCCAAAGACAACACGTTCAGTTGGTGAGAAATGTCGTATGAGATTGAGAATCTTCTCTCCTCCCTTGATACGGAATTCTTTTTTAGGAATCATAGTGAATAGGTTGTTCACAAGAATACAGGTACTATCGACGAATTAAGTTCGTAGTATATTCTGTTGAAAGTTTATATTAAATAAGAGAAACGAGTGCTGAAAGGGCAAAGAGAACCCCTATAATAATAGTTACAATGAAGAGTGTCTTTTCAAAGCCACGTCGGGTATGAAAAGCAGAGCTAAAGTTGTCACCACCGCCAAAAGCACCACCGATTTGAGCACCAGTGCGCTGAAGTAGTATTGCGATTACGAGAATAACCGCGAGTACAATCTGTATATACGGAAGTAGAGAAGCAATAGTCTTCATTGCCGGATACTATAGCATGTCGATGGGTTGGATGCAAGTTATCTAAAAAAAGCCCGGTCCCCTTGCGAGGACCGGATTGGTGATGAGCTTATAGCCCAAATGCGTCGAATAGCTTAGCATCTTCATCTTCGAGCATGTAGTGTTCTTTGAAGTCACGGCTCACACTCCTAATCTGCTCTTCATCCATAGCGAGAAGGATTTCAATCTCAATTCGAAGAAGGCGCGAGAGATTGATTACATGAGTTCCATAGTCACTCCGTTGATAGAGGCATGAGAGTGTGAATCCGATGGCGAATATAAGTGATGGTGTAAATGTAATCTTCACCATAAACCATAGTTGTGTACTGAGGTTGTTAGGTGCAGACCGTATTGAAACTGTGTAAAAAATCCAGAAAAGGAGAAATGCTGGCACAGAAAGCCATAGCCCTTTTTTGTATAGTCGGTGCTGTGTTTCCCATGCGCGTGCCGTAATATGGGGATCCATGGCACTCATATTGCCCCATCGTGTATTCCAGAGTTTTAGGAGTGCAGATTGAGAAGTACTTGTTGCGAGGAACTGACGGTTTTTCATAGGGTTGTTCAGAAGTCTGAAATTACTATATATAGTAATTTAAAATATGTCAATTTATCTCATAAGAGTCATTCGCTATAATACTGACACATATTATCAGTTTTAAATGTACCATCACATGTCAAAAAACAAAGATATTTCAAAGAAGATACAGCCATTGGGAGATCGAGTTATTATCCGTGAAGACAGTGAATCTCATGAACGAAAAACTGCTTCAGGTATCATCATTCCTTCTTCAGCGAATGAAGAGAAGGGTGGAAAGAGAGGTGAAGTCGTTGCAGTTGGTACAGGTCACTTTGAACACGGTACCCATATCCCTCTATCTGTTAAGGTTGGTGATATTGTTATATTTCAATGGGGAGACAAGATTAAGGTTGATGGAGAGGAATATATTATTGTTAAGGAAGTTGAAATTCTTGCTATTATCAAGTAACTACTATCATATATGTCAAAGAAAATTCTTTTCAATGAAGAAGCTCGTAAGGCTATTAAACGTGGGGTTGATGCAGTTGCTGATGTTGTAAAGATCACTATTGGTCCCCGTGGAAGAAATGTCATTCTTGATAAGGGGTATGGTAGTCCTACTATTACGAATGATGGTGTTTCTATAGCTAAGGAAATTACCTTGAAAGATCGATTTGAGAATATGGGTGCTGAGATTATAAAAGAAGTTGCAACAAAGACAAATGATAGTGCTGGTGATGGTACTACAACTGCAACAGTTCTTACCCAAGCAATTATCACTGAAGGTATGAGACATACAACAATGGGTGTTAATGCTATGGGTGTTAGATCGGGAATTGAAGCTGCGTCAAAAGATATTGTCTCTGCTCTCATATCACTTGCAAAACCAATTAAGACTGATGATGAGATTCATCAGGTTGCTCGTATATCTGCTGAGTCAGATGAACTTGGTTCAATTATTGCGGATACGATAAAGAAGGTGGGTAAGGATGGGGTTGTGACCGTGGAGGAGTCTCAGACTTCAGGTATGGAGTCTGAAGTTGTTGAAGGTATACAGTTTGATAAGGGGTATATCTCACCATATATGATAACGAATGCAGATCGTATGGAATCTGAACATACAGATCCTGCCATTCTTGTGACCGACAAGAAAATATCTTCAATACAAGAGATTCTTCCTCTTTTAGAGAAGCTTGCAAAGACTGGTAAAAAAGATCTTGTCATCATTGCTGAAGATGTTGATGGAGAAGCTCTAGCTACATTTGTCCTCAACAAAATTCGGGGTAATTTAAATGTACTTGCCATCAAAGCCCCTCTGTATGGAGACAAGAAGAAAGATATGCTTGAAGATATTGCAGTGACTATAGGTGCTACCGTTATCTCAGATGATATAGGTATTGATTTTGAACATGCAGATCTCACTATGCTTGGAAAAGCTCGTAAGGTTATATCTACCAAAGATTCCACTGTTATCGTCGGAGGAAAAGGGAAAAGGGTTGCTATTGATGCGCGTATAGCTCAATTGAAGAAGCAGAAATCACATAGTAAGGCATCTGTGGGTGCAAAATATGAGATTGAAAATCTTGAAAAAAGAATTGCAAAACTCTCTGGTGGTGTTGCCGTTATCCGAGTTGGTGCAGCTACCGAAACAGAAATGAAATATCTTAAACTCAAGATTGAAGATGCTGTGAATGCCACAAAAGCAGCAATTGAAGAAGGTATTGTCTCAGGTGGTGGTTCTGCTCTCATACAGGTTGCAAACAAGGTTCGAGAGACTCGAAAAAAGAAGGAGGGTAATCGAGAGTTTGAGCTTGGATATGAGATTGTATTGAAAGCACTTGAAGCTCCCTTGCGACAGATTGCGATGAATGCAGGAAAAGATGATGGATCTATCATTATGCATCAGGTACAACAGGGTAAGGGAAATATTGGATATGATGCTCTTAAGGATGAGATGGTTTCTGATATGATCTTTGCTGGTATTGTTGATCCTGTGAAGGTTACTCGTCTTGGGGTAGAGAATGCATGTTCAGCATCTGCTGTACTACTTACCACCGAAGCTGCTATAGCTGAAGAACCTCAAGAAGAAAAGCCTTCTCCTCGCGAGGGTATGGGGTATTAGAATCTGACTATTGAATAGTGTTCAAAATCTTCATTTTTAACCCCAAATGTGCTAGACTGTCATCATCATGAAAAAAATAATAACAATTATCATAATTCTTCTTGTGGTTGGGGGTATTGCATGGAAAGTTAAGAATTCTCCTGCACCTGAAACTACAAAAGAAGACAATGCAAATGTTCCTACAAGTGAGACTATTAAGGTTTCTGAGAAGCTCTCAGAATACAAGAATGATGAGCTTGGATTCTCAGTTAAATACCCTACTAATTGGGTTAAGTTTGATTCAGCATCTAATGTTACATTTGACGGTCTTGTAAATGAGAAAACTGGTCCAACTGATGTGAAAAACACCATTGGAAAACTTGAAGCATCTGTTGATGTTGTTTCAGGTAAATGTGCATTCCCACCAGTTACTACAGTAAAAGAACGAGATACTATAAAAGTTGGAGATCTTTCATTCAACATGATCTCAATTGCAAATACTGTCCAGAATCGAAGTTACTTTAACAGAATGTACTCACTCCAGAAGGATTCCATCTGCTACTTCTTCAGTTTCTCTGCAATTACTTCAAGTCCTGCAAGTAAGGGGTACACAGGTGAGACAGCTCAAACTGTTGGAGCACGAAACAAGACTCTCGTAGATACAGCTGATTCTCAATTCAAGGATATGGTAAAGTCATTTGCTTTCGTTGTTGGTCCTGCTGGACAAGATGAGACTAAGGTTTCTCCTAAGAAATAAATATATATGAAAAAAATAATTATTGGAATTATAGTTGTTGTAGTTCTTGCCGTTATCTACGGATTCAGTACATATAATAGTCTTGTAACTCTTAATGTAAATGCTGATGCTCAGTGGAAGCAAGTTGAAACATTGTATCAACGACGTTTTGATCTCATTCCTAATGTAGTGAGTTCGGTAAAGGGTGCTATGAAGCAGGAGGAATCTGTATTCACTGCAATTGCTGATGCTCGTACTCGATATGCTGGTGCTGCTACAGCAAATGACAAGGCAGTTGCTGCAAATCAGGTTGAAAGTGCATTCGCTCGACTTCTTGTTGTTATGGAACAATATCCAGAACTTAAGTCAATTGAAGTTGTAAAGTCTCTCATGATTGAACTTGAAGGATCAGAGAATCGTATTGCAGTAGAGCGAGGACGATACAATGAAGCTGTTAAGGTATACAATCTTAAGGTTATGAGAATCCCAAGCTCAATCGTTGCTGCACTTACTGGATTCGATGCTCGAGAATACTTTGAAGCAGAGGCAGGGGCAGAAAAGGCGCCAGTCGTAAACTTCTAAATCTATGAAGCGAGTATATTCTCTCGCACAGTCTGTGATTATATCGGTACTTATCCTCGTACCTTTTATATCACATTCATACACAAGCCCTGGTAAACCCCAGGGTTTTGTGAATGATTATGCCCATATCATTTCTCCCGAAACATACACAGCTATAACTACAGAACTTGTACAGTTACGAGATGAAAAAGGGTTTGAGGTTGTTGTGGTAACTATACCTTCACTTGGTGATGAGAGTATAGAGACATATGCGGTTAAGTTGTTTGAAGAGTGGGGGATTGGTAACAAGGAACAAGATACTGGTGTACTTCTTCTCGTTGCTCCCACAGAACGACGTATGCGCATAGAGGTTGGATATGGTCTTGAGGGTGCCCTTACTGATATTGAAACTCAAGATATTCAACAATCAATGCTCGATGATTTCCGAGCAGAGGATTATAGCACTGGTATACTTAAGGGGGTTTCTGGAATCATCTCCGCAATTTCGTCAGAAGCTCCATCACCAGTATCGAAGAGTGGTGAGGGGATACTTAATTTTTTATGGCAATTTGCATTTCTCCCCATTGTCATTCTCGGAAGTGTTTTAGGTAGAACAAAATCATGGTGGCTTGGGGGAGTGATTGGTGCCATTCTTGGTATTATATGGGGATTCTGGTCTTCTTCTCTCACTACAGGACTTTTCTCTACCCTTATCCTTACCATTATCGGTCTCCTTTTTGATTATGCTGTTTCATCGAAGAGGCATCATGGTGGTGGAGGTTTCTGGGGTGGTTTTGGTGGAGGAGGGGGAGGTGGATTTGGAGGTTTTGGAGGTGGTTCATCAGGGGGTGGTGGTTCAAGTAGTTCATGGTAAACTACATGTAGTATGACTACACCTATCCACAAAGAACTTCATCGCATTGCCACTACGTGTATCATTTACAATACTGAAGGTAAGTATCTTGTGACAAAGCGTAGTCCAACGAAGAAGGTTCATCCTAACAAATGGACAGTTCCTGGTGGTGGACTTACTGTCGATGACTATATCACCACACCTGAAGCATATCCTGGTCAGTGGTATGGAGCTATTGAAACTTCTCTTCTACGAGAAGTGAAAGAGGAGGTTGGTGTAGAGATTGGAAAACCTCAGTATCTTCTCGATCTTACCTTCATTCGTC
>CAYMGJ010000003.1:0-54675 GCA_964389975.1 uncultured Candidatus Saccharibacteria bacterium
ACAACGGTTCCGAAGACCGGTATGATATCCATTTCACCACGAGAGCAATGCGCATATCATATGCTGAATATTGAGTTTTGCCAAGCTCTACTGTGAAAAATAGGGCATTATGTTACAATCATCGCATGAAAGAATTGGCAATACCACATGAAATACGCTCTATAGTAGAGACTCTCGAAAAGGCTCATTTTGAGGCTTTTCTTGTTGGTGGATGCACCAGAGACATCCTTTTAGGGAAGATACCTAAGGATTGGGATGTAACAACGAATGCAACTCCTGAGGAAATAATAGCTCTTTTTCCTAAAACATTTTATGAAAATTCATACGGAACAGTTGGTGTAGTCAATGAAGAAACACAGGATGATCGTTTGAAGGTTGTGGAAGTGACTCCATATCGCCGTGAGAGCTCATATACTGACCATAGACACCCTGATGAGGTTCAGTTCAGTAAAAGTATCAACGATGATCTTGAACGTCGTGATTTCACAATTAATGCGATTGCAGTGAGTTTGTCTCGAGGTGCGATAAAAGACATAGTTGATTTGTTTGATGGTCTTAAAGACATAAAAGACAAAACAATACGTGCAGTGGGGAATGCAGATAATCGATTTACCGAGGACGCATTACGAATGATGCGGGCAGTTCGCCTAGCTACAGAGCTCGGTTTCACGTTAAACAATGATACAAAGAAGGCCATACTGAGCCATTCTTCTCTTCTCAAGAAGATATCTATGGAGAGAATACGGGATGAATTTGTGCGAATCATTATGTCTTCTGAGCCTAAAAAGGGAATTGAAATGCTTCATGATCTAAACCTACTCGAACATTTCCTTCCTGAATTGGTAAAAGCCCGAGGGGTAGAGCAGAACCAAGCTCATGCATATGATGTATGGGAGCATCTTCTTCGAACCCTTCAACATGCAGCTGACAAGAATTGGACTCTTGATATACGGCTTTCAGCACTCTTTCACGACATTTCAAAGCCGGAAACTCGTCGTTTTTCACATGAAACTAATCAATTTACCTTCTATGGGCATGAGGTTGTTGGTTCACGTGTAACAAAAAAGATACTTGAGAGATTGAAATTCCCAACAAAAACCATTGAAAAAGTTACAAAGATGATACGTTGGCATATGTTTTTCTCAGATACTGAGTCTATAACTCTCTCAGCGGTACGAAGAATGATAAACAATGTAGGGAAGGAGAATATCTGGGACCTTATGAATGTTCGTATATGTGACCGCATTGGAACTGGTCGCCCTAAAGAAAACCCATATAGACTAAGAAAATACCAGTCAATGGTAGAGGAAGCGATGCATGACCCAATATCAGTTGCAATGCTAAAAACAGATGGGAAACGTATTATGGATGTTACACATGTAACACCAGGGCCTAAAATAGGCTTTACTTTGAATGCACTCCTTGAAGAAGTCTTGGAGAATCCAGCCTTAAATACTCAAGAATATCTTGATTCTAGAGCTCTAGAACTTATTAAATTACCTGAAAAGGAACTGAAGGACCTCGGAGAAAAGGGGAAACACAAGAAGGAAGAACTCGAGCATGAAAATATAGAGGAAATACGTAAGAAATATCATGTTTCATAAGAAACATTAGGGGGCATATTACACGTGAAACTCTAGTTATGGCCATATTTAAAGCCATATAAACAAAAACAACCGGTCATTACAGAACGGTGTCTCGAGGTTAGATGAGATACCAAACTGAATTGAACGGTTGTTGGTGAAATCCTTAATATGAGGAGCCTACAAAGAATCCACAGATTCTTACGACTCAAGCGAGAACTGACCTAAACATCATCACCTCAGGGGAGTTTTGCATGAAACCTACTTAATAATAATGGTCTCTCGAGCGAGAGATATAAATTGTTTTTGAGAAGGCATGCAGTGACTCAAGTTTGAGCTAATGAAGGGTTGTCCTCTTCAATGAAAACGGATTTCAAAAAAAGAGCTGTCTTACTACCCTTACCTAACACTTATTCAAAGAACAATTGCTGAGCTAATCCTCGGTTGATAACTCTGCTGATCTGGGATTATTATAGCAAGCATAAAAGACATGTAAAGGACATTACAAACAAATACTGTGGATAACTTATGTCTTTTATAAAAGACATAATTATTAATCGATACTAAGCTCTATAGGACAATGATCAGAACCCATTATTGTGGCTAATATATTAGCTTTTTTAACCTTCTTTACCAAACCTGGAGTTATAAAAAAATAATCAATTCTCCAACCAACATTTCTTTCTCGTGCAAAAGTTTTTAGATCCCACCATGTATATGCATCTTTTTTATGTGGATTTTTTTCTCGAAATATATCTACATAACCACTGTGAATAACTTGATCAATCCAAGCTCTTTCTTCAGGAAGAAAACCTGTATTTTTTTCATTTTCTTTTGGGCGGGCAAGATCGATCTCTGTATGAGCAGTATTAACATCTCCACAAAAAATAACTTCATAACCAGCTTTTCTCTGTTTTTCAGTATAAATAAGGAACTCATCATAAAAACGCATCTTGTAATCTAGACGCTCAGGTCCACCGCCACCGTTAGGGAAGTAGCAATTAATGAGTACAAAATCTTTATAAAATAGAGCCAACATTCTACCTTCACGATCAAATTCTTCAATACCAAGACCATAATCAACCTTTTCTGGCTTTTCTTTTGCATATACAGCAACCCCACTGTAACCCTTTTTCTCCTTTGAATGGTCAAAAAACGAGTAGTATCCCAGAGGATTACGTACTCCTTCTTCAAGTTGCTCAGGATGTGCTTTTGTCTCCTGAAAACACATAAAATCTGGAGATTGTTGTAGAAACCAATCAAAACCACCTTTTTTTACATTTGCCCGCAATCCATTTACATTCCAGCAGATAATATTCATATGATGATTATATCAAAACAGGGGAAATAGTGTGTATACCTATGATCGATTTTTGTTGTGAAATTTCTTGTGAATATTCTTGAGCTCAGTATCAGTAATATGAGTATATATCTGGGTTGTATTGATATTTGCATGACCAAGAAGAACCTGAACGGAGCGGAGATCTGCTCCATTTCGCAGAAGATCAGTTGCAAAAGAGTGTCGAATGACGTGAGGAGTCACTTTCTTTGATATACCACTCTTAATTGCATAGTGTTTGATAATACGTTCAACAGAACGACTTGTTAGACGTAATGAGTCTTTCTTTGTATTCTGCTTCCTTTTTCCTTCAAGAATCTGAACAAACAGGGCATCATCCATGTCATCTCGAGCATCAAGATACTTCCTTACAGCAGTTTTCGCATCATCTGAGAGGAAAACAACCCTTACTTTCTCACCCTTTCCACGTACAGACACCTCATCAAGCTTCAAATTTATATCCCGGGGCAATGAACAAAGCTCAGAAACACGTAATCCTGTTGAAAAAAGGAGTTCAAGAAGAGCCTTATCACGCATTCCTCGTAAAGTTGATATGTCGGGAGCATTCAAAAGACGTTGTAATTCCTCAATAGTTATGAGATCGAGTGATCTTTCAGGAACTTTTGCAAGCTCAATACGATCAGGGGCAAGGGAAGATATACCTTGGCGTGCTAGATATTTAAGAAAAGCACGTAAGGCAATGAGGTAGTAATTCTGGGTGCGTTTTTTAAGTGTTGAGGCAGAAACACCTTTTTCACGCTTTGCTTCTTGACGATTGAGCCAGATACGGAAATCACGAACAAGAGAATCTGTTATATCCTTAGGATCTTTTATCTTAGTATATTCAAGAAAACGACTTAGATACTGATCATAATTACGAACTGTATTCAAACTACGTCCTCTTTCTATCTCTACATACTGTAGAAACTCTGTTTTTAAATCCTTGAGATTGTGCGACATGGTATAAGTATAACTCTAATTGTCCACTTTGGAGAGTGCTTGACCGATAAGAAAGTAGTGGTAGTATATCTTCTAGATGTTCTTCTGTTTCCTCATTAGAGGTGCTGAACATCAGAAAGCCAACAAGAGGTGAACTATGGAATACCCAACGACGGGCGCCATCTTACCGACTGAAGTGGCGCCCACATAAACAAATCCCCGCTTGTCACCTCACGTGACTGGCGGGCTTTTCTTTTCAAATACTTGCGCTATAAAGCCATTTATGCTAGTATATTCGAATCATGTTAACGACACGACAGAAATCAAATATTATCAAAACAGTAGCAATTCACGATAAGGACACTGGTTCTGCAGAGGTCCAAATTTCAATTCTTACAAAGAGAATTGAAGAACTTGCTCTCCATCTTAAGAAACATAAGAAAGACAATCACTCACGACGAGGACTCCTCGCTATGGTTGCTGATCGTCAGTCTCATATGAATTATTTAAAGAAAAAGCATCCTAAGCGTTACACAAGTATCGCAAAGAAGCTTGATCTCAAGGCAAAATAAATCATAAACCGCCCCGAAGGGCGGTTTATGATTATATGATATACTTTCTCTAGAGTATTTTAATACGTATCGTTACACATTTTTATTTCATACATTTTAATTTTTATATATGTCAGTTATCAAACACAAAGAACAACGTGTCGGCGTTTTTATCGACACACAAAACATTTATCACTGTGCCAAAAATCTGTACCATTCAAAGGTTAATTTTGGCCAAATACTCAAAGATGCCGTAGGGGAGAGATCTCTCATCCGTGCAGTTGCTTACGTCATCACCACAGAAGCTGGTGATGAAAAAGCTTTCTTTGAAGCCCTTACAAAAATGGGTATAGAAACAAAAACAAAAGATCTTCAGATATTCGGAAGTGGTGCAAAAAAAGCAGACTGGGATGTGGGCATGGCAATTGATGCCGTAAAACTTGCGCCAAAACTTGATGCAGTCATTCTTGTAACGGGTGATGGAGACTTTGTACCTCTTGTTTCATATCTTCAAATGAACGAAGGATGTCAGGTTGAGGTTGTTTCATTCGGAAAATCAACATCTTCAAAGCTCATCGAATCAGTTGATGATTTCGTCGATCTTGATACTAATCCACACAAATACCTCATTGGTCATCAAAATAGATTTCAAGGAAAGGGAAAGAATCGGGGTAAGGTTTCTTTCAAGAAGCGAGAATCATTTGAAAACCAAGATGCAGTAGAGATATCAAAACTCTCTGGTCAGGAATAGATACTCACATAAAAAATCAGCATCATAGGTTATACTATATATAACACATGAATGAAGAACCAAAAAATAATCAACAGAAACCAGATCTTCAGTCTCTTGTAGACAGGGAGCTTGAAACTGCGCTACCCAAAAAAGCTGAAGAGGTTCAGAATCCAGACATACCTTCACCTGGATCACTTAAGTATCCGAATATTCCAAAAGTTCCACTTCAAAAGCCAATACGCACTTACGAAAGTGATGTAGCGGAGGCTCTTTCTCATCAACAGACAACACTTGCAACTATGGTGGTTGCTGAAAAAGAAAAACAACTAAAGAAAGAAGTTGGGCCTGTACCAACAAAAACAGCCCCTGCAACATATTCTGTACAGACACCAAAACCTGCAACAACCATAGCAAGTAATCCATTTGAAAATATTCCCCAGAAACAGGATTATTCATCTCTTGCTCAGCCTCAAAAACCAATAGTTCAAGAAACTCCAGCTAAAATAGTTCCTGAATTACCGAAAGAGGAAGTGCAAGAGGAAGAGGAACCTCCTCGACATTCAGGAAAAAAGATACTTCTTGCAATCATGAGTATACTGTTCCTTGGAGGGGGTATTTTGGGAGCATATTTTCTCTATCTCAAGAGCCCACTTTCAATACCAGAACCAGTTGCTACACAGATAAAATTACCGAGTGTTGTAACAACACAAGGTCAATCATTCTTTCCTGTGGGGAATTTAAAAGGGGAAAAACTCCTCAAAGGTATACGAGGTAACCTAGACACACATACACCAGCAGGTGGGTCTCTCTATGAAATTGTTCCTACATATATACGAGCATCGAGTACTTTGAGACTTCCTGCCTCAGAATTCATTTCTCGTGCAGATTTTTCAATGCCAGATATCCTATCACGTTCAATTCTTGATCGTTTTATGATTGGTTCATACGGAAATGAAGATGGAACAACCTTTCGCTTTATAATCCTTACAACTGATTTCTTCCAAAATGCATATGCAGGAATGCTTGAATGGGAAGGAAGTGTGGTTGATGAGTTTTCTCCTTTCTTTGGAATACGAGAGAGGGTTGAACAACAGCTAAACACACAAGGAACATCATCAATTGCAACTTTCTTCAGTATTCGAGGTAATTTCATAGACAGGATTGTGAGAAATAGGGATGTACGAGAATTCATAGGGGAAAATGGAGAACTACTCTTCCTCTATACATTTCTTGATAAGGATACAATTCTCGTAACAACATCTGAATCTGTTATCGAAGGGGTCATCAATCAGGTTGAAAAGGCTACCTATGTACGATAGAATATAGGTATTATGAACAAAAAAGATTTAGCATATTTCAAAGACAAGCTGGAAAAAGAAAAGGCTCTTCTTGAAGAGGAGCTTCGTACTGTCGCCCATGAGAATCCCGATAATCCACGAGATTGGGAGGCAACACCTGGATCGATAGAAGTTGATAGTGCTGATGAAAATGAAGTTGCTGATAAAATGGAAGAACTTGAGGAAAATGAAGCTATACTGGAGAAACTTGAACCTCAACTTAATGATGTAAAGAATGCCCTAAAGAAAATAGAGGATGGAACATATGGTATATGTGAAATCTCTGGGGAACCTATAGAAAGAGAAAGGTTAGAAGCAAATCCTTCAGCTCGAACTTCAATAAAACACATGAGAGACTAGTAAAATAAAACCCCTTAAAGGGGTTTTATTTTACTTCTTCCCTAGAAAGGGTTTCGAGCTCCTCGTATTTCAAAGTGAACATGAGGTCCAGTTGATTTTCCTGTGTTTCCAACCTTTGCAATCAATTGACCTTGTTCAACACGATCTCCTACCTTAACAAAATTCTTTTGAGTATGAGCATAGAGTGTAAATGATCCATTGGCATGAGAGATAATCACATAATTACCATAACCACCATTCCATCCTCCATTTGAAAGACTTACAATAACAGTTCCATCAGCAGCTGCATGAATAGCTGTCCCTATCGGCGCAGCAAGATCAACAGCGTTATATCCATGAAGACCCTGGGAACGTGTACCTCCATCTATAGGGCGAATATAATAACCAGGATAGAAAGGACCATTTGAATCATGAACAGGATTTTGATTTGTCTTTTTTGCAAGAATCTTAGGAGTATCAATAATAGTAGGTTCAGCATCAGGAATGATGAGAACATCCCCAACAGAGAGGGTAGAGGAAAGAGTTAGATCATTATACTGGAGCACTTCCTCAAGATCAGCCTTGTATCGAGAGACAACTCCTTTTATCGTATCACCCTTCTTTACCGTATATTTAATACCTGATATAGGTAATATAACAAGATTCTGTCCCTCCTTAATAACAGGGTTTTTACCAAGTTCATTAGTCCAAATAATAGTATTAATAGAGACACCGAACATTTTTGCAATACCTGAAAGTGAGTCACCAGAACGTACTGTATATATGCTTATCTGTGTTGATATTTGATTTTCCACATCAATAGCTGTTCCAGCTGGACCAATTTCTGCAACAAGAGCATTACCTGAAGATATAGGCGCTTCGATGAAGGAAATATTTGCATTAGGATCTAAATTAACCGAAGCCTGTAAAAGAGCCATATTTTGAGCATTTTGAACTGGAACACTCTCTACAGTTTTTGCAGAAACCATATCAACAGATATATCTTCGAAGAATGAGAAAAAGCCAGCAGACGCTGTTTTTGGATGGAAAGTACATACAGAGAGGGTGAGGAAAGCTACAGAAAGCCCCTTCAGAGAAACATATGGAATATTATGAAACTTGTGTTTTTTTTGCGAAATAAATTGCATAACAAGAATAGTCGTTTGGCAATATCTGGAGGGTGTCATTTCTGACACAAAATCAGGACGGTATATTCTGTAAATGGCTATGTTAAGCCATTTTGTAACCAATATTCATAAGGTACCTAAACAGCGTACGCGAGCTAGCTTTAAAAGTCAACAGGTAACTCAATCTATGATATAGTTGTATAACTGTGAGTGAACATTCATTAAACATGCGACAAAAAGAGGCGGTAGAGACCACTGAAGGGCCTCTTCTCATTCTTGCTGGAGCAGGTGCAGGAAAAACCAAGACAATAACTCATAGAATACTCCATATAATCAAAAAGGGTATTCGCCCAAGCTCAATTCTTGCCATTACCTTTACCAACAAAGCAGCCAAGGAAATGCGAGAGAGAGTGTTCCACCTCATAGCATCAGACAAGACTCTGAATATACCAATATCGTACAATGAACGACCATTTGTAAGTACGTTCCATTCCCTTGGAGTTCATATTATAAAAGAAAATAGTTCTTTTCTTGGAATTCCTCGTCATTTCAGTATTTTTGATAGGGGGGATTCAAAACGTGCCATTAAAGATGCCTTGGAAGAGTTGAACTTGGATCCAAAGCAGTATGAACCAGGAACACTTCTCAGTGCAATCTCTCGAGAAAAGGGTGATGGGGTAAGCCTATCCGAATTTAAAAACCGCCATCATGATTTCTACAAAGGAATTGTTCTGAAGGTATGGGAAAAATATGAACAAGCTCTTGCACGAGAAAAAGCTCTTGATTTTGATGACCTTCTCTTAAAAACAGCAGTACTTCTACGAACCCATGAGGAAATACGGAAGAAATATAGTTCATTATGGACATATATACATATAGATGAGTATCAGGATACAAACCGGGTTCAGTATGAAATAGCCCAACTCTTAGCTCAGGAACATAAAAATATTTGTGTTGTGGGTGATATTGATCAAAATATATATAGCTGGAGAGGTGCTGATATACAGAATATTCTTAATTTTGAAAAAGAATATCCACAAACAAAGATAATTCTCCTTGAAGAGAACTATCGTTCAACACAAACAATACTTACTGCAGCGAATAATGTCATAAAGAAAAACCTCATACGAAAAGAGAAAAACCTTTTTACCAAAAATGGAGAAGGGGAGAAGATAGAGCTCCTCATTTCATACACAGAACATGAAGAAGCCCGTACTGTTGCTGAAAAAGTCCGTGAAATCATAAAAGATGGCGTAAATCCTAAGGAAATAGCCATTCTTTACCGTGCAAATTTCCAATCAAGAGTTCTTGAAGAAGCATTTTTGAATAAAAACATTCCATACCAACTACTGGGAGTAAAATTCTTTGAACGTAAGGAGGTTAAAGATGTTCTTTCTTTCATACGGGCCTCCCTTAATCGAGATAGTGTGTCTGATCTTGTACGAATCATCAATGTACCACCTCGAGGAATAGGGAAAACAACCCTCCTCAAGGTTGTATCAGGACAAGAAAGTACACTTGGACCATCTCTTCGTGTGAAAGTTCAACAGTTCATGTCTCTTCTCGATACAATACAATCAAAATCGAAAACGGAGAGACCATCAGAGCTCATAAAATACATCCTCAAAGAAACAGGAATGGAGCACGCATACCGACAGGGAACATCAGAAGATCATGAAAAACTTGAAAACCTACAGGAACTTGTAACTGTCGCAAGTCAGTATGATGCTCTACCTGAAGAAGAAGGTCTTGAGAAGTTTCTTGAAAACGCAGCATTGGCAACCGATCAAGATGAACTAGAAGAAGAAGTGAATGCAGTAAAAATGATGACGGTACATGCCTCAAAAGGTCTTGAATTTGACTACGTATTCATCACGGGACTTGAAGAAGATCTCTTTCCTCATCAAAGAATGAATGAGAAAGACTCTGAGAACAAGGATACCGAGGAAGAAAGACGTCTTTTCTATGTAGCTATAACCCGAGCACGAAAGAAGGTATTTCTCAGTTATGCACAGATACGCACCATTTATGGAGCTCAGAAAGTTAATACACCATCTAACTTCATTTCTGATATTGGTGATGAACAAATAACATCAGTGGGGGATTCTGAGGCTCCACGAGGTATAAAAGCTATTTTTATAGATTTTTAATCATATGAATCAAGACTACGAAGAAAAATCACTATCATTCTCTGCAAAAAAATCATTAGGACAGAATTTTCTCCATGCACCAAACATAATTAGTGCAATGGCTCATGCAGGAAATGCTGGTCCAGATAGTATTGTCCTTGAAATTGGCCCTGGAAAGGGAGCTCTGACCAAGACACTCCTTGCTTCAGGATCACGAGTTATAGCCATAGAAAAAGATGATCGGGCTATACCTTTTCTCAATGAACTCTTTAAAAATGAAATAGAATCTGGTCAGCTATCGCTCATTCATGATGATGTACTGCTCTGGGACCTTGAGAAATATGGATTAAAGAAAGATGAATATGTCGTTATAGCTAATATCCCCTACTATATCAGTGGGGAATTTATGAGAAAATTCCTCGAAACGGCTCAACATCCACAAAAAATTGTAGTAATGCTCCAGAAAGAACTTGCGAAAAGAATAGTTGATAGCAAAGAAAGTATTCTTTCTCTTTCAGTAAAGGCATATGGAAGCCCAAAATACCTTGTAACTGTGCCAAGGAAGCTTTTTAGACCCATTCCAAATGTAGACTCGGCCGTACTTGTCATAGATACAATATCAAAAAAATTCTTTGAAGAAAGTGGAATACCAGAGGCACGTTTTTTTGAAATCATAAAAGCAGGCTTTGCTCATAAAAGAAAGGTACTCATACGAAATCTTGAGGTGGTTATGGACCCCGCTATACTTAGAAAGATATGGGAAACAGAACAAATACCACTCACGGCACGAGCGGAAAATCTTTCTCTTGAAATGTGGAAAAAAATCATAGGATATAATCATATATCTTGATATAATTTAGGGCAGTATTTAAATACTGCCCGCGTGAAGTATCCAAGCGCAAAAAACACACTTTTAATACTTGTAGCATGCCTGCTTGTAGGCGGTTCTTTTCTTGTTGCCGAATACAGAAACAAAAAAGCACAACCTATATATTCATCCTCTCTCAACACAAAACCAGCTGATCACGAAACAGCTCAAATCGTAGATACAGACGGTGATGGACTTAAGGATTGGGAAGAGGTTCTCATAGGATCATCAACACGAAATCCAGACACTGATGGAGATGGTACAACTGATGGGGAAGAAGTGAGATTAAACAGAAACCCACTCGTAAAAGGACCTAAGGACAAATCTCAGAATACAACAATCATCTCTCAATCTGAGAAACTCGAACCTATCGATGCAGTGAGTCGAGAATTCTTTGCTCGATATATGCAATTGAAACAGGTAGGACTCTCTACTGATGCAGAAAGTCAACAAGAACTCATCACATCAACAGTGAACAGTGTCGGTTTTGCAGAACCAAAATCATATACCACTGCCGATATTGTGATAGAAGAAGATAGTAGTGCTGAATCGATAAAAAAATATGGAAATGCCCTTGGTTCTGTTATACAAAAAAATATGATCTCTTCACGTAATGAAGGGGAGATAGCAAAGGAAGCCCTTGAGACCGGAAATTTAGAGATTCTCAAGGAATTGGATCCAATAATAGAAAATTATCGTAAAATTATAAATGGCTTCATATTAATACCAGCTCCTAAGGCGCTCGCATCTCTTCACGCTGATTTATTAACAGGAATGAATGCAGCACTCTTTACGGCTCAATCCTTTAAACAGTCTGGGGTTAATCCAATCTCAGGACTTCAAGCAATCAGCCAGTACACCCTTGCCGAAGCAAAGATTAGGAGTGCACTCAATGCAATACGTAGCTATATGACGTTTCTTGGTATAAGTTTTATTGGAGAACCTGGGGAAATAATTTTTACACAAAATTAAACTATGAATTATTTCAAGAAAATAAACAAAGTAATTTCTGGTCTAATTATTTTAGCAATACTAATTACCCCTTTTGCATCTTTTCCTAAAAAAGCTCATGCTGTTATACCAACACAAGAAGTGGGTACTAGCCTATTCCAACAAATTATTAACACCATAAGTACCGTATCTAGTGAGGTGCTTCAGTATTCGAATGAATACAAGGAAAGTGTGCTTGATCCTTTGGCTTATACTGTTGCCAAAATGATTATCCGACAAGTCACATCTAGCATTGTTAATTGGATAAATTCTGGTTTTCAAGGTAGTCCAGCATTCGTAACTGATCCAAATTCTTTCTTTCTTGATATTGCAGATCAAATAACAGGTGAATTTATTGCTAAGAGTGGAACATTAACTGAACTCTGTTCAAATTTTAATCTTGACCTTCGTCTTGCACTGGCATTTAAATACAGGCCTAACGTACAAAAAAGATATACATGTACCTTGAGTACAATAATTAACAACGGTATCAATGCCGTTGAAAATGCATCTATTAATGGATTTACCGCGGGAGACTTTAGACAAGGGGGATTACCTGCATTCGTCTCTCTTACCACAGAACCTCAGAACAATGTATATGGGGCATATATAGAAGCTGAGTACGATCTTTCATGGAGAGTACTTTCTGCACAAGGACAACAACAAAAAGAACTTGATCAAGGAAAAGGATTCTTGTCATGGAAAAAATGTACCCTATGGTCTGATAGTTCTAATGCGGTTTCAAATAGTTTAGATCCATGGGGAATGAACACATCTCCCGGATCAACTGACAAAAAGACGTGCTTGAAATACGAGACCCAGACACCTGGATCAACAATCGCAGGTGCTCTTGAAACACAACTCGGATCTCCTGTACGACAACTCGAGCTTGCTGATGAGTTTGGAGAAATTGTAAATGCGCTTTTTGCCCATCTTGTAACAAGAGTCTTGCAGGGAGGTCTCACAAATGTTAACAAGAAAGACAATAGTGGTCTTTCATACCTTGATAAAATTGATAAGGACATGAATACAAATAATGCTGCTATTTTAAATATCAAGAAACAAATACTTTCAAAAATTGACGATCAGATAAAGAAAACTGAACAATTGAAGATCCGTCGAGAGGGGGTATTGAATAAAATTTCAGGAGTTAAAAATATATTTGATGATGCACGAGTCTGTTATGTAGCAAAAATAGCAAGCTCAACCCCACCTATTTCAAGTAGTGAAAAGGAAGCTATTGAAGAGAGTATAAAAGAACTTGATTCACAGGTTAGTGAAAACATTGCACCTTCAGCGGTAAGAATGATGGACCTAACACAGGTTGCATCATCAAGTCTTAAAGAACTAAAGGACATACAATCCGGAGCAAGTGCAGCAACAACAGTTGATGATATTATTAGCCTTAACGATCGATATACATTCCTACTTAATAGTGGACTTATTCCGAACTCAAACGATATTGGTGGTGTTGCTAAAGACGAAAATGAGGTAAACGACCTTGTAACAAATATGAAGCCGATAGGGATAAAAGCTTTGAATGACTGTCGAGGAATAAGAAGAAGATAGGATATAATAAACAGAGATGAAAAAGAAACTATCCAACATTCTCATAAGTATCGCACTCATCTTTACTGTAGGGGGTTTTGCACTTACCCCGATCCCTGCAGATGCTGCGTGTTGGATTGCAAATTTTAGAATAGTAGACTGTGTAGCAGATCTTGGAAGTGTACTGCAAGGTATCGTTGGGGTTGTACTCAGCACATCAGCCACCCTTCTTAGTTTTTCTCTCAATATAACAATCAACATAAAGGAGATATACGAAAAAACTCCTGCAATCGAAAGTACTTGGCTTCTCATAAGAAATCTTTCAAGCATGTTCATCATATTCATGCTTATGTATGCTTCAATTAAAACAATTCTGGGGGTTGATGAAGGGGGGCTTAAGAAGCTTGTAGGGAATGTTGTGGTGGCCGGTCTCCTCATTAACTTCAGTCTCTTTGGTACAAAAGCATTAATTGACGCTTCAAACCTTATCTCTCTCCAATTCTATAGAGCAATTGCACCTGAATATGTAGGTAATGGAGGAATTGGGACAATTGACTCGGCGTATAGTAAGGGGGGAATTGCAAATGTTCTTCTTCAAAGTTTGAAAATACAAAAAATATATAACCCAGCAACAGCAGGACTTTCAAATGCCAAAAATCAGGGGTCAATTTTCTTTGCAATAGTAATAGCAACATATGGAGGTATCATTCTTATGATATTTGCAACAATTAGCTTCCTTGCAGCAGCTGTTGCTTTTGCTATTAGAACAGCCTTACTACTACTTCTTATGGCATTTTCTCCAGTATATTTCGTTGGAATGATTTTTCCTGAGATCAAAGCTGATATATCTGACAAATGGAAAAAGGCTCTCGTAAATCAACTCATATTCATGCCGGTATATCTTCTTCTTCTCTATGTTGCTCTTCGTTTCGTGAGTGATAGTAGTTTTATGAGTTTCATACAAGATCCTAAGGGAGTTACCTCAGGTGGGGTAATTGGGATGCAACATCTTGGTGTTATCATGCAGTATTTTATCGCAATTGTATTTATCAACCTACCCCTCATAGGAGCAGTAAAGTTCGGAGCTATAGGAGTTGGTTTTGCAGAAAACATGACAAAAGGATTTAAAGAAAGACTCTATGCTCAGCCCGGTTGGCTTGGTCAACACACCCTTGGTAGGGGAGCTAAGAAACTTTCTGAAACACTTGCTTCATCTGAATTTGCCCGTAACAATCCAAATTTTGCAGTATTAGCAAACAGTACACTTGGTAAAGTATCAGGTGCGACATTTGGTGGATCAAAGGGTGGATATGACAAGAGATTTAAGGAGTATTCAAAGGCACGAAGTGATTATGCTACTAAAAATCTTTCATTGAGTAGTAGTGAAAAGAATGATATCAAGAAGGCCGCTGAAAGTGAGGCAATGATCCAAATCAACAAGAAGCTTGAGGAGCGAAGAAATATAGAAAGGGAGATAGCTGAAAAGGAAGTAAAATACGACGAGGTTGTTAGAGAACTTGGTCCAAATACATCAAAAGCACTGAAACTCAAAGAAGAAATCGATGAACTCCGAAAGAAAGTTGCTGATCCTTATGATGAACAGAGTGAGAAAAAGAAGTTAACTCGTGAAATCAAAGACAAGAAAGAGGCTGAGGCAAAGAAAGAAGTTCAGGGAACATTCATAGACAATCTTGAAAACAAAGAGGGAAGTATTGTGTCAAAGTTTTTTGGAAGTGCAACATCTAAGGCTCGATCAGATGCCGCTGATGCAATACGAAAGAAGATGAAGGAGGGTAAGGAAGCCAAGATAATAAAAGATATTGCTAAAGCAGTGAAAGATAATTCAGATGGGGATGAAAAGAAAGAGGAGGGAGGTGGAGGTGATAAAAAAGATAAATAAAAACCATGGATATAGAACAAATCATTAAAGAACGATATCAAGAACTTCCCGCTGATATTCAGCGAGCTATACAGAGCAATGATCTTGCGGGTAAGTTTGATATGATTGCACAAAAGCATAATCTCCATGTTGATCAAAATGGTTCACTACAAACAGAAACAGTTCTTGTTATGCTTGGACTAGAATCCTCAAAAAAATATGTTTCAAACCTTGAAAGAGAACTTGAAATATCTCATGAAAAAGCCTTAGCTATAAGTGAGGACGTGAACCGAGAAATCCTTATGAGCATTAGGGATTCTCTAAGAAAAATGGAAGAGGGGCAAGAGAAAGAGGATGACACACATCAACCTGAAAGCATCGACAAGGAACAAACCCTCTCAACCATAGAACAGGTAGGACAATTTACCCTCGAACGTAATCCTCAATCAACATCACCTCAGTACAAGGAACAGGGGATAAGTAAGGACAACCTTCTTGCTCATATAGAAGATAAGGAACACCACAATCCAATAACCCTCACTGACCATCTCCTAAGCACTCCTGTTATAAATGCAGAAAAGAAAGTGGAAGTGAAGGTAGAAATTGTACCGAAAGAGGAGCCCCAGAAGAAAATTCCTGTGCCCGAAGTAAAAAAATACACAAGTGATCCCTACAGAGAACCGCTAGCATAAGTGTGTGTGATATACTATATATATGCGCTATCAAGTTCCTCAATTTATCGAATTTGAAGACAAGATCTTTGGACCACTGACATTAAAGCAGTTCGTATATATTGCTGGTGGAGCAGGACTAGCTTTCATCATATACAGAGTACTGCCCTCAATATTCCTTTCTGCCATTCCTATGCTGTTGGTACTCACATTCTCAGCAGCACTTGCTTTTTACAAAGTTAATAACAAACCATTCATTACGGTTGTTGAAGCTGCATTTAAATATCTCATTGGTACAAAACTATATATCTGGAAGAAAGTAGACAAGAAACCGGGTAATAATCCTGCTCAAGAAGCAAAGGAATATGCAGGAATTATGGTACCAAAGATATCTGACAGCAAGCTTAAGGACCTTACATGGAGTCTCGATATAAAGGAAAGTTTGTATAGTAATAAAAATCAGAAATAGAATATGGCAACACCATCAAAAACAACGCAAGACTTTGTACCAATACAAGAAATACGAGATGGTATTGTGGTACTTAAAGATGGTTCAATGAGAGCACTTATGCTTGCATCATCATTAAACTTTGCATTGAAATCTGCAGATGAACAGAATGCAATCATTCTTCAGTTCCAAAACTTCCTTAACTCTCTTGATTTTTCTGTACAGATCTTCGTGCAGTCAAAACGCCTTGATATACGACCATATATAGCCCTTCTGGAAGGGAGGTACAAGGAACAAGTTACCGAGCTCATGAAAATACAGACAAGAGAATATATTGAATTCATAAAAACCTTTGTTGAAAACAGTAACATCATGACGAAGTCATTCTTCATCGTCATTCCATACTCTCCACCAATTACAGTTTCTGGCAAAAATCCTTTTGGTTCACTTGTGAAGAAAAATGGTTCATCTCCACTCCTTGAAAATGGGAAATTTGAAGAATTTAGAAGTCAGATAGAACAAAGAGTTAGTGTTGTAGAACAAGGACTTGTTCGCTGTGGAATACGTCTAGCAGAACTTGGTACTGAAGAGGTGGTAGAATTGTATTACAAAATATTCAACCCTGGGGAAACGGAGAAACCAATTCAAATTAATTAATCATGAGTATATTTTCAAAAATTTTAGGAAAAAAAGAAGAAAAGGAACCTGTGGTTTCTCTCATGCCTCAAGAAATCTATG
Organism: uncultured Candidatus Saccharibacteria bacterium; assembly: GCA_964389975.1. Classification (GTDB taxonomy): domain Bacteria; phylum Patescibacteriota; class Minisyncoccia; order Phycocordibacterales; family PALSA-1337; genus CAIOGI01. Next base: position 17,220 of record CAYMGJ010000003.1, read on the forward strand.
AGGCTGGTGTTCTTGAACTTAAAGACGTCATTGCTCCTTCTGCACTTAAAATTAGTCCTAAGGAGATAAATTTGGGGGAGAAGGTTGCACGAACATTCTTTGTCATTTCATACCCCAGATTCCTCTCAGAGAGTTGGTTTGCTCCGATCATAAACCTCGACAAGATATTTAATATTTCAATATTTGTTCATCCAGTAGATACAGCAAAGATTCTTCGACATTTCCAAAAGAAAGTTGCTGAGGTTCAAAGTCAGATATCACAAAGAGAGAGAAAGGGACTTGTTCGAGATCCTATGCTTGATACAGCATATCAAGATCTTGAAGCTCTTCGAGATAATCTCATGCAGGCACAAGAGAAGATATTTGATGTAGGAGTATATATAACAATTTTTGGTGATTCAAGTGCTGAACTTGATAAGATAGAGTCTGAAGTTAAGTCAATACTCGAATCAAAGCTCGTATATCTCAAACCAGCACTCTTCCAGCAGGAGAGTGGTTACAAGAGTGTACTCCCAATTGCTTCAGATGAGCTTAATGTGCATTCAAAACTTAATTCATCTCCTCTTTCAAGTCTTTTTCCCTTTGTTTCATTTGACCTCACCTCAGACAAGGGAATACTCTATGGTATCAATCGACACAACTCATCACTCGTACTCTTTGACAGGTTCCTTCTTGAAAACTATAACTCAGTAACATTTGCAAAAGCTGGATCAGGAAAATCATATTGCACAAAGCTTGAGATATTAAGAACCCTCATGTTTGATACTGAAGTTATTGTTATCGACCCCGAAAAAGAATATGAGTATATGGCTGAAGCAACGGGAGGGAAGTACTTTAATATATCCCTCAATTCAGAACACCATATAAATCCATTCGATCTTCCAGTTCCACGCGAAGATGAGAGTGCGGCTGATGTACTCCGTTCAAATATCATTAATCTTGTGGGTCTTTTTAGAATCATGCTTGGAGGACTTACTCAAGAAGAAGATGCCATTATCGATCGAGCAATTACCGAAACATATGCACTTAAAGACATAACACCTGAATCAGATTTCAGAAACATTGAACCACCACTTCTTTCAGACTTTGAACTCGTACTTGCTGGTATGGAAGGTGCTCCGTCTCTCGTAGATATGCTTACCAAGTATACAAAGGGAACATGGTCAGGTTTCATCAATCGTCCATCGAATGTTGATATCAACAAAAAATTCGTAGTATTCTCACTTCGAGACATGGAAGATGAATTGAAACCTGTTGCAATGTACATTGTTACCCACTATATATGGAATGCAATACGTAAAAATCTACGAAAGCGTCTTCTTGTTATCGATGAGGCATGGTGGATGATGAAATCTGAAGATACAGCATCATTTCTCCTCGGTCTTGCAAAGCGAGGACGAAAGTACTATCTCGGACTTGCAACTATAACTCAGGACGTTGATGACTTTCTTAAGTCACCTTATGGACTTCCCATCATCACTAACTCATCAATACAAATACTTCTCAAACAATCTCCTTCATCGATTGATAATATACAAAAAACATTCAATCTAACTGATGAAGAAAAATACCTACTCCTTGAATCAGATGTAGGGGAGGGGATATTCTTCGTTGGACTCAAGCATGTTGCATTGAAAGTTGTTGCCTCATACACAGAAGACCAAATCATCACCACAAACCCAGCTCAAGTTCTCGCTATTAAGCAAGCAAAACAAAGCTTAGAGCTGGAACAAAATGGAACAACAAGCTAATCAGAAAAAACATAAAATAGGGAATATAGGGGCTGCGGTATTGATAATATCAGCCATAATTGCTGATCTTATAACTCTCATACCACTTGCGGGGGATATCGTGGGGCCACTCTTCTTTATACTTTCCTCTCTCTATTTCTGGAAAATAGGTTTGGGATTTGCTACAGGACGACGTTTTACAACGAATCTCACTGCCATGATTGCTGAACTCATACCAGGGGTACAAGAACTTCCCATGATTGCCATTGGTGCAATTGCAATAGTTATAATGACACGGGCCGAAGAGAAAACAGGTATATCAATGATGAATCTCGGAAAAAAACCAGGAGTTACACCTCCACGTATACAAAAATCACCACTCAATCAAGGGGGAAAAAGATTGCCTCCTAAGATACAATCTGTGGTAAAATAAACATCAATGAAATTGATGTTTAAATTATCAATATTTACTCTTGTTTTCTTCCTCATATCACTTGTACAAACAAGTATAGTTCACGCTCAACTAGTACCCATTTCCATCGATGGTATTGATTTTGTAATTAACCCAGAAAATCCACGACCACGAGACACTGTTACCATACGAGCAGAGAGCTATAGCAGTGATTTACCCTCATCATCATTCGTATGGAGTGTGAATGGAAAGGTATATAAACAAGGAATTGGTGAGTATAGCATTGATGTGATTGTTCCAGAAATTGGAAATGTTGTTACCATAAAAGCACGAATTCAAGACACTAAAGGAAAGATAGTGGAAAAGAATATCGAAATACGACCATCTCTTGTTGATATTGTATGGGAATCCCAAAGCTACAAACCTCCATTCTACAAAGGAAAGAACAATATATCGTATGATGATCAAGTACGACTCATTGCAGTACCCCAGCTTTCTCATGGAGGAGTATCCCTCATTGATCCAAAAACACTTGTATATCATTGGAAAATGGGAGGAAAAGATATCGATGGGGGAGTTGGGTATGGAACACAGAGTGTTATTATCCCCATGGGAAATATTCCCAAAGATATAGAAATACAAGTTGAAGTAGCTACTCGAGATGGACTCGTAGAGGGTTCTGCATCAACAATATTGAAACCAGCATCTCCATCTGTTGTTTTCTATGAAGAAAGTAGTTTGTATGGACCTCTTTTTAACAAAGCTCTTGTAAACAAAGTTCCACTAAAAAATTCTGAAATGAAGGTCATTGCAACACCCTTCGGTTTTACCATTAACAAAAACAGAAATGATGTAAGTTATATCTGGTCAATAAATAGTGTGGATCAGGAAGATCTTGCTGGAAACAAAAGTGTGACCATACGAGCAAAAGGGGATACTGAGGGGTCTTCATTAATCAATCTTCGTATGAGAAATGTGGAACAAATACTCCAAGGTGCTGAGAACTTTGTAACCATATACTACAGCAAGAGAAATCTAGAATCTGAACCAACAGAACCAATATTCTAAATATATGAAAAAAATACTTATATACATAATCATACTCTGCGCACTTCTCCCCTTAAAAACTGAGGCACAGAAGTATACGCTACTTGAGCCATTACCTTGTATTCCAGAAGCAGGGACAAACTGTGCTCCAGGTGAAACAATCAAAGAAATCAATATAGTTGGATTTGTTGGGTATGTCTTCAAATTCTCAATCGCTCTTGCCGCTTTTCTCGCAGTTCTCATGATTATGTGGGGAGGCTTTGAGTACGTAATGAGTGAAACACCTTTTGGAAAAAGTGATGGAAAAGAGAGGATTACAAATGCCATAGTAGGTCTTCTTGGAATTCTTTCTTCATATCTTATACTTGCAACAATAGATCCAAGACTTGTTGAAATATATACCGATATACCACCAATACAAATAGATACGAGGGATGCAGTTTCGTTTCAAAGACAACTTGAGAGCAATATATCAACTCTAGGTGAAGAGAGTAGGCTGGAATCATTAAAAATTGAGGGGGATATTAAAAAAAATACTGAGAAAATAAAAGGGTTTGAGGCTCAAAACGAAGCAATCGGACTTTCTGAGGAAGAAGAGAAGGAATACCAAAGATTGAAAGAAGAAACTCGAATTCTTAAATCGAACCAAATCAAGGTAATAGCTAATGGCGCAATGGATATACAGCTAAAAATTGCCCTTGAAAATGCTTCTAGTGATAAATTTATAGGTGACAAAGATACAAAGGCAAGAGTCGATGATGCTTTAAGAGTTATAAATCAACAATACGATACTTATAGCCTAAAATTTAGAGAAATAAATGACCCAGCTGCTGAAACAGAGCTCATGCTTAGAAAAAGTTTCTATGTCGACCAAATATACCAAGAGAAGGGCTTGAATGAACTTCTGTGGAAATATGAAGGAAATGATTTGAAATATATATCAGAAGTCAAAACTCTAAAAGATACGTATTCAAAAAAATTAGAGGAACTCGAAGATCCATTAAAAAGTGAGGACGAGGCTTCGGGAAAAAAACAAGACCCGGCTCTAAGAAATTTGCACATATCGATTTTGAAAAGCAGATTGGAGAAAATAAATAAAGCATTAACAGAATAGTAGATATGAAAAAAACCATATACATCATAATAACCCTTCTCATAATAGCCCTCATCGGAGGGGGAGTATATTGGTTTTTCTTTATGCAAACAGGCATACCAGATACTACAAATGACGAGGGAACTTCAAAATCAAATATATTTAATCCTTTTAAAAGAAACACCGTCACGCCGTCACCAGTACAAACAACACAGCAATCAACATCTACAGTCGATGATATTGTTGATGAATTTGTCCCTACAAAAATACCTGCATTGAGAAAACTAAGCTCTGCTCCAGTAGGAGGTATGGCAGCAAGTACCACTGCATCTTCAACAATCGTGCGTTTCATAGATCGTGGGGTGGGGCACATATCCGAGGCCCGGGATACGAGCAATACCATAGACAAGATATCAAACACCACCATACCAAAGGTATATGATAGTTTTTGGAACAAGAACCTCACAGCACTTGTACTACGATATCTTAAGGAAGACTCTGAAACAGTGGTTAACTTCTATGCCGAACTACGTCAGACAGGAACAAGTACAGCAACAAGTACATCGATAACTCCGTATGAACTCAAGGGAAAGTACCTTTCTGCTGATATACAAGAAATTGCAGTATCACCTCTAAAAGACAAAATATTCACATGGAATATAGAGAACGGAAAGGGGGTTGGATACATAAGTAGTTTTGACGAGAAAACAAAGATAAAAATATTTGAAACTCCAATTACCGAAGCTCTTGTAGAGTGGCCTGAGATTTCTAAAATCTTCGTAACAACAAAAGCATCTGCATATGCAACAGGACATGTATATACAGTCGATACAAAGACAGGAACATTTAAGAAGGTATTTGGTGGTCCTCGTGGTCTTGCAACGAAAGCAAGTAAAGATCTTTCTAAGCTCCTATATTCTCAAGGAACTCAAGACTCAATACTTCTTAGTCTTCTCAATCTAAAAGATAATAAATCACAGAACCTTCTCATTCGAACTCTTGCTGATAAGTGTGTGTGGAGTTCATATCATAAAGAAGACATATATTGTGCTGTACCAACAGAAATACCTCAAGGAATCTATCCTGATGATTGGTATCGTGGCACCGTTTCATTTGTTGATGAAATTTGGCACATTGACTCAACAACAGGGGAGGTACATCTTCTTGCCAAACTTCTTAGTGCTGGCGATGCCCTTATCGACGCAACAAACCTTACACTTGATGACAAGGACAATTACCTTTACTTCATAAATAAAAGAGACCTTAGTTTATGGTCTCTTGATCTCAACAATTAGAGAGGTTGGTGATTTTTAAGATGTTTCCTTACAATAAGCTCTTGTCCGAGGGTAAACAAACTACTTACTGTCCAATAGATAGCAACTACAGCAGATATCTTGTATGAGATAAAGAAAATCATAACAGGAAATATATATTTCATAGTCTTTGCCATGTTCTGAGCCATATCAAGCTGGGGATTTCCTGAAGGTTTTCCATTTGATGTTGCTGATACAGAATAGTGAAGTTGAAGATACTGAGAAAGTGCCGCAATGAGAGATATGGGGATACTTCGTACAGAAACGTCAACAAAACCGAGAAAATGCATATCAATAACCGGTGATGTTACAAAACTATAGAGAAGTTCTGACTTTATCTCAGGCAATCCAGATTTTACAAAAATAGAGTAGAGGGCCCAGATAATAGGGAGCTGGATAAAGAGAACGAGAAAGCTTGAAAAGGGGTTTACCCCTTTTTCTTTGTAAAGGGCCATCACCTTAAGAGCTTGTTGCTGTTTGTCAGGAACTTCGTTTTTTAAACGATTAAGCTCTGGTTCAATCTCTTTCATACGAACCTGGGTTACAATAGCCTTCTTTGAAAGGGGAAAGAGGACAAGGCGTATAATTATTGTGAAGATGATAACTGCAATACCTGCATCCATCCATGGAAAGACATCGAGAAGGTAGATAAGACCATTATAAAGGGGATTGAAAATGAAAGTTGAGTATAAATGTAACATAATGGATTAATTCTACTTTAAAAGATCTGCTTTCACAAAGTTTTTATGTATTTCACCATAAAAATCTGTGAGGGATAGTTTCTCAGCACCTTGTTTTATAATCACAATAACAAGAAACCCCTCTTTCAAACTAGGGGAGAGAGATCTTATGAGACTATAGGTTCTTCGACGTAGCTTGTTACGTAATACTGCGGTATGAGCAACTTTTTTGGGAACAGACACCGCATATCTACTACTCGAATCATGTTCGAGTAATTTAATTGAAGAAAAAGAACAATGGGTAGATTGTCCTTTTTCTATAATCTCTGCAAATAATTCTGTTGTAAGCCTCTTTGAGTGAGGGAGCATACTATACAGCTATTTTCTTTCGGCCTTTTTGTCGGCGTCGCTTCAAAACATTACGTCCTGTACTTGATTTTGATCGTACAAGAAATCCATGTGTCTTAGCTCGCTTTCTTTTCTTTGGTTGATATGTAAATGACATAGTGATACCACTATACACCATAATCCACAGGTTATCAACATACTTATTACATTTCCACAAGTTTGTTATTTTATAAACAAGTATATACTTAATGTATTATTTTTTTACTACCTTCACACTATCATGAAAGAACACATAGAATTATGGGAGCGTGCACTTGTTGAAATAGAATTAGCTGTCTCACAAGCCAACTTTTCTACATGGTTCAATGGAACTTACATCATTAAAAATGAAGAGGGAACTATATTTCTTGGAGTACCAAACTCTTTCATCCAAGAATGGCTCTATAAGAAATTTCACAATACCATTTTACGCACCCTAAGGAACCTCAATCCGAATGTACGAGCTCTTGAATACACCATAGTAAAAGATGCTGAGAAGAAGAAAGAAGAGGAGAAGAAAAAGGCTCAATTTAGCCCTACTATATCAATGCCTCTTCAAGATTTCTATGTGAACAAGGAGGACAACTTAAATCCTCGCTATATCTTCGACTCTTTTGTTGTAGGACCATTTAATGAATTACCGTATGCAGCATCAAAAGCTGTGGTTAAAAACCCTGGAGGAACGTATAATCCACTCTTTATCTACGGAAATACAGGACATGGAAAGACACATCTCATCCAAGCGATAGGGAATCATATAAAGAAGGATTTTCCTCATAAAAAAGTTTTCTATCTAACATCAGAGAGATTTGGAACTGAGTATTTAGCTTCACTTCAAACCAATACAGCTCATAAGTTTAAGGAGAAATACAGAAAGTATGATGTCATCATCATGGACGATATTCAATTCTTCTCAAGTAAGGAGAAATTTCAGGAGGAACTTTTCCATCTCTTTGAAACCTTCTATCAAACCAATAGACAATTAGTATTTTCTTCAGATAAGCACCCGAATTTCATTCCAGGACTTGAAGATCGTTTGAAATCAAGATTTGGCGCAGGAATGATCATAGATATTCCAGCACCTGACAATGAATCTCGTATGGCTATATTTAAAGCCAAGTTTTTAGCAAACAATATAGACCTTACCCCAGATATTATTGAGTTTCTTGCTCTTAATATTGAGAGTAATGTTCGTGAAATGGAGGGAATTGTAAATGCAGTTGTGTGTCAAACTCAATTAAAAAATAGACCTTTGTCTCTTAATGAGATAAAGGGGCTCATAAAAAACAGTACGAAACCAAAGAAAAACATATCTATAAAGGATGTTATAAAGATAATATCTGATTTCTATAATATCCCCGAAGAAAGTGTCTATGATAAAACAAGAAAGAAGGAGGTTGTTAAACCTCGTCAAATCATCATGTATATTCTTCGAGAAGACTTAAACATCTCATTCCCTTCGATAGGGGACAAGATGGGAGGACGAGATCACACAACAGTGATTCACTCATGTGAGAAGGTTAAGGAGGATCTCAAAACAGATCCTACCCTTATGAGTGAGATTGCTCAGATACGAGCAATGCTGTAAATGTAGTGGATATCCTGTGGGGAAGTTGGGAGAATTCCTGTGATATCTTTGTGGAGAAAAAAGAATAACTTGAGGATTTCCCACATACACCACAAAGTTGTTAAAAATAGGGTACAATATATCAACAAGAGCACATTCCAAGAAACACCTCTGATAAGCCATTAATTTGAGTTATCCACCTATCCACAGGACTAATAATAGTAATAGTATTTAATTATAGATATAAAGAGAATAACTATGAATATCGAATGCCCCCAAGAAAAACTAAAGGAAGCTGTGAATTATGCAGAAAGAATTGCAGGTAAACATATGACATTACCTGTACTCTCATGTCTCCTTCTCGATGCATCATCAAAGAATGCACTCATAATTAAATCAACTAATTTAGATATTGGTTTTGAATTTTCAATTCCAGCAAAGATCAATGAAACAGGTATAGTTGCAGTTCCAGGTTCTGTGTTGAATTCCTTCATAGGAAGCGTTACAGGAGGGGAGAAGGGGGTTACACTAGTCCTTGATCAAAATAATTTAAAAATAAGCACCTCACGCAGTTCTGGAACAATTAAGACCATTCCTCATGAAGACTTCCCAAGTATTCCACGAGCATCAACAGAAAATTCATTCACTCTCAATGCTCATGAATTCGTAAAAGGACTTAAATCTGTATGGTATAGCTCATCAATTTCAAGTGTTAAGCCAGAACTTTCAAGTGTTTATGTCTACTGTGAAGGGGAATACGTTGTTTTCGTTGCAACAGATTCTTTTAGACTCGCTGAAAAGAAGGTAAAGGTTAGGAAGAACAAGGATTTCGGACAAATACTCATTCCATTTAAGAATATACCGGAGATAATAAGGGTTTTAGAGTCTATAAACGACGATGTTGAGGTTTGTTTGGATAAGAATCAAATATCCTTTACCTACAAAGGACTCTATCTCATTTCTCGAGTTATCGACGGTGTCTTTCCTGATTATAAACAAATCATACCTAAACAAAGTACAACTGAAGCCATTGTTCTTAAACAAGATTTAATTAATGCATTAAAGATATCAAATATATTTTCTGATAAGTTTAATCAGATAAATATAAAGATTGATATTGAAAACAAACAGGTTCAGATAAAAACAAAGAACAATGATGTGGGGGAGAACAGTACATCACTCGATTCCGCTATTACTGGTGAGTCTATAGAAATAAACTTTAACTACAAGTATATCGTCGATTGTTTCCAGTCAATCGATTCAGACAGTGTCTCATTATCGTTTAATGGGCTTAATAGACCCCTTATCATCACTCCGGTATCAGATACAACCTTCCGGTATCTTGTGATGCCTATGAATAGATAAAACGCATGCAAGGTATAGGATCATTTTTTGATAAGTTTAAAAACAAAGCCGTAGAAGAAATACAGAGACGCTCTGTCATTAGTGATATTCTATTTTCTGTTCTAAAGATACGAATAGAGCCTGAGCTAATCAATCTAAAGAACGGGGTTATTACCCTCAAGGGAAGTCATTTGTTTAAGAATGAGATTTTTATAAAGAAACAATTGCTCCTTGATGCTTTTAAAAAACAATTACCACACACTCGTATTGTAGATATACGATAGATTATTTTTTGATATCAACCGTTATACTAGCTTCACCCTTGTTAAGTACCGTATCATATCCAATTACTTTAATAACAGTTCTTTCAGGAAGATCACGTATGTCCTGAGGATTGAATATGATATTTTGAGGATCTTTTTCATTAAAGAGAAGATATTTACCATTTATATAGAGTTCTGTTTTCTTGAGAGGATATTTTCCTTTAGATACTACCGTTATGAGAATTTTTGAATTCCCATCAAGGGTTACAGAGTCTTTTGGAGAGGTAATTGTTATGGTTGGCGCATTTTCAGGAATATGAACATCGTCTTTTTCTGTTGGTATTACAATTTCAGCAGCTTCTTTGAATGAAGGATTGTCTTTTGCCCATGTTTCAAACCACTTTCGTACCCCAAACTCCCAGTATTCATACTGAGAATCTTGTTGTGGTTCTTTAGGAATATCACCACGAGGGTTATCTTTATCAACCCAGTGAAGAATCGAATGAACACCATTAAAAATAGTTTCTTGAGTTAATTCATGAGGGGTAAGGTCAGTTGCTATCTTTCCAGAAACACTATCAGTTTTATACGATACTCCACCTTTCCATATTCCACGAAGAGTTGGTTTTAAATCAGTATCTGTTTGTTCTGGTTTCTTGAAGTATTCTCGAGGAAGACTTGCATTAATTTCAGACATAAACGCTCCCCATACAGGTGCAATGATGAGACCTGCAACCTTTTTGTCCATAGGGGTATTATCATTCTTTCCTGCCCATGCACCAACAACAATGTTTGGAGTATATCCTTCAATCCAAACATCACGAAAATCATTTGTTGTTCCTGTTTTTATAGCAACATCACGAGAACCAAGGTTTTCTGCGATAGGGTTAAGAGTACTAAGTCGAACCTTTTTGTCAGACAAGATATCATTGATGAGTCGACTAATTTCTGTAGGAATACTTTGTTCGGGATTAAGCTGGGCTTCTTCAAGTATTTTTCCCTGAGCATCTTCAACCTTAAGCACAGATCTATAGTGGTTTCGAATTCCATCGTTAGCAAATACACCATACGCACTTGTAAGTTCAAGAAGTGATACTTCACCACCTCCAAGAACAAGAGTGAGTCCATATCGATTCGGATCCTTTAAACTTGTTATACCCATAGATTCAGCTGTATTGATTGATTTTGGAATACCCGCTAGATACAGGGCTTTTACAGCAGGAACGTTACGAGATTGAGCAAGGGCTGTTCTCATGGTCATAGGACCTTCAAAAATACCATCATATTCTTCAGGGGAATAGCAGTCTTTCTTTGGATCACCCTCAGGATCTTTAAGTTCTCCTTCCACAGTACATCGAGTAGAAAATTCTGTAGGAACATCGAAAAGAACTGTTTCAGGAGTATATCCCTTCATGAATGCTGTTGCATACACGAAAGGTTTAAATGTTGATCCTGGTTGTCGTAGGGCAGTGGCTACATTGAAATTACCATCAATCTCTTTGTCAAAATAGTTACGAGATCCAACCATAACAAGTACATCACCATTCTTTGGATCAATAGCAACCATAGCTGTATTACTTGCATTAAATGAACTCTCAAGATTTGGTGCAAAGTTACTAATCACTTTTTCAGCTTTGTCTTGCATTGAAAAATCAAGAGTTGTTGTGACTTTCAACCCTCCATCTTCAACCATCTCTTCTCCATATTTTGAAACAAGATAGTCTTTAACATAGAGGGCAAAGTGAGGTGCTCGTATTCCTGTGGTGTTTTTCTCAAGAAAAACAACCTCTTTTTTCAAAGCATCCTTATATTCATCATTAGTAATAAACCCATTCTCTTTCATTTTAAGAAGAACAAGTTTCTGTCTTGCATCAAGGCGATCTTTGTTTTTTCCGTAAGGGGAATAGAAGGTGGGGGCCTGGGGAATTGCCGCTATATATGCAGCCTCAGCAAGGTTTATGTCTCGTGCTGATTTTCCAAAAAATGTTTTACTTGCTTCTTCAACTCCATAAATATTTCCACCATAAGGAGTTTCATTGAGATATGTTGAAAGAATCTGATCTTTTGTAAGGAATCTCTCGAGTTTAAGGGCAAGGATCCATTCCTTGAGTTTTCTGGTTAGGGTTTTGTCTTTTGTAAGTACAGAGTTTTTTATAACTTGTTGAGTTATCGTTGAGCCTCCTTGAGTAAGTCCAGCACCAGGAGTTATGTTTGCAAGGAGGGCACGAAGAATTGCTGTTGGTTTTATCCCTTTATGTGAATAGAATTCATTGTCTTCAATTGCAATCGTTGCATCCTTTATATCCTGAGAGATAGTTTCAAAAGGAATAATAGTACGACGTGTGTCATTGTGAACATCATAGAGGAGAACTTCTCCTGTGCGATCATATATTTTTGTAGACTGAGATACCTTTCTTGTCTCAAAAGCACTTAAATCAGGTATTTGTAGGGTTGAAAACCAGATAATAACAAAACTAGATAATATAAAACACCCCGATATAAGTAATACAACAAGAGGCTTTATCAACTTCCAAAGAGCTCTTCTGAGCAGGCTTTTTCTATGACTCATTTCGAAATTTTATCATAAATATGGTACATTACATAGTATACATATATGTCATGGTTTAAAGAAAAAAAAGTAATAACTGATGAATCTCGTATCGACGAAGTACTTACTCGTGGAGTAGAGAACATATTTCCTAACAAGGATTTTATTAAAAGTAAGTTTTTAAGGGGTGAGAAGCTCTCTTTCTATCTCGGTGTAGACCCAACATCACCATCTCTTCATCTTGGTCATGCAATACCACTTAAGAAACTTGGTGAACTTCAAAAGCTTGGTCATAAGATAATATTTCTTGTGGGAGATTTCACTGCAATGATAGGTGATCCGACTGATAAAACTGCAACAAGAAAAAAACTTACAAGAGACCAGGTTCTCGCCAATTGTCGGGAATACAAGAAACAAGCATCAACATTTATCTCTTTCTCAGGTGATAATAAGGCAGATATGCGTTTCAATTCAGAATGGCTTTCATCTATGTCTTTTGAAGATGTCCTTGAACTCTCATCTCATATGACGGTTAATCAAATGTTGAAAAGAGATATGTTTGCTCGTCGTATTCAAGATGACAAACCACTTTTCATTCACGAATTTATGTACCCTCTAATGCAAGGATATGATTCTGTTGCTCTTGAGGTTGATGGGGAAGTTGGGGGAAATGATCAAACATTTAACATGCTTGCGGGAAGAGATTTTGTAAAAGATTTTAAACAGAAAGAAAAGTGTGTTATCGCAATGAAACTCCTCACTGATTCTTCGGGAAAGAAGATGGGTAAGACTGATGGAAATGCTGTGAGTCTTGATCAATCCCCAGAAGATATGTTTGGAAAGGTAATGAGCTGGAGTGATGATCTCATTGTTACAGGTTTTGAATTGATAACAGATAAATCTCTTTCAGAAATTGAAGAAATTAAAAATAGATTACATCAGGGAGAAAATCCTCGAGACTTGAAAGCACTTCTCGCTTTCTCACTCGTTGAAAGTATTCATGGCAATGAATATGCACTTCGAGCTCAAGAGTCTTTTGAAAATACATTTAAAAAAGGAGAAGTTCCTAATGATATCCCTACCATTTCTGGAGAAAAGGGTGCTGTGATAAAAGATATCATTGTTCGAGAGGGGATAGTTAGTTCAAATGCTGAGTGGAGAAGGCTCATTGAATCAAAGGCTGTGTCATATGTAGAAAGTGAAGAGGTTGTAACTGATCCCTATATAAAACTTGAAGATACTGTAGTTCTTCGAATTGGAAAGAAAAGATTTGTAAAAATACAGATATAAACAAAAAAGCCCCAAAGGGCTTTTTTGTTATTCCTCCCACTTATCTCTAAATGGGTCAACCTCATCATCATCGAGGTCGAGAGTGTCATCATCACCAAGAGCGTCTTCAATATCATCACTAAGAAGAACCTCCTCATCAACCTCTTTCTCTGCATCCTCATCATCTTTAATTTCTTTCACCTCTCCCTCTTCTTCTTTGGTTGTTTTTTTCTTTTTTAATTCAATGTCTTTTGACTTTGGCATTGTCGTGTGTAAATCACTATTTTTAATTTCATATTTGTAACAAAACTGTTACTTTTTTGCAAATTTCTAGACTTGGGGATAACTTCGTTTTTGTTTATGGGACTCATGAGCATCGCAGGTGAGGGCAACTGCTATCGCATCATATTCATCATCAAGGGCTTTTTTGAGCTTTGTTTTAAGAAGAAGAGGTATCATTTTTATAATCTGTGTCTTGTCACTTCCACCATGTCCTGTAACAGCAAGTTTAATTTGAGGAGGGCTGTATTCAAAGAGGGGAATGTCTTTGAGTATAGCTTCATATGATATGACACCACGAGCCTCAGCAACCTTCATTGCTGTTTTCTGGTTTTTAGTTACAAAGAGAGATTCAAGAGCCATTGCCTCAGGTTTAAATTCCTCGATGACGACACGTATACGTAAACCGATCTCACGCAGACGTATATGAAAATCATCTTTAGGAGATGTTGTGAAGCATTCAGAGTGTACAAGAATACCATTGTCGATAACGGCAATTCCAAGTCGATCATATCCTGGATCTATTCCAAGAATTCTCATGAATATTATTCTGCGTTAGTGATGACATTCTGAACCTCATCGTTTTCCTCAAGTGCTTCAACAAGAATTTGAAGCTTCTCTATATCACCATCTTCAAGTGGCATAGTTGAATTAGCAACCCATCCCTCATGTGTCTTTGTAAATGCCCATGATGCACTTCCTGGTGCAGCGAGTTCACTCCCATTTAGAGAGAGAATGTGTTTTATTTCTTGTGCAGCTTTGTTTCTGTTGTCAGTTAGAACATCAATGAGAATTGCTATCCCTCCAGGACCATATGACTCATAGACGATAGATTCCATACTTGCTGAGGCATCAGTGGTTGCTTTCTTGATTGCTCGCTCAATGGTGTCATTGGGCATGTTTTCTTTCTTCGCTTTCTCAATTGCAAGAGCAAGTCCGGGAGACTTAAGATTTCCTCCAGCCTTCTTTGCCTCTACAGTAATGAAGCGAACAAGTTTTCCAAACACCTTACTCTTCTGCGCATCATTTTTTGCCTTCTGATGTTTAATTTTTGAAAATTTATTATGTCCTGCCATATATTTGTTATATTAATTTTCTAACAACACCTTTGATATTAAGATGTTCATATGCTTTGTCAGTAACAACCCTACCACGGGGAGTTCTTTCAATGAGTCCCAATTGAAGAAGATACGGTTCATAGACTTCTTCAATTGTTGCTTGTTCTTCGGAAAGAGCTGCGCCCAGTGTATTGAGCCCTACTGGTCCACCACCAAATTTCTCTATCATAATCTTGAGAATATCTCGATCTGCAGAGTTGAGTCCTAGTATATCAATACCAAGCATTGCAAGGGCTTTCTCTACAACGGGCTTGGTAAGGGGGGTTTTTTCAATTTGCGCATAATCTCTGCAACGTTTGAGGAAGTAGTTTGCTGTACGAGGGGTAAAGCGACTTCTAACCGCTATCTCATGTACTGCTTCAGGATGTATTTCAATTCCAAGAATATCTGCTGATCTTTTAATGATCTGACCAATTTCGTGCTCGGTATAGAATTCGAGTTTGAATACTCCACCAGAGAATCTTGAACGGAGAGGGGAGGATATCATCGCTATTCGTGTCGTTGCTGCTATTAATGTGAATTGTGGAAGTTCAAGTTGAATAGTTCGCGCTGAAGGACCCTTTCCAATGATGATATCAAGGCTACCAGATTCCATTGCTGGATAGAGGACCTCTTCAATTGCTTTGTTAAGTCTGTGTATTTCATCAATGAACAAAATATCTCCTTGTGAGAGGTTGGTAAGTATTGAAGCAAGATCACCAACCTTGAGTATTGCTGGTCCAGACGTCACCTTCATTTGCGAACCCGTCTCTTTGGCTATGAGATGGGCGAGGGTAGTCTTTCCAAGACCAGGGGGGCCATAGAAAAGTATGTGTTCAGGGGGGTGTTTTCTCTCTTGTGCAGCAGTCAAAAGCACATGAAGGTTGTCCTTTATATTCTTTTGGCCAATGTAGTCAGCCCAACGCCCTGGTCGAAGGGTGTGGTCGAGGTAGCCCGTCTCTTTTTCTTGGGGTGTAATATCACTTGACATATTTTGTATTGTATGCTAAGCTTTCAGTGAAAAGGTAGTTTTCCGACATATCAGATTCATAAATCTCTAAACAATATAGCCTGTTTACTCAGGTTATCTGACATAATATTGAGGACATTCTGGTTATCACCCCGTGTGTATGTACTGGGGTTATCCTTGAGATTACGTTTAACTTTTGGTGATCGCATTAAAAGTATTGTTTAGAGATTCATGCATCTGAGTTTCTCTCTGAGATCTGCATATAATGGTACTCTTCTTTCAGGAAAATTCAATTGACACTACTTTTTTTATGCTTCGTAAGTCGATTCTCTAATCTTCAATTGTGATAACACGCTCAAGTTCATCAAGGGAAGTGACTCCTTTGATGATTTTTAATATCCCATCTTGTTTCATAGTGAGAATTCCTTGAGGTGCTGCAGCTTTCTCAATTTCTTCTTCACTCGGATTGTTATCAATGACCATAACAACTTCTGGAGTGAGTCTTAGTCCCTCATAAATACCAATTCGTCCCTTGTATCCTGTATTGTTACAGTACTCACATCCATTCGCTGTATATACGTTCTGTGGAAGGGCAGGGATTTCACTCTTGTCATAGATGGTTGCAAGAACATCATCAATTCTTTTCTTTGTGATACCCTCATAGGCAACTGGTTTTTTACATTTCTCACACAACTTTCGCACAAGACGTTGTGCAAGACTAATATTGATTGCAGAACTCATAATTTTAGAATTGATACCAAGATCAATGAGGCGAGGGAATGCTCCAGCAGCACTGTTTGTGTGAAGTGTTGAAAAAACAAGATGGCCTGTAAGTGATGAATTGATAGCGATGGAAGCCGTCTCGCTATCACGTATCTCACCGACCATGATGACATCAGGATCTTGTCGAAGTGCAGATCGAAGACCTTCAAGAAATGTGTATCCTTTGTCATTTGTCTGTGTTTGGACAATACCAGGAAGATGATATTCAATCGGATCTTCTATTGTAATTATCTTCACGGTAGGGTTATGAACTTTCTTGAGGAAGGCATAGAGAGTAGTTGTTTTTCCGGAACCAGTAGGGCCGGTGGTAAGGAGCATTCCATTTGGTTTTGTTATCTCCCGCTCAAGTACCGCAAGAAGTTTCGGAGGAATACCAAGTTCTTCCATAGGGACACCAATTGATTTTGGATTAAGGATACGCATTACAATTGATTCATTGTATGCACCAGGGAGTACTGAAGTACGAATTTCAATATCAGCTGTTCCAATATGAACACTGAATCGTCCATCTTGAGCATCCTTTTTGATATTTAGCTTAAGACCAGAAAGAAGTTTAATACGAGAAAGAAGAAGATTGTATGTATCTTTGTCGAAGTTGATGACATTTACAAGTACACCATCGAGACGATATCGAAGACGAATATACTCTTCTTCAGGTTCAATGTGTACATCTGAAGCATTTGTACCAAGTGCTCCTGCAAGAATGGTTTCAAGTATACGAGATACTCGATAGCTTTTTTTCATTGAAAGAGTTGATTCCAAGAGAGAGATGATTTCAGGGAGACCTTTTGCTTGCTCCATGATATGGGTCATCTCATCACTTGCAATTTCAAGAGACCCCGCTTTACTCTCATAGGCAAAAGAAAGATCTTTGTACGAAATCCATGCACGTTCAAGACTTGCTGTTGAAGCAATGGTGAGAGTGGGGGAGAATCCTTTCTCTTTAAGAGAGGACATAACCTCTTCTATACCAGGAAGTTCTGGCATACGTGCTGCAATTTTTACCTTTTTGTCTACCAGAGAGTATGCGGCAATTTTTAATTCACGAGCTTTCGTCTCTTCGATAAGTCGGAGAGCATCAGTGTTGATAATAGTTATGGAGAGATCAACATATTCAAGACCATACTTAGCAGAAAGAAGTTGAACAAGTTCTTCCTCTTCTCGACGATGAAGATCATTGATTTTTCTATTCTGCTTATCTTCGTCAAATTGAATCATTATGCATGTAATTATATCCTACGCTTAACTTTTACCACCCATTGACTTAAGTATATATATTATGATATAATATATACAACCTAAACAATGATGTTTAAGTTAAAGAAAGGCTCTTTGTGAATTATTTGTTTCTTCTTGTTATCTGTGTTTTTCTCACAGGTTGCGGTTCTCTTCGTAAGGGATGGCAGGGACCACCCCTGGTTTCTGAAATTACGCCCATAGGGCGTACTCAGTTGCCGGACAATCCGGTCCCTCATCACTCCCACTCCCACAGTGATGGGGTAGGGAATTATGAGTACTACGAAAGAGGTACTCGATACCGGGTTGATGGGACATACTTTCAACATGTACGTCCATACGGATACACAAACTGGTACAAGTCGTATCAGTCGCCAACCCCTCCGACAGTTACAACCTACGATGACCCTCGTGGACCACGAGGGTCATATCAGGGGAGATATATAAATATTCTTCCACCACTTCCTCGGTAATGAGGGGTGGTCACAACATTAGTTCCAGCATCGCAAGATGCTGGAATTTCTTTTTATGATATATTTCATACATGAAAACAATCCTCACACATTCTCCTGAAGAAACAGCGGTTTTTGCACATAACTGGCTTTCTTCTCTTGTCCCTAAAAAAGATGAGGCAACAATTGTGGGGCTCTATGGAAACCTTGGTGCAGGGAAGACCACCTTTACCCAAAGTGTTGCACGTGCTCTAGGAATTTCTGAAGATGTAACAAGTCCTACCTTTGTCATTGAAAAGATATATGACACAAAACATTCAGTGTTCAAGAAAATGATTCATATCGATGCATATCGTCTTGAACATGGAAGAGAGTTGTCTGTCCTCAATTTCGAATCACTTCTTGATAGCCCTCATAATCTCATTCTCATTGAATGGCCAGAAAATGTAAAAGAAGTTTTACCTGAAGATCATTACAAAATATATTGTACATTTGTCGATCAAAATTCACGAGAATTTAAGGTACAATAGGGGGTATGGAAAAACAACATACAGACATGAAGCGTGTGGTACTACTCGACTCCCATGCCATACTACATCGGGCATATCACGCTTTGCCTGATTTTGTTTCTGCAAAGGGAGAGCCAACTGGTGCACTCTACGGACTTACAACCATGCTCATCAAGATCATTGATGAACTTAAACCAACATATCTCATTGCCTGCTACGATCTTCCTGGTCCTACGTTTAGAAAAGAGGTGTATAAGGATTACAAAGCAGGTCGTGCTAAGGCAGAAGATGATCTCGTTGCTCAAATGAAGAGATCTCGAGATATTTTCACAGCCCTTAATATTCCCATATATGACAAACCAGGATTTGAAGCTGACGACATGCTTGGCACAATCACTCATCAAATCAAAGATATCCCTCATATTGAAGTTGTCATTGCTTCAGGTGATATGGATACATTACAACTTGTCTCAGGTGACAAGGTTCAAGTGTATACTCTCAAGAAGGGAATTAAGGATACCATTATGTACAACGAAGAAGCTGTACAGGAGCGATTTGGTTTTGGTCCAGAACTTCTCCCTGATTACAAGGGCTTGAGAGGTGATCCATCAGACAACATTGTGGGGATTAAGGGGATAGGGGAGAAGACGGCCACAATTCTCATCACCACTTTCGGAACCATCGAGAGTATGTATGAAACTCTTGAGAAGAAGGGTGAAGGTGAATTCAAGAAGGTAGGAATTACTGATCGAATCCTCACCCTTCTCAAAGAGGGTAAGGAAGAGGCTTTGTTTAGTAAGATGCTTGCAACCATACGTCGTGATGCACCGGTAACCTTTACAATGCCTCAACAAGAATTTAAGGATTCAGTTGATTTTGAAAAAATATCACATCTTTTTAATGAACTTGATTTCCGTAGTCTCTCGACACGTCTCAAGACTGTGTTAGGGGGAACAGTAGAAGTCGTTGCTGAACAGAAAAAAGAAGAGAAAATCGAAGAACATATAGATAGCGATGATCTTACCAAAACATCTATAGCTCTCTGGCTTCTCAATTCAAATCTTACAGATCCTCAACTTCAAGACATCTATGAGTTTGCGAAAGTGGAGAATTTTCAAAAAGCTACTGATATTATCTTCAAAGAGCTCGACAAGAGAGGTCTTCGTAAGGTCTATGATTCTATAGAAGAACCAATCATCCCCATCATAAAGAAAATGGATGAACGAGGTGTGCGAATTGATACAGATTTTCTAAAAGATCTTTCAAACACATACCACACAGAGCTTTCTAAATTGGAAAAGAAGATATGGGAATATGCAGGAGGGGAGTTCAATATAAATTCACCAAAGCAATTGGGAGATATTCTCTTCGACACTCTCAATCTCACAGCAAAGGGTCTCAAGAAGACAACGGGAGGAGCTCGTTCAACTCGTGAGTCTGAACTTGAAAAACTTCGTGATGCACATCCCATTGTTCCACTCATCTTTGAATATCGTGAACTTCAGAAACTCCTCTCTACCTACATAGATACCATACCAACTCTTGTTGATGATACAGGACGTCTTCATGCACATTTTCTTCAAGCAGGAACAACTACAGGTCGTATGTCTTCTCAGGGTCCAAATCTTCAAAATATTCCTGTTAAAACAGAATTAGGCAGAGCTATACGCAAAGCATTCATTGCTGAGAAAGGATATGTACTTTCAGCTCTCGACTACTCTCAAATTGAACTTCGCATAGCTGCATTTCTTTCAAAAGACAAAAGACTCATAGAAATCTTTACAGGGGGAGAGGATGTACATACCGCTGTAGCATCAGAAGTATTCGGTGTATCACTTAATGAGGTAGACAAGGAAATGAGACGTAAGGCAAAGATTATCAATTTCGGTATTCTCTATGGTATGGGGGTAAATGCATTACGTCAAAATCTTGGTGAAAATACAACTCGAGCTGAAGCTCAACTTTTCTATAACGAATATTTTAAGAAATTTTCTGGACTTGCTACATATCTCGACTATGTAAAGGCAGATGCTGAGAGAAAGGGATATACAGAGACTTTCTTTGGACGACGAAGATATTTCGAAGGTATTACCTCAAAGATTCCGTATATAAAAGCTATGGCAGAGCGCATGGCAATCAATGCTCCAATTCAAGGTACGAATGCAGATATTATAAAGATTGCTATGAAGCGTATCGATGACTATCTCATACATCACGATCTTTCTAACAAGGCATATCTCATACTTCAGGTGCATGATGAACTCGTCTATGAGATTGATGAGAAGATAGCTCCATCACTTGTTCCTGAGATACAGAGAATAATGGAAACAGTTATCAATCCTGAGGATATAGAGGGGATATCATGTCTTGTGAATGCTCATATTGGAAACAATTGGGGAGATTTGAAATAATATACCTATGATATACCTCTATCACGGAACAGATACTGATGCTTCACGCACAAAAGCACATGATCTCATAGAATCATTACGTCGTAAGAAACCCGATGCATCTTTTTTCCGTATTGATTCTGAAACCATCACCCCAGAACTTCTCGAAGAATATACTTCAGGACAAGGACTTTTTGTAGAAAAAAGTATTGTGCTCATTAATCATCCTTGTGAAAACAAAGACACTAAAGCTGTCTTTCTCGATTACCTCGACCTCTTGAGAGAGTCACAGAATATTTTCATTGTTCTTGAAGGTAAGATTGATAAGGCGACATTGACTAAACTTGAGAAAAAAACCGAAAAGGTTGTTGTCTGTGATCTGTCTCAAAAGAAAGTGGTAAAAGAATATAATGCGTTTGCGCTTGCTGATGCTGTTGGGAATCGTAACAAAAAGGAGGCTTGGATACTCTATGTCTCGGCTCGAAAGAGGGGAGATGTACCTGAGGCGCTCCACGGAATGATTTTTTGGAAAATTAAAACCCTTCTTCTTAACAAAATATTCTCAACATGGAAGGAGAAGGAACTCAAATCAATGCTTACCCATCTCATAACGATATATCATGAGTCACGTCGGGGTGGTCCTGATCTTGATAGTGCCCTTGAAGAAACTCTCCTTAGCCTCTAGGAATTGTGAATGTAAAGATACTTCCTTTTCCTTGTCCTTCAGATTCAGCCCAAATCTTTCCTTTATGATGAAGAACAATCTCTTTAGCAATGAAGAGTCCAATACCAAGACCCTCAGTGTCTGCAGCGCGAGCTCGAGAAGTTCGATAGAATTTCGAGAAAATATGAAGAAGCTCTTCTTTGTTCATTCCGATACCCTGGTCTTTAATTGTGAAGCGTACATTCTTTCCTTCATGTGTAATTTCAAGTACCACAGTTCCTTTTCCAACACTGTAGTGTATTGCATTTTCAATGAGAGTTTGAAGAACAAATTTCATTCGTACTTGATCGAACTGAGCTGTGATTCCAGGGGTAAATTTCTTTTCAATTACTAAATCCTTTGTCTGTATTTGATGGAGAAGGGAATTGAGAACACTTTCAGTTGCTTGGGCTATATCACCTTGTTCAAAGTGATACTCATATGAAGCATGTTCTGCTTCTGATGTGGTTACGAGGAGATCGGTAAGTTCCACAAGTTTTTCATTTGCATTTTTAATATAGTCTATCTGAGTTTTCTGTTCTTCTGTTGGGTTAAGTGAGTTAAGATTTTCTGTGGCCCATTTAATACCTGTTAAAGGTGTTCTAAATTTATGAGTTACTGTGGTAATGAATTCATATTTTAGTAAGTCTATCTCTCGTAAGTGTTTCCACACAATGAGACTTACGATAACTGCAAGACCGGAAGATATGAGGGTGTTTGCCCAGAGGGGATAGTGTGGGTATGCGTTATGGATAATGGTATTTGAGTAGTTGAGAAGAGTAATGATACTTCCCACAATTACCATACCCACGGTAAGTGCAAATGCTTGTTTTGCGATAACTTTTACATTGAAGAGTTCATATCGCACAGCTCCATATACCAGTGGTATTGCAAAGAGTGATGCGAAGAGCATGCCCCAGAGAGGATCAATCTGAATATTGTACACAAGAAAGTTGGGTATCATCCCTATGGTATATGCAAC
Source organism: uncultured Candidatus Saccharibacteria bacterium (assembly GCA_964389975.1). Classification (GTDB taxonomy): domain Bacteria; phylum Patescibacteriota; class Minisyncoccia; order Phycocordibacterales; family PALSA-1337; genus CAIOGI01. Next base: position 40,274 of record CAYMGJ010000003.1, read on the forward strand.
GATAACTGTTACACCGAAGAAACCATATTGTTTTTGTAGAATGGGGTCAGGTGTTTCTCGTCGTTCCTTAAACAAAAGATATGCCATGTATACTGCACATATGAAATAGAGGAAAACAACACGAGTCCAATTGAGTGAACCTGCAACATAGTAATTAGGAAAATACATCTTTGGTTGAGAGGGGAGGAGGAAGAAATCAGGATTCATAATAAAAAACGCTATACAGAAAAGAGCAGATGCATATATGAATACAATCATCCATCGCATCGATCGGTTCTTCTTAACGAGTGCAAACACTGCGTGAACATTAAATGCTGCAATCATGAAAAGACACAGATTGAACATCAATATATTCTTTGAGATATACGGATCGATAACATTAACCCCGATAACATGTGAAGTACTGAATGCAGCTGCAGAAAGTACTGTAAGAGTGAGGGTGATATTTGCTATATTCTTCTTTCCATTAAAAAACGAAAGAAGAGCAATTCCAACAAGAACAATCGATGAGATGATTGAAATTATGTTATGGGCAATCAAATGTACATATGCATCCATGTGCGCCTAGTTGGAATCGAACCAACGACCCACTCCTTAAAAGGGAGATGCTCTACCGACTGAGCTATAGGCGCATGTGGCCAAACTATAGCACAGTATGGCCAAATTTCAAGATTTTTTACTAAAGAGGTAAATCAAAAGCAAAAGAGCCTGGTCCTGTGAAGAGGAGTGATAGGGAGATTACAAAAAGAACAAGATAGTAGTTGATACCATCAGTAAGAAAAGCCTTTGATCTGACCTTTGTAATGAGTTGAGTTCCGAGAATGATGAGTGCGAGAAGTGAACCAAGTTGAGTGAGATATCCAAGTATGAATGATATTCCGATAAGTACTTCAAGTGATGCTCGTGCTCTTTGTTTGTTACCCTGATTTTGTTTCTTGAGTACAATATATCCCCAGTATATAAACACAGCGCCAAGGGTAAGTCTCAGAAAGAACGGAGCAAGACTCTCAAGACCAAGTAACGATGGAAAAAGTGAAAACATATTGATATTTGATTAATTTACTATACAGTAATGATATGGTATCACAAAAACAACGAGATATATACCTCCTTCTTGATAATATCCGAAGCACTCATAATGTCGGTTCTATATTCCGTACAGCTGATGCAGTGGGTGTTACCAAGATATTCCTCTCAGGATACACTCCAGCTCCCATCGATCGTTTTGGACGTGTGCGTGGAGATATATCTAAGGCATCTCTCGGTGCCGAGAATACAGTTCCCTATGAGATAGTGAAAGATCCTCTTGATTGTCTCAAGAAATTAAAAAAAGAAAAAAATATATCCATTCTTGCCCTTGAACAACATGAGAGATCTATGGATTACAGATCATATAGTGGAGAAGGGGATGTTCTTGTGGTTGTTGGTAACGAGGTGGATGGTGTGTCATCAGATATCCTAAGTATGTCTGATGAGATTATCGAGATACCCATGCATGGAGAAAAAGAATCACTTAATGTTTCAGTTGCTACCGGTATTGCTCTCTATGGCTTACGATAGTTTTTTTTTCTGATGGTGTGAACAAAAATGCGTTCCTCGTCCAGCCACAACTATTCGAGCAATCACTCCATTACATCCTTTCTTGCTACATATTGTTCCTGTTTTACGATATGCTCGATGATGCTCTTGAAATGAACCACGTTCACCGTGGATGTTTCGATAGTCAGACATAGAATCTCCTCCAAAATCTATACCACGTGTAAGTGTAGTACGTAGTGCTTGATATAGTTTCTTGAGATAGTGTTCGGGAATATTCTTTACCAATGTCTCAGGGTGAATATTTGCTCTCCAGAGACTTTCATCTGCGTATATGTTTCCAATACCAGCAATGATACTTTGATCCATGAGTGTAGGTTTAATTTTACCCTGAGGCTTAGAGAACAATCTCTTTTTGAAAACAGGAAAGGTAAAAGATGGCTCGAGAGGTTCGGGGCCAATATCTCTTAAATGATCAGAGTCATGGAGTTTGTGTGTGTCTACTACAGCAATTTTTGCAAACTTACGCATATCAGAGAGTTCAATGTTCTTACCATTCGACAGGTTCATAACAAAGTGAATGAATCGATTGTAAGGATCTTTTTTGTTGTAATCTCCATACATGAGATGTCCTGTCATTTTCATGTGGATAATAATGGTGTGATTGTTTGAGAGATGTATGAGAACATTTTTTGCACGACGTGTAACATGGGTAATTGTGTTACCTGTAACCATCTTTTTAAAATACTTGAAATACACAGGATCTTTAATGGTATTTGATCCTTTAAAAAAGGAACTTCGATAGTCAGTCCATACATCATCAATACGGAGATTTCTCACCACCTCATCGAGTCCACGGGCTGTTGTTTGTACTTCTGGCAATTCTGGCATACAATTCTTATATCACACTTTGCTTTTTTATACCTCATGCATAGACACAACACACAACAGGGAAGAGGAAACTATAATTTTATAGCACTATGCGCACTTATCGTCTTGTCGGTGCCATGGCTCATGAATATTTTTCCTCAAAGTATCTCAATTATCGATCGAGGTTTCCGCTATGTGGGGAGTAATCTTGCTTCAGTCCTTCTCCATGATGTTGTAACTGTTGAAGAATTACATACGAAGTATGCTCAAGCAGAAAAAACTGAAGAAAAGATACGTATACTCATTGTTCCAGGACATGAGCCAGATTTCGGTGGAACAGAATATGGTGATTTAAAAGAAAGAAACCTTGCGGTGCAATTAGCTCAAAATCTAGCAACATTTCTCTCAAGAGATCCTCATTATGAAGTTATCATTACTCGCGATACGCATGCATGGACTCCAACATTTGAATCTTTTTTCAAAAACTCAAGACAAGATATCCTCAATTTCTTCAAAGATCATAAAAGTGAAATGGTACGTCTTGTAAATACAGGGAAGGTGACTAAGGTTAATGGGGTACAACACAATTCAGCACCTCAGGATGTTGCGCTACGACTCTACGGTATTAACAAGTGGGTCAATGACAATGATATTGATATGGCACTGCATATTCACTTCAATGACTATCCACGACGTAATACAAGTACTCCAGGAGAATACTCAGGCCTCGCTATCTATGTTCCTGAGCGACAGTACTCAAACAGTACAACTACACGTGTTATTGCAGATTCTGTTTTTAAGCGATTATCAAAATACAATGCAGTTAGTAATTTACCAAAAGAAGATGCAGGGATAGTGGAAGAGCAGGAACTCATTGCAATTGGATCACATAACTCTCTTGGAGCACCAAGTATGCTCATTGAGTATGGGTATATCTATGAACCACAGTATACAGATCAGTCAGTGCGTGATCTCACACTACAAGATCTCGCATTTCAAACATATCTCGGTATACAAGATTTCTTTGGAAGTACTGATGGTAAAGCCCTTGCATACGATAGTCTCATGCTACCTCACAGTTGGAAATCAAAAATTTCTAAAGACTCCATCAATCGTAGTGATGTCTTTGCATTACAAACAGCCCTAACTCTTGAAGGACAGTATCCTCCACGAAACAAAACAAAAAATGATTGTCCTCGTTCAGGACGTTTCGGTCCGTGTACGATAGAGGCATTAACAGCATTTCAGAAAAAGTATGGAATAGATGGTGAGAGGGAGGTTGTAGGAGAGAAGACAAAAAAGATTCTTAATGAAAAGTATTCTCAATAGTTAACTTCGTAGTTTAGATAGTTCTTCTCGTACGATACGTGCATCATCCCAAGGGGTTTTGGTGCCCTGAGGTCCCATGATATATGGATCTGTTCCTTTTCCCGTGATGATGACAGTATCTCCAGTCTGTGCGAGGCTACACGCAGTATGGAGTGCTTCTCTCCGGTCCATGATGATACGTGGTTGCTGTGTTGATATACCTTCACGTATGTGATTGATGATGGTTTGAGGATCTTCGTCATAAGGATCTTCATTGGTGAGGATAATTTCATCACAATATGAATCTGCAATTCGTCCCATCTCTTTTCGTTTCCATGTATCACGTCCTCCTCCGGTTCCTCCGAGTACACAGATCATACGAGAACCTTTGAATACTTGATATACCTTCTCAAGTGAATCAGGTGTATGGGCATAGTCGACGATGACATTGAAATCTTGACCAGCTTTAATTTTTTCAACTCGTCCTCGTACACCACTAAATTTCTCAAGTGTTCTTGAAATGATTTCAGGAGATACACCTAATTGAGATGCACAGGTAATCGCTGCAAGTATATTGTAGAGATTGAAGAGTCCTGAAAGAGGGGAGTGAATCTTGGTGTTGTGGTATGTGAAATCGATCCCTTCCTTCTTAACTTCATAAGGTTGAACATCATTGATACGATAGGTAATTTTTGTATCTGCGTCACATTCAAGAAACCGTGATGCTTGTGCATCATCTCCATTTACAACAATCACAGTGTTCTTTTTTGATGAAGATGCAAGGGTTTTTGCAATTGCTACTTTTGCATTGAGATAGTTTTCAAATGATCCGTGAGATTCAATGTGTTCAGGGGATATATTGGTAAAGATGAATGCATCGAGATTTATGAACAAATGACGATACTGCAAAACTCCCTGAGAGGTAATTTCAAGAATTGCATAATCACATTTTTTTTGTACTGCCTTTCTCAAAAAACGTTGAGTGAAGAAACGTCCAGGCATAGACATTTTGTACATATTCTCACTCGATTCATTTCCGATCTTGTGGCGAATGGTATTTGCAACTGCTGTTGTGTATCCAGCTTCTTCAAGAATTGCATTAAGAATTTCTGTAGTAGTACTTTTTCCTTTCGTACCGGTAACCGCTATGACCTTAAGTGAACGAGAAGGGAATCGATATACAAGTCCAGCGCAGAAGGCGAGTGTTAAGTGATATGCAGGCTGAAAGAATGCATAGAGGTTATGTGGTATATATTTACGAATTGTAGAGAGTGTTGAATCTATCATGCTATTATCTTCCTAAAATTTTTAATGCTTCCTTTATCTTCTCACCTGTCTTGGTAATATCTTTCTTGATACTTTTCAAAGCATCTCGACTCTCATTCTGTGTATATCCAAGTGACATGAGGGCCTCGAGAGCATCGGCATCATTTTTCATTGCACTTTGTGCTTCAGGGGTATGTGATATTTTCTCAACCTTGTCTTTAAGTTCAAGAACGATTTTTTCAGCAACCTTCTTTCCGATACCAGATATCTTCGTAAGGTGAGAAGTGTCTCCCGTTTGTACTGCTGTTTCAAGTGCATGTACTGAAGCGGAGTTAAGTATGCCAAGCGCTGTTTTTGGTCCAATACCTGATATGGTAATGAGGAGTTCGAAGAATGAGAGTTCAGCAGGGGATATGAAACCATAGAGATCCATGGCATTCTCTCGAACTGCAAGATATGTATATATAGTTATGACCCCAGTATCCTTTCCAAGCTTGGTTATCATGTCTGCTGTTGTGAATACCTTATACCCAATACCACCAACATCAAGGACGATATGTTTGGGGTCTATATGAGCAATGGTACCGGTAAGTCGAGATATCATGGACTTATCATAGCTTAATCCTTGTCTTTTTTAAAGGTATATGTTAGTTTTGTTCTATAAACATTTAGGAAATATATGGCAATTACATCATCAGCAAAGAAGGCGCTCCGTGCATCATCTCGAAAGAGAGTCTATAACCTCCGAACAAAGGCGGCTATCGACTTACCTTTGAAGAAGTTCCGAAAGCTCATTCTCGCAAAAAACACAAAGGAAGCAGAGGCACTTGTACCTTCTCTCTATCAAGCTCTGGATAAGGCGGCAAAGAGAAACCTCATCAAGAAGAATACAGCAGCTCGATACAAGTCTCGAATCATGAGTGCTTTGAAGAAAACAGCTACTAAGTAACTTACATAACAAAAGAGCTCCCTTAGGAGCTCTTTTGTTATGTAACTATGATTTAGTTATCGAAATAATCTTACCATCATCGAATCGCACCACCTTCTCTGCGGTCTTACCATACTCCTCTTCATGGGTAACCATAATGATTGTTTGTCCCTCAGCATGAAGTTCTTTGAAGATTGAGAGAATGACCTTCGATGATTCGTTATCAAGATTAGCAGTAGGTTCATCTGCGAAGAGAATGTCTGGTTTGTGTGCAATTGCTCTTGAGATACTCACTCTCTGTTGTTCTCCTCCCGAGAGTTGGCTTGGAAGTTGATCAACATGTTTTTCAAGGCGAACTCGAGTAAGTGCATCGCGTGCAATTGAATATGCTTTTGATTTTGGTATATCTTGCATGAGAAGGGGAAGAGCGACATTCTCAAGTGCTGTTAATTCGGGTATGAGTGCATAGTCTTGAAATACATACCCAAGTCTCTTAAGGCGGAAAAGGGTTTTTTCCTCAGACTTCATTGAGTGAGTATTTTGACCATCGATTATAATTTCTCCACTTGTTGGTTCATCGAGGAGACTAATCTGATACATAAAGGTACTTTTTCCAGCTCCTGAACGTCCCATGATTGCAATGAATTCTCCTTTTTCAACAGAGAAATCAATACCCTTAAGAACAGTTGTTTCTGTTTGTCCATTTTTGAATGATCTTTTTAAATTTCGTGTTTCAATGATTGTCATATATTATTTTCTTCCTAAGATTGAATCAAGTGTATTCTTACGAACAATCATTCGTGCGGGAATGTATCCAGCAATGAGTGTTGCAAGAATGAGAAGGCCTACACGAATACTTGTTCCTGTAAGGGTTGCAACGAGAATACCATCACTGAAAGGGAAGTTGATGGGGTGGCGGGCAATGAAGGGTTGTAGGATGCCGTAGAGAAGGATGAGACCAACTATTGATCCCACTACGGAATAGAAGACGGATTGAAGAAGGTATGCCATTTCAATTGCCTGACCATTGATGCCGATACCCTTAAGAATACCGATAAATTTTCTACGAGTTATCGCATTGATGAATATCACAATGAAGATGGTGATAGAAGCAACAACAAGTCCGATTGAACTAATCATATTTCCAAGAAGTGCAAAGGTATCCTTTATATCCTTAAGAAACTTTGGTTGAGCATCAGCAGATGTTTGAACTTTTGCAAATTTATCTGCTCCACTTCTCTTGATTGCATCACGAACACTGTCGGGATTAGAACCTTCCTTGAGTTTCACTGCAATTTCGTCAACATTGAAATCATTACGACCAATCATACTTCGAAGTTGTGAGTCGATCATATATACTCTAAAACTCACTTCATCAACTTTGGTTTTAACAATTCCTTTCACGGTAACTTCACGTGTGGTTCCATTTGTTTGAATGCGGATCTTTGTTCCTGGTTCTACATCACTGAGAGCACTAAATCCTGGACTATCAACAGGAACATATTTTTTTATGAGATATGATCCAAGAAGTACCTGGTCATAGTCTCCAGGGGAGAGATATTCACCCTCAATGACATACTTTGAAAGACCCGTTACCTTGTCTTCAGCGATGGGGTCAATACCTACAATCTGTGAAGAGGCAATATTAGCTTTGTCGGTAAGGTTAATTTTTGTTTTGTAATTTGCTTCGAGTGTACTGCCGTTGAGGTATCGTGCAGTTACGAGATCTACCTGGGGTAGGGCTCTGATATTTTCGAGAATCTCAGGACTATGTTCTATATATGTTTTGTTGTTGAGATTAGAGACGATAATATCACTTGTATACTGATTACGAACAGCTTCTACAGCACCTTCGATAAGTCCTACAAGAATACCTGAGACGATAACAAGATTAAGAAAGGTGAGTATCATCACAAAGATAATGAGACCATTGGTCCAGATACTCGAACGACGTATCTGTCGTATGGCAAGAAAGAATCCAATTCGTATATTAAGTGATGAAAACATATATTATTTTTGAACGTCAACACGTATGATGTCTCCCTCAGATACACCCTCGGTAATCTCAACCTGTCCAAGAGTTGTCACATTTCCTGTCTTAATTACAACATCAAGATATTCATCTCCTACACGTTTCTTTACCGTCATAATTCCATCGGTATTAGTTGTGATGATACTTCTAGGGAGTATGAAGACATTAGGTTTTTCAAGAGTTGTAATTGTTACATTTGCTGTCATTCCTGATCGTATGCGTGGATCCTGCTCGGTGAATGCAAGAGTTACCTTGTAGGTAGAAACCCCATCACGTATTGTTTCGGCAGGATCGATAAATGTTACATTTGCGGTAAAGGTAATATCAGTTCCATATGCATCAAGAGTTACCTTTGCAGGGTCTCCAACTTTAATATGAGCAATGTTTACCTCAGGGATATAGCTCTCAATTTTAAATGACGAAGTGCTCATAATCGAAACCTTCGAAGTATTAGGGGAAACAATTTCTCCTTGTTTGAGGTCCATTCGAGTAACAACTCCATCAAATGGTGCGATGATAAGGGTTTTGGTAAGACGAGCTTCTGCGGAAATGAGATCTGCACGAGCTACTTCAATTGCAGCTTTCTGTATATCAAGATCGGTATTTGTACTACCAGCTTTTGAAAGGGTAAGAGAGTTTCGACTTTGTTTCCACTTTGTTTCTGCTGTTTGGATAGTATCAATTGCTGATGCAAGAGTTTGGGCTGACGTGTTTACTGATGCCTTGTATGCATCAATTGATGATTGAGAATATCCAGAATTTCCTGGGTAGAGGTCATTAGTTATATCAGTTAGAGTTATGGTGAGTGTGCCCATAGCAACAAATACTTCACGAATTTGAGAGAGACCTGTTTCGATGAGAAGATCATCGGAAGAATCTGTAAGAGAAAGAAGAGTTTGCTTCAGAGTATCTCCTTTTTCAGTCACCGCAAATCTCTGCATATTTATTTTCTGTTCCTTGCTATATGTTTCTGTAAGAATACTGATTCTTGGGTTTACACTGTTACCATTTTCAAACATAGTATCAACTTCAGTGAGAAGGGAACTCTCAATGGTAAGAGATGATGATCGAAGTGCAACTATGAGAGCATTACGAGCGTCTTTGTATGTCTGCTCATCGATGGCAAGTTGTTCTGGACGAGTCCCGTTTTCAAGTGATATGAGTCGAGATTCTTCTTTGCTAAGAGCGGCACGTTTCTGAAGAACCTCAGCTTGTGCATCTCCATTTTCAATTGATGCAATGAGGGAACCCTTAGACACAACGGTACCTACTGGTGTGACGACTCGAGATATTCTTCCACCTTGCTCAAAGCCAAGTTCTGAACTTAATTGAGCAACAACTTTTCCAGAAGCAGATACTTGTTGTTTGAGGGTAGAACGGGACATGGTAACCGTTTCAACAACATCAGACGAACCACCAAACACCATTACAGCGATGATAATGACAGCGATGATAACAAGGGAACTTACAAGCACATTCTTTTTAAACGTATTCTTTATTTTATTCATAGCGATTTAATACCAATTGTATCACGTTGTGAGCGCTTTTTACATCTGATAAATTTTACAATCTAGTGCCCGCACCCAGTATCGGAATTTATCCCAGTAAGCCTCACAAGCGTTCCTTGGGGACTGAAATCAGTCTTTACTGACCCCTCTCGGTAGCGCGTCTTTAACTTGCTATTCTAGGTGACTATGGCATCATTTATATATGGACATAAATCAATATAAAAAGAAAGCTTTACGAACAGATTATGCTGATTACTCTGATTTTCATACTGGAGATGTTTCAGCAAGATTGGATTATGGTGCAATTGGTCTAGTCACCGAATCTTCAAAAATTTTAGATTTAATAAAAAAATCAAAGAAGTCTCTACATCCCCTAGAAAAACAAAAGGTAATTGAGGAACTCGGTGATTTGTTATGGTATTTGAACCTAACTTTGGATGAATTAGGTCTTTCTTTTGAAGATGTCATGGAGGCTAATCTTGATAAGATTTCTAAAAAGTATCCAGAAAACGATTCTAATGTTTCAAAGCTGATTCGTGGAAATATAGACTAAAAACAAGACCACTAAGTGAGCAGTTTTGTTTTTAGTTTGAATTTTGGCTTTTCATTAGGACTCGCTAGACTGTGCCCTCGGTAGGAATCGAACCTACATCACAACTTCCGCAAAGTTGTGTCCTATCCATTGAACGACGAGGGCAAATACCTATCAAGATGATAGATGAAACTAGACTAGCATATTTTCTTTAAAACCCAAATCTTTCAAGTAGTTTTTGTGACAGAGGTTCACGATGCTCGGTTTCTGCAATATAGTTGAGGAGAATATCTCTCACTTCTTCAGGATCAACCTCCTCAATATGAACTATGATGTATGGCATGAAAGTTTTGAGAGATTTCAGAAGTATTTTTGGTTGTGGGTCTTGTGCATCAATCCAAAATGACTCAAGGGTAAGGAAAGGGTAGAGTATATTGTTTAATATAATCCCTCTGTCATTGATTTCACACTTAATTTCTTTAGGTTGTTTTGCTGCATGTACAACAAGAGCAAAAGAACTCACTAATATGAGTATGCCGAAGATTGGATTTCCAAATATAAAAGCAAGAGTTGCTGCAGTAATTGTTATGATACCGACAGCCCAGTACCAATCATTATTTTTTTCAACATAATGATGTTCAGGAGCTGTCCATGAGATCAAGGGTTTCATATACCTAGTAGTATATCATCATGTGGTGTGTGTTTTAATATGATTTGTTCACACATCATATATGACGGTGGCACTCAGATGTTGTGTGTGGGGATAGAGTGCTATAAGTATATTTTCAAATTACTATTGAAAGAAAAATTTTAAACCTCCCATAGCAATAAAAACTAATAGACTAAATGAAAGGTAGCCAATTAAAGTCAATCCGATAATTTTAGTGAATTTAGATAATGGAGGGTTTACTCCTCCTACTGATTTATTTACTAATCTTTTTATTAAATTAATAAATAAATAAATAATTGCTATTAGAAATAATATATAAAATACCCATAGCACTATATTCATTACACGCTCCTCCTCTCCTGAGTTAATTCCTAATTGAATGAGTAGGGGAATAGATATTATTACACATATTACATATATTATTTTTTTCATAACTATAATGTTAGCATAGCTCCTTAATGTTTTCACTCAATATATCTTTGTTGAAAATTATTACCTAGATAAATAGGAGTTAAAATATTTTTTATATTCATACCACAATCGAATCTTATCTCGCGTCATCATGATGTAGCGAGGGTGGTTAGATACGTTCAGAACCGTAAATTGGAAGATTATAAGGTTATCTTTGGGCGTATTACAATATGTCCATATTCGTGGTTAAATTAATATGTTATTAATTAATTCAAGATAATGCCCCCTCAAAATTCAAACCCCATTTTTCAAGAGCCCCTCAAACCAAAAACGAATATATGGAGAAGATTAATTGTAATCGTTGGAGTGGCTGTTGCCTTGATAATTGCACTCACTATTCTTACAGGAGGTTATGGATTAATAATGATTATGGGTGCCGTGAGAGCTCCTTTCAAGGTTTTGGTGGAAGCAAAGTATCATAGTCCGATAGTTGAGGAATATGCAGTAATTAATTACAAAATAGGAAGTCCTTATTTTGCTTCAAAGAGTCCATTTGTAGTTTTCACAGAAGAGACTAGAACTCCATATCGTGAGAATGATTACGGGGGGAGTAGGACTGGCTTACTTAATCTTGAGTCAAAAGAAGCTTTAATTTTGGCCGAAAACGGAATACCTAAAAACACTTCTATGTTTTCGCCTAATGAAAAATATCTTGTTTATGCTGTAGCTCGAAAGGACGGGGAAGATGTTTATAAAAATGAGTACGGGAACTGGAGAAGTCTAAGAAGCTTTGATTTATATATGCGAGACTTGGCTTCCGATGAGTCAATTTTAATCTCGAATGAAAAATATCCATTGTGGATAACAAACAGCGCACTTGGAGAGAATAGTTTTGGTTGGCTTAATGAAGATACTGTATTTTATACGTGTGCTGATGATAAAAAACAACCATTTGCAAGCTATTGTTTTAGGAATCTCAAGGAGAATTCTTTTAAATTCATTCCCGCTAGTATATATAATCCAACTATTCCAAAAGAAATAGTTGATGCTCCTAAAGCAATATCTCAACCCGAACAAATTCAAAACTACCCAAACTCAAGTCCTTCAGGAAAAGCTTCTGTAATTTCTGCATGTAAATTTCATATTTATGATGGATGTGGAGTTTCTGTGGTGCTGGTGAGAGAAAATGGAGAAGACAAATTTCTTTATAATAGTAAAGAAACACCATACATATTGAGATGGGGAAATGACGACCATCTGTACGGCTTTTTGTATTCTGATAATCAAACTAAGATATACAGATTACACTAAGTTAAAAATTTCTTGGCGGATGGGGTGAGATTCGAACTCACGACCCAGTTTCCCGGGTGACGGTTTTCAAGACCGTTGCTTTAGACCACTCAGCCACCCATCCAGGGTGTACAAAGATACTCTCATATTTTGCTACAATTTTCAACTTCAGGTACACTGAAGACATGCGAATACTCGGAATTGACTATGGAAGCAAGAGGGTTGGTGTGTCACTTTCAGATGAGGGACTTCAGTTTGCTATGCCCCTCATAGTTCTTTCTAATAGTAAAGATCTTCTTGAAGAAATCACTTCTCTTGCAGAGAAAAACGGTATACAAGATATTGTTATGGGAGAATCTCGAAACTACAAAGGAGAAGCAAATACAATTCATCCTGAAAGCATGACTTTCAAGGAAGAATTAGAAAAGAAAGGATTTGTCGTTCATCTTGAACCAGAATTTATGACAAGTGTTCACGCTGAACGGTTTCAGGGTAAGAATGACATGCATGATGCCTCAGCTGCAGCTCTCATACTTCAGAGTTTTCTTGATAAGAAGGGGATGAGGGGTTAATATAGAACAATTATGATTTCATACGATGATTTTGCAAAAGTAGAGATTAGAGCAGGAAAGATTCTGTCTGCAGAAAAGATTCCTGATACCGACAAGCTTCTCAAGCTATCAGTTGATTTTAATGAATACAAAGAGACTGTTGATGAGGCAGGAGTCACAGCAATGGTCCACACACCACGACAGATTGTTTCAGGGATTTCTATGTATTTTCCTGATCCTGCTGTTCTTGTGGGAAAGGTTTGTATGTTTGTTACTAATCTCGAGCCACGAATGATACGTGGACATCAAAGTAATGGAATGCTTTTTGCACTTTCTACAGAAGATGGAAAGTTTTCTCTCCTCGAACCACATGAAAGTATTCCACTTGGAACAAAGGCAAAATAACTATGGAATTTATACATTCATTTCTTGATCCTCTCACGATTATAAAGACGGTAGGACTTATAGGAGTTGTATTAATCGTCTTTGCCGAATCAGGTCTCTTCTTCGGTTTCTTTTTACCCGGAGACTCACTTCTTTTTACCGCAGGATTTCTTGCTTCTCAAGATCTCATATCCATAGTATGGCTCCTTATTCTCACCTTCATTGCTGCTGTAGCAGGGGATACTGTCGGGTATTTCTTTGGAAAAAAAGCAGGTCCAATGATTTTTAATCGTGAAGATTCTTTCTTTTTTCATAAAAAACATATTGAACGAGCACAGGCTTTCTACAATCGATATGGCAAGAAAACAATCGTTTTTGCTCGCTTTGTTCCTGTGGTAAGAACTTTCGCTCCAATCGTCGCGGGTGTTGCTTCTATGGAATACAGAACATTCATTTCCTACAATCTCATCGGAGGATTTGTATGGACATGGGGAATGCTTGGGGCAGGGTATGTTCTTGGTAATCTCATTCCTCATGCAGAAAAGTACTTAACCCCCATCATTCTCGCTATTATTTTCCTCTCTTTTGTACCCGCAGTCATTGAGTGGATTACGTCACGTCGTATTGAGAAAAAAGTATAGTATACTATATGGTGAATATTTGATGTTCACTGTATGTTTACCAAAACATTTTTTAAACTATTTCCTCCTCCGAAATTCTTGAGTATCCCTCATGCAGGTATTGATATATCTGATGATGCAATACATTGTATTGAATATGCCACAGGACTCCATGGATATACAATTCAAAAGTATGGAATGAAACCGCTTCCACCAGGTACGGTTGAAGGGGGAACGATAAAGGATGAGAAAACTCTCACCGATATACTCACGTCCTTGGTAAAGGAATTACATATTACTCATGCCCGCGCTTCGTTACCTGAAGAACGGATGTATCTTTTTAAAACAGAAGTTCCCACTATCGATGAAGATCAGATACGACAGAATATAGAATTTAAATTTGAAGAAAATGTTCCTCTGTCTCCACTCGATGCTGTATTTTTCTTCGATCTCATGCCAGGTATATCAACAGGGAAACATTTTGTGAGTGTATCAG
>CAYMGJ010000004.1:0-52762 GCA_964389975.1 uncultured Candidatus Saccharibacteria bacterium
AAAGGAAGGGTTCTTAAACGGTATCCAGAATTATACTCAGGGTCAATCACTTTTGAAATCTGTACTTGAGTACCATTAAGCAAGATTATTTTTTAAATAATCTGTTACTACATTTATTATATCTGTATATTTTTTCTTATGCCAATATGGAAACTTAATACAAGCTATAAATAATAAGGCTTTATTTAAAAATTCTTTATTAATAGAATTAATATCTTTATTAAAATAGCCATTAATTATTTGTTCTGCGATATTATTATCTTTACAATTCGCAATTGATTGAATTATACTTTTTGCTAAATCAATATAAGGATTATTTACCAAACAAACTGGATCAAAGATGGTTATCGGCTCAGTTGCTAAAATATTATTTGGTGAAAAATCAAAATGACAGTAAGTAATTTGATTATCATTTTTAACATATTGTGTCAGTTTATTAAGATTTTCATCTATAGAACCAAAAACTTCTTCTGGTAGCAAATAATTTTCTTTTGTATATTTTATTTGGTCTTGTATACCACCATCATTCAAAAGCCATTCTTCAAATGTATTATATTCAGCTTTTTCTTCATCATTCCAGGCTCCATACCCTTTAGATTTAAATGTATGCATTTTCTGAAGTATTTGTCCCATTTCAAAAAATATATTTTTTGAAACTAATTCTTCATTACTATAGAGATTGGTTAATATACCTTTTTCTATATATTCCATTAAAATATAATTATATTCTTCGATATATCCAATTTCATAAATATGTGGAACTTTAATTCCGAAGCTTTCCCATTTTTTCAAAAATGACGCCTCCATATTCGTATTACTAGGACGTAATTTTATTTTTAAGATATATTTATTTGATGAAGATTCTAACAAACAGACTAAGGAAGATACTCCTGTATGAAAGAAAGAAACGGATACTATTTCATGGTTAAATAGATCGCTGTCATAAATAAATTTCTCAATTTTAGGAACTAAATAGACTCTTGCTTCATCAAGAGCTTTGTCGACTTCGTGTCCAGATAATTTGGGTTGGTTTAGAAACTTTACAGAAATTTTATTTTCCATACCTATATTATATATGATTTTATAAAGATATTAGACTTTGACATATCTCGAGCGAAATGGCTTCGTTCTTGTTGGCTGTGTTCTCCGATCTAGAGTCATGTGACATGAGGCCTTGTAAAGATATTCTGTCAGAAATTTATCAACTAATCCAACCCGTCTCGGTCTAATAGTAATTTCTGTGTTCTTCGTTCTCTGGCAGAGCTAAATCTATAAATCTAAAGGTGACACCTAATTTTTTCATTTCGGCCACAGGATCATCAATTCGCTCAATGGTTATAGGTTTAATTGGTTCTTCTACAATAACCTCAAGATTACCCAGTCCTTCTTTGTAAAGAAATTTGTCTTTATTGAAGTGATAAAGATACCCACCATCACCATACAAAACTCTCAAACTTTCTTCGAGGGAATTGAAACCGAGTATGTCTACCTCATTAGTATTGTCGTACAGGCTAACGCCCATATTGTAATGAGCAGTTTTCCCATCTATTTCATAAGGTACAGATTTGTATGTATACGCCAAAGCTATCCATTTGTATGGAGTAGCATGAAAAGACTCTTGGTCAAAAATAACGTCATACGCCTCAGTCTCTTTATTCCATTTACTGCGAACATTCCTCTTTGGATTTGCGTGTTCGGAATCAAATTCTCGAGGTGATCCGTGGTATACAAATTTATTATCGAGATTTTCCATACTTTAATTATATCACTTTAAGCATTTTTACTAAGCCACACGCTTTAGACGCTCAAGGTCCTTAGTAGTTTCGCGCTAGCTCAAGTTTGCTGGCCGGATGGGACGCTGTTGGAACCCGATTATGCAGATAACCGACTGATAATCATGTCTGTACGCTGGTCGAGATCTAACTTTTGCGTATCAATGATTTCAACTGCTTTTAAAGGATTATCGATGTAAAATTGATCGTTCAGTTCAAAATACCCATTCAATTCGTCGATCTTTGATTGTGGCAATTCAGATACCGCCATCATTTCTTTGGTCCTATCATAAACGCGCTGTAAGCGGATATCCTTGGGAGCAGTAAGTCTAAAGACGTAAAAATCGACATTATGCGTTTCTGCGATTTGCTTAAGAGTATTGACTCCATCAGTGCTCGTGATTTGCTCCAGGACGACACTTACCCCGTTCTCCAAATATTTTTCAATCATAGCTCTCATGACTTCCCGCACTACAGCCAGCGTTTTCATATTCTCTCTAAAATTTGGTACGAGGCGTTTGATATCTGGTAAGGCAATTCGTGCACTGTCAGGCAGTTTCTGATTAATAAGCTTGGAGGTTGTTGTCTTGCCTGAACCCATCGGTCCATCAATAAGCACGAGGAATTTTTTCATCATTTGATTATAACAATAAACAAAAATCCCTACCAATCACTCGACTGGTAGGGATGTGAGCAATCATTCGATCACTCCGCAGATGTTGCCAACTGACGAACTCGCAACAACTCCGTCGAACGCAGGACGAACTGAGCGGCAATCTGATGTTCCTCGCGGAACGTCTCCTCACCACAGAGTGCTTTGCGAACCTTCGCGCACGCTGCTTGATACATGCCGAAATCGAGCTCTGTATTCTTCTCGATCAAGACACGAACACTGTTCTCCTTGGCACGATCAGTTGCTTTCCAGATGAGAGAATGCTCAGCCAGTTTTCGGACTTTCTGCCCATCTGAATCAGAGATATCCTTGCGGACTTCTCTGAAGGTCGCACCAACACCCGACAGCCAGTGAAGAGCGTGTAACGTCATTGCCTGCTCACTTCCTCGTAACTCCGAAGTGTCCTCGAGAAACCGATGTAGATCAGGCGCGAGGAATGGACGGTTGCCACAGCTAGCACAAATGACGCTGTCGATGCTGAAGATATGGTAGTTGACCATGACCTTCGTACCACAGATCGTGCAAGTCTGTTCCCAGAGCAGCTTGTCGAAGTCCCAGTTGCCATGCGGTGTGATATTTCGCTCCGCTAACTTCGCCAACTGATCAGCGGAGATGTCTTTCAGGAGATCCCATTGATCGAACCGTCCCATATCGAGCAGATCCTCGCATTTGCGGTCTCCGTAGAGTTCCCATCGGATACTGGTCAAGTAACAACCGGCACGACTATTCGCAATGAGTAATCGAGCGGCAAGCGGATCGTTGTCAGTGGTGCCGACGACTTTCGCGCGCCGTGAATTAAAGCTCGTCCTGAACAGAACATTGGCTTTCCTCTCGTTACCCCTTTGGGACTCCATGAAGTAAAGACAACGGAAGGGCGAGCGTTCGGCGGCATAGTGATTCCGCCAAGCCGCCATAGCCTCTTCCGGCGAAGAGTACTGCCCGTAAGTCATGATCAGACGATTTTCGACAAGACCAGACCCGACGAGCGGATACATTTGACGTGGTATGAGGGGTAATTGACCTGTAACCACCAGACTGTTAGTGTTCATGTGTTTCTTTCCTTTTTGTGAGTTTGATTGTTTTGTGATTTAGAATGATTTCATTGATGATGTCGGGAAGAAAATCCCGAATCATTTTGATGTCCAAGTCCCTCAGCCAAGCTGAGTCAGCACTAGCTGAGAACTTATCAGGAAACGCCAATGCTTCAGAGAGACGCTTGAGTGATGCGACAAACATGATGCCGTCGTTACCACTTGTCTGTTCGATGCATTGTCGGAAATATTCCTGGAAGTTTTGAGTATCGCTTACCGTCATGAGACGGAAAAGACTACGATTAAACAGTTCGCGGAACTGTTCGTACTGACCGGACAATGTGGCCATGAATTCGCCGAGTGGCTTATTCGAGGCAAGAGTATCGCAGATCGCCCAGTAAGATACCGAGTTGGCTATCGGATCGAGGTAATGCTGAATCGGAAGCTGTTCGCGTTGATCCCTGACAAAGTGAGTCTGTCCAAGTCTCCGCAGAGCAGTTTTGGAATTAGTCAAGAGCTTCAAAACAATAACCCGTTGTTCCGCGAAGGTCTGTTCCTTTCCGCAGGTTTCGCACGACCGAAGTGGCCGATACAAAACTGAGGTTCGATCGAATATCTGGTGGCACTTGGGACATTGATGCATTGTGATGATAGCGTCAAAATCCCAATCTCCTGTCGGCACTATGCCTTGTCTCACAAGAGACTGAGCTTTGTCCCGATCCAGACCTTCGAATAAATCGAAGCTATCGAACCGTCCCATATCGAGCAGAACGGACAAGTCGAAATCTGCGTAAAGCTCCCACCTAACCGTCGACAACTTGCATCCGGCAGCGAAATTTCCGATAAGGACTTTCACCGCAGACAAATCATCGATGGTAATACCCACAAGCTTGTCGCTAGCCTTGCCTTTCCGATTAAGATCGGATACGAGGCGTACTATAGCTTTATTTCCCTTCGTCTCCTTCCAGAAGACGAATCGTTCAGTCACCGTTTCGGCACTGAACATCTGCCTGAATGCTCTGAAGAGCTTACAGCAGTATTCACGAAGTCGGTCATCCTTGCTGTGCGCTGGCACAGCGTTGGTGACAGGCTCCAATGCGGTTGTAGTCATAATTTCAGCCTTTCTGTTGAATTGTTGTGAGTTATGAAATTGACAAAAAGCGAAGTACGAAGGTACTTTTGCTGTCTGGTAATATATTACAACATACATCATGTGTCAATATGTACGATTTTGTGTATATATGACTAAATGATAGATCAAAGAACGAAAGAGTCGTCTTTTTTATTGATCTAAAATTTTATATTTTAACTTCTTTTAATCTCATTGTTTTGTGCTGTCATTGTACTCAATTTTTACGATATTCGTAACTAGACCCGCCTAGGTCGCTAGGTACCAAAAACTAAACTGCCGCCAGGACCGGCACGATGTTCGAACCTCGTCACCCGAATTCCATCGCATTACTTGTTCAATATACCAATTCTGGAGGAATTGGAGAAGATGTGACTGTGACAAGTGTAAAGAAACAATCTTCAATCCCGAATCGAGAACAGTGAAGTCACGAAGACGGAGGAGGTGGAATGCCCGGCCTGCGGGATCCCCTTCGCCCGAGGCTCTCTGGTAATTGTTGTATTGGAATAATCGTTAATCTTATTTAGTGAGAATCTCTACCAATGAATCCAGATTTTCAGAGAGATATTTAATTCTTTTACGGTCATCGAACAGGAAATGGTCTACGCGAGTATTTCCTTTTAGATAATGCTCGCTTTCAACCCAAAAACCGTGAATGATTTTAACAAAGTAAAGCTGTAAACCTCTCTTAATCTCGTCTTTCGATATCGGATAAACACTTGAATAAGCATCAATGTATTTTTTAGCATTTTCTAAATCAATATCAGTGATATCTGCTGAAAGCAAACTGCACACCATTGATCTGAAGAGTTCGTATGTTCTTGGTGAATAACTTGTCTTCTCAAGGTCAAATACCCATTTTACATTGCCCCTCTCATCAAAGAACACATTATGATCAAGATAATCACCATGTATCAAATGATCACGGGCCAACCCTAGACTCTCGAAAGTTATAGTATTTTTTAGTAGAAGTTTCTTCTTCATCTGTACATTTTCTAGAGCCACTTTATCAAAATCGCTCAGAGAACTAACTTCCGATATTTTAAATAAAATATCCTCAATTTTCTTGAAAGTCTTTTCCTCATTCTCAATCTTGAACCAATCATCTATTATCAGTTTCGATTCTTTACCGAGAAGATGAATCTTTCCTAACATCTGACCAAGTGAGATGATGGCACTTTCTGTTAATTCGCCCCTTTCACTATGTTTACCTTCAACAAATGGAAATAATGCATAATAACCAGCTTCATATTCAAAGAAAGTTTTTCCATCTAAAAGTGGTATGGGAAGAATAATCGGAATACCTCCATCCGCAAAGTACTTTTTAGAAGCATGGACTTCGGCAATTCGACTAGAATTATCGAATCTATATTTCTTTAAAAAGAATTTGGTCTGACCATCTGAAAGGAAATAATTATCACTCAAAAAACCTTTCGTTACTTTTTCAGAGGAAGAGACACTGATTCCGTATAAATGATTAATTTTATTTAAAATTTCTTCCATATTAGATTTTTGATATTACTCTTTTAATCCTATCTTATACCCCACACCCTTAGCAATACTGAGTGAACTATTTCTAATAGTCTTTCGAGCGCCTTTAGCACGAACAAGGCAAGCCTTATCTTCTTTAATATTATTTAAATAACAGATAGATTCCTAAGAACATAATAGTGATTGAAAAGAATATTAAGGTCTAAGTTATTAGCTTATAATATTTAGAAGGATATGAAGATTAAACTTAGTATTATTTTCTGATCTCAACTTTACTTGTTACATAGAAATATGAATTAACAAGTTTTTCAAAACTAGCAACATTACTATCAAAAGCTATTTTGTTTTTTGCATCTAAGACAATCAATACAACGGTATTAGGAGTATCAATATATGCAACAGCTTGATATCTCGTCATGGGTTCATTAAATTCATATTTAACTTTAGCCTTAGCACCAGAAATATCCATTGTAGCTAAATCTGGAGCATCTGAGATTTCAAGATCTGGATATGCATTCTTAAATCCTTTTAAATCGTAATCTATCACAGCACTCAGATCTGGCTTTGTTGCAGACTTCGAAATTGTATTCGAATACATAACAACATCAGAAGTCTGTAAATTATCCCCCTCCTTGTAGAAGACTGCTAGTAATCCTTGTTGTTTTCCAGTTTGGTTATCAAGTAACCAACCTTCAGGGGCAGCAAGACTGTATGAATAGTTTGGACCGTATATAATGCCAGCAGGACCAGTATTAGTCGAATCTTTTGAATTTAAAGAAGATAATACATCAGATTTAGAACCAGCAAGAAAGATTGCCAAAAGAAAGAGTATAACCAGAGTAATTATAAGACCAGTAACTCGAGCTAAATACCAATTAATGAAAAGCAGAGCTATATTTGTCAGTAAGAAATTAACAACAAGCATAATAACCACAACCACGGTAGGAATACCTGGGATCAGAGAAATAAGCCATAGGAGAGATGTAATTGAAATAATTACTGCCACCGTGGTAGCCGAACCCTTCCTCTCTTTTGCTTTCATTAAGCAAATTGATGTGTACAAGAGCATAATGGGTAAAATATTTGCCACAACTATAGTTAGAATACTTAGATCAGTATTAAATATAGATGTCACAAGACCTTTCAAGATTAAAATGATTGAAATTATCGCTGCAAACCAAGCACTTTTTTGATATAGATTCATTATTTTTTATTTATTAACAACCTGATAACCGTATTTTTGTAGAAGCTTGATCACATTACTTTCATTAAGCCCACTTGCGCTTAATTCACTGAAATAAAGGGGGTTAGATATATCTTTATTGGTATGATTAATTTTAATAGCTCCAAACCACAATCTGCTTATTGAACTTATTTGAGATTTTGTAAGACTAACTTCCTTGCCAGCAAGCATAAATTGATCAAAAAATTTTACCTCGTTTTCCTCTATAACCACCCTTGAGGTAGCGAAAGCGGTTAGTATAAACCAAGGAAATGAATAAAAGAAGGACCACAAGACATGACCACTACATATACCTTGAAATTCAGATTTCATAAAAATTATTTATAATATTTAATTCTAAGATACCTATTTAATGCAACATAAAGCACTAGTAGTTCAATAACCCATCCAAAAACATAGAGAACCAGTAGTGGTATATTCGTTTTCTCTACAGGTGATAACTCCCAATACATAAATCCCATTCCCAATAGAGACCATGCTATGAAAGTTTCAAAAATAGGTTTAAACAATTTCTTCTTATCACCCATTTCATATTTTTTTCTTAGCCAAGACATCATATATTTAATTACCAAATATATGATTAGTGCATCAAAAATAAACATGGGTACAAGATACACCATTTCATTTTGATTTGGAAAAATTTTTTCTAATAAATCAACAAATGCATTAGATATAAATGAGGTAATCAACCCTCCCCAGAACCAAATATATACCACTAAGTTTCCATCACTAATAGTTGTCTTTTTAGCGTTCCCCATGTGAATATTAAGTTATTATTACTATACCACGAAAAAAATATGTCAACAATATTTTTAGTGGAGGGCGGGGCGGAAGGGGGGTTTCAGGGGGGGGTCCGCCCCGCCCGCATCTTTGTTGGCGTTTTTGGGAATTTTTGCGAAATTGCTGGCCAACTCGAGCTAGAACCATGGTCGATCAAGCCCAGATTGACATATTTAAGTAGTTTTATTTTACCATATCGACGTGACTTGAGCGCATCGACATTAGCTCATTTCAGATATAATCTGATCCGCCACATCATCAATAGAAACTTCTGTATTTATCACAACAGCGTTTCTGGTTAGCAAATCATTCTCAAATGATTTGTACGTCGCCAGTAAATGCCTCTGAACCTCTTTATCTTTACCAAAATCATTATCTACTCTAGATTCAATCCGTTTAATAAATATTTCTGGTCTACATTGCAATAAAATGACCTTATTAAAAAGTGATATGTATTCATTCTGATTTTCAGCGATTCCGAGCACAATAATACCTTGTCTATTCTGAAGTATCTGTTTCATTTTCTCTATATCACAAACCCACGCATGAGTATCAATAAATTCTTCATTTAATACCGCTTCATAATCAACCCTCTTACCATCATTCCTATTTATCCAACAGCAAAGATTTGAAACTTCATCGATACTGTAGACCTCATATCCTCTATTTTTAAGTACTCGTGACACTGCACTTTTCCCAGTACCAGAAACTCCAGTCACATAAATATTATTTACAAAAGGAGATATCGACTGGATCAGTTTTTTCATCCACTCATCTTTGTATTTTCTATACATCCCATAATCCTGGGGGTATTTTAGATACAATTCATTCTTAAGTTTATTGTATTCTACTACTTTATCTAGATTTTCACGTAAAAAATTGCGCACATTCAACATTTGTTTTATTCGAATGTTTCCCTTAAGAAATATGTGAACATTTACAAGTCGCTCATTATCTTTTTCTTTTGCAAAAAGTCTCGTATTTTTTGTAATATATTCTCCCTTATCTAAATAGCCAATTTGTGTCAAAGAAGGAATAAATTTTTCTATTTCTTCTATACTATTTACAACAACAAGGATATCAATTGTTGGTTTACCAGATAGATTTGGTACGGCGGTACTACCCACATGTTCAATCTGAAGAGCATATTTACCAAAAATATTTTTCAGAAACTCTGCCTCTTTTTCAAATTGAGACTTCCATAATTGATTATATTTCTCAATTGTATATTTTCGATTTAAGTAATTTTTCATTATTAATGATTTAATCTGGATTTAGTTTACTTTGTTCTAACTCAAGTTGGCTGCGGGACTGGCACGATGTTCGAACCTCGTCACCCGAATTCCATCGCATTACTTGTTCAATATACCAATTCTGGAGGAATTGGAGAAGATGTGACTGTGACGAGTGTGAACAAACCATCTTCAATCCCGAATCGAGAACAGTGAGGTCACGAAGACCGAGGAGATGGAATGCCCGGCCTGAAAATGTTCGGAGATGTGTGCAGAAGCGACGGAACCCTAAAACCTCGGACCACAGATTCACGGACATATCAGTGATATAGAAATTATGACACTCACATGAAATCTGTTTGCTGAATTAAACAGCATTTCCCTTGCGTTTATCCCCATCATAGTTAAAGGTTCTCAGGTTAGTGACTCTTGATGTGGACGCATGTGACAGGTATAGACAAACGTAAGTACAACCCATGTACTAATTGCTCTACTCACACTCAAAATTAGTAACCATTTACATTTGAGGCACTTATGCGCTATAATCAATCTACCTTTTCTCAGAAAAGGGACCCTGTTGTTCCGGCGAAAACCAAAACAACAGGGTCTTGTAAGCGACCATTCGCTTTCAAATTAGCCCAGTTGATTTCAGCCAACTGATTACTGACTGAGCTAGCTTAACAATTTGCGAAACAACAATCCAATTAGACCGGTTTTGTTGCTTCGCACGTATGGGGCCACTTCTTTTTGGGGTGGCCCTTTTTCTGGGCCTACCTCTGCATTTTGCTTTCATATGTTTGGATATTCCCCATCGCCTTCATTGGTTCAGGGGAAAATTTTACCGTGCAAGAGCCTAACAAATAGCTCGTGCAGGTTTGGCCTGGGGGAGGGGCTTAAGAAACACTAGCGTACGCTTTTTCAAAGAGCAAGAGGCTCAGATTTGGGAGGAGTGGGAGAGAAATGCAACTAAGGCTCGGGAGAGAATCAGATCGGCATAATTCCTCACCGACCAAGATGTAAGCCAAGCAGAAGACACCCTACGCTGCTGCATTGTGCAATCTACACCTCGCTTCTCGCGCCAGCTCCAAAACGCAACTGGATCGTAGCCAGCTAGCATTTTCTTTGAGCCTTGCTAAGCACTTCGTTTGAAGTAGCACTATAGCACCCGCCATTTTACGCAGGTGCAATGGATTGTCAATAAGCAAACAATCCGTTATGCAGGGCTGATCTTTTGAAATATGATGCTGAATTTTTATGGGATGTAGGATCTGTCTGCAGGTCATTCATCTGCTCACTACTGAATAGTGGTTATATGACATATTTGGCAAATTCCTCCCTCTGCCCTAATGAATAGCCGACTGATAGAATCCAATAAATCGCTACACTAAGCGGGTATTCGACGTGGCTAAAATTGGCTGCCGGACTTGGAATCGAACCAAAATTAGAAGCTTCAAAGGCTCCTGTCCTACCATTAGACGATCCGGCAATGCATATAAAATACATTAAAAATGAGTAATATTCAAGCCCCTCAATCATACGAAACAAACTCTACATGATCATCATAAAGAAGAAATACAGCCCTACGGTACACAGACACCCCTTCATACTCCCCCTGTACCACAACCCTTCTCTCTCTTCCCTGTATATCAAGAGAGATAATACTACAACCTAAATCACTGAAAACACGTGGAGAAGTAACGGAGAAGAAATAATGGGAGGAGAGAAGAGTTGCACTCATTGAAATACATGAATATGCATTGTAATACGCATAGACACGATATTGTTTACGGAGAGCCAGATCAAAGAAATGAAATGTCTCAGTAGATTGAATATATGAAAACGCCAAAAGAACACTTGATACCGTAAGAACTAAGGTAAGGGATACAAACCCCCCGCTATATCGTATATTCATACATGTTTTTGTAAAGAAGTTCATAATCTGATATGGAAAAAGAACGAATATCAAAAGAAAAATGTAAAAAAGACATACTCATTGAAACAATTCCAAGAGAAAGAAGAGAGAGGAGAGAAATATATACAATGAGTTCAATGAGGGTAAAACCTTTTTTCATAGAGATAGTTGTACAAAACCTCGAGAATCACCCGTAACGATGAAGATACTTGAATCACTACACACCCACCGTACCCCCGTGACAGGAAGAGAGCGAGATGATAGTTCAGAATCAAATCCCCTGTTCCACACCTGAATCTCCTTTCCTGCCTTGTGGGTAAGGATGAGGGAGAATGAAGAACGAGATATACTCCCATAGACACCACCAGGAATATCACGATGATACATATCATAGAATGGAAGAGTTGATGAGAATATCTCATAGTGTGAAGCAACATTGAAACCACCCGTTGTACGTCCCAGAACAAGATTACCTTCAAACATATCAAGTACCTTCCCTTCCTGAGTCTCTGAACCCGCGGGAGAGAATGATGATATGAGGAGAGGAGAAGATACTGTAGATATATCAAGGACCCTCATTTGAAGACGATCTGAGGTAGCTAGATATACCGTATCATCGTGGGCATAAATATCATTTACCAATGTACCAGTTTCAAAACTACCCCGAGGAGAAAGGGTTCGAGCATCGAGGATATATAGTTCGGGACCATTCCATTTCGATGTACCCACAAAAAGAAAATTCCTGTAGAAAAAGAGACTCGTTACATACGGAGGAGTTGTCGTTGGCGTAGGCAGAGGAACCTTCCACTGCATCATTACCTGAGGATGTTCCCTGTCATGAATATCGATCATCTGAACTTGATATGCAGTACTACGTAAACCAAGATATACATAGGGACCAGCAATCTCAAGAGCACTTGCACCAGGACCAGTGTGAAGAGAAGATACGATATGAGATGAATTAGTATCGAAGATGAAGAAATCCTTGTCAGGAAAAGACGCAGAATCAAATGCAATATATGCAATACCATCTCTCACCTCCATATCAGTACTCATATTAAACAATCCAGCATCAAGACCACTCTCAAGAACTGAAGCATTCTGTATATCTGATGATATATCATGACGACACCAAGAACGACCATATGCATCATCTATAGTGGTATCAAGAATCTTGAAAGCTCCCGATGAATACAGAGAAGAGTAATTCCCATAAGGTGAAGAAGTGAAGGAATGAGTATGGGAAAAATGAGACTTCACAAGATCAAAAGCTTCCATACTCTTCTCATCAAGTTCACGAAGCATATGGAGAGATGACTCGTGTAATCTCTGAATTGAAAAAGACAAGGAAGAGAAAGCGATGAGAAAGAGAGTTGCCAATGTAAAGGCAAGCATAATCTCCATCATCATAAACCCCCTATACCCCAACATGATTCGTAATTTCATATACAGGAAGAATGATTGATAGGGCGATTGAACCCACAATGAGACCCATGAGAATCATGAGGAGCGGTTCCATAAGAGATGACATAACTCTTGTTGCTTCTTCAATATCAGATTCAAACATCTCTCCAGAATACTTGAATGCATCAGCAAGGGTCCCCGTCTTCTCACCAATCGATATCATATGAATGAGAAGAGGAGGAATATATTTCTCATACTTCATACAAGCTTGGTACAGAGAAACTCCCCGAATCATAGAATCACTCATATCGTGAATGATTTTCTTGTATACCATATGTGAAGAATGGTTAGAGAATACAGAAAGAGCGAAGAATCCCTGCCTGCCAGAACTCAAAAGCATTGACGAACTCAGACAAAGACGAGCCATAACATATCCCTTGATATAGGTACGGATATATGGAATCGAAAGAAACAGAAGATGAATATAGTATCGAAGAGAGTGAATTCTTGATATGAGAATACGGGAAACAACAACGAAACAAATACCGGTGAGAAAGGTAATGATTCCATATGACACGAGTCCATGATATATACCCTGAACAATACGTGTAATGAGAGGAAGCTGTATATTGAGACTACCGAGCAAAGGTTCAATCTTCGGGAAGATATAGAGGATGAGGAACAGTGTCATAAGTATGGTAGCCACCATAATGCAGAGAGGATAGAAGAGAGAACCGATAATCTTCTTGCGAAGCTGATGTTTCTTCGAAAGATATACATGAGCATGACGTAATGCAGAAACAAGTGATTCAGAAGATTCACCATGTTCAATGAGGGTAAGAAGAAGAGGGTCGAACTTCACTCCCGTACCTTCAATACTTTTAGAGAAGGAGACACCGCGTTCAATACTCTCTCGACATGATGTATAGAATTTTTTACGAGACAGTGATGATTCCATATGAGAAAGAATGAGAAAAGCTTCACGGAGTGAAATCCCTGAATCAAGAAGCATAGAGAGTCTTCTAATAAAAAGAAGAGTGTCAGATAGTTTAAACATATTCATGGAGAACACGAAGAATTTCTTGTTCGGTAGTAATACCCTGCTCAACTTTTTCCATACCATCCTCATACATTGTCTTCATTCCCTTGCTTCTGAGATATTTCGACATATCCTGAAGAGATACTCTCGACATAATATATTTTTCACATTCATGATCGATGAGAAGAGTTTCTGAAACCACAGTTCTTCCCTTGTACCCCGAAGCACCGCATGCAAGACAGCCAACACCTCTACATGAGACACATAGAGTTCGAACAAGCCTCTGAGCAATGACAAGAGAAAGAGTTGAAGCAACAAGATATGAATCAATACCCATATCAATGAGTCGAGGAATGGACGCAAGGGCACTGTTAGTATGAAGGGTGGAGAAAAGAAGGTGACCTGTTAGAGATATATTCGTTGCAATTACCGCCGTCTCACTGTCACGTATTTCACCAACCATGATGATATCCGGATCCTGACGAACAATGGAACGAAGACCATGAGCAAATGTAATACCATGACGACTCTGTATTTGAACCTGTCGTACCCCAGGTAGAGCATACTCAATAGGATCTTCAAGAGTGATAATAGAATTCTCTTTTGAGGTTTGAGAATTAAGAAGTGTATAGAGAGTTGATGTCTTACCCGAACCCGTAGGACCTGTAACAAGAATCATACCTTGATGTTTCTGTATTCCCTTCTCAATCCTCTCACGATCATGAACAGAGAAACCAAGAGACTCAAGAGTTGGAACAGTTTCTGCACTCTTAAGAATACGGATAACTGCATTTTCACCATAATGTGTGGGGATAATGGAGACTCGAACATCACACTCAACCAAACCCTGAACGAAATGGAATCGACCATCCTGAGGTACGAAATGTATATCAGCACGTAACCCTGAAAGTACCTTAATACGAGCAATGAGCTCTTCATGCACCCTACTAAACAAAGTATCTATTTGAGTCAACATACCATCAACACGCATACGCACCATAAGTCCATGAGGGGTTGGATCAATATGAATGTCAGACGCATTACGATAGAAAGCTTGAATGATAAGTGAATCAACAAGCTCCACAATACCTGAAATATCGTGGAGAACCATATCATCCTGTCTCTGTGTGTAATAGTCTGACATGAGACCAGAATACAGATATATGGGTAAATTTTTATTAAAAAAGTAATCAAATTATCATCAAATACACACCCCAGTGAATTGAGATATCCACTTGTTGCTTTTATCCCATTTTCATTGTATATTATCCGCTGGCTGTTCTTTACTATATGCGTGTGTGCATACGTGGTATTCCAGTCGAAAACAAAAACTCGCAGTATCATACTTCGGTTATGCTTAACAAACTTAGGCAGTTCAAACAAGTACTCAAACTGATTCCCCTCATTGCCCAGCCAGGAGCTGGCAAGGGAACTTTGGGAGGAAACCTGACGGCGATTCTTGATCCTGGTGAAATTCAGGTGATTGTCATGAGCAAGATCATTGAAGAACGCTCCAAAGCGTTTGACGATCTCGGAAGGAGACTTGCTCAGCAAAAAAACAAATCTGATGCAGGTGATCTCGCTGATGATGGCCCTGTCATGGAGGCGTTGGAGGAAAGAATCATTCAACTCTATGATGGGGGCGCTCAACGGATTATGCTCGATGGATCTATCCGGACAACACCTCAGGCGAAAGCGCTCATTGCTTCAGAAGTCCCGTTCACCACGATTCATCTGGTATGCGGAAACGAAGTTGCAATCGAACGAATCAAATGCCGTGCTGAAAAAGAAAAGCGGCCTGATGATGCAAACATCAACATCATTATGGGTCGTATCAAAACCTATCAGGACAAGACGACTCCGGTTCTCAAACTCTTACGCGATCACAACCCCAGAGAATACCACACCATCATCACCGACGGTGAAGAACGCACAATTACCATTCGGGCTCTTCGCGCCCTTGGCTACACGGGAGAAGAAATGCAGCGCATCTGTAGCAAACTCGATGCCCACCTTGCTCACAAGAAGATGGGTAAAACCAATCGCTCTCATGGCTTCTATCAGCCGACCGCTGAAAAACTCGGCGAACTCGCAATCACATAAACACGCAGTATGCTTCAACACAACCCGTCTCTCTCGGAGGGCGGGTTGTTTTTTTATTAATTTGACTTTTTACCAATTTTTATGCTTTAATGGGAACTCAAACTTTTAAACATATAATACCTTATGGAAATTAGAAATATCGCGATTATCGCCCATGTGGACCATGGTAAAACAACCCTTACAGACGCAATCATGACCCAATGTGGTCATGGTGAAGATGGAACCATGGACTCAAACGCACTTGAGCAAGAACGTGGTATTACAATCTATGCCAAGAACACTTCAATACAATACAAGGATACCAAGATCAATATCGTAGACACTCCAGGTCACGCAGATTTCGGATCTGAAGTAGAGCGAGTACTTCGTTCAATTGATACCGTTCTTCTTGTGGTAGATGCTCAGGAAGGACCTATGCCCCAAACTCGCTTTGTACTCAAGAAGTCTCTTGAACTCGGTCTCCGCCCTATCGTCATCATCAACAAAATCGACAAACCTGCAGCACATCCTGATCAAGCACATGAAATGGTTCTTGAACTTTTCATGGAACTTGGAGCAAATGATGCACAGCTTGATTTCCCTACCATCTATGCAATTGGACGTGAAGGAGTCGCTATGAAGAAACTCGATGATCCACGAAAGGACCTCACTCCTCTTCTTGATATGATTCTTGAACATGTACCACCTGCAAACAAAGATGCAAGTGTAACTGCTCCCCTCACCGTACAAACATTCAATCTTGGATATGATAATTTCCTTGGACGACTTGCCATTGGACGTGTATATAACGGAACGATAAAGAGTGGACAGAACCTTTTTGAAAAGAAAATCGATGGAACAGTAAATCAAGGTAAAGTAACAAAGCTCTTCACCTTCGAAGGAAAGAAGCGAGTTGAAATACAAGAAGCTTCAGCTGGAGACATCGTAACCATTGCTGGTTTTCCTGAGATATACATTGGAGAAACTCTCACTGACAACGCAGAAACTCCTGCACTTCCTGCAATTAAGATTGATGAACCAACAATCTCTCTCAATTTCCTTGTTAACAATTCCCCTTTTGCAGGACGAGAAGGAAAATTCGTAACAGGACGACAAATTCGAGAACGACTTGAGAAAGAACTCGAAATCAATGTTGGACTTAAGGTTGATTTTGGAAACAATGAATTCTACAAAGTATTTGGACGAGGAGAACTCCATATTGCAGTTCTTCTTGAAAATATGAGACGAGAAGGATATGAAATTCAAGTATCACAACCACAAGTTATCATCAAAGATATTGAAGGGGTAAAAAGTGAACCTTTTGAAGAACTCACCATTGATACACCTGAAGCATATACTGGTGCAATCATTGAAAAACTTGGACAGAGAAAGGCTCAGATGACTGATATGAAAACAAAGGATGGACAAGCACGAATGATATTTGAAATACCAACACGAGGACTTCTCGGATATCGTGGAGTATTCGTCATCGATACCAAAGGAGAAGGAATTCTTGCAAGTCGATTCGTAGGGTTCAAACCATATGTAGGTGAAATTGAAAAGCACAATACAGGATCAATGACCTCAATGATGTCAGGTAAGGCTCTTGCCTTTGCACTCTGGAATCTTCAAGAACGAGGACGAATCTTCATTGAACCTACAACTGAAGTCTATGAAGGAATGGTTGTGGGAGATGTATCGAAGGGAGAAGATATGGAAGTAAATCCATGTAAAGGTAAGCAACTTACCAATATGCGTTCATCAGGAAATGATGAGCACATCATGCTCACCCCTGCATGGAAGCTCGACATTGAGCGTGGACTTGAAACCATGCGAGAAGATGAGTATCTTGAGATAACTCCAATGTCAGTACGACTACGAAAGAAATTCCTTACCAATACCGATCGAGCAAAAGCAAAGCGAAAAGATATGTAGTAATTAAAAAACACCAGAATATTCTGGTGTTTTTTAATTCCAATGACTCTTAATATACTCAGATGCCTCACTCATGCTGTATGGTTGAGTAGAGTTACCAACACGAACAAAGAATTCTTCCTTCTTCTCACCTGATTGCAAATATGCAGGCTTATGACTTTCTCGAACAGCAATCATACATACATCATGTTCACCAACACGCTCAAACTTAATACTTACATACTTTGCAAATACCAAACCAATCATTGTCTTAATGAGCATATGTATATGATTTTCAAATCCATCCTTGTTTTTCTTAGGAAGAGAATTGAAGTCCGGAGAGAGACCAACAACTTCCCCATCATCACGGACACCAAGAAGAAGTGTTCCACCTCGAGCATTGAGAAAACCAACAATTGTCTTCATAACAACCCGTTCAAGCTCCTTACTCACCTCACCTTTTCGTACATCATACCGAAGTGTTTCCTTAAACTCGAGAAAAAGACCCTCACCTTCAGAAATGAGGCTTGGAATATCTCGGGTTAGTATTCTACCCGATGCGCTATACACCATCTGTTTAATGATATGAGTATATTCATCAAAATTCGATACATTACGTATCTTTGTATGTCGTCCATTCTTGTGTTCAAGAATGATAGTGCCGTGAGAGATCATACGTCCAAGAGGAGACTGGGCAAGCTCTACTGATGTAACATCACTCATACTTACAGCCTTACGATGACGAAACAGAAGTCCAGATTTTCGAACAATTTCTTGTTCATGAATTTCATAATGAGAGAAATACCAATTGAGAAAAAGTGCAGTAATGTATGAGAGTTGAAACAGAGAGAAGATGATAATGGTGAAGATATCATACCGAACAAAATGTGAAAGTGATATCGATCGATACAACATCTCATAATTTGTAAGGAAAGAAGCACCAAAGAACATGATAGAGGCGAGGATCTCCATTATGAGAACATCCCTCAGAAATACCATAGGCCCTTCTTTTATAACAATCTTTCGCATAGATACATTGTACACTATTCAGAACAGTAAAAATAACTATATCGAGAGAAACAAATTTCGAATAGTTTGATGAAATTTAAGAGTAATTTCCTTCACATCTTCATGTTCATGGGCGACGAGAGGATCTCCGATGGCGATAGAGAAGGTGCGACGGAAAGTTCCTGTATCAACAATTTTCATTGCACAAGGAATGACCGGAACTCCTGTTTCATGGGCAAGTACTGCTGCCCCCAACTTAAACTCCCCCACCTGGTGTGATTGTTCAGTCATCCTACCCTCAGGATACATCACGATATTACCCCCATGTTCAATGATACGTCGGGGATGAACAAGGTTTCTCTTAATACCCTGCCCTTTCTTCACTACAAATACTCCAAAAAGAATATAGACAAGATCAATGAAACCAATCCATGCAAGGAAATTAAGAAATGGGTATTCAAATACCTTTACTGCCATAAAGCGGAGAGGTAATTGATGAGGGAAAATTCCCACAACAAGACGAAACATAAAACTATCATAGGGACTAATATGATTTGAAATGATGATGAAAGGAGATTCTACAGAACGAAATTTCTCAGGGTTTATAATCCTTACCCTGAAGAAAAGGTGTGAGAAGAAATATATGAATGGCCAGACAAGAAACTGGGTAATGGTTGAACTGAAAACTCTAATATTCATATAAGTCGTTGAGGATAGTATACCAGAAAGGAGACAAAATACATATTGTTACGCATTTATTTACTTTTCATATATACCATGATATAGATATGCTTGGAATACGGTCATCACACAATCAAAAAAAACAATAATAGGTATGAACAAACTGTATGCCGGTATGCTTGGTGTTATGATGATTCTTGGAATCATCAGGGGACAGGAACATGAATCTTCGATCACCTTCCCCATTCTCTCAATTCCGTATGATCGAAACTACTTTGGTTCAAACCCAAAGTATTGGCGAAACCTCTCTCAATGGGGTTTGTATAATAACGGACAAGGGACATATGCCCTTACCTCAACAGGAGCAAGCAACTACTTTGAGCCAGCTCTTCTTCGTGCAGACATTCACATACGCGAAGCGTGGTCTCTGCGCCCTGACGCTTCTAATGTTGTCATTGCCGTCATTGATGATGGAGTGACGATTACCCACCCTGTATTTGAAGGTAATGTGTGGACCAATCCTGGTCCTTACTACTCTGAAACAATCACTGATTCCAATGGAATATCCTTCATCTATGGACAAATCGGGTTGAGAATAAACTCAGCTCAAGGACATGGAACACAAATCGCAAGTGTTATTGCAGGAAATGGTTACAAAAACGTCTATGGCGTCACTCCTCGGACTCGCATCATGCCGATACGAGGAGCAACTCCACAGGACCTCATCATGGGTATTCATTATGCCCTCGATCATCATGCGGATATTCTTAACTGCAGCTGGGGATTCGAAATCGATGTCCCTGGACTCAAACAAGCACTTGAGCGGGCTCATAGCATGGGGGTACTTTGTGTGTTTCCAGCACCAAATCGTATGGTTGATGTTGACAGTGAGGACTGCTATCCCGCTTCATATCACCTCCCCAATGTGATCATGGTAACGAGTAGTACTCCGAACGATACGCTCTATGCGGCTGCAGGATACGGAAAGACAACCATCGATCTCATGGCTCCAGGGAGACTAGTTATAGCGGCATTTCCCTTCGGAAATGATGAGTTTATGTATACGGGTGGTACTTCGATAGCGACAGCGTTCGTATCAGGTACTCTCGCACTCTTGAAGGCACACTATCCTCATGAGACAAGTATGCTCTTGAAAGATCGTCTCCTCTCATCTGTCGATATCATACCGGAAGTTTCAGACATGATACGGACAGGAGGACGACTCAATGCCTACAAAGCACTTACGTATATTCCTCCCCGTCTCACCATGCATCACGATTGCATGCAGATACAAACCACATCGATCTTCCCACAACGCATTGAAACATCGACCAATCTTATTGATTGGACCCCCTTCACGGAGGCAACTACATCAACAAACTTCCCCATTGAACATGAAGAAATGCGTACATTCCGTCTTGTGAGATAGCGGAAACACGGAGCCCATGAGTCACATCATGGGCTTCTCTCCATTTTATCCCCACCACCTACCTATATGGAGGAATAATAATGACGTATACTATACGTATATGACTTTACAACGTATATCTCAATTTTTTGTTCTTTTATTAATCCTCATAGGTAGCTCATGGTATACACAATCAGCTCATGCTGCTGAAGGTGATGTCTATGGTTGGGCATGGTCATCGAATATTGGTTGGATAGGGTTTAGTTGTGAACAAACAGTAAGTTGTATTACAACAAACGCAGTAGTTGGGGTTGATTTCGGTGTTAAGTTAAGTACAACAACAGGTCAGCTCTCAGGATATGCATGGTCTCCAAGTGTTGGCTGGATAAGTTTCAACAGTGCTGATGTTGTAGGATGTCCAAGTGGATCATGTACTCCAACTGTTAACCTTACAACAGGAGAAGTTTCTGGATTCATGAAATCACTACAGACAGATTCATGGATTTCTCTTGCAGGAACAAATCATACATCACCAGATACAAGTGGTAATGGTGGAGTTACCTTCGCAACAACAACAGGTAAATTCAGTGGTTTTGCATGGAGTAGCGAATTTGGTTGGATTAATTTCCAAAGCTCAACCACTATTAGTGTAGGAACAACACCGATCGTTGACACAACACCCACACCAACTCCCGATTGTAGTAGTTTCTTTGCTGATCCAGGAACAGCAACAGCTGCTGATACTATAGACATATCATGGACTGCAACAAATGTAGAGGGATCAATATCTGGTGTCACAACATCATATACCCTTACACAGAATGGACTTGATGTTGCAAACTTCAACCCTTCACGACAATCAAGTGGATCATATAATTTTGGACCGGTAGATCAAAATACAGCATTCAATCTCACCATTACAAATACAAGTACTACAAATCCAAACTCTTCAGCCTCAGTAATGTGTATTCCAACTGACGTTGTATTTCAAGGAGATGTTAGTAGCAACAAGTTAAACCTCATCATAGGACGAACAACATCTGCTCTTAATACCGTTTCTGATATCTATGCTTCAGGAAACAAAGCTCTTCGAATTAATAGAGGTCGAACATTTGCTCTTCGATGGGGTATGGTTATGGATACACCCCCAATCTCATGTACACGATCAATACGAAATGGATCAGGAGGTACTGACTCAACAACAACAGCATGGGAAGCAACATGGGCATCAGCATGGCCGAAAGCGGTAGATCAAAGTGGTAGCGCTGCATTCACCTCAAGTGCATCAACTCCTCTCGGTTCATATACATTCAATCTTTCATGTACTGATAGCTCTGTACCAACTCCAATCACCAAAACAAGTTCAAGTGTACTCACTGTCACAAACTCAACCATTCAGGAGCAGTAGGGATATGAATACAAAAAAAACACCAGAATCATCTGGTGTTTTTTGTATATCCCCTAAGAAACAATCCACGGTTCAACCATAAGAAGATTCTTTGAATCAGCACATGTTCCCCATATCTCTTCGGTGATATATGGCATAAATGGATGAGAGACTATGAGAATATCTCGGAGAGTATTGAGAAGTAGCTGTTCACGAGATTTCTTCGCCTCATCACTTCCCTCCTTAAATATCTTCTTGCTATCCTCGAGAATCTTGTCAGCAAATTCATGCCAGATATAGTGATAGAGTTTCTCAGCTGCAAGATAGAGACGGAAAGATTCGATATCGTGAGTAATATCAGTAACAAGAGCTTCAAATACCTTCTTGAGCTCAATATCTTCTGCTGTATATGCAGTAAATCCTTGTATACGAGACTCCATAGGAGCAGTAGATATAACAAAACGGGTAATATTCCAAAGTTTGTTACCAAAATTCTTGTATCCCTTCACCTTCTCTTCAGAAAGTTTTGAATCATTTCCTGGTCCATTACCAATGATGAGTGACAAGCGAGTTGCGTCTGCACTGTACTTTGAAATCATATCGAGAGGATCGATAATATTCCCAAGAGATTTCGACATTTTCCTTCCCTGTCCATCACGAACAAGTCCATGGAGATATACTTTCTTGAAAGGAATGGTATCAATGAGACATCCGGTCATAAGTATCATACGTGCAACCCAGAAAAAGAGTATATCGTAACCTGTTTCAAGAAGATCTGTAGGGTGATATGTAAGAAAATCAGATGTTTTATCAGGCCATCCAAGAGTTGAGAATGTCCAGAGACCTGATGAGAACCATGTATCAAGCGTATCAGGATCCTGTTCCCAACCTTCTCCCTGAGGAGCCTCGGTTCCCACATAGATTTCTTCCCCTCTGTACCACACAGGAATACGATGACCATACCAAATCTGTCGAGAAATACACCAATCTCGTAGATTGTTAATCCAATGTACATATATCTTCTCAAAACGATCAGGAAGAATTTCAATTTTCTTGTCATTAACTGCAGACAACATAATTTCCTTCAAAGTTGTCTCACGTCCATTCTTTACAAAAGGCTTGTTTACAGCAATGAACCACTGAAGCTTCGGAAGAGGCTCAATGACACCACCAGTTCTCTCCGCAGTTGTGAGATTCTGAACAACTTCTTCTTCTCGTATGAGGAGATTGTTTTCCTTAAGCCATGCCACAATCTTTTCCCGCGCAGGAACAACCTTAAGACCAGCTACGATACCAGTATGAGGCATCATCTTTGCATACTCATCGATAACTTGAATACTTGGAAGTGAATGTCTTTGAGCAATTTCTGCATCAATTGCGCTGTGAGCAGGAGTTACACCGACTGCACCTGTTCCATATTGAGGATCAACAGCTTCATCACCAACAATTTTAATAGTGAGATCAACACCAGCAAAAGTTACTGCGTATGACTTTCCAATATATTCCTTGTATCGTACATCATCAGGATGAACAGCAACAGCAACATCTCCCACCTTAGTCTCAGGGCGTACCGTTGCAATGGAAATCGGAAAATCCGCACTGTACTTAAAGGTATACATACTTGTCTTTCTTTCCTCATGAACAATTTCATCATCTGAGATGGTTGTCTGTCCCTTAGGGTCCCAGTTTATAATACGATTACCTCGATATATGAGACCGAGATCATACATAGTCTTGAAAGCAGTACGAACAGCATATGATCTCTTGTCATCAAGCGTGAAAGCCTCACGAGACCAGTCAACAGAAGCACCCATTTTCTTGACCTGACCAACGATAGTATCGTGACTCTCCTGTGCAAATGCATTAACACGCTTCAAAAATTCTTCACGCCCGAGATCAGATTTTCTCTTACCCTCTTTCTTTTCAAGTTCTTTCTCAACCTTTGATTGAGTAGCGATAGCGGCATGATCAGTACCAGGAATCCATAGAGTCTTAAACCCCTTCATTCTCTTGTATCGAATGATTATGTCCTCTATAGCAAGCATAGAAGCATGACCCATATGAAGTGTCCCTGTAACATTAGGAGGAGGTAATACGATGGTATATGGCTCCTTATGACGTTCAGGTAACTTATCAGGGTTAAAATACCCACTCTTTTCCCATAGAGCATATATACGATCCTCAGTGTCTTGAGGGCTATATGGCTTAAGGAATTTCTCAGGAATATGGGGATTAGAAGCTTCGTTCATGGGGGTAATAATAGCAGAAAAATGAGGGTTTTGGCTAATTTGACATAACTACATAAAAATGCTATCATTATCTATAGAAGAGTATGACGTAGCTTGGTAGCTCGTTGAAAATTGTTTCTCTTCATGATCGAAAGATGATTATGAAACGTTTTGTAACCCCTACTGGGGTGCTGGTATACCACAATGGGATGCATCACCGAGAAGGGGTACTCCCGTGGGTTTTTGTCCACGGAATGTGGGGATTTCCTCTCATGTTCTATGTGTGGATGAGACTGCTCAAAATGTTCGAAATAGAAGCATATTCAGTATGCCTTCCCGGACATAACAAAAAAGATCGGGTCAATGGAAAATCAATTCAAGACTATGTGATGGCGGTTAATAGCGCTATCGCAGACATTGGAGAATGCACGCTAGTCGGCTGGTCAGCTGGGGGTCTCATCTCTCAGTTAGTTGCGGAAAAGAATCCTTTAGTAAGGAAACTTGTCCTCGTGGCAAGCGCCGCACCTCAAGGTGTGTTTATTGGCTGGCGACCTTTCCTCAAGATGGGACGACCTAGCTATCTGTGGCCCGTCATATCGGGTGATGAGTTGGTACTTTCTGCATCAGACACCGAGGAACTAATGTTTAATGTCGGTTTTGACAGACATGAGTTCAGTAGTCTCTTGAAACATCTTGTTCCGGAGTCGGGACGGGTAGCTCGGGAGATCACCGTCGGGGTAAGGGTCGGAGAGGTTAAGTGTCCTATGTTAATCATTGCAGCGGGCAATGATAATATCACGGGAACTGTACAAGAGAGTCTCCGGAAGAAGTACTCGCACGCAAAATTCATCTCATTTCCCGGAGCATCACACATGATGATGCTCCAGAAGGGAGTCCGAGAAGAAGTTTTGGATGAAATTCTACGTTGGGCAGGACTTCATCAGGAGATCCTGCCAAAAGCAGCCTGAAAAGGATTGCAACAAAGCACAACCGACACTAGAAATGGTGTCGGTTTTTTGTTTCTAATATTTTCTCACCACCCCCTTTACCACAGCAGCGATATTCATTTCATTCTCAGGATATATTGGTTTGTATTTTTTATTAGCAGGCTCGAGATATACTCGACCTCCTTTCTTACGAAGATATTTCATAGTCCATCCACCATCAACTTCAGCGATGACAATATCTCCCTCTTTGGGTTCATGAAGCCCAGTACTCCCTACCCTTACCGCAACCACGAGGTCTTTTTCCCGAATACCAGCCTCTATCATGGAATCCCCCTTCACCTCGAGAAGGTATGTTCCATCAGAACGCTCAACAAGATACTCATCAAGACTGAGTCCCTCAGTGAGGAGAGACTCTTCTGCAAGAGTTGGAATACCTGCCTCAACAAGACCAAGGAGAGGAACTTCTCCAAAGAGTTTTGTTGGAATGAGATATCCTTGTGAATCCTTACTTACCACCCCACTCTCAACTAATTTATTCACTAGTTTGTATACAGCATTCTTAGACTTGAATCCAAGTAGCTTCATCATCTCTGTATATGAAGGCATACGACGATGAGTCTTGTGAAAAGTTAGTATTTTATTTTTATATGATTCAAACATTAGAAGAGAAAAGTTGAAACAAGATTAAAAGTTTTACTAAAAAATGAAGCTTGGGTAAGAGCACGTCGTTCGCTGATAAGAAACTTATGTCGTCGGGCCTCCTCTCGATATGAGACACCTCGTAGAATCTTGCGATCAATTATATCATTAAGACGAGCAATCTCTTTCTTGATAGTAACCAATTTTTTGTAAGTACTCATGGCTTTTTTTAAAGTTAAACAACTCACTTTGTTAATGAGTATAGTATAAGTGAACGAGCGTTCACCTGCAAGAAAATTCTGTGGATAACTAGTGAGAAAATAGTTTAAAGACCTTTCGTACTATCCCCATCACAATAGTTATAACTGCAGTAACAATAAGAGAGATTATAAATACACCGAGAAGAAAGTCTTGTTCGAGAAGTGCACCATCACGATATCCAAAATATGCACCGAGAATAAAAACAAGAATGAAACAGATGAGAGGAAAAAGATAGTGGTGTTCAGGTGGAAGAATTTCAGCTTCAAGAGGGCGTCTGAAAGAAATAACAGGTTGACCAGATGTCTCTACAGCAAGAGCATTATCAATATCTGATACCCCATATCCAAGCTTCTGAAGTTCCTGACGTATAAGGCGATCAGGCATTCCCGCCTGACGCGTACGTGTAACGTATTGAGTTATTTCAACAGGAATTGTCATAAGTATATTATACCACCCCCTTTTCCCGGAGATATGTTTCAACCTGCCCCACATCAGAATCAGCAAGAATATGACCATCAATATCAAGTGTGGGGGTCTTTGTCTGACCAGACTTTATAACCAACTCATCAAAATACTCTTTAGAAGCAAGTACCTCACGTTCTTCAAAAGAGATTTTCTTTTCTCGCAAAAAAGCGAGTACATCACGACACCACGGACATCCTGTTTTTGTGTAGAGAATAATATTCATATAACACTAGTATACCATGTCTCTGCTATCTCTCACTCAAACACGCAACACTTTGAGCTTGCCCATATGGCTTAAACGGTGGGTTTGGACCACCTGCAACATCCACATAAAGAACAGCAACAACTTTTGGATCACCATCACATAGATAGGTGAAAATAAGTTGATTATTCGATCTCCCTGCTTCACTACATATAGTTTCTGCAGAACATACATGGACATAGAAAATAAATGTAGAACTATCAATAGAAGAAATGTATTCTGATAATGAATTCGCGAAATCAACAATGGTTCCAATTCCATTTCCAGAGCCTGTATTTACATCAGGATAGTGCTTATGATCGTTTATATACATCTGAAGAGCTGTGTATATCTGATTGGCTGAAGCCAATCGAGAGACCACGCGTGCCCTGTCACGAACCTTCGTCACAGATGCGAGAACAACAGAACTTAAAAGTCCTATAATCGATATAACAACGAGAAGTTCAATGAGGGTAAAACCTTTTTTCATAGTATATACATTACATCCATCGAGCGTCTTTCTCCTGTGATTCCCGTATACGAAACCGAGCCATCTTTTTTATAAGAGAGCGAGGTAGCGGTTTGTCGAGAGGAAATTGGACTGAACCCTTCGCAGACCTATAGTTACTAAGATCATCTTTAAATTCCTTCAGAGCAGAAGGGGTTGGATAGAAACCAATATGATGTTTAAAGCCTGCATATGCATAGAGTATACGTCTGTATGAAAATGATGGTATTCCCCATTTTAACGATTCAGTTGCATCGGGGGTTAGAGCCTTAAGACATGCTCTCATCTCTCGTAATCGTGCACGTGATTCACGAGGAGCTTGTGCTATATACTGAGATACCGTTTGTGGTTTTGCCATATACACCAATCATACCATGAGTTACCTATCCCTTCACACGGTGAGGACATCCTGCCCAGCAACATGGGCGACGTTTCCCCTTTCGCAAATCATCACGAAGTCGTTGAAGATGCTTTATACGCGTTTCTTCACGCTTAACGGTAATGATCCAACATATCCACTCATTACGTGCCCGTGGCGTAAGACTATTCCATAACTCCATAATATCCTTATGGGAATTCAAGAGTGTGCGTATATCATCTGGAACCTTATGTGCGAGACGTAGTGATGTGAGGAGGGGTGTCATATTTCTAGTTACTTTTTTAAAAAAATATTTAAGAAATTGTGGTTTCGATATATTTCTTTATCAAATCAATCTCTTTGTCTGAATCGAATATTTTAATTCCTAACAAAATTTCTAATTTATCTCTTTTTTTAATAAAATTTCTATCTTGTGTAAGAAAAACATCACATTTATTTTTATAGGCACAATCTAAATGTTTGGAATCTCTTATTATATCCTCACCTTGATTTGATTTTAAAATTGCTTCTATAGAGGAATATTTATCAGACTCCTCCATATCATTCCAAGAGTATTTCATATCTTCCCATGAAACATTGAGCTCATCCCAAGTGGGCCCAGATGGTATAAGATCGTCATTTAATTTTTTACTTTTTCCCTCATAGGGAAAATGGACGAGTTCAACATTATAATCTTTTAACCATTTTACATATCCTGATTTATCACAGTATATTTTTAACATCTGTGACCCTACCGGGAGTCGAACCCGGATTACAGCCTTGAGAAGGCCGTGTCCTAACCATTAGACGATAGGGCCAAACAGTATGTACTTTAAAACAAAAGCTAGTCTTTAGCAAGCCATTCAGCATCCTGTCGAACAAGTAATTCCTCAGATTTCTCTGGATGCATCATCAATGCCTTTGTAATCTTCTCCATACGCATAGATTGAGATCCTTTGATGAGAACAACATCACCCTCAGATATATTCCCCTTGAGGTATTCAAAGGCATCAGTGGTGGTGGTAAAGGCCTTGTCAGGTGTTGTCATAACACGAGCACGTTGACCAACAGTCACTACAAGTGAAGCAACTGTGCAAGCACGTTCACCAATCTTCTTGTGTTCAGCACCAGAGAATTTCCCAAGCTCCATCATATCTCCGAGCACCACAACTTTCTTCCCTTTAACGGTAAGTTTTTCAAGAGTTGAGAGAGCTTCATTAACCGCATCAGGAGATGAGTTGTATGTATCATCAATGAGTGTGGTCCCCTGTATACCTGGAAGTATATTCATACGACCTCGTGGAGCATGGTGAGAAGACAATGCCTTAAGAGCATCAAGGAAAGCAATACCACGAGCTTGAGCAGTTGTGAGAGCAGCAAGAAGAGGATATATATGATGATCTCCAAGAACACCCTTAACTTCGAGTTTCTCAGCAATTGCACCCACATGAATCATGGCAGACATACCCTGAGGATTACCCTGCTCATCATACATAAAAGAGATATCACTTGCTTGTATATCGGAAGAATTACGGATACCGAAGGTAAGGATTTTAGCAGTAATATCTTTCTTAAGGAACTCAAGTTCTTTTCCATCAGCAGAAAATATACATACACCCTGTGAAGACACAGCCTCGGCAAGCTTCTTCTTCTCCACAAGAACAGCTTCAACAGAAGGAAAGAACTCTACATGCACCGGCACTTCACTTACCTTAGTAATGACAGCAATATCAGGATGAAGCCATGAAGCAAGCCG
This sequence comes from uncultured Candidatus Saccharibacteria bacterium, assembly GCA_964389975.1. Taxonomy (GTDB): domain Bacteria; phylum Patescibacteriota; class Minisyncoccia; order Phycocordibacterales; family PALSA-1337; genus CAIOGI01. Next base: position 29,590 of record CAYMGJ010000004.1, read on the forward strand.
ACCGATATCTCCAGGGTGATCAGCACCCACTTCAAGCACCAAACATTGAGGATATTCAGAATTAAAGAAAATGAGTTCAAGACCCTTAAGAAGATTTGATATCCAGAGAAAAGGATCATTCCATGCATTCTCAACCCCGAGAATTGTCAGAGGCACACCAATCTCGCTATTAAAACTCTTTACACTCTTGCGAATATATCCACTACCCTGAAGAGCTGTATATATAGCGTCCTTTGTAGATGTTTTTCCAACACTTCCTGTAACCGCAATGACAAAAGGCCTATACTTCTTGAGAATGAGGCGAGATTCAAGAATGAGAAGTGATATGATGATTGATTTAAAAAATGATTTCATAGCTATCTATCAGGTGGAATTTCGTAATAATTGATGAGGAATTTAGCAAGCTCGATAAAGGGGTCAGTAAGAGTTTCTGAAGCGTATTGTGCACCCTTAGGATATACATGATACAAGAAGACAATGAAACGAGGATTGTATGCAGGGAAATATCCAAAGAATGAATGCAAATACCTGTCACTATAATACCCTCCGTTGTGAGGATCTGCAATCTGAGCAGTTCCTGTCTTTGCCGCAATACTATAATTCTCCATCTTTATCTGTCCCTTCTTAAGTGCCGTATCAACCACATGCACCAACATCGCAGTAACTTCATCAGTCGTTTCTTTTGTAAATACCTGAGTTGAAGAAGCAAACTGAAGAGGAGAAACCGTACCATCAACATATTCAATCTCCTTTACAATATGAGGGGTAATCATATACCCTCCGTTTGCAAGAGTAGCTAAGGCTCGTACTGTTTGAATGGGAGTGAGAGCAATACCCTGTCCATATGAAGCAGTAGCGATCTCAACATCACGACCAGAAATGAGATTCTTTACAATTCCCTTCTGTTCATGTGGCTGATCAATACCAGTTTTTTCTCCTAAACCAAGTTTCAAAAAATATTCCTTGAAATCATCCTTACCAAGCTTAAGTGAAATGTATGCAACACCCACATTGAGAGATTGACTCAAGATATCCTGCATTGAAGTAACTCCACGAGCCTTACCATCGAAGTTTGAAATCTTTCTTCCACTTAAGGTAAGGGTACCTTCATCAACATAGGTTGAACGTGGAGTGATGACTCCAGCATCAAGACCTGCCGCCATGGTTAATGGCTTTATAATCGAACCCATTTCATATGAATTCTCAACAAGAGGATTTGAAAAAATCCTTACATCTTTAACATTTTTCACATCATTAGGATCGAAGGTAGGAAGAGATGCGAGAGCGATGATTTCACCAGTATGAGGATCCATGATAACTCCACCGATGGAATCTGAATCCCAACGTTTCTGTGTGGTGCCTAGTGTTTTCTCAAAAAAAGATTCAACACTTGGTTCAAGGGAGGTAACAATATCTCCCTCCTTAATCACACCCTGTAAACCACCTTTCTTAATATCAGAGAAGAGTTCTGCAAAAAAATTAACCTTAGTCGTACCAGAACTTCGTCCAAGAACTGCTTCATAATATGATTCAAGTCCATAACGTCCTGCAAGTTCTTCTCCATTCAAACCAAGAATTCCGATAGTCTGAGATGCGAGAGCATCTCCTGGATACACTCTCCAAATTTCTTTTGTAATAACAATACCAGGAATACCAAGTTCAATGAGAGATTCCCCCTGCTCCTTGTCTACTCTTCGTAAAAGCTCTTCATAGGGATCATCCTTTTTCCCCGCCTTACTTACAAAGACATCATGATCAAGATGAACATACTGAGACAGAACGGTGTATACACTCTCAATGTCTTGTATGAGACGAGGATTGATAGCGAGGGTATATCCCTCCTTTATCGTTGCACCAGCAATACGAAGAGAGTCTTTTGAGGTAAGGAAAATTGAACCTCGATTAAATGTCGAGGCATCACCTTTAATGTATTGTCGCTCTGCTTTCTCACGATATGAAGCTCCTTGAAATATCTGAATACTTGAGAGACGTATGAGGATAACAAGAAGAATGCAGGCAATGAAAGCAAGAATGAGACGTATGCGTATAACTGAATTAGAGTTCATGGGTAGAAATCATGGCTGTTACTGATTTCTTTGAAATATAGTTTGAAACAGGAATATCTTGGAATCCTTTTGCATGAGCAAGCTCCATAGTTACTGCATTCTTAAGAGAAAGATACTTTGACTCAAGTTCACTTACATGAGTAGTGCGGAGAGCAATATCACGGACAATCTGTTCTCGCTCTACAACATTAACAACTGCTCTCTGAAGCAAGAAAGCATATGCGCATGCACTTACAACAACACATCCAAGGAGAAGTACGAAAAGTCGTTCCTTGTATCGCATCATAGTTGTGAAATTGTGAGCAAGAGCTTGAGTCATAATAATTGTTATATTTTTTCAATAATTCTTAATTTTGCACTTCGTGAACGAGGATTTTCTCTCTGTTCAACTTCAGACGGTACAAGGGGCTTCTTGGTAATGATTGTGCCACTTCCCTCATCTGACTTTTCCTTATAAAAATACTTAACGATTCGGTCTTCGAGACTATGAAATGAGATGATTGCCATACGTCCTCCTGGGGCAAGTGCATCAAATCCATCTTTCATTCCCCTACGGAGAGTAGTTAATTCATCATTAACCGCAATACGGAGAGCTTGGAAGGTACGTGTCGCTGGATGTATACGTCCTCTTCGATAGAAGGAAGGAACTGCACTCGAGACAATCTCTACAAGTTCTGTAGTTGTCTCAATCTCTTTCTTTGATCGATATGCCACAATTGCTCGTGCAATTCTTCGTGAATATCTCTCTTCAGCATATCCATAGAGAATGTCTGCTATGGTTTCTTCTCCCCAGGTATTCACTATGAGAGAAGCAGTTATATCTGAAGCATCAGGATCTTTCTTGAAACTCATGAGAAGTGGTTCATCTTTTTGAAAACTAAATCCACGTCCTGAAGTTTCAAACTGATCAGATGAGAGACCAAGATCAAGCATAATGCGATTAACCTGAGGAATCTGAAGCTCATCAAGTACACGCTTCATATCTCCATAACTTGCCTCTTTGAGAACTATTCTCGATTGAGAGAACTCTGCAAGACGATGCTGAGATCGTAGAAGAGCTTCTGTATCTCGATCAAGTCCGATAACTGTAAGATCTCCCTTAAGCTGAGTGAGAGCATGGTAGGCATGTCCTGCACTTCCCAATGTCCCATCAAGATATATATCTCCCGGCTTTAGAGCAAGACCGTCAATTGATTCATTTAAAAGAACTGTGGTGTGAATGAGCTGTGTCATTAGAGTATTCCTGCTGAGCCAAGCTTCTCTGCGAGAGCATCTGTTTTTCGCTCAACTGAAGATCTATATGACGACCATGCTTTTTCATCCCATATTTCAACTCGATTGAGAACACCGATAATCGCAACACGTGTTTTGAGTCCGGCATGCTCAAGGAGATGATCTGCTATCAAAATGCGTCCAATCGAATCCACCTCTACCTCGGTCGCACGACCGAAAATGATACGGTTGAAATTTCGATTATCAGCCTGCAATACTGATGATGAATCTGGACGAGAGAGACGCTCTGCGAATTCTTTCCATCCTTTTATCGTAAAGATAAAGAGACAGTTATCTATCCCCGGAGCCACCACAACAGTATCGCCCATTTCCTTTCGAAATTTCGAAGGAAGTGAAACTCTACTCTTGTCATCAATCGTGTGCAGATGTTCGCCAATCAGCATATGTTCGTGGGAGAAATTCTTAAATTTACCACTTCATCCCACTTGCTTACCATTTTATCCCACTTCGATTATCAATGCAAACAAAAATCCCCACAGTAGTGGGGATAAATGGGAGAATATTTATGTAAATAGAAAATCCCGCAAACCTTTTCAATTCACGGGATTTTCTCCTCTACTTTCCCTCTTCTCGAGGTCTCATAAGTGGAAACATTTGAAGCTCACGGAGAGGTTTGTCGGCAAGAAATGCAAAGAATCTTTCTCCGAATCCAAAACCACAGGTAGGTGGCATTCCATGTTCAAGCATTTCAACAAATTCATGATCAGCCATCATTGCTTCAGTGTCACCTGAATCGATAAGTTTCTGTTGTAATTCAAAACGCTGTTTCTGATCAATGGGATCATTGAGTTCTGAATATCCTCGTCCCATTTCACTACCCGCGATAATAGGTTGAAACATTTGTACAATCTCCTTACCCTCAACACTCTTAGCAAGAGGTGCGACTAATGTAGGATGATTGATGAGAAATGCAGGACCTGTAATATTCTTACGACAATATTTCCAAAGTGTATCAGTTAAACGTTCTTTGTTGTCACCTTCATAGGTAACCTTGAGTTCCTGAAGCTTCTTCATCATATCTTTCTCTGTTGCAGTTATGATATCAATACCTGTTTGTGTACGTATCTCCTCTACATAATCAATTTCTTTCCATTCATCATTGAGATTAAAAGTATGACCACGTGTAGTAAATGTTGTGGTACCGAATACTTCTTCTGCAATTTTTCTATACATATCACGAACAAGATTCATACCATCATGATAGTCGGCAAAAGACCAATAGAATTCCATATTAGTAAATTCCTGTGCATGCTCAGGACTTGAACCTTCATTACGATATGCACGACCAATCTCAAAAGTTTTAGGAAAACCAGCAGCCATCAATCGCTTCTGCCATAGTTCCCCTATAGAAATACGAAGATATACATCAAGATCATAATCATTATGATGAGTCTTGAAAGGAGTAGCTTCTGCACCACCAGTTGTAAGTTCAAGGGTAGGAGTTTCAACTTCAAGAAATCCTCTTTCCTTCAAAAAGGAACGAGTAACATCCCAAAACTTTGCTTTCTTTATGAAAAGATCTCGAAGTTCTTCATTCATGAGAATATCAAGATATCGCTTTCGATATCTCTCATCATCATCCTTGATACCATGCCACTTCTCAGGAAGTGGAAGAAGTGTCTTTGTTGCTATAGTCCATGACTTCACCAAGATACTCTGTTCACCACGCTGTGTGGTAAAGAATGTACCGGTAACAGAGATGAAATCCCCAATATCAATTGCATTGGTAAAGAGAGAGAACAGAGATTCTTCAATTTCATCCTTCTTGAAAACAGCTTGAAACTTACCCTTTCCATCATAGAGAACAGCGAAGAGTATGGCTCCCTGACCTCGTATAGCCATAATACGACCGGTAAGTGATACCTGTTCTTGAGACTTCTCATATACTTCAAATTGAGCCTTCGCATCACCAAGACAAAAAGATCGAGGCACCTTACTTGGAAAAGGATTCATCCCCGCCTTTTTGAGAAGTTCTAATTTCTGAATTCGTATAGCTTTGAGTTCATCAAGTGATGCCATAAATATAGTTATTCGATAGAAACAAGGGAGTACGTAGACTTGCCCTTAGGAGCAGACACAATCACAGAATCACCTTTCTTTTTTCCAATGAGCGCAGAACCGAGAGGAGAGAGATTTGAAACCTTACCTGAAGCCATATCTGCCTCTTCTGATCCAACTATCTTGTAGACACGTGTATCACTCTCACCTTCCTTCTTTATCTTAACTGTTGATCCAATGGTAACGAGATCACCCTGAGTATGATCAACAACAACAGCATACTTAAGGACATTTTCAAGGTGACTAATACGATCTTCAACCTCAGCCTGCTCTTGTCGTGCTTCATGATACTCTGCATTCTCTGAAAGATCTCCAAGCTTCTTTGCATATTCAAGATTTTCTGCAACCTGCTTTCGTTTATCTGATTTAAGGAATTCAAGTTCTTTTTTAAATTCCTGCAATTTCTCACGTGTGAGATATTGTTTTGATTCACTCATAGAAGATATATTGATATATTATTGGTTTTAAGACCTTTATAATAGCGTAAAAAGGGGTTTTGGTCAAAGAAACCTATGGTTTAAAATACTCCGGAGTATTCACACTCATCCAATCAAGGGTCTCGCGCATAGCCGCCCCTGCTCCAATGAGATTATGTACAGAACCATTCTCAAGAAGTACTGCAAATGCATAGTGAGGATTTTCATAAGGGAAGAAGCCAGTCATCCATGAATTAACCTTGTCTTTTGAACTACCAAGCTCAGCAGTTCCTGACTTTGAGGCAATTTGAACATAGGGAACATTAAGTGAAGTACCAGTACCCTTAAGTACCCCTAATCTCATCCCCTCTTTAATGACTTTGAAATCACTTTTAGGAATATCGATAACTCGGGCAACCTGACCTGGAACATCTTTTAAAATACTTGGATTACGCATAACTCCATCATTGACGATAGCTGAAACAGCACGGACAACTTGAATTGGAGATGCCTGGAAACCATATTGTCCAATCGATGTGTGGTAGGTATTACCGAGAGTCCACGCTTCCCCATCAAATACTTTCTTTTTCCATTCAGGAGAAGGTATGGTACCCTGCGCACCATTGAAAAATGGTTCTGATATCTTTTCACCGAATCCAAAAAGTTTAAGATATTCCTCAATACGAGATATACCGAGACCCTTCTGATCTTTGTAACCCCCTCCAATGACATAGAAATACACATCAGATGATACCGCTATCGCTTGTCGCATGTCGACGAGACCATGAGCCTTCCAGTCCTTAAACACTGTTTTTAAATCCGGATTGTACTGATTGGGAATTGAAATGGAACCCGTACTCAAAATCTTTGTTGTGGGGTCGATAATATTTTCCTGAAGAGCAGCGAGTGCCATATATGGCTTCACGATAGAGCCGGGGGTATAGAGACCATCGATAGCTCGATCAAGAAATGGTTTGTTCTTGTTGTTAAGAAAAGCACGCACCTTCTCCGAATCCTTCTTCGAAGACATAACTTCTGAATCATATTCAGGATAGCTTGTAAGGGCGATAATTTCTCCTGTGCGAGTATCCATAATAACTCCAGCACCACCAGTAAATCCTACCCTTTCTGCAATATCTTTAATTGATTTAAAAAGTGCAGATTGCACACGACTGTCAATAGAAAGGAGTATAGTCTTTCCCTCTTGAGGAGGCTCAACTGTATTATGTGACTGCACCCTTCCTCGTGCATCAACTTCAACAATCTTAATACCATTCTTTCCCTTGAGATCATCATTTGCATACTTTTCAATACCATCAACACCATCAAAATCCTCACGATAGTAGAATCCAGCACTATCCTTTGACGGATACTGCACATATCCAACCACATGAGCAAGGCCAGGAATCTCTGCATATTTTCGAAGAGATATATCAGTATCTTCCCCTGGAGAATTCCACGCAAGTTCTACACTATTACGATCAGTAATGACTCCACGTGCTGCAAAAATCGGAGTATGACGCAAACGATTGTTCTCACTTCGATCGCTATACATCTCTCCATTCTGTATCTGTAATGTCCATGCTCGAACACTATATGTTCCAAGAATGAGAAAGAAAGACAGTGCAAGAAGTATCAAACTCATTTTAGGAATGGGTTTTTCAATTCTTCCCTCAAATTGCTGAGTATCAAATTGGGGTAGATTGTGTGAATCGATGAAAATCTCATCGGGAGCTATATCTTTGTTGTATCGTATTTTCCTACTCATATACTGAAAGGTTTTTCTTAAGAATATATGCACAGAGGAAAAGAACAGAACTTACCGCGGTACATACATAGGGGAAATATCCAAACGCTGCACTTGAAATACCATAGACAGAATCATAGACAAGACCCCATAGTAGTATCTCATAATAGACGGGGAAATAGAAAAGAGAAGCTATGACAAAAATCCAGAAAGCCCACCATGGAGCATAGAGAAAGAGAATTAAGCAAAGGAGAGCTCCACAGATACGAATGAAAGGGGTTGTTTTCATTTCTTTGATGTTGAAGTAGCTACAGACTCTTTAGTAGTTTCACTTTTCTCATTCCCCTCCTCAACAAGAACCCAGTTTTGTTCATAGATATTAACAGGTTGAGCAAAAATCACCGAAGAGAAGGAACGTGAGGAATCAAGAGTAATTGCTTCAACACGACCAAATACACCACCTGATATACGAGGAACTCGAACACTATCACCTTCAACAATATGAACATCTCGAGGAACGATAACTTCGAAAAGTCCACCTCCACGCCCCGTAGCTTCTGCCTCAATATTCTTCTCCCCTATAAACACATCGAATTTTTCCCCATACGATGAGTACAACTTAACTCGAGATGTATGGGCATCGACATGAGATATCTCGCCAAGAAGAATACCTCCAGGAGCATATACTTTGTTACCTATATACACATTAAGATCTTTTCCGATATCGATAATATATGAATCATAGAGGGTAAATGGTGGTTTCTTCAGAATATATGCAAGTGTGATATGAGCAGTTGTTGTTCGTCCAAGACCCTTCTTTAATTCTTCATTCTCACGAAGAGCTTCTTCGAGAAGAAGATTTTGTGCTTCTTCACTTGGAATGAAAGAACCAACAAGAATCTCTTTCTGTGCTTTAAAAAATGGAGAAACAAGACGTGAAGCAAGGGATGGAATCAATTGAGGAAAGAAGAGATGAGTGAGAAAAACACAGAGAACAAAAGCAATGAGAACCTTGATGGGCACACTCATTTTCTTTGAATGTATACTACTTTTGAGAACGTAATTCATCTTCATTTTGTATCAATACATCACTATACTTCTCTAATTCCTCGAGGATAATACCGGTTCCACGGGCAATGGCAGTAAGGGGATCTTCTGCAATATATACAGGGAGCTTAAGGGTATCAGACAGAAGAACATTAAGACCTTTAATGAGTGCCCCTCCTCCAACAAGATGTATTCCACGATTCATAACATCAGAAAGAATTTCTGGTGGGGTTGTTTCAAGAACTTCACGGGTAGATTCAAGAAGTATATCAATTGAAGATGACATAGCTTCACGAATATCAGAGTCAGTGATAACTACTTCTCGAGGAAGTCCTGTTATGAGATCGCGACCACGGATAGTTGTTTCAAGGGGTTCTCCTGGAATAACAGCACCAACTGCAATCTTTATATACTCTGCAGTTTTTTCTCCAATGAGAATCTTAAACTCATTTCGAATATATGACATGATGTCATTGTTAAGCTTGTCTCCTGCAATCTTAAGATTTTTTGAACGAACAATACCACCAAGAGAAATGACGGCAATATCAGTTGTGCCTCCACCAATATCGATAATCATACTACCTACAGGTTCATGAATTGGAAGACGTATACCGATAGCTCCAGCCATAGGCTCTTCGACAATATATACTTCTCGAGCACCTGCATTCTTTGTTGCATCACGAACAGCACGAATCTCTACATTGGTCACTCCTGATGGAACACCGACAACGACTCGAGGACCAAGCATTTTCTTTGAATATAGTTCAGCTTTTTTCACAAGATACGCAATCATTTCTTCAGTTACCTCGAAATCTGAAATGACACCATCAACAAGAGGACGTATTGCAACAATGTGTGCGGGAGTACGTCCGAGCATATCCTTTGCCTCAGCACCTACAGCAACAACACGACCTGTTTTCTGATTCACCGCAACAACAGAAGGCTCGTTAACAACGATCCCATGACCCCGTACATATACGAGTGTATTTGCAGTTCCTAAGTCTATCCCAATATCGTTGGATAGATATGTGTAGATTTTCTCTTTAAAGTCTTTCATGTTATATCGAATTACTGAATTCTGAAATTGGAACAAGAGATACTTCACCTGTACGACGATTCTTTGTTTCTACGGAATTCTGTGCAAGAGTTTTTTCACTGACAATTACACGAAGAGGAATACCAATCAAATCGCTATCAGCAAACTTCTCCCCTGCACGTACATCTCGATCATCATAGAGAACTTCAACACCCTGTGAAGTGAGAGATTCATAGAGTTCATCAGCTTTCTTCTTCACTTCACCTGTCTTGTCTTCGATAGATATGAGATGAAGAGCAAAAGGAGCTATGGATTCTGGCCATACAAGTCCCTTGTCATCAGAGAGAACCTCAGCAACAGTTCCCATAAGGCGTCCTGGTCCAATACCATAACTACCCATGATAACGGGTTTCTTTTCACCCTTGTCATCAACATATGAAAGATTGTATACATCTGAGAAGCGAGTACCGAGAGAGAATATATTACCCACTTCAACCGACTTCTTTTCTACAAGCTCATCACGAGAAATCTTGAGATCAGCAAGAACTTCATCAGTGAGAACTTCTTTGTTAATAGCGATCTTTCTTCCTTCATGAACAAAAACCATATCTTCACCAGCTTCAGTAATCGTCTGAAATTCATGTGAATACTTTGCAAAAGAACCACCAGAAGCAAATGTTACATAGGTAGAATCACCAAGACCAACTTTGTTGAAAATTGATATATATGCCTTCTGTGCTTTTTCATAGAAAAGTGCATGTTCTTCTTCGGTACGTGAGAATGAGTACAAATCTTTCATAACAAACTCTCGAGAACGCATCACACCACTCTTTGCCCGAGTTTCATTACGAAACTTTGTTTGAAACTGATATACATACACAGGAAGATCTCGGAATGAATGAATATATTCAGTCATAAGTTGAGTGAGGGGTTCTTCATGAGTGAATCCAAGACCAAGTTCAGTATCATTCTTAAGTTTTGTCTTAAACCACACATCAACAACAGCATCATCCCAACGACCTGATACTTCCCATGTTTTTCTGTCTTGAAGAGCAGTGAGAGTAACTTCCTGACCACCGAGAGCATTCATTTCCTGACGTATAACAGAAACTATCTTGTTCATAACACGAAGACCAAGAGGCATGTATGAATACACTCCAGCCATATCTTTGTGTATATACCCAGCACGAATGAGAAGTTCAGCATTCTTTGAAACTTCATCCTTTGGTGCTTCTTTGCGTGTCTTTGTGAAGAGTAATGATTGCTTCATATACGCTGTATCATACATGAAAACAAAAGAATGTACCAGATTTATGATTTAAATAGCTTTAGAATATCCTGAAAAGTTACGATAACCATAAGGAGGAGGAGAAGTGCAAAACCAATAGTATTTATCGTATTAGCAATAACAGGTCGTATCTTACGTCTCATAACCGCCTCAATACCAACAAAGAGGAGACGTCCACCATCAAGAGCTGGAAATGGAACGAGATTAAGTACTCCGAGATTAATTGAAATAATCGCGGTAAACATGATGAGATAATTGAAACCAAGACGTGCCGCATCCCCAATGAGACCTGCAATTCCAACAGGGCCTGAGATTGAAGAGAGATGAGCTTCACCTTGAACAGCACTTACAATGAGATCTTTGAGACCTGTGAAGGTTGCGCTAATGGTGTGAATAGTGAATTTCATAGCTTCCATAATCGCACGATGAAGAGGTAGTCTGAGAGTTGCTACAGTATCCATTGCAATACCAATTGCATACTTACCTTCTACAATCCCCTTTTCTGCAATGATAGTGGTAGAACTTACCTGTTCAGATCGTGTATAGGTAAGAGTAATCCCCTTGTCAGTACTCTCATCAATTGCTTTCTGCAAAGACTCGAGAGAAGGAAAACCAGAAAGTATGTCACCTGCTTTCAAACCTGCTTTGTCTGCAGGAGAACTTGGATTGATATAGGTGATAACAATATGAGGTTCTTTCATTCTGTCCTCATATTGAGGATAGCTTGAGGTTGCTGCAGGAACTCCAAACATAAAAGCAGTAGATACAAGAATCCATGCGAAGAGGAAATTGAAGAATACACCCGCAACAAGAACAATTGCTTGTTGCCACTTTGCCTTATGAACCAAACTTCGATTCATATCAGGACCATGAATACTCTCATCATCAGGATTCTCACCAAATATCTTTACATAGCCACCAAAAGGAATGAGATTGAGAGAATAGGTTGTCTCTCCAACTTTCTTTGAAAGAAGTTTAGGACCGAAACCGAGAGCAAAAGCATCTACACGTATACCACATGCACGTGCAGCAAGAAAATGTCCAAGTTCATGAACAAAGATGAGTACAGCAAGTACAATGAGGAATATGATAGTAGTCATTATGAAAGTATTTCTTTTTCTTTCTTTGAATAAAGTTCGTCGAGCTTCTTGTTTGCTTCATCAACAATTTTCTGAGCTTCTCCTTTATGTCGAAATACATCATCTTTTCCAAGAGAACCATCCTTCTCCTTTCCCTGTAGATCTTTCATAACATCATCACGATGCATACGAATCTGCTTTTTTCCTTCCTCAAGCTTTTCCTTTGCAATCTTTACAATTTGAGTACGTCGCTCTTCTGTAAGGGCAGGGAAATTAACCCGAAGTCCCTTGTCATCAACAGAAACTGAAACACCAAGATCAGCGAGAGTAATCGCCTTCTCTATCTCCTTTACCTGAGAAGCATCCCAAGGAGTGATACGGAGTGTGCGAGGACCTTCACTCATAATACTTCCAACCTGAGAAATGGGAGAAAGGGCTCCGTATGAATCAACCTTAACCCCGTCCAATACTGCAGGACTTGCCTGCCCTGTTCTAATTCCTGAAAATTCTTTCTTAATCCATTCTTCTGCACCTGCTATTGATTTTTTAAATGAAGTGAAATCGTATGCCATATGTAGGGGTAGTATATCATACAAAAGACCGGGTGCACCACGCCCGGTCAGTATTCTCTTATGTGAACTATGCAGAACCTCCTTGAAAGAAAATAGATAGACCCCCGGTCTCGTCAATGAGACTCTGTACTATCTAATTTCTAGTGCGTGTATAACATACAACAAAAAAGAGGGTTGCGCAAGTACTTCTCGCAACCCTCCAACTCACACTCATTGACGTGCCTGCTGATTTCTAAACGGACCCCCTTTATAGCTTTCCCATATCCGTGCGGGGATATGGAGCACTAGATCGCTAGTGTAATAATAGCATGATATAAAAAAGGGGCCAGCAACTCTGCTAGCCCCCTAAGGTTTAGGATCCCCTCCTTTCCGGTAGACATCAAGTTGGAGACATGTCTCCATACCTCATGAGTGACATCATACCTTGTACCACACATAGTCTACAAAATTATATATATTTTGCAAATAAGAAAATGACGTCAACGATATACAATCACACATGGTGGTTGTGTGTATATAGTGAACACTATTAATGTAAACTCTCTATGAGACTATACCATGAGCGCCACATATTCAAGCAATTGCTTCACTGAAGCTGATCGATCACCTAGATAGTCTCGAGCTCTCATAATACTCTCATATATTTCAGGTTGTGATACACCTTGTTTTTCATAGATCACAGCTTCAAGTGCATTAAGGAAATTAAGAGCATCACGCTTCCCTAATTCATCTTCCGATATCTTCTCAGCTAGAGCATCAACAAAGACAATACGATCTTTTTTTGAAAGAGATATAAATGACTCAGCTTCTGTACGAAGCTCAGGAGAAAGTTCTTCATCCTCTTGATTGATGAGATATACCCGAGAACGGAGAGTGGGAAGAAGAATATACAATGAAGGAACAATGATGAAGAAATGAACATTTTCATGAGGTTCCTCAAAAATCTTCAAGAGAGCATTCTGTGCTTCATGAGTAATACTTTCAATTTCAAGTATGAAAAATCTTCGAGATTCTGCACCAAAACTACGTGAGGAATGAAGTTCCTTCAATTCCCGACTATCATCAATACCGAATACATTGTATTTCTTGTTAAAAAAATCAGGATTACCTTGTGTTGTAAGTCCATGATGCTCTTCGAGATGCTCAATGAGATCATGTACATGTGCTCGTACAAACACATATGCATGATGAGCGAGATCTTTAATATGATCAAAAGTGTGCATGCTATGTATTGTAACAAGATGAAAAAGAAAAGGCGATGTGGCAGAACCACATCACCTCTGTTCAGACAGACCTCACAGTACCATTTCCCCCGTATGGAGATCGACGACACACCCGTGTTCTTTAAGCAAAGTCTCGATCTCATAAATACGACGAACATGCGCTTCAGTCTTGCGACTCTTTCTCCTCAATCTCCTCAAACTATTCCTCATCAAATGAATCTTTAGGGGTGAGGGAACTGGATTAGGACGAGCTGCATGAGGTACCCACGCTGCCGAACCAAAAAAATTAAATTTCCTACTTCCATCATGACGACGACCAAATGGCATAACATTTCCTTTCTCATATTCTTCTTCATGAAGAACCTGCAAAAAACATTACCATAAGAATATCCTCCCGTCTATCTCTTCGAGATAATACTCTTTTTGTAAACATCGAGATGATCGAGAGCAAGACCAGTTCCCTTTACAACACAGTAGAGTGCATCATCAGCAAGACGTGCCTTCACACCTGTTCTACGGAATACAAGTTCAGGAAAATTCCGAAGCATAGATGATCCACCCGTCATGATAATTCCCTGATCGATAATATCAGCAGCAAGCTCTGGAGGAGTTTCTTGGAGAACATCTTTAATTGCCTTTATCATATCCCTCAATTCCTTGCTAATTGCCTTTACAACTTCATTTGTCTTAACCTCAGTAGAGCGAGGAAGACCTGAGATGAAATCTCTTCCACGTACCTGCATAGAAAGCTCTTCTTCAAGAGGAATGGCTGATCCAATCTTTACCTTTACATCTTCAGCCATCTTGTCTCCAATGGCGAGATTGAATGTCTTCTTAATATAGTCTGCAATAGCGGCATCAATACGATTCCCTGCACACTTAACTGAAGTAGAGGCAACGATACCCCCTAATGAAATCACTGCAACATCAGTTGTTCCTCCACCAATATCAACAATCATATGCCCACGAGCCTCTTGAATCGGGATACCAGCACCGATGGCTGCAAGGATGGGTTCTTTCACCACAAAAGCATTACGTGCACCAGCACGGAGAGTGGCTTCAATAACGGCACGACGTTCAGTAGAGGTGATACCAGCAGGAACAGACACCATAACCTCAGGTTTAAATATATTCCACTTACCAAGAGCCTTGTTAATGAAGTATCGAAGCATTGCCTCTGTCACACGATAGTCAGCAATGACACCATCACGCATAGGTCGATATGCAATGATATTATCCGGCGTACGCCCAATCATCTCCTTTGCTTCATTCCCTACAGCAAGAACTTTCTTGTCTTGTTCTGAAACAGCAACAACCGAAGGTTCATTAAGAACAATCCCCTTTCCTGGAAAGAAAACGAGAGTGTTCGCAGTTCCCAAATCAATACCGAGTTTTTTTGAGAAAAATGACATGCACGTATCATAGCCTTATTTCACCTTCTTTTCAACAGTTTGAATAAGGACACCCATCCTTGCGCTACGTTGGTAATTTAGATATATAGTAATCTGAACTAACCAATATCTTAAGTGGTATCAATTTGTTCTTGAAAGCGTAGTGGGAACATAGACCGAAAAACATCAAACACCATAAAAACTTTTTTTGAGTGGTATTAATTCCTAAATACCCGTAAATATGGGAAAAGGCGGTAGAAATTTAAAAAAAATTTTATTTTTAGCTATCACAATTCTTGTATTGGATTTGGTATTGGCGCGATTTTTAAAAATAGCTCTAAATAAGGGTATTTTGGTATTCGTAATTTACTCCTCAATGTTGCCACTTGAAATATTGACAGAAGAGATTAATTGTGATAGGATAGTCCTTGAACTAGTTCGGTTGGCTATGTTGGTCAACCCTTTAACAAACCACAAACACAGGAGTTTCTGAATGGAAACATTAAACCGCATTACGACAAAAACGAACGGCAATAACACTCACACCGCGCCCGCCCCGAAGAAGACCAAGAGGGCAAAGGGCTTTCAGTTCAAAGTGGAACACTGCCCCAACCAAAACATCATCATCGTTCATACAAAGAAGATGTTTCCCAAGGCCGAGACAGACCCGCTTATGTCGAGTTTCGACAAGTCCGAGCGTGAGGGAAACAAGCACCCACTCATCAAGTCCATCCGTCGACTCAAAGGTGTCCTCAAGGTTGGCAGTAATCGCTACGAGCTCCGTATCGAGAAGGCAGAGCTGTTCAGTTGGGATGAAATCATCCCCAAAGTTCGCCACGCCCTCAAGGAGCACTTCGCCAATGGCAAGGAGTTGGATGAACTTCCTGCTCACAAGCCTTCTGCCGATTACCTCGCGGCACTCCGTCTCCAAGGTTGCGACGTCTAACAGGCGTCAACAACTTTGAATAGTGGTTTGTCCACTCATTGTAAGAAAACGTTAAACTCTCAAACACACCGCATGGTCCGCCCTGCGGTGTTTAACTTTGCACTGACCAAGGTCAACAGTTGTTTGAGATATAGCATATACGCTATAATATACAGCATGAAAAAAAATTCAATTGCACATTCACTTCTTCATATTGGTACGATGATTGCACAACTTCGTGAATCACAGAAGATGACACAAGCAGAACTTGCTTCACGGATAGATACAACACAGAGTGTCATTGCACGTATTGAAAAAGGAGAACAGAATCTCAGTACCGAAACACTTGCGAAGATAAGTGAGGCATTGAATCGAGAGATAGTAACCCTTGCTCCACGAGGTACACTTAATTTCCGTATCCATGGAGGAAAAACTCTCAAGGGAAGTATACAAGTACGCACTTCAAAGAATGGTGCTGTAGGAATACTCTGTGCTTCTCTTCTCAACAAGAACACCACGACACTTAAGAATGCTCCACAAATCGAGGAGGTATATAGAATCATTGAGGTACTTGAAAGCATAGGGGTAAAGGCAGAGTGGAAAGAGAGTGATCTCGTCATAACACCTCCTCGAAAAATTCATATAGCGAAGATTGATAAGGAAAATGCAGCACGCACACGAAGTGCAATGATGATTCTCGCCCCCCTCATTCATGAATATGCATCATTTAAAATACCACAAGCAGGAGGATGTAGATTGGGTTCAAGAACAATAAAACCCTTTGTCTATGCACTTGAAAAACTAGGGGTTGCGATAGAAACAACATCAGACTCATACAAGATATCTCATAAGGGATTACATGCTTCAACAATCATTCTCTACGAAGCTGGAGACACCGTAACTGAAGCAGCTCTCATGGCAGCTGCACGCATACCAGGAACAACTACAATTAAGTTTGCTTCTGCAAACTATCAAGTACAAGATGTGTGTTTCTTCCTCGAACTTCTTGGAGTTAAGGTTGAAGGTATTGGAACCTCCACCCTTACTGTCCATGGAAAAAAAGATATCGATATCCCCATTGAATATCACCTCAGTGAAGATCCCATTGAAGCAATGTCTCTTCTTGCCACTGCGATAGTTACTCGTTCATCGATAGTTATAGAACGATGTCCCATCGACTTTCTAGAACTTGAACTTCTCAAACTTGAAAAAATGGGTTTTAGGTACAAGATACTGAAACACTACAAAGCGTCCAATGGAAAAACTAATCTTGTAGATATACAGACATTTCCCTCACATCTCACCGCACTTGAAGAGAAAATACATGCTCAACCATATCCAGGAATCAATATGGATAATCTCCCCTTCTTTGCCATCATCGGAACACAAGCAGAAGGTCAAACATTCATACATGATTGGGTATATGAAGAACGCGCCATATACTACAAAGAGCTTGATAAGTTACGAGCTGACACACTCCTTGCTGATCCCCACCGCTTCTATGTCAAAGGCCCTACGAAACTTAAGGCAACTGAGATTGTATGTCCCCCTGCACTTCGCCCCTCCGTCATCATCATGATCGGAATGCTTGCTGCTGAAGGGACATCAGTTCTCCGAAATGTATACAACATCAACAGAGGATATGAAGATCTTGCAGAAAGACTCAATGCTCTTGGTGCTCATATAGAGACATTTAGAGATTTGTAATGTATTTTCTCTAATATACATGCAACAACATGTCAATATATCGAGAAAATTCCCTTTTTGTCATAGTATACAGATATGAATATCATCGAGGTCATACCCATAGGTAGAGGAATGGCAAAAGAAAGCCTTTCATACTTCACCTCAAAAGAAATACCTCTTGGGGCACTTGTTGATGTCCCTGTACGATCAAAGAAGATACATGGGATTGTCATTGCCGTACACAAAGCAGAGGATATGAAGGGGGATATAAAGAATGCATCATTTTCACTCAAGAAGATTGATACCGTAAAAAGTATCACCTTCTTCACCCCTGAATTTATGTCCATGATTCAGAAACTTGCTCATCACTATGCAACCACAACAGGAGCAGTACTTGATATTCTTGCACCTGAATATATTTTGAAGAATGTTCCCAAACTTAAGAAATATGATGAGGGACATTCTCAACTTGAAAAAAAGTTACCTCATATAAGTGCAGTACAGGGTGATGATGATGAACGATATGGGACATGGAAAAGTCTCATACGACAAGAATTTGCACGGAAGAAATCAGTTCTCATTCTCACCCCTACCATTGAAGATGCTGAGAGATCATTTGAACTCATTGAAAAAGGAATTGAAGGGTATGCATTCATACTTCATGGAGGATTGAATGCTAAGAAAATGATTGAAACATGGAACAAAGTTATGGATGAAACCCATCCTGTTGTAGTCGTCATCACCGGAGGATTCCTGTCACTTTCCCGACCTGATATCGAAACTCTCATTGTAGAACGAGAAAGTAGTCGATCGTACAAGATCCCCCGACGACCATATCTTGATATACGAACAGCTGCAGAACTGTGGAGCAAGGAAAAGAATGTAAAACTGTACTATGCTGATAGCTTTCTCCGCATTGAAACTCTGTACCGACAAAGTGAAGGAGACATCATCGAAGGCTCACCTTTCAAATTCCGTTCTCTAAGCACAGCACGTGATACTCTCGTGGATATGAAAAAATACAAACAGAAAGATGGAAAAGATTTCATTGTATTTTCAGATGAAATGGCCCAAGCAATTCTCCAGACTAAGGTCGAGAGTGAACATATGATCATACTTACCTCACGGAGAGGTCTTGCCCCTTCGATTGTATGTGCAGACTGTCAGACGATAGTAACATGTAAGAGTTGTAGTACTCCTGTTGTGCTCCACAAGGGTAAAGGAAAAGATTTCTTTATGTGCCACACCTGTGGTGAGCGTCGAAGTGCTGAGGAATACTGTGGTACATGCGAGAGCTGGAACCTCAGAACTATGGGAATTGGCATTGATCTCATCTATGATCGTGTACATGAGCGTTTTCCTGATATGAATATATTTCGTATTGATGCAGACAGTACACCAACCGATGCAAACGCTCGTGCTGTATATCAGAAATTTCGAGCTCAACCAGGAAGTATCCTTATGGGAACAGAGATGATGCTTCAATATATACACGACAAGGTGGAAACAGCAGGAATCATATCTCTTGATTCCCTCTTCTCATTACCTGATTTTAGAATTCAAGAAAAAATACTTGGACAACTCATACGCATTCGCTCCCTTACCACTCAAGACTTCATCGTACAGACACGCAAAAGCGATGAGAAAGTATTCGAGTATGGACTCAAAGGAAATATGAGTGATTTCTATCGTACTGAAATTGAAGAACGCAAACGATTCTCATACCCTCCATTTACCGAACTCATCAAGATAACTCTTGAGGGAGAACGTGAACATATCGTGGAAGAAATGAAGGGTATTCAAGAAAAACTTGCCCCTGAAGAAGTTGAGGTATTCCCTGCCTTCACACAAACAGTGAGGGGAAACTTCGTACTCCATGGACTCATACGTCTTCCTCGTTCAAGTTGGCCTCATCGCACCATCATCGAAACACTTCGTTCACTTCCACCCCACGTTGTGGTAAAGGTAGACCCGGAGACACTTTTGTAGTAAAGTCAATATATGATACGAATCGTTCAAGATGGTGATC
This sequence comes from uncultured Candidatus Saccharibacteria bacterium, assembly GCA_964389975.1. Taxonomy (GTDB): domain Bacteria; phylum Patescibacteriota; class Minisyncoccia; order Phycocordibacterales; family PALSA-1337; genus CAIOGI01. The sequence goes on from CAYMGJ010000004.1 coordinate 49,446, forward strand.
CAGTACTCCGAGAATGTGCACAAACAGTGCCCATAAAGGATATTACCTCACCTCGCATTCAACAGATACTACGAGATATGAAAGAAGCACTTTCTTCACAGAAAGATGGTGTTGCCATTGCTGCGCCACAAATTGGAGTTCCTCTCCGTATTTTCCTTGCATCAGATGACATACTTGCTGAAGCTGATCCAAGTTACAAAAAACAAGGTAAGGATATAGTATTCATCAATCCTGAGATAGCTCGACTCTCACGAGAGAAACAAGAGGTTGAGGAAGGATGTCTGTCAGTACGTTGGAAGTATGGTAAGGTACTGCGTTCAACAAAAGCTACAGTTCGTGGATACAATGAACGTGGAGAGTTGGTCGAGCGAGGGGCACGAGGACTTCTTGCTCAAGTGTTTCAACATGAGACAGATCATCTTGATGGTATACTCTTCATTGATACAGCAACTAATGTTGTTGATATACCACCCGAGGAAACTCGATAATATATACGTATGAAAATTGGTTTTTTTGGAACACCTGAATATGCAGTAACGACACTTGAGGCATTGCATAATGCCCAATTTACCATTTCTTTTGTCGTTACCATGCCCGATCGTCCCCAAGGAAGAAATCTTGTACTTACCCCACCACCAGCAAAAGTCTGGGCTCACAAACACAATATTCCTGTATTTCAACCTGAGAAACTAAAAGATGAGGAATTTGTAAAGAATCTTGCCTCATTTGATTGTGATGTATTTGTTGTTATTGCGTATGGGAAAATACTTCCTGAAAATATACTCAAGCTTCCTAAGGCAGAATCACTCAATATACACGCTTCTCTCCTTCCCCTATTACGAGGTTCATGTCCGATAGAGACAGCGATACTTCAGGATATGAAGAAAACTGGTGTCACCATCATACACATGGATACTGATATGGATCATGGACCCATTGTTGCTTCACAGGAAGTTACTGTTACACCATGGCCACCACGAGCATCAGTTCTTGGAAAAGAAATTGTTGAAGCAGGAGCATCTCTCTTGATTAGCATACTACCCCAATGGGTTTCTAACTTTAAGGCAGGAGTACCACACGAGACAGTACAGGATCATTCGAAAGCCACCTATACCACAAAGATCCGTAAGGAAGATGGATGTATCAATCTCAATGATGATCCGTATACAAACTATCTGAAAATACAAGCATACGATGGATGGCCTTCAGCATACTTCTTCATGAACAAAGGTGGTAAGGACATACGGGTGAAGATAACGGAGGCGGAATATATTGAAGGAAAACTCATCATCAAGAAAGTAATTCCTGAAGGGAAAAAGGAAATACTCTATTCAGATCTAGTTCGATAGGTGTGCAGATGCACTACTTGCAACCAATGCCTCCCCTATATCAAGAGCTTTGTGAGTAAAGTAGTACAGAACAGTCCAAAAGCACATAAGGCATATGAGAGCAATGCAAAGCCATTGATTTACATTCTGTTTAAAGAAAGAATTATTCATCTATTCTCGATTCCACTTACCAGGAATGATTCCTCGAACAATATTTTTAATATATGCACCACCACGTCTCATACGTGATATTTTCTTGTCCTTACTGTTCTTTACTTCACGAAGAATATCATCTCGCACAGCATCAATTGCTGCATAAAGATCTTCTTTAGATACTCGTGCGAATAGGTTCTTGTCTTTTGCAACAATATGTATTTCAGCACTAAATATATCTCCCTGTTTATGATGATTACTTACCTTGGCGAGTTCAATATCGCACTGAGCAGTAGAGTCATTTTCAAAAAGCTTCTCTACTGACTGCATTCTCTTTGCTACATAGTCACTAATGGCGTCTGTAAGTGTTATTCCTGTTGCTTTTGTATTTATATTCATACCCCTATTATACTCCGTACTATGCCCTCTCATCAATACTTATAATCTTACTCGGAGAATGATGACCTGAAATGATACGAACACTTCTATGAGGATACATTTCTCTCATAATTTCAAGCAATCGTTCATTAGCACGATTCATTTCTGCCTTTTCTTTCACTGAAATGTGATACAGATCATCATTGACCTTTGTAATCACTTCTTGCTTAGAATGAGGGGTAATCTTCACTTTTATGTACATATTTGCTATTATACCAATGTTCCTGAAATACAGGATATATTCCGCGATAGCTCAGTTGGTAGAGCAATCCGCTGTTAACGGATTGGTCCCTGGTTCGAGTCCAGGTCGCGGAGCACGACAGGATGAGAAGAGGATAAAACCTCCTTTTGTCTTTTTACAGAGCCGTTATTTTCTGGTTCGAAAGTACTATTCACTTGTGGCATCCATTTTGTAAGGAATTCAAAGGCTAAAGTGTAATTTGGCTTGATGTTGCTTGATTCTAATGACAAGTTCGAAAATACTTTACTCAATAAAAGTCTCTTATCTTCGGTTGTTGCCTTATCACTCTTATAAATCTCAGAGGCCTTTGAGGCAAGCTCATGGATAGCATATCCTGCTTCATAGTACTTTGTATTCCCCTCATTCAACTTTTTAAGAGAGGCTAATGCCTCATCCTTATCTTTTGTATATTCAGCAAATTTTCTATTATAGAATTCTGGTGAAATCTTGTTATCAATCTTATCCTCATAAATTGCCTCTAGTCGACGCTGAGTGATTTCAATTCGCTTGTTTAGTTCATTCACTGAGTTTGCATGATACTCAATTTCAACACTATGACTTTCCTTGAGAGCTTTTTCCAGAACAGCCAAAACCTTCTTAGACTTTGGAGCAATATTGTCAAACAACGGGAAGAGAAAAGCCTCAACTTTTTCTTGTCTCCACCAAGTCTTCTGTTTACAAGCCTTATAGTGATTACAGTGACCATACCAATGACCTTTTTGAATCTCCCATGTAACTGTACCTCCGCAATCAGAACAATCTATTTTTGCTTTGAATACAGGCAAATGCTTGGTGTATGAAGGTGCTTTAAACTTCCTGTTTAGTTTTTGTTGGACCACGTCAAAGAGGTCTTTGTTTATGATTGACTCTTGCTTGCCCTGTGAAATCTGTTCATTCCACCTCATTTGACCGCAATAAAACGGGTCGCTAAGTAATTCATATAACCTTGATTTACCTAGCTTTTTTCCTGTTGAGTTTCTTAACCCATCTTTATACATGACATCAACAAGAGCATGGGTAGAATAATTACCTGTTGAATAGAGTTCAAACATCTTTTTAATATAAGGTGCTTTTTCGTGGTCAATAATGTGTATCTTGTGTCCTTTTTCACCAATAGTTTTATAACCCAATGGTGGTTTAGTTGGTAGCCAGCCTTG
>CAYMGJ010000005.1:0-17410 GCA_964389975.1 uncultured Candidatus Saccharibacteria bacterium
TCCCTATCAATTGTCGCAAAGATAGATCCTCCTTTAGCTTCTTTAAAATCAACAGTGCTATGAGCTAATTTTTCTTTTTGTCCCTTTTTAACCTCCTCAGAAAGATTGGAAATGTATTTTTTTGCCAGAACTATTTCAATATCCCATCTGAATTTTTCATCAGATTTTGCAAACTTATCAATTACAAGGTTTTGCTTAACAAAGTGAATTTGCCTTTCGGTATTAGAATCAACCCATTCATTCGCTACAACTGCCTCTTTTAAATTTCTTGTGAGACGGTCAACTTTTTCACACAGAAGATTAGTAACTTTATTTTTATCAATGTAGGCCATCATTTCTGCAAAGACCCTTCTCTGTTTTGAACCACTTGCTGATTCAGCTACAGAAAAAACTTTCAATACATCAAAATTTTTTCTTTGTGCATAATCTTTGAGTAGTTTTTCTTGGGAAGGTAGAGAGTACCCTGTTTCCTCCTGCTCTTTAGAGCTTACTCGACAATATAGGACACTTTTGTTATTCATAGAATTGTAATTAGATTTGTAAATACAGAAGTGGGGTAGCAAAAGAACTTAATCGCCAGACTAAGAGCTTGCTACCCCGCTTCTATACACAAATATAATTATTCTATCATCTCTTAGTCTGGCACTATAATAATAGCATTTTCCTCTTTCGCTTGCATTCGGTGATTAGCCTTTGAGAGAGTGTCGAAATAAGCAGTCAAATCTGTAAGAATTATAGATGCCTCCTCAAGAGTTACGTTTCTACCGTATTCCTCTTTTAAGACCTCTTGGAATTCTTTTGTTACTTCTTGACTAATCATTTTCTTAATTACCCTCCCCTCTGGGGGAATATATTTGGTCAATAACTAGAAATTATTGAAGTCATTGAGAGCTTGTTGGCTCTGTTCTTCCTGCTTTTCTACTTCCTTCTTGATTTCTTTAGTTGAATCGTCAGTAACGTATATGAGCCAAGTTCTTTCATCCCTTGAATCCTTTTCCTGAAAGACAAGGCCTGCCTCTTCCAGTAAAGGTAAAATATCCTCGCTTAGTTGCTTGCTAGATAACCTCCTACCGTATGTATTGGTGTGTTTCTGAATAATTTCCTTTCTGGACAATCCATTAGGTCCAGTCTGTTCAGCTATAATTGGATTTCTTTTCGAATTTTTATCGTTCCATAATTCAAGTACAACTTCTTTGTAGAAATTAAACACATACGGAGGCAAGTTGAGTTCCTGACTTTCCGAAACTTTTTCCCAAAGCTTAAAAGCTTCATCAATGTCTTCATCAGAAGCTATTATTGAATTACCATCTTTTTTTCTCCACCATAGATTGAGTAGTGCAAAAGCTTTAACTAAGGATAATAGCCTTTTAATATCTCGCTGATGTTTCGGCTTGAAGAGGGTTTTGCCTGATATGTATCTTGCTTCAATTTTTTCTTCTGATTCAATATGGATGTTAATTATTTTTTCTTGTCTAATTGCTCTGATTCTTTCAATAAGCAACTGTCGGCCAGAGTCAGAGTTTAGGACACTATCGTACTTATCTTTATTGACCCCCTTTCTTATTGCTTGCTGTATGCCTTCTCGTATTTTTTCTTGTGTTGTTTCAGGGCTAAGAAGTAAGAATCTCGTTGCTTCCTGCTCGTCTAATGCTAGACCTGCTGTACAAAAGATTACAGATGGATATCCGACTATAATTACTGTTTTAGTTTTATTGCCACCCTTCTGATTTTTATCAGTAATCTTGGACTGCATTTCCTTAGCATCATGTGATAATAGTGGTCTTAATCTTTCCAAAAGCTGTGTGTGTGGCATATCGGTGAAGATTAAAATTTTTCGAGCTAAATCTATTTTCATTAGATTTTTTTCTTTGTCGTAGATTCCTTGCTCATGAAAGAAAGCGGTTGGTGAACAATTCCCAAGCCTCAAAACATCCTCTTGAGGAAAAAGGTCTGATATTTCCATTGGGATGTGACTTTTACCAGATGAAGAGGGAGCTTGAAAACTGATATTGAACTGATTGTCTTCTGTATAGGCTGAGAGCTGACATAAGAAAGTAGTAACCTTATTCACGTCATCTTTCTTGATTGTTAAGTCCAGAATATTGCCAATATCTTCGGAGTTGAGTAGCTTGAATCGAGAGATATCAATTTTTTCTGGATACTCTTGAGCATACTTTCCAAACAAATCTTCAACACTTCCACTAAGCTCCATGAAGTAGTTCGTGATATCTACCTTAGCATCCTCTGCCTCAGGGTTTTCGGGTGTATTAGACCTTCTAGGAAGATTAATTATGTATACCTTCTTTACACCATAATCGTAGAGTGTTGATGCAACTTTTTTGGACCCTTCTATACCAGCCTTATCGTTATCATAAGCAACGTAATAAATCTTATCTTTTGGAAAATATTGTAACCATTCATTCTTGAACGTACCTGCCCCATGTGTGCTTGTAACGGCATTTATACCGCGTGACAGTAGTAATAGACAATCGCCCTCACCCTCGCAAACAACAATCGAATCTGAGGATTGATTTAAATTCTCCCAATCATAAATTTGCGCTTCACCGCCAGCTGGGGATGTTATCTTTCGACCACCTGTTAAATAATTTTCTCTGAGCTTGTAGTACTGATACTTACCATCCTCATCCTTAATTGGAAAACCAATCCAATTAGTTCCCCATTGCTGTATCCAACCTATTTTCTTCTCATTAATTATTTCATTACCCCATCCCCTTACTTCATTTAGATATTTACGAATATTATCAGGTAGTTTTTTATGATTATTCTCCACTATTGTATTAAATCTCAGATTCTTTGGTTTTTTATTTTTTTGTATTTCATCCCATATATAGCAATCTCCACTATCCCTGAGTTTTTTGGCAAGTGTAATAATATTTCCACTTTCTCCACACTTTTTACAATTAAACTGTCCTGTATTTAGATTCACATAAAAGTGAGCCTCATTACCTCTACTATCTCTATCACAGTTATTGAACAAGCAGTGAGTTACTAATTCATTATTTGATTCATAAGAATAAACACCTCTATTAAGGATATAGTCCTTAAAAATCTGAACATAGTTGTTCATATTTTTTATATTAAATTGATAAATAACCTATATCAATTTTTGTAATAAAAAGTCCTCTTATGGCCGTGCATGTTCTATTGTGGATAGCGACATGCAAAGCCATAAAAAGGCTTTTCCACAATAGATTACCGCTAATACCATTACTATCTAAAACAAAAAAGATAATTTTTCTTTATCTTTACATTTATCTAATATTTCTCTATTGGTTTATCTTTTTAGTTATTTACTTTTTATCTTAAAGATTTATCCTTGTATTTATCTAGATTCGGCCATTGCAATTTGGCTCACTTGCAATAAGTATAGAACATACACATATAATTACAAGTACTTATCCAACATTGATATTAAATCGAATCTTTACTATGATACTAATACAACTAAATAAGAGTAGCCTAAACCCATTGAGCAATCAGTAGGCATGGCGAAAAGTCCAGTAACGTTCAAAGACCCCAACATGTGGGAGTGTCGTTACTGGCCTTGGTGGGAAACCGCCTTGGAGGACTTTGGTCCTCACCCCGTGTTGGGATCTTTGTGACTCATCATGGGGTTTATCAGCTAGATATTCCAAATGAAAAATTTTAATAAAATCATTCTCCTTGTTGTTGTGTCACTTTCTGTGATGCCAACAGTAGCTTTTGCATCGTGGTGGAATCCTGCAACATGGTCAATCTTCTCAAAATCTCTAAATAAAAAACAGGATTATAAAGAACAAGTTATGACGAGTAGTTCGACCGTGACCACTATAAAAAAAGATGAGGATTTAACTTTGTGTAACGGACAATATTGGAAAAAATGCCCTGTCAGTCAGCGCTTAATCTGTCCAGTGAACGGAGAAGATGCATACTGTTCTACTCCAAAAATACCCATGACAAAATCAATCCCGGTAGTAAAAGATACTATTTACTCAGAAAATACAAAATCCCCTGTTCAAATTCCTGTTAAAAACGTTCAAACCCTACCCCAGCAGAATGCCGTGCAAATACAAGAGAATACTTCTGCACAGATAAGCAACCGAGATCTAATAATAAAAGATCTTGATCAGGTAATCGACAGCCAGAACTCATTCAATAGCCAATTACTCACAGACATCAGCTTAATGAATACAGTAAGTTATATGTTAAATGACGAACCTTCACAAATGGCACAAAGTGCAAAACAGCTTACTCAGTTTCGCCTTGGTAGGATTATGAAAATGCAAAACTATGTGGAGCAAGGTATAAGAATTTTAGAAACGAAGAGAGGGAAGATTTTGACTCTTCCACTATCATCATTTAATGTATATCAATTTCCAAGTGATGTTCAAGAAGTGATACCCACTATTACTGAAACACAAAAGCAGTACATTTCTGATTATAATTCTTATGTCACAACTATCCAAAGTGTATTCACCATTACATCTCCCCCACGAACAACTTATTGCTCAGCCTATAATTCAAATGGTATAACTTCAATTTCGTGCAATTAATAATCTCAATCGTAACAATTTGTAATAGTGACAGGTTAATCCTTCATTAGATCAATAAATCCACACTGTGAGTATGTGTTATTTTTAGTGAAATAAATTATAAACCTGTTCAGTTGATAGGCCCAAATCTTTTGCTGTCTGTAAGAGCAGGGTAATTAATCCTGTTATACTCGATACCCCACTGAGAGATGCCTTAACTTTCTCCAGAAAAGTTTTTTCCTTACCCTCAGGAAGTTTATTCAATTTCTCATCAATCTTACTCTGTATCTCAAGCAGAATGTGTACAGTTTGATTCTGATGTTGATTCTGATTAATTATCGTACTTGGCATACCACTGAAAGGTGGGGATTCATCAGCAAAGTAAGTCCCATGTAGTCGAGATATTAACCCCCCTAATTTCAAACGATACACATTGATATTAAGAGTGATCATGGAAAATCCATTTGCTGTCTCTGAGAAAACTTCAGTTCTAAATTTATTATAATCCCCACCTGTAATTTCATTCAGTTCATCAATTGAACCTGATAGCTGTTTTGACAGTTCCAATGCTTCTTTTCGATATACCGACATTCTTTCTGCACTTGGAGCTTGAGTTAAATATCCCTGCAATTCAGAGTAAACGGGTCGAATTTTTATTTTCATGATTTTTTAAAATAGATTAATATGACTGCCATGTTATCACAATTTTATAGATAGCACCTCCCTTCCTTTTGGAAATAAATAGTAGAATCGATCCCCCCTCACCCCTATCTCTTTCCTGTGACAGTGAGGTTAAGTACGGGCTGTATAATCTGCTTCTCATCACCCCATCGTATACCTAGCTCAGCCAACAGTGGCGTAAGTGCTTTTAGCTTATTAGACATATCCTTATTCTGACGGATTATATACACATATTCATCTCTAAGCTCATTCGATGTCATTCCAACGTACCCCAAGAGGGTTCTGCTTGGATTTGGGCTTTCCATGATCTCTTTAGCTTCGACCTTTGCAATAACCCGTAAGGCACGGTTTATAACCTCTCCAGACTTCTTATTTGCCACTGAAGGAGAATATCCAAGCTCAAGCAGGGCTTTACCCGCCTTAAAGCCATTTTTACGCCAATTTCCTACTATTTTACGAGCTTGTTCCAGATGCATTGCCATAGCTTAATTATATAACTTAGGCCATTTTTTGCTACTAATGAATTGGTAGGATTTTCTCCTTCTTTTCTTCCAGTCATCCTCGTCATTAGCTTATTAAAGGATTTTTCTAACAAAGGGTTTTTACCTTTTTTACCCTCATTTTGCTGACGTAGGTATCCACTTATTACCCACCAAGACGTGTCTAGGCTTGCAACTTTATTTCCAATTGTTTTTACGAACTTTATTTTATGATGAAGAGCACTACCAATCATTTCTATCTCCGATATCGTAATAATCTGGAGATTATCTACCACATTACCGTAGATCTTTTTTGCAATCGGTAAGATAAAAGCATTTGCCATATAAATGTCTTCATAGCCGACAATAATTTTTACAATATTTTTTACCTTACGAAAACGTTTATCTTTAATTTTTCTGTCTTTAATCGCCATCTCAAAGGAAATGAGTTGATCAAGAGCTTTTTTAAAATTACCTTTATCCTTTTTCAGTTCCTCTTCTGCTATTTTCTCATCAAAAATAGTTCTCGCATTAATCGTGGAGAGGCTTGTTTTAACTTCAAACAATACACATGTGTTGCCTTCAATTAACGCGAAATCAGGATATTTTATATCCCCTGAAATAACCTCGTCGAAGTCTTTGTCAAAATCAACAAATTTCACTGGCCATCTTGCTAAAGCTAAGTATCTACGGACATATTCGCTGTATATATTACCAAAGACATCCCTAAATTCATTTCTGCCCTGTATCCCTGATATTTCTTTTTCTTTATCGGCTAACAAATAAAAAATTCCCATGCTTGCTCGGTGTAAGAGGTAAAAGGGCTGGGGTACAACATAAGCACCCTCTTCAAGAAAAGCAGATCTTTTTGTTTTAATTGCGGGCATATGGAAGAAGGGATCAAGTCCATATATATCTTTAAGCTTATTTGATATTTTCCAATCTTTACCGCGGACCGCCCTGCGGTAATCTTCTTGAGAACCAGACGAGCAAATAAGGAAGTTTTGAATATTTCGTGATGTCACCACACCTTTCAAAGACTCAACCTCAACATTTAATTTATATTTCAGAACTCCATTTGTCATGGTCCACAAAACAAAACCTGACGCAAGAAATTCATACACAGTTAAACCGAAATACTTTTTTAATTTTGTATCCAAGTCATATGCGCAGTTAATATCTCGTGGGATATCTATAAACAATAGTTGTCCCCGTCCTAGGGGGACCATCCTGTTCATTTGTAGAGGAAATTGCCACTGGCTCATTCTTCCCATTGTTTTTGTCATATCATCCATTGTTTTTATCTCTCCCTCAACATCACGATCGAACAAATCTCCTGTAAAATTGATTGCGTTATGGAATGGCAATGTGTTTAATTTCAATACTTCTTTTTTATAGTCGTTTCCTTTTGAAAGTAGCAGAAATCTGGCCATTCGTGAAAGTTTCATGCTTAGATAAACCCTACCTTTATCTCCCTTTCCATGCTCCTCTATCCAAGCAATGACCTCTGTGGGAATATTTTCCATATGAAGTGGATCAAAACCCGCTTTGAATGCAGAATTAATTTGACCAATTAAAAATAAAGCATCTGAAAGAGAGAATCTTTTCAAATACCACAAAAGTTCATCTAAACTTGTTCCTGTTCTTCTGTCTTCTGGTATTTCCGCCATGGACGGATTATATAGTGTTCAGGGACAATAAGAAACAATGACTTATCTACGTTTTTTGAGACATGACACCTACCTTCCTTTCTGACAAACAAACTGAAGTCGACCCATCCCCCGTATAGACGATACTGGCGATATTTTCACGATACTATCGAAGACAAGCCAACATACTCAATTTTTCCATACTACCTTTAACCAAAGGGTAGATAGTCTGAGGTTCGGTAAAGAGGTAAAATGGGGAGTAAGAATTTGAGGGTATAGATGAAAAATAATATATTCCCTTCTTCTGTAGGGTAAATCATACCAATGACAGCAGGTGTTTAATTTCCCCCATAGTAGTCTCCAAATCCTCCACTGCCTTACTCCAATCATAGGTTCGAAAACTGTCCTGCCAAGCGAGCAAAAACAAAAGAACGCCTAGAAGTATTTGACATATAATATTTATTATGTTAATTTAATTTCGTAATAGTTTTTTGACATACCAATTAGGTTGGCTGTATCTCTAAGGGCGTATTCTCTATGCTCTAAGAGATGCAACCAACTTAACAATAATATGAAAACAAGTATTTCAGACCAGCCTGAACATGATGATGTTACGGCCGCAGTTTTGCACACCCGCTTCAAAAGCGGCCACGACCTGAATTATTTCAGGGCATTGGCACGAGAAGCAAAACTCGATCCAAAACAGGTTGAACCGTGGATCGAAGTTATAACGCAAGATAGCGTGGCTTTGACCATACGGAAATCAAAACTTCTCCGTGCAAAGTCGAGAGGCAACCTAGGGATTCCAGCAAGTCTGCTGAAGCAGTATTTTATCTCCAATGGCTTCTATATGAATTGCAGTCCAGAAAAGGCCGCCATCACCGAAGGCACACTCACTATCTTTGCAAGCACCACTCATCTCTTTGAGGGGTGGGAAGAAAGTAAAAAATACGCGAAGCGTTTTTTCCACGGTAATTGCGAAGAGAACTAAAAACAAATAAACCTTGCCCGCTCGACAGTCTCAAAAAGACTCGTCGTGGCGGGTTTCTTTTTATACAAATCCCCACTTCCCCATCTTCCTTTTAATAAAAAACCAATCCAGAGTTCTGAACTCATCCAACATTGGAAGCTATTGTAAAGCTATTTAAAGTGTCATTTCCACTTTAAATTTGATATACTTTTTTTTATGAAAATATTTATCTGTGCTAGTAAATATAATTATGGATATGTAGCTGACATCAAAAAAGCTCTGGAGGATATGGGACACATCATTACTGTCCCAAATAGTTATGATGAACCAATGAAGGAATTAGAGATAAAAAAATTGGGCACAGAGGAGCATTCTAAATGGAAGGGCACAATGATTAGACTTCAAAAAGAAAAAGTTCTTTCTAATGATTGTGTTTTGGTATTAAACTTTGAGAAAAATGGTCAACCTAACTATATTGGTGGTGCAACTTTTTTAGAAATTTTTCAAGCTTTTGATTCTGGTAGAAAAGTCTATTTATATAATCCTATTCCAGAAAGTAATTTTAAAGATGAATTAATTGGAATGGGTGTGGTGGTTATTAATAGAAACTTAAGCAAAATTGTTTAGATAAAACATAAAACCCTATTTTCATCTATTTCCCTTTTGATTTTAACCCAATTGAGGGTTCTGAACTCGTCCAACATAGGGAGCAAAAACAAAATGCATTTACACAACAAAGCCATTAAACTCAGTGCAATATTTTGTTCTATTGTTTTACTCTTTACTTGTTATATAGGTTTTAATAAAAAGTCGCTTGGAGAGAAAACAGTCGATTGTAAGCATTGGAACACTGCCTATACTGAGCTTGTAAAAATATCAACACGATCTCCTGAAAAATATCATATTCTTGGCTATAGCGCGTATTCTTCTGATGAGTCAAACGTGTATTACAACTGTAATCCCCTTTCAATAGCCGATGCGGAAACTTTTGAAATAATTGGGAATGGAAAAGAAAATCTAGCCAAGGACATTCATTACGTATATTCTCGCGGAGAAATAATTATAAACGCCGATCCTCTCACATATACCTATATGGGACACTGGGCAATTGGTAAGGATAAAGATAATGTCTACTTTGACACTAAGAAATTATCCAGTATTGATTCCAATACATTTGAAATTTTAGATTCTGGATTTGAACTCCTGGTGATAAAAGACAAGAACGGGATCAGATACATAAATTCCTCTGGAAATATTTATACTCAAAAACCTCTGATAAAAGAATTTGATTTGTGATAAATTTGATTGTTATTGCATCTTTACTTAGCATGAGGTGTCCGACCTCTACTAGCTGTTCCCAAAATGGCTAAAGCTATTTTGTTTTTACTAATAAATAACATATTTATTAAAGATATCCTATCATTTCCGAATAATAAAAAAATTGTTATAATCAACTCATGAAAAAAGATTATTGGATAGTAATTATCACAATTGTATTAATAGGTACTATCTTTTCATACTACAGAAATAATACCAACATAAAATCTTTTGTAAAAGTTATAAGTAATTCAGAAGTAGATAATTATATTGGAGTCAATGGATATTCGGGATATAACTATGGCGAACCCAGAGATGTTCCTACCAAAATCGATACCGGGGGCTTTGATTTGAAAAAATATAATCTTGATAAAGATATAGTGGCAGAATTTGATTTTAAAGATCAAAATGTTTTTTTGCTCATAAAGCGATCATATATAGGAAATACTACAGAGGAAACCAATACTATTTTCGTCCTAAATAGAGACACATATTTTATTGAAGAATATCCAGCACCCTTAACATCAGCATGGAGTGCTACAAATTTTTCCCAAGTAGGTAACAATTTATTCGTCCGCATTTTCCATAGGGTAGATATGTCAAAACCGTTCCAACCAGAAGATGATAATTATTATATATTCAATGTTGAAAAAAGACGGTATGAAAAATTGGAATTAGATTATTCTGACATAGGCTATACAGTTCATTCAAATTTCTATGTTCTTGCTAATCCAAATAGTGGAGAAAATTTCGCTGTTGTATATTGCAATAAAAAAGGTTTTGATGATTGTGGAGGATTCGGGGTAGCCATATCAAATTCCCACTATCTTAAGAAAGCTATCAACATAAAACACCCTTTCACTATCGGCTGGAAAGATGACAATTTATTTGTAAAGAAAGATAATAAAGTGTACCTAATCAACCCTTTGGAGATAAAATAATCAGTGATTGAATGCATACCTATTTTGGACTTGCCATAGTCCTCTGCGGTGAGGATTTTATCCAGATGCTATGAATTTTAAATCAGATGTGAATTTCTCGATGAAGAAGTCCTTTTTGGTGGACAACCTTTCTTGATTCAAGGCCAATTACTTCATCATTCTCATTTATAATTTCTAATTGCTCTTCTTTCATTTCTTTTCAAAGCCATACTCCCAGCCTGGCTGCCATTTAAAATGAGAAGAGGTTAGTTGCTCAAGCGATACACCTTTAATGAGGTGATCTAGCCCATATTGAGTAGCTCGATGACCAATAACCATTACTCGTTTACCATCGTAATCTTTAAGAAGATCCTCAAGGAATGATTTCATGCGAGCTGTGGTTTGTGCATAACTTTCACCATTAGGAAAAGGCATATTTATTCTCTGTGGTTTCTCTATATCTACTTCTGAACTTGGATGTTGAGTTAAATCTCCATAATCACACTCTCGAAGTCGAGCATCTTGTATGATTGGCCATTTATTACCAAACCCTATCTCTGCACTCTTGTAAGCACGTTGCAGATCCGAACAAAAGATTGCATCAAAGTGGTCATCTTTATAGCGTTCGCCCATTTCCTTTGACTGCTGAATACCTAGAGGAGATAGTGCTACGTCATTATGACCCGAGGAAAGGTGTGCCTCGTTATCAAATGTCGTACCATGTGCTTCAAAGATTATTTTGATCATATATTTTCTTTAATCCATTCCCCAATTACATCTGCTAACTTTAAATGGGCCTCTTTACTCAGGTGATAGCCATCCACCTTACTTGAAGAGATATGATCACCTGCATTAATAAAGCTACAATCATGTCTCTGAGCTACTTCTTTATATAAATCAGGCAAAATTTTAAATACTTCCAAACCCGAGATCATCCTTGGATCCAGATCGTTTGTCTCCGGAATAATAACCGGTGGTGGACACACAACCAAAATCTTTGGAACCTTCTCTAAATCTTTAACACCCCGAACGAACTCAATGGTCTGTAGAAGATGTCCCGCTATTTCTGCCGGAGTAAGCTTATAGGTACTTTTAACATCATTGGTACCGAGCATAATAATCAATACATCAATAGGATCTGCACTCTCGAGAATTGCTTGTAGATGAGTAATCCCTGTTCGATGAGGTTTTGCAGGATCTGCCGCAACCAAAGTTCTTCCGCAGAGACCTTCACTTATGACTTCATAGTTTTCCCCAAGAAGGTTATGAAGTGCTCCTGGCCATCGTATATCCCGAGGATATCGATCATCACTTCTTGGAATATTGCCCCAAGTATTTGAGTCTCCGTAACATAGAATTGTTTTTGCAGAATTTTTTATCATAAAATTTATATTCACTCTTTTATTACACAAATAACCACACCCTGTACCTTAACTTCATCGTTATTAGTAAACTTCAATGGTTTATGTTTTGGATTGCTTGATTTTGGTTTTAACACCACCATATCGTTTTCACGACGATATTCCTTTATAGTCGCATCATCACCGATAAGTGCCACAACATTATTGCCTTCTTCAGGATGATAATTTTTTCTACAGAGCACCAGATCACCATCATTTATACCAGCAAGATTCATTGAGTCACCAGATGTTCTCAAAACGAAATATGCTGAACCCTTAGACATTAATTCACTTTTTACAGGAATCATTTCTTGTACGGTAGGATCTGCAAACATAAGTTCACCACATCCAACAGAATCAAATAATGGAATATTTATCATTATTCCTGAATATGGAGACTTTATGATTGTACTTATTATCTTTTCTTTATTTTCTTTCTTTTGATTTAATATATTCTTAAAATAATTTCTAAGGTTCTCGTCTACAATATAAAGATAAGTTCCTTTTATTCCTCGAGTTAATAAGGTCTTGTAGATATTTATTATGTATCTCTCTAACTCATTAGGATCAGTAATACCTTTACGGCCGTTTGTATCAAAATACTTTTCTCTGTCTACACAAAACTTATTTTTTACTGGGTCATAGTAAAATTCTGGTCCGATTATTACACCGACATAGTTTAGATCGTATCCTTGTACTGTATGAATGCATCCAACTTCATTTATCGCGTTTTTAGAATTTACCCAGTCCTGTGCTGTGGAGTTCCATATTAATTTCAGTTCACCTATTTCAATATCATGTTCTTGAGTAGATTTACTACCTGGCTTCGTGTGCCATGGCCATGCATAACCTGCCACCACACGAGATAACCTATACTGCTTATCTTTCAATTTAATTTCATCGATCATCTCTTGAGCATTTTCAAAAAGTCTAAAATCATAGTTTGAAAAATTTGTGACACTTGGTATTTTAAAATCAAAAATATCTTCTATGAAATTTATAAAATCAACGCCAGCTTCAACACGCATTTGCGTACTAAGTTGATAGTTTCTTGGTTTTAAATTTTTGAAATCAACTGGTCTAATATCTGCAGGTTTAACGCTCTGATGCTCATCATATAAAAACACTTGATGTTTTGATGATCGGGCAATCCACTCAAGCTGAGTAGCTTCTTTGTTTAATCCTAACTTTTTATTTACATTATCATAAGCCTGAAATCCCATAATACCCTTTCTTCGTTGAAGTCTATGTGATTCATCAACAATTAAAATATCATAATTATCTTTAACCACATCATTGGGACCAATTACCATATTTGATTTCAGTCCCTTAATTTTTGAGAATACTTTGCCTATTGTTTTGCGCAAACTCGCCATAGGCACAACAAGTCCAATTTTAAGATTCCTGGTCTCTTCTTGCTCTTTTAAATATTTAAAAAGATACGTTGCAAGAATTGTTTTACCTGTTCCTGGTTTTCCGTTAACAATAATAGTGTTAGTTGGATTATTTTTTATATCTTTAAAAATCTTTTTAGCAACAGAAAATTGATCCTCCGTTAGAGACTTGTATGGTGAGTATTTAAACAAATCACTATTTTTTAGGTCTTCAAGGGTATTTTTAACAATTCCTTTCTCTCTTAAATCATCCCAGGCTATTTCAAATTTTGTTTTATATTTAACCTTATCGTAATAATTATGATTTTTTAGTCCGCTATTACTATTTTGAACCATGTATTTCCCGTCAGCAGCGATATATTGAATAAGCCATGACTCTATATCCAAAGCAGCAGAAACATTAAATTCTTCATCCGTAATAATATGTATATCTTTTAACTTAAGTCTTTCTGGATTTTCAGAGTGCTGTTTACTTCTATAGTAAGCATTAACTGTTTGACCAATATAAATTTCCTCTTCATTTTTCATAATATAAACAACAGGCCAATTACGACCGAATTTATAAGCTTTTATTTCATCGAACCTATTTTTATCAAAAGAAAATGTTTTTATATCAGCCATAATATTAAAGTTTGTTGTACTTAGTATGCTTACCCTTAGATTTTTCTACTGGATATTTGTCTTCATTTATTTTTATCTTCTTTTCAAGAGCATCGAGTACATCAATATTCAGATCGTGTCCCATGAGCAGTACCCAATACAGAACATCAGCCAATTCTTCACCAATGGCTGTTTTATTTTCTTTTACATACTTTTCCATCTCTTCTTTGTTTTTCCATTGGAAATGTTCCATAACTTCACCAGCCTCTAGGACAAGTGAGAGTGCTACATCTTTAGGATTATGAAATTGTTTCCAATCTCGAGCATCGCGAAAAGCAATAATCCGTTTTGTTAGATTTTCAATATTTATTCTTGTTGATGCTTCTTTTTTGTTCATATGATTTACATTGCTGAGTTAAGATGATTTCTTGATATGCTCTGTTCAAACTGAGCGTTTCTTTGTGCCTCTTCTTCTTTTGTAAGTGTATCGACGTAAACACCAAATTTAACTCTACTTACAGAAGAATTCTTGTACTCCTTCGAAACATCACCACCCCCTTCAATTATTTGGAATACTTTAATGCCAGCCTTACCGCTTGATGATGTCGCATCTTCAACTGTTACCGCTATGTCAAACTCAACAGTCCTAGTATCTTTATTAGAATCAAGACGCATGTCTCTACTCGATTCTCTTCGAGTTTCCTCAACTGCATCTACTAGATCTTTTAATACATTTTTTACAAATTCTTTTAGTTCCATATAATTATTTTTCGTTATCGTGCATTACTTTCAATAAGAAAACCGTATCTGGCTTTAACTTTGCACGAAGAGAATCTTTTTCAGGGTTAGTAAAAAATTCACCCATTCCATCTAAAATGTGTTTGTTATCCATCTTTTCTAACAAATCAATACATTTCTCCAAAGCTTCTTTGAAAGAGACTCCAGATCGACTTTCAACAATCTTTCGATTGATAGGCCAGTTATTCTTAGCAAAATAGTTAACATCAAAAATATCGCGAGCAGCTATCCGTTCAAGAAACGCCATCAACTTGTGGGCAAACATATCTTCTTGGACCATGACAAGCATTGAGATACCGAGATATGTCTTCATTACATATTGAGAACCAAATTTACGAAGGTTTACCTCAACTTTGATTTTTTGTGCACCAACTTCATAAGAGATGACATTCCTCAAATTATGCTTTTGTATAGATGAGTCAGTAATCTCACCGTAATGACTCACAATTTCATTTATTTTATCAAAAACATCTTTTTCTTTTGTCTCATCTAACAAATCAAAATCTAAGTCGACAGAAGGGCGTGGCAAATCATAAAACATCATCGCAGCAGTACCACCTTTAAATCCTAAGTAGGGGGCAATAGAAGTATCAGAATAAACATCCTTTAAGATCTGCAACAAGATATTTTTGTGTTTTGCGAAATTTAATGTCATATAGTTTTTTGGTATTCTTTAATCTTCTTTTCTAAACGTTTATTATTGTAAATTGGCAAAATTTCCATGACTTTATTCCAGTCTAATGAACGCAAATTATCGAAGTGATAATCCTTACTTACATATACACGGTCCAAGAATGCGCGCTCACTCGTTGCGGTAGCAATTCCATCTTTATGTTCTATTCCTGTCGTATTACTTAATACATAATCTTTCATGCGAACAAAAGTTATTTTTTGTCCATCAATATCTATCTCACGATTGATGTATGATGCGACAAAGATATTTCCGTAGTATTGAAAATTGACACCCTCTCTAGTTAAGACAGTTTCAAAGCTGATGTATGAAGGAGTATTGATTCTGGTTGCTAATTCAAATCTGTTGTAGTTTTTGTCTTTTGCGTATATACCACGACGAACACGAATCAACTTTCCAGCCTTAACATATTTATTTAACCTCTTCTTTATAACCTCATCACTTTCTTCTCCCCATAACAAAGAGACATCTTTTGATGAGAAGATTGTTTTGGGAGATCTCAATAAGACCTCTAAATATTCACCTTTTGTTGGTTTATTATCCATTATGATACTGCAAGTCGCCTTAAAGGAGACCTGTAGTCACAATATTAGCATATATTAAGGAAAAACTGCAATACCCTCAAATTCAATAGTTTATCTTGGATTATTGACATATACCGTTATCTCTGATATAATAGAAACGTTATTGGGATTCACTCAATTACCCCTACTCGAGGGTCTCGAGAAGCTCTTTAAAAAGGAGGTCGATATGGCTTGGAACCCCAAGCAACATTTCACCCGTGATGGATATCGTGAGCACGTACAAATCGTTGCTTGCGAGACCATGAGCGGATACCGCACTCCGACTATCGATGGCAAGACCTTCTTGCCTTACTGGTGGATTCGGAACGAGATTCGGGTTTTCTGGGATGCAGCGATTTCGCGGCAGACCGTTGACCTGATCATCAAAGCCGTTGATGAGCGAATTCAGGAGACCATCGGTCTGCCATTCCGCTTTAATCTCTTCGGTGCTCATCCGAGCGCCATGGAGCAAGTGGCCGATGCCACCGTCAACGGACAAATCGACGAGCAACGTCTATTCGCTACGGCTCTCTCCGAGAGCTGGCGCGATTCGCGACATGGAGGTCAGCAGCACGCTGACATCTACATCACGAACAAGCCGTTTCTCAACGATACGGTTTCCTGGGGTGCTGCTTGCTTCAAGCATGGCGCAATGGTCTTCTGTCTGTATGGCAACCGCCAGAACAGCCAGGGATTCCTGCGCAACGTCGCCCTCCACGAAACAAATCACCTGCTCGGTATGTACTGCCATTGCGACGATTACCAAAACGTCGAAGGGCTGAGCTACTCGCCGAGGTGCAATATGCACTACAGCTGTCAGCATGAAGACCTTTGCCCCAAGTGTACCGATTTCATTCGGAACTGGTGGGCGCAGGTTGAACATGAATACGAGCAATCGTCTGAACAACTACAACAGGAGATGGGGCTTACCGCAGGGTAAGCCCTTTTCTGTTTTTATATTTTAAATTCCGCCATCTCAGACACCCTACCCTCACCGGTACGGCGTTTTTTCTTTTATAAAAGTATGTAATACCCTCTGCACCTGTGCCCAATCCAAAGTTCTGATATTTCACCTTACCCTTCAAACACGATTCAACATTTTATTTCTAAATTTAAAGTTGAGTGCTTAACTTTAAATTTGCCGATTTCAAATTAAAAGTTACTGTCCGGCCCACTCTTGTTCATAAAACGTACATTGCACATAGCCTGTATGTTCAAAATTGTTGGTAAAGCCATTAGGTTGATACGTTTTTGTTGTCTCATCCCAGTAAAATTCATCATCGATAATGGTTTCCACAAGTTTACGATCAGATCCACAAAACTAGCATGTGTGTTTTGGGTATTTTTTAGTCTTTCTTTTCATACGGACGATTATTGATCGAAGGCTGGAAGAAGTCAACAAAAAGCTGAAACCGC
>CAYMGJ010000005.1:17420-43556 GCA_964389975.1 uncultured Candidatus Saccharibacteria bacterium
CCCCTTTCGAGACGGTTTCGGATACTCCTTCTACGCATGGCAGACGAGATTACAAGAATTATATCGCTATTTCTGCTAAAATAGTAATCAAATGGGATATTATCGTAACTACAGAAAACCTTATTACTATCGCCGACGTCGTTACGGCAGGTACAATCAACCTTTTGAACCAATCAAAGGTATTTTTGTTTTGGGACTCGCTTTTATTTTACTCAGTTCGATCTCGTCTGTTTCGAAGGGTAACTTTGAAAGCATCTTCGGAAAAATAATTATCTGGGCACTCATACTCGGTGGTTGTATATGGATTATCAAAAAGATTAGGAGTCAATCAAAGCATGTTGTATCCGATAACCTGTATATTCCAGCTGATGCCACCAAGGACCAGGTAGCAAAAATAAACAGTGAGAAACATGGCTGTAAATGCTATATGGATGGACTTACCGACGGCGAGCAAGAGATTGCTCACATCCTTGCTGAAGGTTTGAGCTACAAGGACTATTTCATTTTCAACAATCTCACTATTCCTTCGAGTCATAACGGATCGTCACAAATTGACCATCTTGTAGTATCTAAGTTTGGTATCTTTGTGATTGAAAGCAAAGACTACAAAGGCTGGATATTTGGTAATAAGGATCAAGAACAGTGGACCCAGTCTCTACCAGGTGGAAATAATAAGTTTCAATTCCAAAATCCGATCAGACAGAATTGGTCCCACATCATGTCACTCAAGGCATTGTTTCCTTCAATTCCCGAGAATGCTTTTCAGAGTATTGTTGTGTTTACTGATTCTTGCGAATTCAAAACGGACCCGATTGAGAACGTAGTTCATTCAGAAGAAATTGTTGGATGTGTACAAAAATACACCGAGGCAAAAATCTCTGAAGAGAATCTTCATTTGATACTCGGCAAGCTTTCGTATGTGTGTCAGACAGCCGATATTTCTCATGAACAACATCTTGAGAATCTCCATGCGAGCCATTCATGATATAATTCAACCATGAAGGATATTACTCTCAATGCAAAATGGATCATCAAGGCACCAGTATCTGCGGTATTTGCCATAATGACAGATTTTGAAAAGTTCCCTGTGAACTTTCCGAAGGTTGCCGATTCTATACAAGTCGTAAAACGTGAAGGAAATAATCTGGAGATGAACGCAGGTGTTAAATCCTTTGGTCAAACGTTTCCTGTAACAATGAAGACTCAGATTCTTCCAGGAAAAGGATTCATCTCTGATAACGATAGCCCGAAATTCGGAACTTCCGGACATGAGGAATTATTGCTATCCGAACATCCTGATGGAACATTGATTGATTACACCTACCAGGTCTCTATTCATAAACGCTGGCTACGCATTGTTGCAAAGCCTCTCATTGGTTGGTTCTCTATGAAGTTTTGGGAGAAAGCCGTTATAGATGAATTAAGAAAAAAGCTTGAGAGATAAACTCTAGATAGTAGTCTTAAATTCAAACCATTATAGACCTTGCATAATAGTAATTTATGTGTTATCATTGTAATAGACGCTATTGTGGTGTCTCTTGAAACTTAAACCAAAAAGGAGGTGCCAATTGAACCTTTCCAAAGAAACCATTGGCCTGATTTCCGGCATCCTCGTCGTGATCAGTGCCATACCCTATGCCTGGAGAACCTGGCAAGGAAAAATCCATCCGAATATTACGAGTTGGGGTCTGTGGTCAGTGATCGGTCTTGCACTACTCTTGACCTACCGTAGCTCAGGTGCGGAAGCGAACGTTTGGCCGGCGGTGTTTGGATTCACCAATCCAACACTCATCACGATTCTTGTCCTCATCAAAAAAGGCGAGAAAACACGATTTAGTCGGCTTGAGTGGGCATGTGTAGCAATATGCTTTGTCTCACTCGGAATGTGGGCTCTGATGCGCGATGATAAGTCACTGGCGCAATATGCGTTGTATGTAGCCATCGTTGCAGATAGTTGTGCCGCGATTCCGACGATCGCATTCGTGCTTAAACATCCGGACCAAGATCGTCCGTTCCCATGGGGAATGTTTGCAGTGGCCTATATTTTGACACTCTTTGCAGTGTCCGATCATACGGTCGCCAATTACATACTTCCCATTTATATGTTCCTAGGGAGTGGATTCATCACCTGGCAACTTGCTCGATACCGTTTGAAAGAACGGATTCCAGTGAGTCAGTGGATTTGACAAAAGTTCAACAAGGGCCGTACCGGTGACAAACTGGTACGGCTTTTTTTTATTTAAATTTCCTCATTTCTTCAGCCGTCGGCCTCGTAATTCCAAAGAAACCCTGTTTGATATTCGGAATCCAAATGTGTGCTTTATTCTCTTTCCAAAAGGTTCCTATTTCTCGTGCAATGTCGAGCAACTACTTGAGTAATCAAAAGAAAATTATATGGCGTGGACTTTGATATATTTAAAATGTTAGATTCTGGATTAGAACTTATAGTAATAAAAGACAAGAATGGAATGAGATATATAGATTTTTTAGGAATCTTTATATACAAAGGCCTTCAATAAAAAATTTGATCTGTGATACAATCATAATATGAAAATATTAAATAACTTTTTTTTATTTACTCTTCTTGTAATTGTAGCGTTGTACTTTTTGGTCCCAATGGGAATTATACAAACAAGAGATCCTGAAGGACTTTTTTTCTTAATTGGAATGAGTTGGTTTGTTTTGCTTTTTATATATTTATTAGGTTTTTTAATAAAAAAATGTCTTATTAAATTTGGTAAGGATTTAAATATTAAGTAAATTCATTTAATATCGATTGTTGTGAACTTAAATAATCATAACCAAGAGTTTTATTATCCCCAAGACTCTCTTCTACGATTGTGCCTTTGTAAGTTATGTTCATGTTATTTATTAAGAAAATTAAGACAGTACTCAACAGCATCATCCGCTCTCTCAAAAGTTGGATAACCATATTTCGATGCCTCTTCTTTATAATGCGGTCTTTCGATATTAAAAAAAAGAGTCTGCTTCTAAATTCCACAATTCTTCCGTATTTCCCCATCTATTGTTCTCTTTAATTCTTTTTATTGTATCTTCAAAACTTTTACCAACCATAACAACACCTTGAAACGAAAGGTCTCTATTTGCAAGGTGAGGAAGAATATTAACTCCCTCAAAAATGACTAGCTTTGTCTCGTCCTGATATGAATCTATCTTTTCTAGAATATAAGGCCATATACCTTCAGATTGAGCCACGAGATTTTCCCACTGTTGCTCTGGTGTAGTAGTTGTGTAGTAAGATTTCTCATTTTGATTAAGGTAGAAATTTACCCATTTATTGTATCGAGGATCATCGTGCATGACTTCTCTTAAATCGTCTGCGGAGACGACAATTGCCCCCGTCTTTTCTGCCAATCCTTTAGCGAGATATGACTTACCTCCAGTTGGGATACCTGTTATAAAAAATCTTTTACCGACATGATTCATATTTTGCATTTTATCATTTTGGCTCTTTTTTGCTAAAATAGTAAATTATGACTTTTCATACCAGAGAACAGGCTGAAAATCTCATCGAAGACCTTGAAGTTATTTATTTTAAGGAAAAGAAGAAAGACGACAAAACAGCTAAGGATGATATGAAGCACTGGCATGAATTTCACATAATTGCTAAAAAAAATGAATTATATTTATCACTGGGTACCAAAAGATATGCAAGGAGAGGTTCTTTTCCCCTTAAACACATTCAAGGAAACTAATCCTGAACTTTATGAAAAAGAGGCTACAAAGTATGTTGGGCGAGAACAAATAATGCAAGATAGATTACCCATCTTGAATTGCCTCTGGAATGATGTACTTCATTTTTCAGCAGTTCATCCCTCTCTCGTAAAAGAAGCTTTGTTCGAATCAGGTAGAACAAAATCTTTTGATCTAGAGTTTTATGAAATCGATCCTCATTTACTTGATCCTGAGAACACTATCGTTTACCTGTACAAAAACAAGACGAGAGAAGACAAACTTAAAGAGGACAACTTTGCAAAGTTTAATCCTGACAATATAGCCCAGTATTCAGCAATGCCAATAGAAACCAAGAATTATTACAAAGAGATGTACACTCAGGGTAAGAATCCACTTTTATTCCATAAAATACCACACATTCTCTTTAGAGGATCATTGGATATTTCCAAGGTTAGAAAAATAAAGGTTTAGTGATACTTCGCCATCTCAGCCTCTTCTGACGAGGTCTGCAGCTTCACGACGTACCTTTGGTATATGTGGGTTTGATGTATATGCCATATGCTTGGATTGTACACCTTGAGTGTTTCCAAGCTATTGAACCATTACGTCGTGATTGTTGACTAATTTATCTTAATATTGTAATTTTAAATTGGGCGAGGATATTTCCTCATGTGGTTGCACATTTAAATAGCCAAGTGGGCTTAAAACACAAACTATGAATGACCCAATGACAACACTTATTGCGCGATTACATCGCGCTGGTTCTGAAAACTCTAAGCAAACTGAAGAATTCAGAACTGCGATTGACACACTCCTTCGGTGGATCAAGGATAATGTTTATCCGATGAGATTGCCTTGCAATTGTGAAATGTTTCCTTCTGGAGAATTTGTGAGGACAGAACTCTCAAATCCTCCTCATGGAACACATCGGGAGATTTTGCACATCACCATCGGACATCGACATACTGTGGTAGAATTAAATACCTTTGCTCGACTCATCGCTGATGGCTTTCTTGAAAGACTATGTGAAGAACTTGAAGGGCAAAGCAAATCCTTTAAACAGACCGGAGGAAGAATACAGTCTTTTCTCAAAAAGTAAGTGACTCTATAACACCGCCTCGCAGCAACCCTGCCTGGCGGCTTTTCTTAAACTTTATGATATATTTACCCCATGACAACAATACACCCCTGGATCAACTTCAACGGTAATGCAGAAGAAGCATTCACCTTTTATAAATCTGTTTTTGGTGGAGAATTTACTAAGATAGTACGTTTTAAAGACATTGCAAGTGCTGAATTCCCTGTCGCAGAAAAAGAGGAGGATAAGATAATGTATATTGCCTTACCCATTGGTAACAACACTATACTCAGAGCTAATGATGTTCCAGAAATCATGGGACGAGTAAATGAACGTGAAAATCGAAGTAAGATTGTAGTAAGTACCGAAAGTAAAGAAGAAGCTGAAAGATTGTTTAATGGGCTTTCAATTGGAGGAGAAATAGAAGGACATATAGGAGATAGTCCATGGGGATCATCTGCAGGTATGTTTCGAGATAAGTACGGAATTGAGTGGATTATCGAATGTTCCGCTACTAAATAAGGAGTACACTTCTCTCCCCCACTCCACAAATCAAAATAACACATATATTGACTATATGCATACATATATGATATAAATATATATGTACTATTGTTCTTTGACGAATGTCAGAGGATACCAAAAACTCACATACGTTGGTTGTTACTATGAAGAAAGAAGTAGATCTAGGGCCGGGAATCGCTGTAGTGATGAAGTTGTACCACTCAACTATCCTCACAGTATTGGAAGAAAAAAAGCAAACGAGGAAGGAAGCTGCGGCTGAATTGGGCATATCAGTCTCGACATTCCACAAAATGCTGAGGCTTCAAACAGTACCAAAGCCTCACACAAACAGGGGTAAAGATCTCTGTGAAGCACTTGAGAGATGGAGTGGACTACCAACTCCAGCTCTCTTTCCAGAAGCCTTCTTTACGAGGGAGTTCCTGAAGGCACCAAAAACCACGAAGGTGATGAAAGTGTTCACCCTCATGATGAATGGAAGCAAGAGGAATCTCAAACTCCTTCTTGAAATGCAGGGCAAGAGCACTCCTCACAACAGAAAGAAAAAAAGGACGAGACGGAAGAAAAAATAATCCAGTATCACAAGACGCGTAACAGGGCAATGTTAACTGTTACGCGTTTTTTTCATATACACTCCCCTCTCCCTCTTGGAAAAATGTTCAAGAGCATATGAAAGTGATATCCTCGGCATTTCATGAGCGTGAGTAGTAAGAAATTCTTTAAGAATATCTTGAGAGATATTCTTACCAACTTCCCGCAACATCCACCCAAGAGCCTTGTGAATGAGGGGTTCGGGATCTTTGAACAATATACAAGCAAGTGCAAATGTATGAGTGTATTGACCATGTGTGATGAATTCATGAGTTGAAACAATAGCAATACGTCTTTCCCACATATTCTCTGATCGTGCTAATTTGTACAGGATAGAACAGTCTTTATCGAGAAGATAATTACCAAGAATATACCGTGCAGATGTATCAACCAAATCCCAGTTATTAACCCCCTTTGTATGACTGAGATAGAAATCTACAATGTGAGGATCACCTCGTTCATATTTCATAACAAGAATCTCAAGAGCTGTAAACCTATACTCATGAATGGGACTCATGAGAAGTTTTTCAATATCTTCTAAAGAAATATCTCTATACAAACGAGCGATAGTACGTTGTTGAGGAACGGTAATACCAAGAAAAATATCACCCTCAGCGTATTCCCCCTTACCTGTCTTGAAAAACCCCTGAAGGATACGTGCCTTATCAGAGTTTTTGCAAGAATTAAGTTGTTCTGCAACACCCTCCATGTGAATCACTACTCAGTTGTAATTCCATCAAATTCAGCTTCATTCTCTTCAGCCTCTTGTTTAGTCATACGAACAATTCCATCCTTGTGATGAGCTGGAGCATAGATGGTATACATCTTGAGTTCTTTTCCACCCGTGTTTATAACATTATGCTGTGAATGAGCAGGGATGATAACTGAGTCACCATCGGCAACGCTATACTCATTTCCATTTACCACAACCTTACCTTCCCCACTCTCAAATCTAAAGAATTGATCATTCTCCTCATGAACCTCAGTACCAATTTCTTCACCCGGAAGAAGAGACATGAGGACAAGTTGCATATGTTCACCTGAATACAAAACCTTTCTAAAAGCAGTATTTTCTAAAGTATCCTTTTCAATATGAGTGTAAAATCCTTTTTTCATACCTTAACTATACCCCACTAATGAACAAAGAAGAAACTCTTGATTTGTTTAATCCATATGGTATCTTAGTATCCGGACTTCAAACGAAAGGATTTCTATGATCTTTACCCCTGAACAATCTCTTCATGATCGTAGAGAGGAGGTAAAACGAGTACTCGGTCGTCTCATTCAAGATGTATACAGTGATTTTGGATATGAACTTGAAATATTTCCACACCATGAAGGTAACGGGCTTGTTGTTGTGGAAATATCTCCGGGCGCGTGTCTTCGTCCTTTTCCTGCAGACAATGAGGATAACGTCATCTATGTACGTGGTCAGGTAATCTTAAGTTGCCAAGGACCATTCTTTATTGATCTTGCATCAGGTCCAAACACAATCGCATGCATATCCCACAATTATCGAATGCCTCAGGACCTCATTAACGAACTTTTGAGCACACACCACCACTAGCGGTGAATCATCTCACGTAATCCCTTGCGGGTTGCGTGTTTTTTTATTATTTGACTTTTGTAATATAAAATTGTATAAATACTTCAGAATTGAAATTATGAAACCTGAAACTCATCTCATTACAGGAGGCCTTATTGGACTCATGTTAACCAAGTCAGAACCACTTCTCCCTCTCACATTAGTGCTGGGGGCTACCGTAATCGGAGCAGGGATGCCTGATGTACCAATCCTTGCTCAAGTACTCGCTGACAAGCGCGCAGGACGAAAGCTTTTCTCAACCGAGAGTCGCGGAACTATGTGGTATGTCCTGAAAGACATTAGCCATTCGCCCCTGTGGTTCATATTCGGTTTGTCAATTGCATCCATGATCCAAGATGTACTCCTCAGAAAGATCGTTTTGGGATTCACCCTTGGATACTTCTCGCACTGGATTCTTGATGCCCTAACCCATTGCGGAGAAGCATTCAAGGCAACAGACCAAACCCTCCTCTGGCCATTTGTTGATCACAACTCCCCTCCACTCGGTTATATGCTAAAACAAATGACTGGGGCTGGATGGGAATATCGTTACAATTACATGAATCCAAATGAGACAAGGGCAGGAGCAACAAAACCTCCAGAAAGAGTATTCCAAATAATCTGCGTCGCCCTTATCATCATGAGCATCATTTGGTAGTGAGTAAATCACAAGCAAAGTTCCCCAGTAACTCGCACGAGGCTACTGGGGGATTCTTTTTATACAAAAAAAACAACCCTCGATAAATATCGAGGGCGTTGTGATAAAAACGCATCCTAGATCAATCGTCGACGATACCGACGACGAGTTCTCTTAGTCCCCCTTCTCTCTGGGGGAAGGCCACTGGCTCGCGTGGAAGCCGTGAGACATGCGGAGCATCCACATTCAGAGTGCGGTGGATTGTTTCTAAGACAAAGATGATGGTTACCATCACTACAGTGGCGACATAATTGAGGCATATAATCAAAATCTTTCGAAGTTATGCAGCAATCAAATACCGACCTTCCTTGTCTACAACAACCCTCCCATCTGCATGGGCGGAATTAATATACTTAACAACATCCAAGCGAGTTACGCCAAACCCCAGCTGACAAGCACTATCAACAAGGGAATCAAAGTCGATGGGACCAGATTGAAGAATGAGAGTAAGATAAAAAGGTAGAGCAAGTGTTTTCATACTCTCTTCAAACTACCATATCCTGAGAGCCTGTCAAATATTTCATTTGTATGGCATAATATTGAAAGAAACTTCTTCATGGTGGAGGAGTAGAACAAAGGAGGGTTATGGTACATCGAACAAACATAGAAGAACAAGACCTCGGACGAGATGGAGAAAGTGAGCACTCATTCAAAGAAGGAACATTCAGTGAGACTGTTCACCTATCTTGTGGGTATGGGATCTTGGGAAGAAGGCCTGGTAGTGTCTTACAACAATACATCACTGAGGCTGAAAAAAATAGGCGCCAGAACCAACGTATCAATGACAGGAATCAGAGTCTTCGCAAAAAGGACAAGAGGACGAAGTAGGCTGGATGGCAATATGCAAAAAACAAAAAGGACGATCTGCATCACAGAACGTCCTCTTTTTCTACCTTCCTTTCCCTTGTATAATCTCCATTACTTGAGCAAACAACTTTCCTGTATTCTCTTCCCTTCGTGAGAAATCTGAACGCAATACGATAATAGCTAATGGATAGTCTTTACCGTTATAGGTATACCTAATAAGAGAGATCATGCTTTCTTTTGCTGCTGTAGTACGACCAGTTTTTCCTCCAATGAAATTAGGAGATGATGAGAGGATATTTATATTCTTAAACACATGAGCATCATGCCCTGTTGTTGTTCCCATCTGAAAATACGGCATTCTCGTTATATCCAACAACTCTCGTTCTGCATTGTAGAGATACTGGGCAAAAACAAAGAGATCTCGTGCATTTGATACATTGTTGTAACTTAGACCTGAGGGTTCATCGAATTTTGTTTTCGATAGACCAATCTCCTGGGCAAAGATATTCATCTTCTCCACAAAACTATCACCATACATATGTGCATATGCCACCGCAGCATCATTACTTGATTCGAGAATGAGAGGATAGAGAAGTTCTTTTGCAGTATATTCTTCATCAAGAATGAAATGTCCTGCATCACCTGTTACGTCAAGAATATCCTGTGTAATCTTTACTGAACTTGAAGCCTCAAAGAAATGTTCTGATGTTGCTGCAGTAAAGAGCTTTGAGATCGAAGCAATGGGAGAGACTTGATGTATATTGTGTTCAATATACGTCTCACCAGTTGCAACATTACCAACAAGGTATGATTCAGCACGTACATATGTTCTCTCATCAATTGGAGGGGGTTCTGCCTTCTGCACTACCGGAGGAAGTTCAGCATCTTCTTCAAAGAGAATACTTTCATCAAACACAGGTGCATCAACTTTTGAAATTCCAATGAAAGATTCATTAGAGATTCTTTTTACATCATAATGAACTCTCAATGAGAATGCATAGAGAATTATAGAAACACATATGAGCATAAGGAACACTCTTTTCATTCATATAAGTATACCCCATTCTCTCTAGCGAGTCACCGATATGGATGGAGATATTTCCCCCGTTGAACTTGCTGTGATCCTTCCCTGAGAGTCCTCATAGAGAACATAGTTAGTATCGTAATCAGCAAGAGATGTGAAATGAGAACCCGAAAAACCTGGATCAAATGGAAGTGCAGAGATATATGTAGGAACAAGACATTGTGCAATATCGAGTCCCCCACTCTTTACAACTGTTGCAACCTGAGGAAGAGACATGGTACTCGTTCCACATACAAACTCTCCATGATGTTCCGCTATATTCTGCCCCACAGCATTTAATAGGGCGGTTACGTTACTCATTCTCTGAGAATCTCGTGCCAACTTAAACTGACGTGCTGGATTTATGGCAACAAGCACCACAGCAGCAAGAACAGCGATAATACCGATAACCACAAGAATTTCGATAAGGGTAAAACCTTTTTTCTTTTGTATATATTTCATATATGTATATTAAATTTTGTAATATACAGAGAATATCATCATGACATAAAATACCTATGAAGAAATATTAAATTTTTAATAAAGTATACATACATGGTGAATACAAAAAGAAACCCCCTTTCGGGGGTTTCTTTTTCATATCCGCTATTCAAACACTTCCTCATCACGTGGCTGAACTGCTTCAACCATTTTCTGCTTTGGACTTCCCATGAAGCCTGAACCAGCAGGAATGAGGCGTCCGATAATCACGTTTTCCATGAGACCAACAAGATCATCTTCGCTACCTCGTACGGCACTGTTAATAA
Organism: uncultured Candidatus Saccharibacteria bacterium; assembly: GCA_964389975.1. Taxonomy (GTDB): domain Bacteria; phylum Patescibacteriota; class Minisyncoccia; order Phycocordibacterales; family PALSA-1337; genus CAIOGI01. Next base: position 28,227 of record CAYMGJ010000005.1, read on the forward strand.
GTACCTTAGTTGTATGCTGGAATGATGCTGCTGAAAGGAAACTCTTTCGTGAAAGTGAAACTTCAGTAATACCCATCACAACAGGTTCTACCTTTGCAATAGTCTTACCTTCCTCCTTTGCCTTTGAATTCTCTTCGAAGAGTTGAGACTCATCGATAATCATACCTTCTGTAAGATTTGTCTCTCCTGCATCGATAACAGATCGTCGTGAGAACATCTGCTTTACGATAATTTCAATATGCTTTCGAGCTACAGTTTCTCCCTGAAGTTCGTAGATCTTACCAACCTCACTGATCACGTAATCCTTAGCTCTCTCAGTTCCACCGTATGAGAATACTTCATCGATATCAGCTGATCCATCAGTGAGAAGATCTCCCTTATGCACTACATCGCCAATCTTCACAAGAGGCATACGCTTGTAATGGAATAGGTATTCAACTTCACTTGCTTTTCCAGCCTTTCCTCGATCTTCAACATCTGGCATAACACGAATGACCTTCTCTTTTCCAAGATCTTTAACCTCAGATACTGTTCCTGATACTGTAGCAACTACAGCAGGATTCTTAGGTCGTCGCTTCTCAAAGATTTCTTCAACTCGAGGAAGACCTTGTGTGATGTCTCCACCAACTGATGCAGTACCTCCAGCATGGAATGTACGCATAGTAAGCTGAGTTCCTGGCTCTCCGATAGCTTGTCCAGCAACGGTACCAACTGCTTCTCCAAGATCTACAAGTCGATTGTTTCCGAGATCAGATCCATAACACTGAGCACATACTCCTCGAACACTCTTACATGAAAGCGGAGATCGTACTCGTACTGAAGTAACTCCTGCTTCTTCTACCTGTACTGCCTCAAGTTTTGTAAGGAGATGACCCTTCTTGAAGAGAACCTTTCCATCTGCACCTGAGATATCTTCAGCAAGAACTCGTCCTCGAATATTCTTTGAGAGAGGAATACTGATTCCTGATGCAGTCTGCTTCTTTACAACAATAGCTTCCTTAGTACCACAATCATCTTCATTGACCATAACATCCTGAGCAACAACGAAGAGTTTTCGAGTAAGGTAACCAGCCTTAGCTGTGTTAAGAGCTGTGTCGGTAAGACCCTTTCGAGAACCGTGAGTTGTAATGAAATACTCGATAGGGGTAAGACCTTCCTTTGAACATGAGAGAATTGGGAATTCAATTGTTTCTCCTGAAGTTGAAGCAATGAGACCCTTCATACCTGCCATCTGAGTAATCTGAGAATATGATCCTCGAGCTCCAGAGTTAACCATGTCGTACACAGATCCCATGGTATTGAGAGAACCTGGAATGAGTTTTTCAACATCATTCTTAGCCTTGTGCCAAATCTCAATATTCTTTCTCAATCGTTCCTCATCGGTAAGGAGACCTTCATCAAATTGATGAGTAACCTGTTCTGATTGAACCTTTGCCTTTGTGATAACATCAGCCTTTCCTTCTGGAATCACAACATCATCAATACCCCATGTAGTTCCAGAGAATGTAGCGTACTTGAATCCGAATTTCTTAATACCATCGAGTATCGCTGGAATCTTGTCGATACCATGAGATGTAATGAGTTCATCGATAATTCCTGAAAGCTTCTTTCGATCAATTTCCTTGTTGATAAATGGATAATCATGAGGAAGCATTGCATTGAAGAGAAGACGTCCTACAGTAGTTTCGAATAGTTTTCCTTCAAATTGAGCATACTTAACTTCATCATTTGGAAGTACCTTTATCTTCGCTCGGAATGTTGTCTCTCCAAAACTATGAGCAAGAATTGCAGCTTCTGGACTTTCGAATACCTTTCCTTCTCCCTTCTCGCCATGTACAGTTTTTGTAATCCAGAAACATCCAAGTACAATATCAAGAAGCTTTGCAACAACAGTAGGATCTCCATTTCCTGGCTTCAAAATATTCTTGTCTGATGCCATGATTTCCTTTGCCTCAAGTTGTGCTTCAACTCCAAGTGGAACGTGAACAGCCATCTGGTCTCCGTCGAAGTCAGCATTGAATGCTGTACATACAAGTGGGTGAACCTGGATAGCGTTACCTTCAATCAAGGTTGGGCGAAATGCCTGAATACCAAGTCGGTGAAGTGTAGGTGCTCGGTTCAAGAGAACATACTTGTCTTTGATAACTTCTTCGAGAATTTCCCATACTTCTTTTGCACCATCATCAATGAGTCGTCCTGCACCTCGAATATTGAATGCAAGCTCTCGCTTCAAAAGTCCTGAGATGACGAATGGTCTGAAAAGTTCAAGAGCCATGTGCTTTGGAAGTCCACACTGGTCAAGAGCAAGTTCTGGACCAACAACGATCACTGATCGTCCTGAGTAGTCTACTCGCTTTCCGAGAAGATTCTGTCGGAACAATCCCCTCTTACTCTTCAAATTATCTGAGAGTGACTTAAGAGCACGCTTCTGAGCCTGTATTGCTGCTGCACCTGTGGCATTACCATGCCGAATTGAGTTATCAATCAAAGCATCAACAGCCTCTTGAAGAATACGCTTCTCATTTCGGAGGATAACATCGGGAGCTTCAATCTCCTTCAATTTCAAAAGACGATTGTTTCGATTGATAACACGTCGATAAAGATCATTTACATCTGATGTAGCATAACGTCCTCCATCAAGAGCAACCATTGGACGAAGTGCTGGTGGGATAACAGGAATATGAGTAAGGAACATCCACTCAGGTCGTGTACCTGATTTAATCATAGACTTAACAAGTGAAAGACGCTTAGAAATCTTTTCTCGTTCAAGTGAACTTGCCTCATTAAGAGCTTGTTCGAGTTCATCATGAAGCTTGTTAAGATCAGTTTTCTTCAATATATCAAATATTGCTTCAGCACCAATTTGTGCTTCAAAAAGAGAACCGTACTTAACACCATACTTGTGATATGTCATTTCATCCATCACAAACCCTGGAACAATACTCTCAATCTCACGCCGTGCATTGAGGACAAGCTCTTTCAAAGCATCCTTGGTCTTGTCATCTTGTGCTGCTTTTACCTTAGACTTAAATTCTGATTCAAGATCTTTAAGGAATGTTGCCTTCTCAACTTCATGAACCTTAGTAACGATATATCCAGCAAAATATACTACCTTTTCAAGATCAGCAGTAGTCATACCGAGGATGAGACCGATTCGTGAAGGCATAGAACGAAGGAACCAGATATGTGCAACAGGAGTTGCAAGTTCTATATGTCCCATTCTCTCACGTCGAACAATTGATCGAGTTATCTCAACTCCACATTTCTCACAGACAATTCCCTTGTATCGAATACCTCGATACTTTCCACAGTAGCATTCGTAATCACGATCAGGACCGAATATCTTCTCATCAAAGAGACCACTCTTCTCAGATCGTTGAGTACGATAGTTGATGGTTTCTGCTTTGGTAACCTCACCAAATGACCATTCCATGATTTTTTCTGGTGAAGCAACACCGAGCTTCACTGCATCAAAATCCTGAGGATCGATATTTTTTCTTGTTTGGTTATTCATATAATTTGATTTAGTTTAATGATAGCTATTCAGTCTCTTCGTTAGAATGATCTTTCTTAATGAGATCAACATCGAGAGCAAGACCTCGTAGACTCTTCAGCAATACATTGAATGAGGCTGGAAGGTTTGGTTGCTTCAAACGTTCACCCTTAACGATAGAATCGAATGCCTGAGAACGACCTTGTATATCATCAGACTTAATAGTGAGGATTTCTCGAAGTGTATATGCAGCACCATGACCCAAGAGTGCCCAGACTTCCATTTCTCCAAATCGCTGTCCTCCTCCCTGTGCCTTTCCTCCAAGAGGTTGCTGGGTAATGAGTGAGTATGATCCGATTGATCGCATGTGAATCTTGTCTTCAACCATGTGATGAAGTTTAAGAATATACATATATCCAACTGCGATAGGTTGATCGAAGTGTTCACCTGTTCGTCCATCACGAAGCTTCATTTTTCCACTTGCATCAAATCCAGCCTTAACCAATTCCTCTTTAATTTCAACATCAGTAGCTCCAGCAAATGGAGGAACGATAGCTTGGTAATTGAGAGTATTAGCTGCAAGACCGAGGTGGAGTTCAAGAATCTGTCCGAGGTTCATACGGCTTGGCACACCGAGCGGAGTAAGGATCACATCTACCGGCTTTCCGTCTTCGGTATACGGCATATCCTCTTCAGGAAGAATACGTGAGATAACTCCCTTGTTTCCGTGTCGTCCAGCAAGCTTGTCTCCTACAGATACATTTCGAAGTTCTGCAACTTCAATATATATTTTCTTTATAATCCCTGACTCAAGCTTGTCTCCCTTCTCTCGTGAGAATACCTTAACAGAGATAACTCGTCCTCGCTTTCCTCCATCCATTCTCTTTGATGTATCTTTTACATCACGAGCTTTTTCACCGAAGATTGAGCGAAGAAGACGCTCTTCTGGAGTAAGTTGAGTTTCTCCCTTTGGAGTAATTTTTCCAACAAGAATATCTCCAGGTCGAACTTCAGCACCGATTCGAACGATACCGTCTTCTGCAAGATTCTTAAGCTTTGCTTCTCCTACGTTTGGAATATCACATGTTGTAACTTCAGGACCGAGTTTTGTATCTCGAACATTAATTACAAACTCTTCGATATTGATAGAACTAAACTTACTGTTCTTCACAACACGTTCTGAGAGAATGATGGCGTCTTCATAGTTGTTACCAGACCATGACATGAATGCGACAAGCATGTTTTGTCCGAGTGAAATTTCTCCACCATCTGAAGTTGAAGTATCAACAAGAACATCTCCCTTCTTTACCTTCTGTCCAAGAGATATGATAGGGCGCTGATGGAATGCAGTGAATCCATTTGTTCGTGAGAAATGAACAAGATCATATTCATGATTTCCTTTCTTTGTTTTCAAAACAACCTTTCGTGCATCAACGGCGATAATTTCTCCATCTTCAGGGGCAAGAACAATACGTCCTGTATCAACTACAGCTTGCTTTTCAATACCTGTTGCAACCAATGGAGCTTCAGGAATGAGACAAGGAGTAGCCTGCTTCTGCATGTTTGATCCCATGAGTGCTCGGTTAGCATCGTCGTGATTAAGGAATGGAATGAGTGATGTAGCAATTGAGAATGCCTGATTTGTTGATACATCGATATAGTCAACATCACTTGCCTTTGCAAGACCTGGCTTTCCATTGATACGTACTTCAACCTCATGTGCAGTTATCTTTCCTGTCTTGTCATAAGGGATAGCGGCATGAGCAATACGGAAATTTTCTTCTTCAAGAGCATTGAGATACTGAATCTCATTTGTCACCTTTCCATTCTTTACCTTTGCATACGGAGTTTCGATCATTCCGAAATCATTGATTCGGGCAAATGTAGAAAGACGGAGCACAAGACCAATGTTTGGACCTTCTGGGGTGTGAATTGGACAAAGTCGTCCATAGTGAGATGGGTGTACGTCACGCACTTCAAAACCTGCTCGTTCTCGAGTAAGTCCTCCGGGACCGAGGGCAGTAAGAGTACGAAGATGCTCTACTTCAGCAAGAACATTTTCCTGAAGCATGAACTGTGACAACTGGTTTGTGGTGAAGAATTCCTTAATACGAGCCTGAAGAGGTCGTGGGAATACGAAATTTACAGGAAGAGTCACATCTGGTTCAACAGTAGACATCTTGTCCTGAATATTTCGCTTCATTTGTGTCATACCAACACGAAGTTTCTGCTGGAGAAGTTCACCAACATATCGAACTCGTCGACTACCAAGATGATCAATATCATCCTCTATCGCATCTGGTGTGTTGTTCAAAAGTGCAATATGAGAAATGACTGTAGCTATATCAAGAGATGAGATAGTCTTTCTCTCAAGTTCTTTAGCATCCATAGACTTTGAGAAACGCTTGTTGAACTGAAGACGTCCAACTGGTGAAAGATCGTATCTCTCAGGCTTGAAGAGGTCTCCGATGAATTCACGAGCATTGTCTGCAGTTGTAAGATCTCCATCTCGAAGACGCTTATGAATTTCAATATATGCATCATCAACATTCTTAGCATGATCTTTAGCAAGAGTAAGTTCAATGATCTTACGTGCTCGCTCATCACCCTTAAAGAGGTCGAGTATTTCCTCATTGGTTTTAGCACCGAGAATTCGTATGAGTGATGTTATAGGGAATTTTCGCTTTCGATCGATACGAGCATAGATAGTACCATCTGAATCTGATTCAATCTCCATCCATACTCCACGAGCTGGAATTACCTTTGCGCCGAAGTAATTCTTACCCTTAATTTCAGATGAAGTGAAGAAAATACCGAATGAACGTGCAAGCTGTGGCACGATAACTCGTTCAATACCATTGATGATGAAGGTACCATGATCAGTCATCAAAGGAAAATCTGCAAGAAACATTTCTTGCTCCTTTGTTGAATCAAGCATCTTGTTCTTCAACTTTACCTTTACCTTTACCTGGCCTTCATATGAAAGCTTGTTAACCTTCGCATAGTGCTCATTAAACTTTGGCTTTGAAAGCTCAAAACCAGTGAATGAGAGCTGAAATTTCTTACCGGCATAATCCTCTATAGGAGAGAATTCTTTCAAAACCTCCTCAATTCCTTTCTCTACAAGCCATGCGAATGAAGTCGTTTGAGACTCCACAAGATTTGGCATTGTTGTAAGGGATTCCTTGAATCTTCCGAAATATTTCTTTGTTGTCTGCATAAAAATTGACTCTCAACACGCAACAAAAGCAAATGCCTGTACAGAGCATTTGCACTCAAAAATAATTAGATGAGTAGTAGTTGCAAGTTGAGGGACCCCGAGGGTTTCTTAAAAAAGCCTTGTAATCCTTCACTTTCTGGCGCAACACAATCGGATGAAGTTGATGAATAGACTATACAAAAATGAGTTGAAAGTCAAGGGATTAAACCTCTCCCACCTTGAATAGACACCCTACTCAACCCTCACCCCTTCCATATCAACCCTTACCGGGATCTCCACATATGAAATTGTCGTCGATGCTTGGTCAGGCTTTGTGATGGTGAGCTTAAGAGCAAGTCCTTTCATAGTAGCTTCTGAGAAATACTGATCGAAGGCAAAATTACCCAATGAATAGTATATCTTCTTTCCCTTGTACTCTTCTGATAGAGCAATGATGTGAGGATGGGCACCGATAACAGCATCAGCACCTCGATCGATAAAAGCATGAGCCCATTCCACCATACGATCAGTTGGTTCAGTTTTGTACTCAACTCCCCAATGTGGGGTAACAATGACAATATCAGCAAAAGGACGCATACGTTCAATTTCTTGATATACATTCTCAAAATTCATGTAGCTAAACTCATGAAAACCAATAAGAGCAATGCGTATACCATTACGAGAAATGATTGTACTCACCTCTTCTTTGTTACTAGGATCACCATAGTAGAGAATACCAGCCTGATTAAGGTAAGAACGGGTCATAGAGAGCCCTTCATATCCAAAGTTGAGAGTATGATTGTTCCCCAATCCAAATGCATCAAATCCAAGCGTAGCGAGCTTGGGAGCAAGATGAGGATCAAATGTGAAAACAAGTTCCTTGCTCTGAAGTGATGTCGTACGTGAAGGATATGAGGTGAATGGACCTTCAAGATTACCGATGGCGATATCTGCTGATGATATGAGTTCTTGTACTCCTTTAAAGAAATATTCAAAACCCTTTCGATTGATGATATTCGAAACATTACGATCGAGCATAATATCTCCAACGACAACAAGAGAAAGTGCAGGAATTTCTCTTTCAACAGGAATACTCGAGTATATAAATGAGAAAGGGTGACGGAAACCAAGAGCAATTATGATAATTGCTACGCATATAACAACAAGAATACTATTTTTTACTTTGTTTCCATTCATCGATTAATTTACGATTCCCTGATAGAAGTACCTTAGGCACTCGATACTTCTTACCCTTATATTCTACTACTTCTGGGCGCGTATATACATCAGGAGATGCAATACGACTCTCCTCGAGAGAAGCATAATCACCAAGAACACCTTTCACCTGACGTGAAATACAATCAATGAGAATCATTGCTGGTAATTCCCCACCGGTAAGGACAAAGGGTCCAACAGAAATTTCTTCAACTTTACAAACCTTCTTTACACGAGCATCAATACCTTCATAGCGTCCACATACGAAGATGATATCAGTGTACTTAGTAGCATATGATTGTGCCACTGCGGTATCAAATTGTTTTCCATGTGGAGTAAACCATATAATCTTAACTTTCTTTTTCTTTCCTCGAGCTCGAACAATTGCCTTAATAACAGGAAGAGCTTCGATAACCATGCCGGGACCACCACCATAAGGACGGTCATCAACACGACGATCTGAATATGATGTTCCTGTAGTGAAATCTCGTGGATTATAGAACTTAATTGATATTTTCTTGTCCTCTTGAGCACGCTTCAAAATAGACTCAGAGAGATATGAGTCGAGAGCCTGTGGGAAAAGAGTGACAATATGATAGTTCATAAATAATAAAAGCGTGGTAACAGATTACCACACTTTTATCATTTTGACTAGTTTTTTACCTATTCGAGATTGAGATCTGCCATTGCTTCATCAACAGTCTTTGATGCCTTTTCTGATGGCTTTGCCCCACCTTCTGGTTCATTGATTTTCAAATTAACTCGAGAGTTATTCTTCATACCAACAACACGGAGAAGAGTTCGTATAGCTTTTGCAGTATTTCCTGATCTTCCAATGACCTTACCCATATCTGCAGCATTAACTTCGAGAGTCATGAGTACTCCCATTTCATCTACAGTTCGATTGATCTTTACATCCTGTGGGTTATCAACGAGTGCCTTTACTACAAAATCCAAAAATTGCTGATCAATATTATTATTCATGTCGGTTGTGCTTAACGTTTATAATCTGAGTACAGTACAATTGTAGCGCGATTGTCAAAGGAAACAAACTGGGTTTTACACAGTTGCAGGAGCTGGAGTTTCTGTCTTAGCAGTCTCTCCCTGAGAAGCTGGTTTAGCAATAGGTCGTTTCTTTGGAAGTGAGTTTCGCTTTTTACCAGTAATAGCTTTCTTAGAAACAAGGAAGTTATGAACGGTATCAGAGAGCTGAGCTCCAGTACTCATAAGTTCCTTTATTCTCTCAATCTTAAATTGCTCAACCTTGTTTTCAGTACGAGGATCGTATGATCCTAGAACTTCAATATATCTTCCACTTTTAGTACTATTTTTTGAGTCAGTAAGTACAAGACGAAACGTTGGTTCGTGCTTTCTTCCTACTCTTTGTAATCGAATCATTAACATGGGGACCATACTACCAGACCTGTCTAAAAAAGGCAAGCAATGATTAGAGGATATAGACTTTTCCCCTGTCCTTGATATAGTTAAAGCCACATAATATGAAACACATAACAGGAACCATCTCTACCAATCGTAAAGGTATGGGATTTGTTAAAAACCCTCAGAATGAAGAGCAGGACATACTCATTGAGGTAGGATCTCTCAATACAGCGCTTAATGGAGACACCGTAGAGGTGAGTCTTGGAGACAAGAATGTATATAATCAACAGACAGGAAAAGTAGTGAAGGTGCTTGAAAGAAAGCGTACTAAATTTGTATGCACTATGGATACCTATGATGGTGTCCTTACCGCACTCCCCGATGACAAGAAAGCATACTCTCCAATTGATCTCAAAGAAGATGATATACGTGGATTAAAGATCGGAGACAAGATCTTCGTCGAAATTGCTCCATGGACAGATCCACAGAAACGACCACAAGGAACTCTGCTTAAGGTCATTGGAAACAAGGGAAACAACAATGTCGAAATGGAATCTATTGTCCTCGAGAAAGGATTTGAAATTGGCTTCCCTGCTCCTGTTGAAGCAGAAGCTCAGGAGATAGAGAGAAACAAGATTACAGATATTGCGGAACAGATAAAGGTACGTAGAGATTTCCGCTCTACCCTTACCTTTACCATTGACCCCTTTGATGCAAAAGACTTTGATGATGCCATATCATTTAAAGACCTTGGAAATGGTACCTATGAAATTGGAGTACACATTGCTGATGTATCTCACTATGTCATCGAAGGTAGTGCACTTGATACCGAAGCCTTGAAACGTGGTTGCTCAATATATCTTGTTGATAGGACTATACCTATGCTTCCTGAGGTGCTTTCAAATGATGTATGCAGTCTCAATCCTCATGAGGAAAAACTCACTTTCTCTGCTGTCTTTGTTATGAACAACAAGGCAGAGGTTCTTGAACGATGGTTTGGTAAAACAGTTATACGATCAGATCATCGCTTTACCTACGAAGATGCTCAGGATGTTTTAAACAAGAAATCAGGTACCTACTACACCGAACTCAATACTCTTAACACCCTTGCTAAGATACTTCAGCGTGAGAAATTTAATAAGGGAGCTATCGAATTTGAACAAGAGGAAATAAAATTCAAACTTGATGAGAATGGTAAACCAATTGGAGTGTACAAGAAGGAGCGTCTTGATACCCATAAACTTGTTGAGGAATACATGCTTCTTGCAAACCGTGAGGTAGCAAAGAGTATATTTGATTCGATTAAGAGTAAGGGAAAGAAAGACACAGGATCAATCTATCGTATTCACGATATGCCCGACAAGGAAAGAATGCTTGATCTTTCAGTATTTGTTAAAGCTCTTGGATACAATCTCCGCACTAAAAATGGAGAGGTGACTGCATATGACATTAAGCATTTGTTGAAACAAATAGAGGGAACACCACATGAGACACTCATTACCACTGCTGTCATACGATCAATGCAGAAGGCGGTATACTCAACTAAGAATATAGGACACTTCGGCCTTGCCTTCGACTACTATACCCACTTCACCTCACCCATCAGACGATATCCTGATCTTCTCATACAGAGAATTCTTGAACGACATCTTAATCATGAACCATTTAAAGATACTGAGATAGTTCAATTCCAGAACATCGCAGAACAATCAACAAGTAGAGAGATTGATGCCTCAAGTGCAGAACGAGAGTCAAAGAAACTTAAACAAGTTGAATATATGTCTGACAAAGTTGGAAAAACATTTGAAGGCATCATTTCAGGAGTAACTGAATGGGGTCTCTATGTAGAAGAGAAAGAAACAAAATCTGAGGGGATGATAAAGTTACGAGATCTTGGACAAGATTTCTATACCTTCGACAAGAAAACATATTCAATCGTGGGACAGAAAACAGGAAAACGATTTACACTTGGAGACTCAATTAATTTCAAAGTAACAGGGGCTGATTTAGACAAAAAAACCCTTGATTATGTTCTCATTTAGCAACCTTTACCGCTTCATCAAATTGAATTGAGAGGAGCTTTGAAGCACCATCACCTCCCATAGTAACTCCATAGAGAACACCTGCGCGAGACATGGTCTCTCGATTGTGGGTAATGAGAATGAGTTGGGAATATGTAGAAAGACTTGAAACCATATCTCCATACTTACGTGAATTTGCTTCATCGAGTGCAGCATCTGTTTCATCAAGAATGATGAAAGGAGGAGGATTGACTTGAGAGATTGCAAAAAGAAGGGCAATTGAGGTAAGTGCTCGCTCACCACCTGAAAGCATCATTAATCCCTTCACCTTCTTGCGAGGAAGATTCACCTGAATATCAATACCCTCATCCCCATCTTCTTCGATATTCATATCATCTGGAACATCAGCAAGTACTGAAGCGAGATCAGTATCAGATTTCTTTTTCCTTCGTTTCTCTTTCACTAAAGCAAGTGAAGCAGAACCACCCCCAAACATCAGGGAGAAGTAGTGTTGGAACTGAGAATTAATCTTGAGTATTCCCTCCTTAAATTCAACATCAATACGAGCATCGAGATCAGCTATGAGATTATGGAGACTTTTCTGTGAAGACTCAAGATCGGTAAGTTCACGAAGAAGAAAGGCATCACGTTCTTCAACCTCCTTGTACTCTTTGAGTATATCAATACTGTTCCCTGCTCCAGAATCTTCAATACGTATCTTTATCTTCTCAATATTCTTCAAACGATCATACTGAAGAGATCGATCTTCATCGGTTACAACAAGATTCTTGTAATCAACAGCCTCTCGTCCCACAATGACATAGGCTTCTTGTAATTCACGCTTGAATATAGCTTCTTCAAATGCAAGCTTGTCTTCACGAGATGTGAGTGCATTGAGCTCTCCTCGAAGCTCATTCTGACGAGCAACAATGCGAAACATATTCTTCTCAGCATCACGATTAGAATCTTTCTCACGCTCAATCTTCTGACGTAATTCATTGTATTCAAACATATGAGACTGTTCCCTGTCCAAGAGCACACGGAGTTTCTTCTCTTCCCCTTCTTTGTGAGAACGGAGAATACCTATCTCTTTTTCAGTCTCTCCAATCAAGGCACTTTCATCCTTCCCCTTATGAATTGAGATGAATCCAAACAACATCTCCTTTATCTCTTTCACCGTTTCAAGAAGAGAAACTTTCTCAACAATATTTTCTACATCACGAAGATATATTGTTTTAAATTCATCTCGAGATTGTTTTTCCTTCTCTCGTGAAATGGTACGTTCTCCTGCAGATATCTCACCTTCAATCTTTCCCAATTCACGCATAATGGCATCTTTTTCAAGACGAATTGTTTGTAAATTTCTCTCTATAGCAATGAGTTCATCACTCTTTGCATCACGATTTTTTGAATTTTCAAGAATACTTCGAGCTTGAAGAAGTTCTTGTTCGAGAAGAGAAAGTTCTTTATGAAGAGGACCCTGTATTCCCGCTATCTCATGTTTCTCTTTCTGAATATGCACCTCTTCTCGTTTAAAATATTCACGATATACACGACGAAGTTCTTCTCTGAGTTCCTGAACTTTCTCAACCTTTTCAACTTGTTTTTTGAGGAATTTTAAATGAGGAGCAATCTCTCGTCTCAATGACTCCACTGACTCCATGTTCTCCTGTGTCTTTTCAAGTTTTCTCTGACTTTCAATTTTCTTGTATTGATATGTTTTAAGACCGAGAGCATCTTCAATCATTTCCCTTCGTTCACGAATATGAGCATTGAGAATACGATCAGCTTCACCTTGAGAAATGATATGATGCCCTGAAGCTCCAATATGTGCTCCTGCAAGAAGTTCGACAATATCCCTTAATCGAACAGATGAACCATTGATGAAATATTCATTCGTATTATCACGATGAACAACACGTTCGAGGGTAACTTCATCAAAATCAATGTTAAGAACTCTCTTCTTGTTATCAAATACAACTTTTACACCAGCTCGATTAACTCGTGTACCCTCTCCACCTCCATTGAATATGAGATCTTCTCCCCGCTTACCTCTCATGCTTTTAATCGATTGTTCACCAAGTACAAAACGGAAAGCTTCAGCTACATTTGATTTACCTGATCCATTAGGACCTACAATGGCAGAGATGGGGGATGAGAAATGCAGTGTTGCCTTCTTTGCAAATGATTTGAAACCTGAGATCTCAAGAGATGTAAGATACATGGGTGTATTTTAACACAAAAAAAGAACCCGATCACTCGGGTTCCTGATTATGAGGATGTGGGCAACACCCTCCATGACACAGCCAATCGTAGACCTTCTGAGACATACCCTTTGGCTTAGGGGGTGTGATCATGGGAGTTGTAAGGAATGGTCCTACCCCCAATCGTCATCCTCTGAGGCCGATGTTGTGGCTTATTACCCTTCATTTTCCACCTCCACAGGTTCGAATGGATGCATCGGAACAATATGATCATCCCCCTTAAAACAGGAAGGACAATCAACGTGGCTAACATCACCTCCTTCACTTTGACATGTACAGGGGAAAGGAGAAGGTCCATCACCTTGTTGACATGTAGGTTGATGAGGAGGAACTGACAATAGTAGTGTGCTCATACTACAACCATAGTACTCCTCGTCGGAATGAGGGTCAAGGAAAGTTACCACCCCTTCACCTCAAGAGCTTTCTCAGCAGCTTTCTGTTCTGCCTCTTGTTTTGATAGGCCGGTACCAAGAGCAATCTGAACATCGCCAATGAACACACCGAGGGTGAACTGTTTGTTATGATCTGGCCCCATCTCCTTCACTGTCTTGTATGAAGGTGTAAGTCCCGTTACTTCTTGTGCCTTTTCCTGAAATCGGCTCTTTGCATCAAGCCATAGTTTTTTCTCTACAATCTCATCAATATCGATAATTTCAAGAAGTTGTGATGATATGAAATGTGCAGCTCCATCATAACCCTTGTCGAGGTACACCGCTCCGATAATTGCTTCAATGGTATCTGCATGAATGATTGAACGAGCACGTCCAGTATCCTTTGATTCACCACGAGAAAGAAGGAGGTATTCATCAATACCAATATGAAGAGCAACCTTTGAGAGACTATGGGTATTCACGAGAGCGGAACGATATGAGGTGAGATCACCTTCAGTTCGATCAGGAAATTTCTGAAAGAGAAAACTCGTTACGACAAGTTCAAGAACAGCATCGCCGAGAAATTCGAGACGTTCATTATGCTCAAGTCCCGCTCCTTTGTTTTCATTGAGATATGAACGATGAGTACATGCTCGCTTGAGAAGTGATATGTCATTGAAACGTACCTGTATTTTTTCTGAGAGTTTAAGAAAATCTGGCATATGAATTTACATTATGAATTCAAAATATTGATTGCCTTAGTGACAATGGGAACAATATCATCATAGAAATTAAGTTCAAGTATATCTGCGATTCGAAACCACTTAGCGTCATCAAGTCCTGGTTTCTGTGCAAGGGTAATATCTCCAAATTTAGTTTCAGCAAGGAAATAGTGGACTTGTTTGCGAATCTTTCCCTTCTCTGGATCACTTGCAATATATTCATTATTCCCAAGATCATGAGTAATGGTAACAGTAAGTCCCATTTCTTCTTTCACCTTGTTTACGGTACCTTCTCGCACATCACCTTCAGGTATCTTTCCCTTCGACAAAGTCCAATGTCCAAAAATATCATGAACAAAAGCAAGATATATATCTCCATCATGCTTTGCATACACTACAGCACCACCGAGATTCTGAATGGGCATTTGTTCATATGGAACATCTTCGATTTTCTTTTTCTTCTTAGGAGCAGAATCCTTACCTGGTTCTCCTAATTCTTTATATACTGATCCAAGTACACCATTTACAAACTTACCACTATTCTCCCCACCAAAACTCTTTGCAAGCTCTATGGCTTCGTTTATGGCAACCTTAGCAGGAACTTCTTCCCTATCAGCAAACAAGAGCTCATAGAGACCTATACGTAGTATATTCCTATCAACAAC
>CAYMGJ010000006.1:0-24064 GCA_964389975.1 uncultured Candidatus Saccharibacteria bacterium
GGGAAAACAAAAAAGAAGGCTCTTCTTCTCCTGTTTCTTCGCATCACACAAAAGAAAATGCTCTTGAGAGAGCAGAAAATATTGCTGAAAAAACAAAAGTCGAACATTTTATTCATGGTAAAGACGGAAAGATTCAAGAGCGTAACAGCTATGGAAACGATCCTTTCCCACCACGGGGTTAAAACACTATGGCTATTCCACTTTCACAGCTAACGACATGGTCAAATCAAGGTTCTACTGTTTCAGCAAAAACAACACACGAATCTATTCGGACTGCACTAACACACGATCAATCTCCACTTAAAGATCGTATCAGTAATGGCTCGGTAAAAATCTATCTCCAAGGATCGTATAAAAATGATACAAACATTCGAGCAGATAGCGATGTAGATGTAGTTGTCGAACTAACAACCACATTTGGTCATAATGCACACGAACTTCTTTATGATCAGAAAAATGCTCATGATCAGGCATACAGTAGTGCTGTTTATGATTGGCAAGATTTACGCAGAGATGTTATTTCTGCTCTGACCAAATATTATGGATTACTATCTGTTGATACAAGTGGTAATAAGTCGATCAAACTCAAACCTTCTTCAGGAAGGCTAAAGGCTGATATTGTTCCTGTTATAAATTATCGTAAATATGATTATTTTTATGGTACCAATAGTCATAGTGCAGAAGAGGGTGTGAAGTTTTATCATCGCACAACTAATCGCGGAATTATAAATTATCCAGAGCACCATTATCAAAACGGAGTTAATAAAAATTCAGATACTCGTACAGGTGGACGTTTTAAACCAACAGTACGAATTTTTAAGAATATGAGAAACTATCTTGTTGATACAGGCAAACTTGCCGATGGTATAGCACCATCATATTTCTTGCAGTCATTAGTTTACAATGTCCCTGATGAACACTTCACTGGTGATCATTCCACAACCGTACGCGCCGTATTAAAACATCTCTGGTCTGCATTACCTCTGGACCAATGTGTGTGTCAAAACCATTTTCATGAATTATTTGGTGAAAGCGAGGAGCAATGGAATCAAGATAATGCGGTAAAAACTATTAGTGCTTTTGTAGAGCTTTGGGATAACTGGAATCAATAATTATGCAAAATATACATCCATATTCAATAAATTCTGAAGAACACAAGTATGTATCGCTTTACCTTGCGGTATTTTCTATATTGCTTGCTTGGTGTTTATATCTTTTCTCAAAAAATATCTTTGCACTTCCGTGGTGGATTGAGGCTCCTTCAGTGATTGGTTTTTACGGAATTTTACATAAGTGGTTCGAGACTAAGTTGTGGAGAAATAATTTTATTCGTAAAATTACTAGTATAAAAACTCCTATCGTAGATGGAAATTGGTCTGGAACCATAACATCTCATTCAAATCATGCTAATGGTCCAATACAGATTAAGAAATTTTGCATTAAACAAACGTGGACTCATCTACTTATTTATCTAGAAACAGAAACATCCGAATCTTTCAGTTTTGAGGCGTCAATGAATGTTGATGAGTTTGGAACAGCTCGAATACATTATCAATACAGAAACAAACCAAAAGATAATGCACCCGAAAGTATGCATATACATGAAGGATCAGCATCTGCAAAACTAGAAGATAAAGGAACACTTCAAACAGAGTATTACTCAGGTAGAGATCGTAATAATACAGGCTCTTTTGAAGTTAAAAAGTTGCAGTAGACTGTAACTTTTATACTCAAACCTGTGTCACTTTTGTCACTTTTTATCGCTCGACAAGGGTCGATTTGATATAATAGAAAAAGCTAAAAAAGCTTTGTGGTGCAATGAACCCTAGGGTCGCACCACGATTAGGCTCACCCTCAACAAGAAGTCTCGTTTGAAAGGAGACAAATCCCTTTTTAACCTTGAATTGCAAGGTATTTTCGGATAATGAAAGTTCTGAAAAAATTACACGCATGATTTGCTCTTTTTCGTGCGAATTCGCAAAAGACCAATATGCTGCAGTGTCTTTCAGTAGTTCTGAAATTTGGGCACACGTCCTTGAACAGGTGGAAGCTCGTGGAAAGATCTTACCTGGGGTAGAAAAGCGTACACAGGGGCGAACAGGTGGCAAGAAGGGGCTCATTATTCTTGGTATTCATGGCCACTAGTAAAGAATCTGATTTCTGTGACCAGGATTCTACTGGAACAACCGAATTATTTGTGGTACAGTATTGTCAACATAATTAATGTAAATTTAAATGAAAATTAATATGAGAAATCCACAAAAAGGTTCCATTCTGCAAATATCGTTGCTAATTATTGCGGTAGCAGTGATTGGGGTTGGAATCTACATCTATCAATCTAAAAAGTCTCCTCAAGTGGATACTCAATCTAATCCTGCTACTTCTCAGGCTGATTGGAAGATTTATAATAATAAAAAATCGGGGTATGAAATTAAATACCCGTCGGGATACGTCCTCGATGAAGTTTCTAACCCGGTGATTGAATCTGCAACAAGAGATATAACGACAATTAATTCTAACGAGGTTAGAATTGGCATTATTGCAAATAGTGATAAAAAATCCATAGACGACGAATGCAGAGATGTTTCTACATACGCACCACTGGTTCAGATCGGAAATAATAAATTCAATTTAATTGTTAGTGAAACAGCGACAACTGATATGGGAAATCCAGATAATGTATATAGAAATTACTATCTGAAAACACAGAGATCTTGTTATTTAATATCAGCAACGTATGCACCATCTTTATCTCAAAATGTTAAAGAACGTCTCAATTCAGAAATTACAGGGATTATTGCAACCTTCCGTATTAATCCAGAGGGAGTAGCGAACGAAACGAAACAACCCTCGGTATCAATTCTGACACCCACTGTGGGCACAATCTGGTCTACAAATGGGACCTTTCCAATAAAGTGGACTACTGATGGAGTTGCAGCCGACAGTCAGGGATATATTCTACTAAAAAATATTGCTCAGGGAGGAGATTACTATGTTATAGATAAAAGCGTTGCTCTGAATGGTGGGAATTTATCTAATTATGGCGGTAGTCGTAATTACACCGTGCCGTCGGAATCAACCTCGTTTCTTACAGGGAAATATTTAATAAGAATAGGTGTTGGGCGCTATGAAGACTATAGCGGAACAAAAAGTGTTTATTTTGATAGCGCACCATTTGAAATTAAAAGCCCTAAATAAATTATGATGAAAAAATCTTTTATTTTTGGACTATCTCTGCTCATCATCTTTTGCTCGGTCTCCGCGTTTTCTCAGCCGAAAATAGCAGAGGCTGCTTTTCTACCTCAAGGGGTACTAGATTTCTTTGCTCGAATTGGCCTTATACATACTCAGCCTATAAATAGCTCTTTGCCTCCAACGACCATGCCGGATAAAAATCCGGGATCAGATAATTCTATACCACCGTCTCCAGTTTTAAATCGGACAACATATTCCAATAATTATTACGGTTTCTCCGTCAAAATCCCGATTGGCTGGCAATCATATGAGCGGGATGCGTCAAATAAATTCAATCCTTACATAACGGGTCATGTAAATTCTGTTTTCACTAATATCGTCTTTACGCCTACAGACATTACAACCAAGGCTGCAGAGTCAGCGTTACCGACAGACAATATCTCTATTTCTGTCAGTCCCCAGAAATATATCGATCAATCTATAAAAAATATCAATGATTATTGGAATAGTATTGATACAAGTAAAATCAAAAGGGGGGTCGGGTCCGGAGGCAGGCAAGGAATACTGCCAAAACCGTTTAGTAGATAAGCGTAAAGTAAGCGGTCAAGATCTGATCATTGCAGAAGGAATATGTTCGGGAGATACAGTGTGGAGCAAAGAAGCATTTTTCTTTTATAACAATAATTTCTTTCGCATAAATCCGTCAAAAACCGTAAGGACTTCAGACTTTAATTCATTCCTGAATAGCTTTATTTTTTCGGCAAACAATCAGCCAGGACCAAATAAAGAATCGATCACATTATTAACTCCAAATGGAGGCGAGAAACTGGTCAAGGAGCAAAAATATACTATTACATGAAAAACATTACACTTCGCGGACAATGGATCATTAAAGCATCTGTTGTAGATGTTGCTCGTATAATGACAGATTTTGAAAATCTCCCTAAGTACTTTCCAAAGGTTGCTGATTCAGTACGTATTGATAGGCGAGAAGGGGATGATCTTGAAATGGAGGCAACGGTAAAATCGTTCGGTAGAAAGTTTAAGGTTAAGATGAAAACACATATTCTTCCTGGAAAAGGATTTATCTCCGACAATGATAGCTATCAGTTTGGAACTTCAGGACATGAAGAACTCATTCTTTCTGAACACCCAGAAGGGACTTGTATAGACTATACATATCAAGTGTCAGTTCATAAGCGATGGCTTCGAATTATTGCAACCCCATTGATTAAATGGTTTTCAATGAAATTCTGGGAAAGGGCGGTTATAGGTGAATTAAGAAAGATGCTTGAGAAATAAGAGTTTATCTGTTATCTGATATACTATATCCCATATGCAGAATGTATATTTTAAGCGTGTAGCAATCGGACTCATCATTCTTGGTCTACTTGCTCTCATTTCACCTCGACATACTGTTCTCAATGCTCCCCCTAAAAATGACACCATTATCGCATTTGGAGACAGTCTCATCCGTGGTGTTGGTTCAACTACTCACAATGACTTTGTTTCAGTACTTTCTCGTAAGCTTGGTAAACCGATAGAGAACAAGGGAGTAAAGGGTGAGACTACATCTGAGGCTCTCAAACGTCTCGATGAGATACTTCAGTACGACCCTGGTACAGTTATAGTACTTCTCGGTGGGAATGATACTTTGCAAAAAGTTCCACGTACTGAAACATTTAAAAATTTAAAAATTATCATAGAACGTCTTCAATCATCGGGGGCTATGGTTGTTCTTCTTGGAATTCGTGGAGGAATATTCACTGATCCTTTTGAAGGTGATTTCAAGATACTTGCACGAGAACGACATGTGATATATGTTCCTGATGTTCTCGATGGACTTTTCGGTAATTCAAAATTTATGAGCGATGCAGTTCATCCAAATGATCTTGGATATGTCCGTATTGCAGATCGTGTGTACAGTGCTATGTATAGTTTTATGAAATAGACAAAACATCATTTTTGTGATAGTTTGATTGGTAATCAAGGTTCTTTGATTATGGGGGATAGGTATGCATCTCTCACACACAATTCGAGTACTACTCGCGCATATACGTCAGCTTGAGGAGGTTGATATGGTTAAAAGTATTATCATTGCCATGCTCTTTGTGGTCCTGGTGTTTGGGATTATTGCCCTTGATCAGAACAAAGTTGAGATTCGTGGAACAGTCGGTGTCACCAACGGTGAGGTTGTTTTCTCACTTGTGACAAATGTCACAGCGAAGGCATGTCCCATGTGGATATACCAAGAAGGATCAAATTCATTTTGGGGATTTATCAAAGTTAATCACCCAGACAAGATCGCGATGCTCAAGCATCAATTTCCGTATCAGGTCAGATCATTTGGCATCATCGGTGTGTATCACACAGACGTTCCATTCTATGTTCCGGGGAGTCGTCTGTACTGGAATGCTCGTGAGCGGAAAATGGTTCAGAACAACAACGGGCCATGCTTTGTAGTTGTTCGGGTTGATAAGGACAAAATTCACGAGTACATGCGGTATGACTGAGAGATTCATCTCGTAAAGCCCATAGCCCCCTTTGGTGGGGACTATGGGCTTTGTTGTAGAGAAATATCCACTCAGGTGCATAACTCGCCCTGTACGCTAGAAATGGTAGGAGTACAATTGTATATGAAAGACATAGGGTATATATCATGTGATATATACCCTCTATGTCAGAGTATATTAACAAAACAATAGGTCTGGAGGTTTGTATGAAGAAAATAATTCCCATCTTAACAGAAGCTGACCAGATTGGTCTTACTGTTGGTCAGATGCCAACTCGTCTTGTTGGTCAGGAGATGATTCCCGTGTTGCAGGGACTTGTGAAGAGAGTTCCTTCCGAACATATCAACAATCCATATGTACTTGAGGGACTACAGGCGACACGCATGACCTTGGACAAGGAGATCAGATTAAGCCTTGGTTGTGAACAAGGTCATCGTGCTGCTCTTAGCAAACAGCGAAGTCTGGTGATTCAGCATGAGAATCGTGTGCGAGGGGCTCTTGTCACAGGATTACCGTATATCGATCCTTCCTTCTTAGCATGGAAAAATACTGAAGGATTTCCCTTGTTTGCTGTGTATGGGATTAATAGTCCCATGGCAACCATTACCGTGAGTCGGAATGTGTCACGCTTCGCAGTATCTCAAATTCGTGATCATATTCTCCTTGTGCCAGAGTTGCCTCAATTCATGGCAGACTACTATATCGATCCCCTTATGAAGAGAACTCTCACAGCACAATTGCAGGGGAGGTGGAATGCTTCTCGAGTGATCCTCTCATCAAAGTACGAGGGATCAATGCCGAGTTCTGTTCGGGACAAGATTCGTGCATATCTCTCAGCTGAATGTGAGGTTCAGTTTGATTACTTCTTCATCATCGCCGAAGCTCCTCGATGGGAGGTGGAAAAGGTCATTCTACTTCCTGTTGGAGATCCTCTCGTGGTTGGAGTGAAGTTTAACATGATGTGGGTCATCGACTTCTATGATCTCACTTCTTCAGAACAGGTTGCACTGGAGTTGTGCAGACATTCTGGGGAAGGTATTCCTCATCAAGGAAATTGATCTGGTGTTCCAAACAATATCACTGCGTGCCAGCCTATGCACATGCAGTGATTTTTTGTTACTTTGATATACTGTCTACGTGAATATATCTAAGAGAAAATATATTAGTATATCTATCGCTGCAATCCTCCTTTTCTATGGAGGATTTGAGACTTTTGAATACAGGAAGGAAAAGATGCGAGGTAATGAAGTTATTGATCCTCATATTTCATATGAGGTTGTGAAAGTGGTAGATGGTGACACGTTTGAAATACGTATAGGGAAAAAGACTGAAAAAGTTCGTATGCTCGGTGTTGATACTCCTGAGACAGTTGATCCACGTAAAGAGGTTCAATGTTTCGGTAAAGAAGCCTCATTAAAGACAAAAGATCTTCTTTTAAAGAAGATGGTATCTCTTCAATCTGATGCTACTCAATCTGTGCGTGATCGGTATGGACGTATTCTTGCCTATGTATATCAAGGTGATATCTTCGTAAACAAGTATCTCATTGAGGAAGGGTATGCTCATGAATATACATATTCCATACCATACACACATCAACGAGAATTTAAGACAGCTGAACGTCGAGCTCGAGAATTGAAAAAAGGTTTATGGGGCGATCTCTGCTCAACAAAGGTGCCTTCTGTGAGTCTCTAATGAGCTTTGAGGAAGATATAGATATCTTCAAGGGCCTTAACAGCATCTCCTGCTGCTATATTGTTTTGATGATAGAGTCCGTCGGTGCAATCACCAGCTGCCCATATACCATCAACACTCGTTCTTTGATTACGAGGATCAGTTACTATATGATTCGATGGGGTAAGGGACACAAGGTCTTTTACAAAATATGTAGTAGGGAGGGATCCGATTTCAACAAAGATTCCCGTTGTCTTAATCTCAATATCTGTGTTTGTTGTTGTATCAGTATATACAAATGAGTTTACAAACTTCTCTCCCTTAACTTCTTTTGAAAGTGCATTTGTAATGATTTTGAAATGGGGATTTTTTGATACCGCATCGATAGTTACGGGATCAGCACGGAATTCACTTGTTCTGTTTATGAGAGTTACTGATGAGCAGTATGCAAGAAGTTGTGCCGCACTTTCAAAGGCTGCATTACCTCCTCCGATGACAACAACATCTTGTCCTGCAAACAGAGGTCCATCACATGATGCACAGTAGGTGAGTCCTTTATGTTCAAATATATCTGCCCCAGGTACGGGTAATTTTTTTCTAAAGCTTCCTGTGGCAACAAGTACTGCTTTTGAGGTATATGTGGAAATGGTACTACCTTTCTTCGTTGTAATAGTGAATCCATCATCTGTTTTTTCAATTCTCTCACATGATTCACCTACATGTATATCTACACTATTTTTTGCATATGCACGAAGATGATTCTCAAGACTTTTTGCAAAATCTGCCCCTGATATTTTCACTGTTCCAATCCAGTTTTCAATTCCTTCTGATACAGTACTTTGACTGTTCCAATCTTTGGTAATGAAAAGTGTTTTCAATTCCTTTCGTGCAGCATATACTCCAGCTGCAACACCCGCTGGTCCCCCTCCAATGATAGTTACGTCGTATGTCATAGTGCATTGAATTGTATCATAGATTTAATTGACAAAATATATCTAGGGTGTAGGTTAGGGGAGGAGATTGTTCTCCATATGTATATAACAGGCCCTAAATAACTGGGCAAAATACAGAAAGGTTAGGTTAGTATGAGTGAAAGTGTACAAAAGTTGATTGATCGCATGGGTGATCCTTTGGGTAGTCCTGCAGATCCATTGTCCTACTATAAGAACCCGCTTTGGGGTCCTATAAAGACATTGAGCGATTTCTCACAATGGCTCGGTGAATGGGAGCGTGCGGATATGGATTATGTGAGAATGGGTCTTCTTCATGAATTGGGTGCAGACGGTAAGTATTGGACTTTTGAAGGTAAATTAACATATCTTCCTGCAATCTTTTTGTTGCAGGTTGCTGATGGGTATCTAGTATCCCCTCAGCTATCTGAAGGTGCGGTAGCTCGCCACAAGCTTAAGGTCAAAGCTTCTCGTGTCCTTGTTCACAAGGTATTTCGGGGATTAATTGATGAAAGGAGATGGGCTGAAGACTTATTGGTGGAAGATTCAAAGCCTAAAAGGCCAGACCTCGTTCACTTTTTTAAGATGCTGTTCTGGTTCTTCCGTCACAATGGTCAAGGGGGAATATATAATTTCCCAGCAAAGAAGCACATTAAACCCGATGACAGGGAATTGCTTATTATGAAGGATTTTTTACGCTCTTTTGCGAAAAATCCCTTCAGGGAAGGAGAGACCAAAGCATTCCTACCTTACATTGAGGATTGCGTGAGAATCCTCGATCATATTGGTTGTTTAAAAGATTACGTCAGTATTGAAACTTTTGAAAAGTATCCCCCATCAACGATAGAGATCTTTCGAAAGGTTGCTTGTTCTGGTTTTTCGTGTGATCTCGGAACAGCACCCCTTACACAAGCTCTGTATGAAGGGAGGGAGAGTGCCCAATTGATTCTCCTTCATGGGATCAGGACAGGACAGATAGTTTTGGGGAAAGTTGCTTCAGTATAAGTCCCTGTCTGTAATGATTCAGCAAATCAAAACCCCCCGACATAATCGGGGGGTTCTTTCTATTTCAATTTCGATCTTCGGAGGAATGCTGGTACTGGTCCCCAGTCATCATCGTCTTCTTGTATATCATTTTTTAACTCTCGCTTCTCTTCGATTTTTTCTTTCACAGGAGGAGGTGTTTGCTGTGATACTGAATTAAAGATTCGTCCTCGAGGAGCTTCTTCCTTTGGCTTTATATCCGGATGAGGAGTGAAGGTTGAGGGTCGGGGTTGAGGTTGAGATACGGGTGTTGATTGAGGTACAGGTTGTCCCCCGAATGTTCCCTCAGGGAACCCTGCTGCAATGACAGTGATCTTAACTTCATTCTTCTTTAGCTTGTCATCACGTACGGTACCGAATATAACTTTTGCTTGAGGGTCAACTGATTCGGTAATGACCTTAGCAGCATCTTGAATTTCAAACATGGTAAGATCTTCACCTCCTGCGATAGAGAAGAGAACACCCTTTGCTCCATGAATTGATACATCAAGAAGAGGTGAGTTAATTGCAAGCTTAGCCGCTTCGATTGCTCGGTTTTCTCCAGATGCCGATCCAATACCCATAAGGGCAGATCCAGCACTTTCCATAACTGTTCGTATGTCGGCGAAGTCTATGTTGATGAGTCCTGGGGTCGTGATGAGGTCTGAGATACCTTCAACAGCTTGTCGAAGTATTTCATCACACATTGAGAATGCATTCTTTACTGTTGTATTCTTGTCGATTGTAGAAAGAAGACGGTCATTGGGAATGACGATAATGGCATCAACTTCTTTACGAAGTTCTTCGAGAGATCCATCCGCTATCTTCGATCGCTGTTGTCCTTCAAAGAAGAATGGTTTTGTAACAACAGCAACGGTAAGGGCACCAAGTTCTTTTGCGGTACGAGCTACAACAGGACTTGCTCCACTTCCTGTTCCTCCTCCAAGTCCACACGCAACAAATACCATGTCTGCACCTTTGAGAGCTTCTTGAACTTCTTCCTTAGTTTCTTCAACAGCACGTTTTCCCATTTCAGGGTTCATTCCTGTACCGAGACCGCGGGTAAGATTTTTTCCTATATGTATTCGCTTCTTCGCAAGAGAGTGATGGAGATCTTGAGCATCAGTGTTAATTGAAATGAAATCAACCCCCTTTACTTTCGAATTGATCATGTGATTCACTGCGTTCTTTCCTGATCCACCGACTCCGATAACTTTAATGCGGGCGAATGCTTCTATATCTGGGGTAATATTAGGCATGGGTACATAATACCAGAGCGCTTTAAAAAAAGAAAAGGGTTGACAAATGCTGTCTCTAAAGCCTCAATGATGTTATGGAAGAAATTGTTTAAACCAGGTAACAACAGCTTTTTTGATACTTTGAAATATTCGATTACTTGAATCGAGAGGAATATCTTCATCAGCATGTGATCCAAAAATGCAGAGTCCATATGCCACTGCCCATGTTGAATCTTTGAAACTCTGTTTCTCTCCTGTGCCGATATTGAGAGATCCAATACGTGAAGGAAGACGTAAATATGCTTTTGCTAATTCTTCAATACTTGTGAGTCCAGATCCACCACCGGTAATGACAATACCTGCAGGTAGAAGACCATTTCTTCCAATTTTTTTAAGATGAGCTTCAATGAGTTCAAAAATATCTGAGAGACGAGCTGAAACTATTTCCTCAAGCTTCTTACGAGGATATGAACTTCCAGTAATCGCTCCAATCTTTATCTGCTCAGCTTCTTCAAGGGGAACCTTGAGTCCAAGAGCTATATCATTCGTAATATCAGTTGACCCTATAGGGAAAATTTCGAGTGATACGGGTACATTGTTTTCAAAGACGGCAATTGATACAGTTTCAGCTCCGATATTGGTTAGGACACATCCTGCAACTTTCTGTGATTTAGTGAGAGTTACAAGACTTGCTGCAATGGGTGATGCCATAACATCCTGAACTGTAATTCCCGCTTCTTCCACTGCTTGTATGATATCGTTGAGGTGATGCTCAAGGCAGGTGACATACAATGTCTTAACCTCCAGCTTGCTTCCTCGCATACCCTCAGGTTTTCCAAGAGCCATTTTTCCATCAATTTTGTACTGAAGGGGAATGCTATGGATAATTTTTTTGTTGAGTGATGCTGTTGTAGGAATATCTTTCTCACACTGTTCTTGAACTTTCTTGATATCAAGTGATGTGATCTCAAGATCTGCGCGAGTAATGATGACAGAGCTTGTCGATGTAATACTTCCTAATCCAATACCTCCCACTGAAACAAAGGCTTTCTTAACTTTAACCCCAGCACGTTCTTCAGCTTGTGAGAGTGCTTGTTGAATACTCTCAACAACATCGTGAATATTGACGATGTATCCATGGCGAAGTCCACGAGATTCTGCACTACCCACTCCAATGATACGGGGAAACCCTCTTTCATTTCTTTCATCACCATGCGCAATAACTACCTTGATGTGATAGGTACCGATATCAATTCCTGTTAAGATTGGTCGTGACATATGAGCAAAGCTCATATACCGAATTGGTTTCGGAAACGAGCTTCAATACTCTCCATTGTACTACCATGATCGAATCCTTTCAAATGCACAAGACCGTGGATAAATAGGAAGGCAAAGAAATTTTCATATGATCGGTCAAAGTTACGTGCTTCATGACGAGTCATTTGAGGATTGATATATATTTCTCCAGCATCTTTTCCAAGAGGAAAACTGAGGATATCAGTGGGAACATCTTTATCTCGATATTTCTTATTAAGTTCCTGTATCTTTTTCTTTGAGACAATGGTTACTGATAGTTCGTAGTTTTTACCGAGTACAGCATCTTTCATCTGAGCAAAAGCCAAGCGAGGGAGCTTGGCTTTTGTGGTGTTTATTATTTCAAATGCATCACCTTGCATGAAAGTCTATTTTGAGAATCGAGATGTCTTTTCAGTCATCTTTCCCATTTTGATGAGATTCTGAATTTCTGCCTTTCGAGCGAGAGTTTTCAATGTCTTCATCTTAACCTTGTATGAAGAAAGCTGGCGCTGATTATATCGGAGACTTCGAACACGGGGAAGAACTCCTGCTCCCTGTACACGCTTCGTAAATCGTCGAAGTGTTCCGAGGCTATTTTCAGTACCGTTTCTTGTGATTTCTACGTTTATCATAGTGGGTATTATACTATCACGCCCCCTCTTATTTTTCAAGCTTTTTCATATATGCAGGCAATTCTTCAAGAGAAACTATATCCTGTGCATGGGTTGTATTGTTACGTACTATGACGCTTTTCTCCACCGCTTCTTTCTTTCCCATAATGAGGGCATAGGGAATCTGATGCTTTTCAACTACTGATACTTGAGCCCCGAGACGATCACGGGCAAGAGAAACATGAAGTGGTATCTTTACCTTTCGAAGACTTTCGATGACAGAGAGACTGAGGAGCTTTGATTCGAATCCAAGTTGAACAAATGATGCAAAAGGTTCCTTTGTTTTCTTTAATTCTTTTCTAAGTTCGGGATGAGAACCTTTTACAAGTATGGACATTCCTACACCTTGTACCTCACGTTTCTGTCCAACCTTCTTTGCAAGTCCGTCATATCGAACCCCTATAGCAAGTATCTTAGGTTCTTTAGATTTCTTGTCATGATTAAGGTTAATTATGGAGAATATGGTCTCAGTGCAGTATTTTCGATTTCCAATGAGATGATGATTGATACGATATTGAATACCAAGTGATTCAAGATACTCGAGAATTTCCTTGAAATGAATACGACTTGCCTCAGAAAGAAAGTCCATTGATCGTGGAGCTTCTTCATTTATCTTCTTGCACTTCTCATTCTGACATCCAAGAAGTTCAAAAGGATCTTTCTTGAGAAGTTGTCGACACTCTGCATGCATAGTATTTATATGCTTTCGATAGTAGTTGGTGAGGTCTCGAGTGTATCGATTGATTGAATCTTTGTCACCAATACTATTGATTTCAACACAAATATTTTCATATCCTTCTTCTTTGAGTATCTGTCGAGATGTTTGAATGAGAAGTGCTTCAGCAATACTTCGTGAAGGACCAATGATTTCAATATCACAGTATCTATGATATGCACTTGCAATCTTCTTGATTGATCCCTTGAAAGGTTCTTTGAAATACAGCATTACTGGCTGAGGTTGGCTAAACATACTTTCTTCGGTATACATACGAAGAAGAGCAACCTTCTCCTCTACGTGGAGGGGAAGACGGAGTTTTGCATCCTCTTCATCATCAATGAAATCAAGTTCAAGAAGGCCTTTTGAACTATCAAGGTCAATTTTCTTAATTTCAGGACTTTGATGAGGAATGAAACCGTAATACAGTGCTATCTCTCCTATTTTATCAAGGTGTTTGAATTCCCGTGAAGATGGTTTTTGATTAGCTGGATTTTTTTTCATAAAAGTAGATGAGTTAATTACCGGACTCATTCATGGATACAGTACCGGGGAATATAGCTGTCTTAGAGAGGGGGAGAAGTCGTACAAGTGGTCGCCCTATAATCATATTTCTTTCAAGTGGTCCCCATATACGTGAATCAGAACTCTCTGCTCGATTGTCTCCCATAACGAAGTATTCTGTTGATCCAAGCTTGATACTAAAGCTATCACTTGATCTATGCTCAGGATCGATATATGTTTCGTCTAATGTGATCCCTTCAGGGTGTTCTTTGTTTGTAATTGTTGGTATTCCTGATTTCAATGTGACAGTTTCTCCTGGTAACCCTATGATTCGCTTAATGAAGAAGGTACTAGGGTCTCGAGGATATCGTAGGATGATGACGTCTTGACGTTTCGGATCTTCAAAACGATATGATACTTGATCAACAATGAGATACTGTCCTGTTTTGAATGTTGGATCCATTGAAGCGCCATTCACAATGAATGGTTGAGCGATGAACATTCGTAGAGGAATTATGATTGCAAGAGCAATGAGCGTAAATTTAGTAATTTCTTTTAGAAAATTTTCTTTTTTAATCTCAGGTTGAGGATTTTTTTCTAAAATTTCAGGATTCATTGCATCAATTGTAGTATGGATACTCGTTTGACACAAGATTTTTACTCATGGCATACTAGTGATATGACATACATAATTGCAGGTTTGGGAAATCCAGGTGAGGAGTATACACATACACGACATAACACGGGAGAAATGTTTCTTCGTACTCTTGCTGAAGATGATTTTTCTTTTGAAAAGAAAATACATGGAGAAATTTCTCATATCAAGGTAGGGAAGGAGAAAGTTACACTCGTCTTTCCTCATACATTCATGAACAATTCAGGAAAGACTCTTGCTTCGATGATTAAAAGTGTAAAGGCTGCAGAAAAACTCATTGTCATCTATGATGATTTCAATCTTCCTCTGGGGAAAATACGTATTTCATTTGATAGGAGTTCGGGTGGACATAATGGTCTTGAATCAATTATAAAATCATTGAAAACTCAAGCTTTCATTCGTATTCGAATTGGAGTTGCTCCTCAAAATTCAGAAGGGGGTGCCAAGGTTCCTCATGGTAATGACAAGATTGAGAAATTTATCCTCGGATCTTTTAAAGATGCAGAGGTGAAAGAGCTCAAGAAGATATCTAAAATACTTCCTGAGATTATCACCACTATCATTAAGGAAGGGAAAGAGAAGGCGATGAGTGTCTACAATGCAGGGTAATACAAAAAAGACCCCTCTTCGGGGTCTTTTTTGTATCTGTATACCTATTTCTTCTCACCAGTAAATGACAATGCCATTTTCTGCTCTTTTACATCAAAGAGTGTGATTTTGAAATTGTATGACTTACCAAGTTCAAGAGATTTTCGAAGTTTTTCTTCAGAACCAAATTCTGAGATATGAACAAGACCTGC
Source organism: uncultured Candidatus Saccharibacteria bacterium (assembly GCA_964389975.1). Lineage (GTDB taxonomy): Bacteria > Patescibacteriota > Minisyncoccia > Phycocordibacterales > PALSA-1337 > CAIOGI01. The sequence continues at coordinate 15,235 of CAYMGJ010000006.1, forward strand.
GATTCCTTCTTCAATTGAAGCAAGTGCTCCATGCTTGTTGAATCGGATAACAACTCCTTGTACAACCATATCCTTCTTGTATTTCTTTCCAGCTTCAACCCAAGGATTTTCCTTGAGGGCCTTAATTGAGAGAGATACCTTTCCTTCCTTGATCTCGATAATCTTTACATTAACTTTCTGACCTACCTTGAAGAGAGCACGAGGATCTTCAACAAGTGACCAGTCAATTTCTGAGATATGAACAAGACCTTCAAGTCCATCTTCAATCTTTACGAATACTCCGAAGTCTACAATACCAGTAACTGTTCCTTGAACCTCATCACTAACCTTGTATTTTCCGATAATTTTCTCCTTGTCCTTAAGTTCTGGACTCTTTTCAGAGAAGATGAGCTTACCTTCCTTTGGAATTGCAGAGATGATAGATACTGAAATCTTTGTACCTACAAGTTTCTTCAATTCTTCGAGAATCTTGTCCTTGTCTCCATCAGCAACACGTGGATAGTGTTCTGTCTTAAGCTGTGATGCAGGAAGGAATCCTGAAATTCCTTGCCACTGAATGATGAGTCCTCCTTTGTTTGCTTCAACAACAGGGAGTTCGAGGATACTCTTGTTCTGTATTGCAACTTCTGCCTCACTCCAGATGAGAGCTTGTCGAGCTTCCTTAAGAGAAAGTTCGATGTATCCTTCTGGATTTTCAGTATCAACTACCTTTGCAGCGATAATATCTCCAACATTGATTTTCTTGATGATATCTCGTGCAGTGAGGTATTCACGTCCGTAAATGATACCTGTTCCAATTGGAGCAAGGTCAATATAGACAGCTGATTTTTCAATATTAATAACAGGTCCTTCAACGAGATCTCCTATGATAGGGGGATTCTTTGAGTCGTTGAGGATTCGGTCCATTGCTGTATCCAACTTAGGAGCAACAGGAACCTTTTCTTTCTTTACTTTCTTTTCTTCAACAACAGTTTCTGTTGCTTCAGTGTCTTTAGAAAGAAGCTTTTCTTTTAATTTCTTTAACATATGTATATGTATCTACGGTCCGCTTTTTATTAATAATGATAATGTGCGGTTTTAGCGTAGATATGGGTTATTAAACGGTATGAAGACCGTGAGGTGTACTATAGTATAAAAAGGGTCTTTTGTCTATTTCACCCTCATTGCCACTACCCAGAAGTTTCGTTTGAATGATTTCCCTTGAAATTGAGTATAGTGAGTTTCTTTGTCCATGTAGAGAATATCAAAAAGGGGAGTGTAGAGATTGATAAAATCATCTTTTGAAAACACACGTTCAGTAAGACCAATTCCAGGCATAATATAGGTATCATATTCTTTCCCTGGAGATGTTTTTAAGAGATTCTTTGCATTTGTATCCCCATCTTTACATAATGCCCGTACGAAGAAATATCCCCCATGTTTAAGAACTCTCTTTACCTCATGTATGTATACATTACGCTCTTCTTCATTGAGAGAATTTGATGAAGTTACATCAAGAACGATATCAAATGTCTCATTTTTGAAGGGTAATATTTTTCCAATACTTTGATGAAGATATATTCCTTCAGAAAGTAGGTTTCGCGCATAACTAAGTGCTGTTTCGGATATATCAATACCTACTACTTTGTTTTCAAATCCTTGTTCTGATATATAGAGACTGTTTTTTCCATTACCACAACCAAGATCAAGAATATCTTTATGTGAAAGTTCTACCCCACATTCTCTCCGTAGATATCGAGTGAAATCTTTGACGCATTGTGCTGGTACTGTACTTAAACTTACCAATTGAGGCTGTGTATATTCTTTTTCCCAAATATGTTCTTGCATGTACTTAACGATACCATATTTTTCTGTTACAATGGCCCCATCTATGATAATTACATATTTCGGAGGAGAATTTTTTAAAGTTCAGTTCGGAGATACAACTCTTGCGTTTAATCCCATTTCAAAAGAGTCACAACTTAAATCAAGTCGTTTTGGTGCAGATATTGTTCTGAAAACTGCTCATCATGGTGATTTCAATGGTATTGATCAGGTAACTCATGGTGACAAGAAGCCATTTGTCGTAGGAGGTCCGGGTGAATATGAAGTAGGTGGTGTGTTCATTAAAGGACTTCCTTCAGAATCTCACTATGGTGGTTCACATCTCATTAATACAATTTACACAGTTTCTCTCGAGAATATGAACATATGTTTCCTCGGGGCTCTTGATACTCCAGAGCTTAAGGCAGAAACAATTGAGGCTCTTGATGAAATTGATATCCTTTTCGTCCCTATCGGTGGTGAGGGCGTACTTGAACCTGCGAAGGCGTACAAGCTTGCAGTGTCTCTTGAACCTAAGATTATCATCCCTATGCATTATGGAGATGTTGGCGTGAGTGATGCTCTCAAGGTATTTCTTAAGGAAGCTGGTGAAAATCCAGAATCATTACCAAAACTCACTCTCAAGAAGAAAGATCTCGAAGGTAAAGAAGGTGATGTGATTGTTCTTGATTCATCGAAAGAGTAGTCTGTGATATACTTTAGTATATATTCAGTATGAACAACTATATTGAAAATCTAAAGACAAAACCACCTCATATTCGAAAGCGTTTTGCTCTTCTTGTTTCTTCGGGATTTACTCTCCTCATTTTTGCTGGATGGGTCATGTCATATACCGTTCAACCTCAAGCTATCGTTGCTCAAGGTAAGGCAAAGATTGAAGCTCCTGTTTCTTCACTCACCGCTTCAGCTATCGATGTCTTTAAAGATATTAAGCGAATTTTCTCTAGTTCAAATGAAGTTGAATATTCTTCTAATGCTCTTGAGGTTGTAGGAGGTGATGAGAGATAGTTCTTGATACATGTCAATGACATCTCTATCTATTTTTGATATACTTCCCCTATATTTATTACAAAATTACCACAATTCTTAAAGACCTATGGCTAAAAAAGAACCTGAAATCAAAGCTGAATCAGAAGCACGAGACCCTTCCCTAGGAATTGTTGCCCGAAGTATTACGACAGAAATGCGAGAGTCATATCTCGACTATGCCATGTCTGTTATAACGGCACGAGCACTTCCTGATGTTCGTGATGGTCTTAAGCCTGTTCATCGTCGTATTTTGTATGCTATGCATGAGAAGGGACTTACTTCTTCTGCAAAATTCCGTAAATCTGCCGTTGTGGTTGGAGATGTACTTGGTAACTATCACCCTCACGGTGATGTCGCGGTTTATGATTCTATGGTTGGTATGGCGCAAGATTTTAAGATGAGATATCAGCTCATTCAAGGTCAGGGAAACTTCGGTAATATAGACGGAGATCCTGCTGCTGCAATGCGATATACTGAGGCAAAGATGTCTCGTATGTCAGCTGATCTCTTGAGAGATATTGAAAAGGAGACTGTTGATTTTCGTCCTAACTATGACGGTACTCGTCAAGAACCTACAGTACTTCCTACAGCTGTCCCTAATCTTCTTCTCAATGGAACTCTAGTTATTGGTGTTGGTATGGCAACAAATATGGCACCTCATAATCTCGGTGAAGTTATCGATGCAACTATGCATCTCATTGATAGCAAGGAATCTACGACTGAAGATCTCCTCAAGTTCATAAAAGGCCCCGATTTTCCTACCGGAGCTATTATGTATGGAGAGAAGGATATTCAACATGCATATACAACAGGACGAGGTGGTATTGTTGTTCGAGGTGAAGCTGAGATTGTAGAAGACAAGAAGGGACAGTATCAGATTGTCATTACTTCCATACCATACCGTGTAAACAAAGCTGAACTCATTATGAAGATTGCTGATCTTGTACGAGACAAGGCAATTGAAGGTATTAGAGGTCTTCGAGATGAATCAGATAAAGAGATGCGAATTGTGATTGATTTGAAGAACGGAGCTCATCCAGAGAAAGTTCTTAATTTCATTTACAAACATACTCAACTCGAAGATACATTCCATGTGAATATGGTTGCACTTGTTCACGGTGTTCCTCAGACCCTCTCTCTTAAATCTATACTCGAAGAATTTGTAACTCATCGTATTGAGGTTGTTCGACGTCGAACAGCATATGATCTACGTAAGGCAGAGGAACGAGAGCATATTCTTCTCGGTTTGAAGAAAGCTCTTGATCATATTGATGAAATCATAACGCTCATTCGGGGTTCAAAAGATGCAGTTGAGGCTCATGCGAATCTCATGAAGAAATTTAAATTCTCTGAACGACAAGCAACCGCTATTCTTGAAATGCGTTTGCAGAAACTTGCTGGTCTTGAAAGAAAGAAAGTGCTTGATGAATTGAAAGAAGTTCAAGAACTCATTGAGAAGCTCAAAGAAATTCTTGGTAGTGAAAAGAAAGTTCGAGGTATCATTAAAGATGAATTACTTGAAATTAAAAGTAAATTTTCTGATGAACGTCGTACAAAACTCATTCGTCATGGTCTTAAGGATTTCAATCCTGAAGATCTCATTGCTGATGAAGAAAGTGTACTTGTCCTTACTAAAGGAGGGTATATTAAGCGAACAAATCCTGATGAGTACAGGAAGCAAAAGCGTGGTGGAGTTGGGGTGGTAGACCTTGATACCAAGGAAGAAGATTTCATTACACATCTTGTGTATGCAAGTGCACACAATGATCTTCTCTTCTTTACTGACAAGGGTAAGGCATATCAGATAAAAATGTATGATGTACCTGAAGGTAAGCGTGCTACTCGAGGTAAGTCTGTTATGAATTTCCTCTCACTCTCAGAAGGTGAGAAGATTACATCAATTCTTCCTGTTCCTAAGAACAAGAAAGAAGCTGAGGGTCTTGCTTTGATGATGGTTACTCGAGATGGTACGGGAAAGAAATCAGCATTTTCTCACTTTAAAGATGTACGTCGTTCTGGACTTATCGCTATTACACTCGATGGTGGTGATGAACTTATCTCAGCATCCTTTGTATCGAAAGATGATACTGTAGTTATCGCAACACGTGATGGTCAGTCAATTCGATTTGAAGAATCTGATGTTCGTGAAATGGGAAGAAATGCTGTTGGAGTTCGTGTTATAAAGCTTGGAAAGGGTGATGTTGTTATCAGTGCTGATGTTGTTTCAAAGGATGCAAAAAATCCAGCTTTCTTCGTGATGGGTGAAAATGGCTATGGTAAGAAGACAGCTCTTGAAGAATACAAGACACAGAATCGAGGAGGATCAGGAATTCTTACCATGAATGTTACCTCAAAGACAGGACCACTTATGGCTGCTCGTGTTGTTACTGATGATGTTGAAGAAATTGTTGCTATGTCGAAGAAGAGTCAGGTTATCCGTGTTGATGTAAAAGAAATACCAATGCTCGGTCGTTCAACTCAGGGTGTACGGGTTATGAAGCTTCGAGATGGGGATTCACTTGCAAGTCTTATTTGTCTCTAGATTTAGTTCTGTGAACAAATATTCTAGCCCCGAATCAATCTAGGGGTTATAATGTACTCATGTTTTCTGATCCACAAAAAAATATAGCAGAACTCGGTGTTGTAGATGGTATGAAAATTGCTGATCTCGGTGCTGGTTCTGGTTTCTATACCATAGAAGCTGTAAAGAAGGTTGGTTCTCGAGGTATGGTATATGCCATCGATGTTCAACAAGATCTTTTGAGCAAGCTTAAAAACTCTGCTGCACTTGTTGGTCTAAGAAATATTGAAATTATTTGGGGAAATATTGAAAAAATTGGTGGGACCAAGCTCCGTGAGTCCTTGGTTGATAGGGTTGTGCTCTCCAATACACTTTTTCAAGTTGATGCTAGTGATCGAGATAATTTGGCTTTAGAGATAAAGCGTATACTTAAATCTGGTGGTAAGCTTATGGTTATCGACTGGGAAACAGGTAGTCCATTAAGTCCTAAGACACTTGTTCCACGTATGCTTGCAGAGGGGATTTTTCAAAAAGTTGGATTACAACTTGAAAAAACATTTGATGCTGGTGACCATCATTATGGAATTATATTAAAAAAACCATGAGTAAATTTCAATTCTTTGTTATAGGGTTCTTTAGTCTCTGTATTGTTATCGGGGTCGTTCTCTTTGCTTCATACAAGGGAAAATCACAAGAGGTTGTATACAAACCTATTACTGTATGGGGAACTATGTCATCAGATGTATTCGATTCGTTTCTCCAGACGATGAATTCAGAATTAGCTCAACCTGTAAGTGTGACATATACAGAAATACCCCAAGCTTCTTTTGACAAGACATTCATTGAATCCCTCGCACGTGGACAGGGCCCTGATGCAGTTCTTCTTCCTCAGGATACTTTGTATCGGCATAAGGACAAGATTATAACAATCCCCTATACAGCTCTCACTCAGAGGGATTTTCAAAATACCTTTATAGAACAAGCAGAACTATACCTTGATACCAATGGTATTCTTGCCATTCCTTTCACTCTTGATCCTCTTGTTATGTATTGGAATCGTGACATATTTACCAATGCAGGTATTGCAACATTTCCAAAGTATTGGGATGAATTAATACAAGCAGGAACGAAGATAAATCAGAAAGATGTTAATTCCAATGTTCGTCGCTCAGTAGTTTCGCTTGGTGAATTTGTAAATGTTGCCCATGCTCGAGAAATACTCGGTGCACTTCTTCTACAAGCAGGAAATTCAGTGACTCAAAAGAAATTTCAAACAGGGGATACTTCATTTACCCTCGAGAGTGCTTTTGACACGAGTTCACCTATGTTACGAGAAGCAGAACAAGCTGTTACTTTCTTCACTAGATTTTCAAATCCACGAAATCCTGAATATTCTTGGAACAGATCACTCCCTAATTCAAAGAGTGCTTTCTTGTCAGGACTTCTTGCTACATACATAGGGTATGCATCAGAGTTTCCTGATATTCGAGAAAAGAATCCTAATATTGATTATGATATTGCTGCTCTACCACAAGCACGAGGTGCAAAGAACAGAACATCATATGGACTTATGTATGGATTTTCAATTGTACGAAGTACAGCGGATGCTAACAATGCGTATAGTATCTTGAGTCAATTGATAACTCCAAATGCTCTCTCTCAATTTACTAAGATTTCATATTTGCCACCGGTACGAAGAGATATGATTTCAACAGGAACAACTGATCCATACCTCTCAATATTCTATGATTCTGCACTCATTTCAAAAGGATGGCTTGATAGTAATAACGCAACAACATATTCTGTGTTTAAAAATATGATTGAATCTATTACAAGTGGAAAAAAGGAAATATCAGAAGCTATACGTGATGCAGGGGATGAGCTTAGCATATCACTACGAAATATATAATTATGAAAAAAATACTCCTTTCTCTCATACTTATCTCTCAGTTCATGGCTTTTACTCCAGTGCATGCAGCCCTTGATTACAGTGGTTTGGTTAAATGTGATGGGGTAGTTACTCCAGGAGAAGCAGGGCGTACACGTAAGTGTGATTTTACTGCACTTGTGGACATGATTAATTCTCTTATAAAGTTGATATTCATGCTCTCTATTCCAATCTTTGTTGCTATTTTTGCATATGCAGGTTTCCTCTATATGAAGCCTAGTTCGGGAGATCGAGAAAAAGCTAATTCTATGTTGTGGGCTGCACTTAAGGGATTTGTTATAATGCTTATGGCCTGGTTTATCGTGTATACACTCATGAGTTGGGTGATAGATCCTCTATTTAAAGGGGCTACTACATTTATTGGAGAAAATAAATAATTATGAAAAAATATATTGCACAATGTTTGATTATCATAAGTCTCCTTATAACGGGTACTGTTGCATATGCACAAGCTCCTGGTGTTGGATCGGGCAATACAGCTCGTCCAGGAACTGGTACAGGTAATGTACCAGTGTCTCCAAGTCCTTCAAGTTCCCCTGTTCAAAAAGTATCAACTCTCCAAAATCCTATAAAGGTTAAAAATATTCGTGATGCTATTTTTCTTGCTGTTGATATTGCTATATACATAGGTATTATCTTTGCCACCCTTGCCATCATTTATGTTGGTCTTAAATTCATCCTAGCTCAGGGAAAGCCAGAAGAAATTTCCGATCTTAAGAGTTGGTTCTTCTATATAATTATTGGATTAGCTGTTCTTCTCAGCTCCAAGGTTATTGTTGAGATTATAAAGAATACATTGGTAGATGCTGGTGTAACAAAGGAAGAAATTTGGAAACCAAATTAATTAAACATATTATGAAATCATTTTTTACAAAATCATTACCACTTACATTATTCGCTCTTTTGCCACTAACCACTTTTGCAGCAGAAAAGAGAACTCTACGAGATCTTGTTGAGCTTGTTCTAAAGTATTTCAATATAGCCATTATCCTCATTATAGGTCTCGCAGTTGTTATGTTTGTCTGGAATGTGTACAAGTATTTTATCGCAGGAGGTGACAATGCTGAGAGCAAGAAAGAAGCTGGGCTCTATGTTATGTGGAGTGTTATTGGATTCTTCGTCATTCTTTCTTTCTGGGGTCTTGTTGCGATACTTACGAATACCTTTAAGCTGGAGAATTCAATACCCTCAGGTTTCTTTGGAACTTTCAGGAGTTCAGGATCGAGTGGTAATGTATTTCAACCTAATAACATTCAATGGCAACAGGGAGTTAATAATCCTGTAGGTAATCAAGGGGTTAACAATCCAGTTGGTAATCAGGGTGTTAACAATGACCCCGCCGATCCTTATGGAATTGGAGGGCGTTAATTCTGTCCACAGGACTTGTTGTATATATAAAACTGTATTGGTACAATAAGGGAGTATTATTTGATTATTATATAAATATTTTTATGAAGAAACTCATTGCACTCGTTCTCTCTTTCATGCCTTCTTTGGCTTTTGCTCAA
>CAYMGJ010000006.1:24164-39011 GCA_964389975.1 uncultured Candidatus Saccharibacteria bacterium
AAGCAGAAAGGAAAGGATGCTATTATCTATGGTGTTATTGGACTATTCCTCATTCTCTCTATCTGGGGACTTGTATTCATTCTTACAAATACATTTAAGACAGAGAATCAGGTGCCTAATAATATAAATGGAGGAAGTTCAGGTATCGTTCCTTCAAATATCCCACAAATCTAGTCTATCAATGTCTTGGATGCCATCTCTCATTAACATAGTTCACGCTCAGAGTGTTGATGCAAAAGTAAATTCAGTAATTGGAAAGATTGTAAGCAATATTGTCTATCCAATTATCACTGTTATGTTTGCACTCGCTTTCGTGATGTTCGTATGGGGGGTACTCAACTTCTTTAGGAGTGGAGATGATCCTGCTGCTCGTGAACAAGGTCAGAAACATCTATTGTGGGGAATTGTCGGTATGGCTATTATGGTATCCGTATTCGGCATTATACGCCTTGTGGCAAGTAGTGTAGGACAGTCATCTGCTCTAGGGTTTTAAGGTAATGTGAAGCTGTGTGGGAAAAGAATAAAGGGAGGGGCTGTGAGGCCCTCTCCCTTTTTTGTTATTTCTCAAATGTCCTGAATCGAAGCGGGGCACTGTCTACCCACTTACTCGGGATCATTCTAAAGGAAATCTTGTAGATTCCTTCACCAAGTTGTGGACTGTTCGTCCAGTTGTTGGTGTAAACGACAGAGTCGTTTACGACGATGAGGTAGTCAACCGCACCCTGAACTTGAAAGTTGAATCCTTCGCGTGCAGGGTCTATCCTGATATTTGTCCACCTGTCTGGACTAATCTGGTACCCCTTCACAGAGCGCTTGTAGTCACCCCAGAAGTACAGAATGAGAATTACGAGACCAATTCCTATGATTATCCATTTCTTTTTTTTCATTTTCCTATTCCTCCACCAGCGATGACTAATCTGTCCTTAGGAGCTCCTCGGAACTCTTGAATTAGCCCATCATCGGTTCTTTGCTCTTCAAGTATGTCCTTTCGAGCCTGTTCAAAGGAGGGGATCGGCTGTTGTTTGCTAGGTTCTACCCCCTCATTCATCTTCTTTATAGCTGCTATCCTTGCAAGAACCCGACTTGCTAACGCATCTGCACTGAGCGCTTTCTGCTCAGCTTCGATTGTCTTCTTATCCTTGATAAGACTGAGGTTGAACTTTGTTATTACAAATCCTAGCCCCCTTAGATCATTTGTCTCGTTGCTGTCACCTCGGATTCTTCCGCAGGCTTTGGCTAAAACATCTCCTTGAAGCTGATGTTGCCTTCTTACAACTTCGTCGACGGTTCTGTCCGCGACGGTTTCTTGAAGTGCTGCCCTAATGGCGTCATCTATCAATTTAAGGGCGCCGTCATATCTCCCGGCATCATCAAATTCTCCAAGAGTGGTTCCACTTGAGGCGTCGGGTTTGATTCCAACTTCGAATTTACCCTCAATGGCCCCAACCTTACACTGAACAGATTTCAGTTCGTATGGTTTTTCCTCAATTTTGATGGGGAATTCAATGACATCGACTATCGGTTTTAGAAGGAATACTAATCCTTCTTGTGTGTACGGAGTTCTTTTTCCGAGGAAAGATATTACCCCAACCGTACGGGGTGAGTCCTCGAGGATCCGAATGTTTAGGGTAATTAAGCCCACAATTCCACCGCATATAACTGCGAGGACTATGTGTCCAGTGAGAGCAAAGGCCCCCATCAAGACAATTGTTCCGATGAAAAACATCAGAAGTGTAAAAGAATACGGATTTTTCATATTTTCGACAAATGTTTCTACAGGTTTTCAAAGATCACATGATCTTTACGATACTGTATTCTGAGTATGATGATATCATGTTTTGTGTATAAAGTCAATAGTATTATTTTCTGTTTGTAAATGAGGCGATTATTGCTCATATATGAGCTTTTTGGTCCATATTAAAAAGAAAAGGGGGCGACATCGTATTGATGTCGCCCCTTTGTTGGAGTTTCTATTCCTTCAGGAAGTAAAGAATCTGGCAGAGCTCCTTCTCTCCAGCTTCACATACACTTTCAAGGGACCTTTGTCGTCCTTGCGATTCCTGATACGGAAGGTCTCACCGTTAGTGAACCCTGATCCTGTTGGAAGACCTGTGACAGGAATTCCGTCTATCGCGTAATCAGGTCTACGCTCGAATGGATCAAATCCAGGCTGAGCCCGCCATCCTTGTGGAACGAAGAATTCTGCATCTTCGCCATACTTGAGAACAAACTCAAGTATTTCAACCGACTCATCCCCAACTCTTGCATTCACATTTTGACGCAAGATTATGTTGGTTGACGGTGGAGTGTTTGTCGGCCAAAGAGACCGTTCTTTCGAATCGTCTCGATGGTTGTAGTTGTTGATGATCGACTGAACATTAATGACATTGCTGTTCCCAATGTCACCGAACGTTGTGATCTGACTTCCGCTTCCTCCTCCACTCCCACTTCCTTTGTTAATGACATTGGTTAAAAGTCCAGAGATAGGAGGATCGTCATTCACCTCATCCACTTTAGTTCCCCTGTTAACCCACCAGATTATTCCGCCAATCAATACAGATACAATCAGGGCAATACCCAAATAGGGCAACGCTTGAAGGACTCCTTTTTTCAGAGATTCATTGACCCCTTCATTAATATGGAGAGGGATGGTGACCCAATCGCCGTAATCCGGCGAAGGGGGAGTACCCGTTCCACCACTTGGATCCTTAGCTGCGACCCTCGCGGTATATAGCCCGGGTTTCAATCTCGTCCTTGATGGGTGATCGAGATCAATGCTTTTTGCTCCCACGATTTCTTCGCGGAACAATTTCCTTCCTTCGAAATTGTGTATCTCGATGACAAAATCAGTGGATGTATGGTCCCATGATAGCTTTGTCTTATTTGTTACTTTCAAGTTGCTCGGAGCTGGATAGCTCATAATTTAACCTTTCTGTGTTTAACCGATATACGATACCGGTTTCTAATATAAAAGATAGCATAAAAAATGCCCAATGTCAATACCTCTATAGATTAAGAAAAAAGTGCCGGGAAGAGGACTTGAACCTCCATGGGTTACCCCGCTTGCTCCTAAGGCAAGTGCGTCTAGCCAATTTCGCCATCCCGGCATAACGCAAACAAAAACCTATTAAAACCGAGTGCGCCCAGTAGGGGTCGAACCTACGACCTTATCCTTAAGAGGGATCTGCTCTACCAACTGAGCTATGGGCGCATGTGTATTGCTACCAAAAAAATATAACAGAAATTGCTAATATTAGCAATGTCATTGTGTGCCCGAGGTGGGAATCGAACCCACATCCTGTAAGGGATACGATTTTAAGTCGTACGTGTATACCAGTTCCACCACTCGTGCAGTGGGAGGCGTAGACCGGGCTCGAACCGGTGAATGGCAGTTTTGCAAACTGCCGCGTTAACCAACTTCGCCACTACGCCATCAGACTATTCTATAACATTTCGAGCTATTTCGTCTATTTTTTGACGATTCTTCTCTCCTTTATCAATTTCAAAGTCAAAGAAGGGAAGAGCTCTCATACGAGCTTGTTCCTTGAAGAATTCACGGAATTCTGCACGCTTTCTCTTTGTAAAATCAAGTGCCCCCTTTTCTTTTTCTTGGGGAAGTACGGTGAAGAAGATGGTCGCTCTATTACTTCTATCAGACAGAGATACATCGGTTACGGTAAGGAGTGAGGTATAGTTTGATTCTCGCTGAAGGAACTTTGCAGCTGCTTCCTTGATAATATCTTTAAGTTTTTGATCTCGTGATGATGTCATATGTTATTTCTTCTCTACGGTGATGAAGCATTGTACTTTGTCACCAACCGCTATTTCTACCTTAGATTCAATGAGAGTTCCAAATTCATACCCTTCCTTTACTTCACCTGATTTAACTTTCTGCTGTTGAAGTTCCTTGATCTTACCTCTTCCAATTTCTGCATCTCTTCGAAGTATCTTTACCTCAGAACCTACAACAAGTGACCCTGTCTGAACTTTTCCTCCAAGTATCTGTTTGTCTTTGGTCTTGCTGAATACGGCAAGAATCTTTGCAGTCCCTGTTGCCTCCTCTATATATTCCTTAGGAATCTTTGAAACAACAATTTCTCGAACGTACTCAATGAGATTGTAGATGATATCAAATGATTTGTAGGTAATTGTTGATCGTTCAAGAATACCTCGTGCCTTTGCATCAGCACCTGTATTGAAACTCACCATGACAATATGGGGATCACTTAATGCTGTCTTTACATCACTTTCATTAATTACACCAATACCTTGTGATACAATTTTGATCTTTACCTTGTCGAAATTAATCTTTGCAAGTTCATGCTTGATTCCGTCGAGACTACCAATTGCATCTGCTTTGATGACAAGAGGAACTACAACAACATCATCTGTATGTCGCTCATTCTGAACAGCTTCATGTGGTCGTAACCTATATGAACTTGCCTGAACCTCTGCTTCTTTCTTGTTGTTACATGCAGTAAATATTGAACCTACTACAGGAATCTTGCTAAAGCCAATGACTCGTACTGGACTTGAGAATGTTGCAGTCTTAATTGCCTTACCTCGGAAGTCTTCGAAGATACGTACAGGAGACACAGCATCACCTGATACTACGTACATACCTGAATTAAGGGTCCCATTTTTAATGAGGAGAGTTGCGGTGATTCCTTTCTTGCTATCAAGATGAGCTTCTATGACAGTACCTTCTACCGTTCCTCGTGTATCAGCTTTCAAATCCTGAAGATCTGCAACAAGCATAATCATATCGAGAAGATCTGAGATGCCTGTACCCTTAAGTGCAGAGATGGGAACTACAGGTACATCACCACCATATCCCTCAACATATATTTCATTTTCTGCAAGACTTTGTTTTGTCCTCTCTATATCAGCTCCTGGTTTGTCGATCTTGTTGATGGCAACAATGTAGGGAATTTTCTCAGAAAGAATACATTTAAGTGCCTCAAGAGTTTGAGGTCGTACTCCATCTTCAGCTGATACGACAAGAATGGCAACATCTGCAACACGTGCACCACGTTCTCGTATGGTACAGAATGCTTCATGTCCTGGGGTGTCGAGAAATGTAATCCTGCTTGTAGCACCAGTCTCACTTCGCGTGTGCTCTACTTCATATGCACCAAGATGTTGAGTAATTCCTCCTGCCTCATGAGATACGATGTTTGATTTGCGAATGAAATCAAGCAAAGTTGATTTACCATGGTCAATATGACCCATGATAACGACAACAGGTGGTCGCTGTATACTATTCCCTTGTGAAGTTGTAGGGGTAGGGGATTTCATGTGGCTTAAAATATGAATCTATACTGTATCAGAAAAAGTCCATATTGGCTAGGTTGTGTGGTATTAAACAAAATAGCCCCGTCTGGACGTGTTCCGGATATACCGGGGGTACCAGACGGGGGTTGCTCACGCGGAGACAGCGCTTGGCTAGGACAGCCAACCTTCGGCGATACGACCGACAAGACCACGCTATCCCTACGGACAGACAAGCAACAAGCTCTTTCGAGGGAGCTTCCATACGACATACTATCATATAATGTGGGGGGGTGGGAGGTAGTGTAAGGGGGTAGAAAAAAGAAAGCCACCCGAACCTTGATGGCTGCGGTGGCGGTTTTTAAATTTATTCTCACCTATATAGTAATTATAGGATTATGGGCATGGATCAGATGAATTTCATTCAGATCGGCCCATGTTATATTTCCATTATGTCGAGAATCTTCAAATTGGTATGGAAATTGAATTTCTACGGCCATGTGTGAAGTGTAGAATGCATACGCCCCAGATGCTAAATTTAATTTTTTTCGAGACAAAATCGTACAAAAAGAATTATTCAACGGTTGTCGTGACGGGTGGTCAGAACGGAACCAAATTCTGGTTCCGTCGATAGGAAGTTGATCTATTTTCATAAGTAATTTTTTTGTTGTCTCAATTCATACTATATAAGCCTCTTCCATGTGTCAAATTTAGGAGATGGTGGTCTCATCGAGTTTAAAATCTGAACAGAATTCTATACACAAAAAAAAGACACCGCCTAAGGATTTATATCTAGCTTCGGTTGATAGCACTGAAGCGTTGATTACCTTAATAGCGGTGTAAAATGGCCTTTTAGGGCCCTTTTTTGAAGGGTGCACGTAATGCGTCCCACATAAGTAGTCTCCTTTCTTTGGGTATGTGCTATTCATTTAATAGCTTAGCAGATAATCAAAATTCTGTCAAGGGGTATGAAGATAGCGGTACCATAGAGTTTAAAATCTGAGAATAAAAAGTGGACTCACCGAAACGAATTTCAGTGAGCCCGGTCAACCTTTTTCTCATGTTTCGCTCGCCACTACTTAGATACTCAAGGCTGTGAATTTAAAATATCATAAAAATTGAGTACGAGGAAGGGGATGCTACAAAGCCTAAAGCAATTATTGCTACTCCCTCAAAGCTTTGAAAGCTGTTTGCAAAGCTTCCTTCTCCTCTCCTGATAGGTCATATTCAGATACTGTCTTCTTTACTGGCTTTGAAAAGACACTCATATGTTCTCGAGAGTATATACTTGATATGACAACTCCATCACCATCTTCATTGATGAAGGCGGTAGCAAAACTCTGATTTCCTCCTGACCCTGTTCCTTTAAAGGGATTGAAACGTACTGTGTGTACCGACTGAACACTTTTCTTGAGTCTCTTTTCTACGGTTGTGAGATATGTTTCAAGTTCTTTTCTAAATAGTTCAAGGTCTTTCACTGATGTTGTGATGGTTGTAATAGATTCATCAAGATTTGTTGATGAACTTCCGATGAGAAATTTCTTCAATTTTAAATGGAGATATACAACAAGACCAATGAGGATACAGACAACACCTCCAAGTACGGTAATACTTACTATCAATGTCTCATTTGTAAAATTCATATCACAAGTATAGAATACTTTTATACAAATGAAAATACATTTTTTTAAGAGAAAGAAGCATGTATATCTTGATTATGCCTCCCTCACTCCTGTTCTTGAGGGGGTTTTTTCTGTAATGAAGAAATACTCATCACCAGAGTATGCTAATCCCTCTTCACTTCATAGTTCTGGAGTACGTGCTTCACGAGCACTTCTCGATGCAGAGAAGCGTAGTGCACATATCATACACGCCCATGCAGATGAGATTCTCTTTACCAGTGGAGGAACTGAATCAAATCATCTTCTCTTCAATTCATTTAAACCAGAAGAATGTATCATCAGTGCCTTTGAACATTCTTCAATTATGAACTATGCTCCTCTGAAGAAAATTCCTCTTCTTCCTACGGGTGCTGTGAATATGGAGGAGTTAAAGAGATTGATAACTCCTGATATTAAATTGGTATCAGTAATGATGGTAAACAATGAGGTTGGTACTCTGGAAGATATTGCTTCGATTGCAAAGGTCATACGTCATATACGTAAAGAGAGGGGAAGTGTATATCCATATTTTCATACTGATGCAAGTCAGGCTCCTGTGTGTATTGAGATTGATGTTGAGAAATTAGGAATTGATTTTATGACTCTTGATAGTCATAAGGTATATGGACCACGGGGCGTGGGGCTGTTGTACGTAAAGAGAGATACACGAGAGCTTACGAGAGGTGGTACTGAAAACCTTCCTGGTATCATGGGATTTGTATATGCACTTGAGAAAGTCGATGCGATGAGAGCTCGAGAAACCCTCCGTATACAGAAGTTACGTTCAGTATTCCTTGATGGTCTTCGTGATATATATCCTTCTATGATAGTGAATGGGGGAGTAACTTCACCCCATATCATTCATGTATCTTTACTGGGAGTTGATAGCGAATACATGGTTTTTCAACTTGATGCTCGGGGTATCGAATGTTCAACAAAAAGTGCTTGTCTCAAGGATTCTGATGAATCATACGTAGCACATGCACTCGGTATTGATTCAACGTCATCTCTACGTTTCTCTCTCGGTATTTCTACAACTCTTTCAGACATACGGTATGTACTTAAGGTGCTGAGAGATATTCTAGGGAAATGAAAAAGGCAGGATACCTTTTTAAAGTCAACCCATCTCATTTTTGACATATTCTCATTTTTTCATTACTATAACCCCATGCCTCCATTTGTAAATTTCACGACAAAAGCAAAGGAAGCCCTTCGTCGATCACATGAATTGGCGATAGAGCGTGGTATCAATCACGTAAACCCTGTACACCTTCTCTGTGCTCTCATTCTTCAAGAAGAGAGTATGGTTGCTTCCATACTTGATAAGATGGAGATTGATGTTACTCTCCTTACCGATCTCATTCTCGAACACATTGAAAGTCCTGAAGCGAGTAAGGTACTTTCTCCGTCATATCAAATATATATAACTCCTGAACTTGCATCAGTGCTTGAACAAGCAGGAAAAGTTGCTGCTGAGCTGAAAGATGAGTTCATATCGACTGAACACCTCTTCGTTGCTCTCTTTGATGTTCAGGGTCAAGCTCGTGATATTCTCACTCGGTTTAAGATTGATCGTGCTGCAGTTATCTCTGTCATCGATGAGCTTAAGAGTAGCGATACAGTGACTGAACAAAAGCCGAAGCAGTATCGTGCTCTTGCTAAATACGCTCGAAGTCTTACTAAACTTGCTAAGGAAAACAAACTCGATCCTGTCATCGGTCGTGATAGTGAAATACTTCGTGTCATTCAGATTCTTTCTCGAAGGACAAAGAACAATCCAATTCTCATTGGAGAAGCTGGGGTAGGAAAAACAGCTATCGCTGAAGGACTTGCTCTCCGTATTGCACAAGGAGATGTTCCTGAATCACTGAAAGACAAGGAACTCGTATCTCTCGATCTTGGTTCTCTCATTGCAGGAACTAAGTATCGTGGAGAATTTGAAGAAAGACTCAAGAATATCCTTAAGGAAGTTGAACGTTCAGAAGGAAAGATCATTCTTTTCATTGATGAAATACATACAATCGTAGGTGCTGGTGCATCTGAGGGATCAATGGACGCTTCTAATATGCTTAAGCCATCACTTGCCCGAGGTGAACTTCGCGCTATCGGTGCAACAACCCTTAAGGAATATCAGAAACATATTGAGAAAGATCCTGCCCTTACCCGACGTTTCCAGCCTGTATATGTTAATGAGCCTTCTCTTGATGATGCCATTGCCATTCTTCGTGGTCTTAAAGAAAAGTATGAGCTCTATCATGGTGTTCGTATTACTGATGATGCGATTGTTGCTGCGGTAAATCTCTCTGCTCGATATATCTCAGATCGTTTTCTTCCTGACAAGACTGTTGATCTCATTGATGAGGCTGCTTCTGCTCTCAAGATCTCTCTTGAAAATATGCCCCCACAACTTGAAGAGACACGTCGTAAGATTATGCGTCTTGAAATTGAACGTGAAGCACTCAAGAAAGAGACTGACAAGAATGCTAAGGCTCGTATGCAGAAAATTGAATCTGAAATTGCAGATCTCAAAGAAAGTACGGGTGAACTTGAACTCAAGTGGAAGAATGAGAAGGACACCATTAGTGATATTAAGAGAATTAAGAAAGATCTTGAGAAAGCTCGTATTGACGCTGAATCAGCAGAGGCTCGCTCAGATCTCTCGTATGCAGCTGAAATACGCTATGGTCTCATTCCTTCTCTTGAGAAGGAGCTCGAGACAAAGAACAAGAGATTGAAGAAATTACAATCATCTCGACGAATTCTTAAAGAAGAAATTACAGAACAAGATATCGCAGATGTTGTATCACGATGGACTGGTATTCCTGTAAGTCGAATGTTGGAGGAAGAAGCTCGAAAACTTTCTCGTATGGAGGAAGAACTTAAAAAGCGTATCATTGGTCAAGGAGAAGCTGTTACCAAGATTGCAGATACTATCAAACGATCTCGTGCAGGTATCGCTGATCCTCAGAGACCTATCGGATCATTCATTTTCCTTGGTCCAACAGGAGTGGGAAAAACTGAACTTACAAAAGCGTTGGCAGAATTCTTGTTTAATGATGACAAGGCTCTCATTCGAGTTGATATGTCTGAGTTCATGGAGAAACACTCAGTGTCAAAATTGATTGGTGCGCCTCCAGGATATGTAGGTCATGATGATGGTGGAGGGCTTACAGAACTTGTACGTCGACGCCCCTACTCAATCATCTTGTTTGATGAGATTGAGAAAGCACACCCTGAAGTGTTCAATATACTTCTTCAGGTTCTTGATAATGGAAGGTTAACGGATTCGAAGGGAAGAGTTGTTAACTTCAAGAATACCGTAATTATCATGACATCAAATATTGGAGCACAATTCATCCAGAAAATGGAGAAAATTGGTTTCTCAAAGAATGATGATACGGTTGAGAAGGAAAACTATGAACATGCAAAAGAGAAGGTGATGGCAAGTCTTAAGGAATATTTCAGACCCGAGTTTCTTAATCGTGTAGATGATATCATTCTCTTCGATATCCTCACTCCAGAGGCAATTGAACAGATTGTGAAAATACAGGTACAGATTGTTGTTGACCGTCTTCAGGTCAAGGATATACACCTTTCAGTATCTTCTGATGTTTTCACCTATCTTGCAAAAGAAGGATATGATCCTCATTATGGAGCACGACCTCTTAAGCGACTTATACAAAACAAGATCCTTACCCCCATCGCATCTCTCATGATTAGTGACAAAGTATCACGAGGAGGATCTGTTATTGTGGGAATGAAGAATGGAGAATTTACCTTCGAAACTCGAAAGAAAAGAAAGATTGAAAATCAGATTATTGTCTCAGATATTGAGTTGAAGAAGTAAATCTGGTAGACTCATTGAGGAATAGTTATTTGCGCAGGTGGTAGAGCGGTCAATTACAAGAGACTGTAAATCTCTCGCCCTTTGGGCTACGGGGGTTCAAATCCCTCCCTGCGCACAGAATATTCTTATGTGAATTACAAAAAACAGCGACTGAGGTTGCTGTTTTTTTGTGCTATGGGGTATTGCCTCATTCATAGCCTTGTTGCAACAGAGATATCACACCACCACTCTCTTTAAATGATGAGGAATATGTACCGCTATCTCGTAAGGTATGACTTCACAATCACGTGCACGTGAGATGATGGAGTTCTTGTCTTCTTGTATATCACTGATGACAATTACTTCATCACCTCTCTGTATGTGAGAACATTGAGATATGTCGATGGTTGTAATATTCATACTTACTTTTCCAATGATGGGGCAGAATACCGAACCTATCTTTACAAAACCCTTGTTTGAAAGTTTCCTGTCAATTCCTTCATAGTATCCAACAGGTATTGTTGCAATCTTCATATTTTTTTCCGCAATGAAGGTTCCATTGTATCCCACTCGATCTCCTTTCTGTATTTCTTTTGTAGAAGAAATGATGGTTGTCATACGGAGAACTGGTTTGAGTACAAGATGTGGTATATCTGATATTCCGTAGAGTCCAATACCAAGTCGGGTTACATTGGCTTCTGCATGAGGATATGCGTGGCCTGAGCTGTTACTTATATGCCAATACACAATCTCAGGATACTTTTCACGGAAGGTACGAACAAGTGTATTCCATGTTTGAATCTGTTGTTCTGTAAATGATGTTTCTTTACTATCAGCATCAGCAAAATGAGAACATATACCTTCAAGGTGAATATGATGATTTTGAGACAGTATCTTATACGCTTCTTCGAGTTCTTGTGTCTGTAGTCCCTGCCTATTCATTCCCGTATCTATCTTCAGATGAATGAGAGTTCGATTCCGTGCTCGCTCTCCGAGTTCGCGTAATGCATCAAGGCTTGTGATGGTGAATCGTACATTTTTGTAATCATTATGAATAATGGAGTCGATGCTTGTATATCCAATGACGAGAAGAGGGGTATGTACATCTCCATCACGTAAGGTGCGAACTTCAAAGTATGAATCAACAACAAAAAAGGGAACATGTTCTTTTTCTAGTATATGGGCAACCTGAAGGAGTCCGTGACCATATGCATTGCTCTTAAGTACTGGAGCAATGGATACGTGAGGCATACGATTCCTGAATTGATTGAGATTATACAGGAGTGCATGACGTGATATTTCTATCGTAATGAGCGGATCATGATGCTGGGTTACAAGAAAACGATGTTTAATTTTGCGTACAATACCTGATATGGAGGGTGTCATGGTCATTATTGTACTCTCTTTTCATACTCTCAAATACATTGACATATACCACATTATATGTTATCTTATTTATCGAAAAGGCTTTAAGCCTTATTTTTGTTCTTCACAACCAAATATGTGTTAATTTTCCTTTACGTTTCGCGTGTGCGAGTGACGTAGGAGGGGAATGGTTTTGAAGAGCAGAAACTTCATGGCGTATGAAATCAATCGTCGTGATACTTGGTTTGATTGTGTTGGCTATTGTATTAACGTACTTGTCGACATTCATCACTCCAGCGACTCCAGTTGTTCCTCCGGCGGAAACGCCTGGGCAGATATCTGGTTCGGTAAAAACTCAGTAAAACTCAGCAAATTATGAAGCAAATCATCTCTCTCATGGCTGTTTTGATGGCTATGACTCTCTCAACCTTCGGTTTCTCAATCAAGGTCAGGCTGGCGGACACAGAGCCAACTGTCCTCAGTATCGGTCAGGAGGTCAATATCCCTTGGGATATCATCGGTGACGGATATCACGGTCGCCTCGCGATCGTGATGGTGGGGGAAACTCCTGGGACCGACGAGCCCCTGGTGACTCCTTGTTACCTGGGATCTAATTCGGAATTGTGCAATGATCTGTCGGTATGGAATCGCGAGAGTACCGACTCCCTGGATATCTTCATTCCTCAGGTTGTCCCTGGGAAGTACCGAATGAAGGTTTCGATTGTCGAGTACGATTCAAGTGTAATTCTTGCTGAAGACATCTCACCTTCGTTTGAGATTCAGCCAGAGCCTGTGACTATGAAGTGGCTTTTTGATGAGGAACCTCGTTGGGGAGCTGGTTCAACTGCACATATCTCACTCTTCTATGATGGAAATGGTGAGAGTCCTTGGGTTAGTGTGATCCTTGTTAACAAACTCTCACCGAATATCGTTGGCTGGGGATCTTGGTATATTTTCTCCACCAATGTGGTTAATGGACTGAATGAGTTCGAAATACAGATCCCAGTTTCGGTTCCTGAAGGACAGTACTATGTCCAGTTTCAAACCTATGACCCGTTCTTCGGGCTTATCACCAAGACGCATATGGTGAGCGTTACGGTTGACTCGGCAGTAACTTCGCCAAGTGAATCCAAAGAGCTCATTGCTGGACGTAGCTATCAACTGCGATGGAATGGAGCAAATTCATTACCTGATGAGCGCTACCTCGTTCATATTGAAGGTGAGTCCGAAAAGGGTGGTGCATGGTGGCACATGTATCTCACTACAGTTTCGGCCAAGAAGGGCAAGGCCTTGATTCATATCCCTAAGGGTGTCTATAACGGGACTGCTCAGATTACCTTTTATGGCAGATTTGTGAATGGGTTTCGAAGTTCTACCTATACCATTGTCGGAGGACTGCGGACATCACCCCCTCATATTCCAGGGAAGGGATAATTAACACTGTTGGTTTTTCACAACTGCCTCAGACTTCGGTCCGAGGCAGTTTTTTGTTGTATACTTATATCATATGAAAAAATATTTTCCCCATCTTCTTTTACTCGGTTATATCGTTCTCTTTATCATACTTGGTATTGAACCCTATGCACGTGACGTGTGGTATGTAGAAAACGGTCCCATTGTTGCAATTACTGTTTTCCTCGTCATTCTCTACTGGAGAGGTATACGCTTTTCAAATCTCGGATATTGTATGATGGCTGTTCTCCTCTATATGCATACCATCGGTGGACACTATACCTTTGAGAGAGTTCCGTTTCAGTGGTTTAGCGATCTGTTTGGTTTCGAACGTAATATGTATGATCGCATTGCGCATTTCAGTGTTGGTTTCTATGCCATCGGAATGATTGAGTATCTCCTTATGAGAAAACTTGTTGCCCGTCCATGGATTGCATACCTTCTCGGTATTTGTCTCATCGGTACTGTTGCTGCTGGTTATGAGATCATCGAGTGGATCTATGCAGCAACAAGTGATCCAGAGGCAGGTGCCGCATTTCTCGGATCACAGGGTGATATATGGGATGCACAGAAAGATATGCTTGCGGATATTCTCGGTGCTATATCAGCAACAATCATATATATACTGAGAAAAGCCTTCAGAAAGTCCTAGTTGCAATTTTAAAGGGAATACGGTATAGTAGTCGAACATCATTTTACATATATGTCACAGATTCAACTTATACAACTCAAGAACAAGGAAACAGGAGAAACCTACTGGTCTCGAAAGAACAAGCGAAAGGTGGAGAGAAAGATAGAGATCAGGAAGTATAGTAAGGTTCTTCGAAAGCATATTACTTTCAAGGAAGCGAAGAAATAACATAAGGGCCCTTCTCGGGGCCTTTTGTTTGTAGTATAGTAGATGATGTTTATATATTGGGCGATTAGTTAAGTGGTATAACTACGGTCTCCAAAACCGTTGTCGGGGGTTCGATTCCCTCATCGCCCGCAACAGCAGTATGAGCCGAGCATGTCTCGGCGAATACTGATGTGGGCAGAATGAGGGTGAGAAAGGCGCAGGCGCGACGGCGCCGAGCCGGGGTAGCGGAAATTTTCAGCAGAAAATTATCCGTGACCGATTCCCTCATCGCCCGCAACAAATAATTGGCTATACTATACGCATGAAAATTGGCCTCGACTTTGATGGAGTAATTGCTGATTGCGCTAAGCTTAAGGTGCAGGCGGCACAAAAGATTTGGGGTGTGGATATTCCAATTCATAGATTTAAGCGTG
>CAYMGJ010000007.1:0-24041 GCA_964389975.1 uncultured Candidatus Saccharibacteria bacterium
ATAATCTTAGCAAATCTTGATCATAGAAATCGAGTTGTGTATTCTCTTGCCATGGTTTAATCCTTAATACAACCCTTGAATATTCTTTGATCTGATTCAAATTAACATTTGTACTTGTTTTATAATATACATCAATGGGTACTGTATTGTAAGGTATCTGTGATTTTAATATCTCTTTATATAGATTTACATTCTCCTTGTTCGTTTCTTTCATATATGCAGTATATGCTTCTTGTGTATGAGCATGCCCAAGTATATAACTGTCGATGACGAGAACTTTCTTGTTTCGTTCATTATCAAGAATATCTTGAATGAAATTCTCTTCTACAGGACCATGAGAGTAGATAGATATCCACTTCACAATATGGATAGCATGAAATATTACATACGAGAGAAGTAATATACACACAATTGTTCTCATTGATTTTGATAGATCTTTTTCAATATCGATAAGAATAATAGAATATATGACGATTATAGAGACAATCACAGGTAGGACATACCGTGTCTCATGATGGCTTATAATTCCAAATATTATGAAAAATGTAGAAGCTAAAGCAATAAGTATAGATAACTCCCTCTTTCTATACATTTTCTTTCTGTAGACATAGAAAGATAAGATGGGTATGAGTAGCGTGAGAGGTATATGGTTTCTTACAATCATATCAGTATAGTAAGAGAAAGAGAGTCCTGATGACTGAATTTCAGAAGAGAATTGTGAGGTATCAGTATTTGCAATATCCCCACTTACCAGACCCACAATTCGAATGAATGAGCGGGGACTCCATGCAATCATTGATGTAATTAGAATCAAAGTTGCTAAAATGTAGAAAATAAATTTCTTACACTGAACCCAATTCTTAGTCCTCATCCAATCAATCACTAAAGGTATAAACATTACCTGAGATAATGCTGTTACATAACTAATGCCAAATGTGGTAATGAAAAACACAAGATGATATATATAGTAACGATATGGCACATCTTTCTCTTCATACATACGGATAAGAACATAGATTTGTCCCAACATAGATACAACAACAAATATCCAATGTTTGAACAATGAGGCATATTCAAAATAATAGAAATTAGATGCAAGTAAAAGAACTCCGATAAGGGCGAGGTATCTATTAGCATCTCTGTTCACTGTTTTTGTCATAAGAATCAGATACAAAAACAATAGACCTATGAAACCAGTAGCAACCGCAATAACACGAGATTTCCATAGAATACCTCCCCAATCCCATAAAATATAACTCTTGTAATCATCCGAAGAGTGGATGTCTCCCTTAATTAACTTTGCTACGTAATCAGTGATTATGGGTGGCAAGGCAATTATAGAAAAAACTGGTCCATAATATACAGTAGTAAGATTACGTAGAGCGAAGATGTTCTTATCCTTAAGAATGTGTAATCCCCCATTTATCGGTGATTGCTCGTCTGCGCTAATGTACGACTGATGGAGAGGTAAGCTCTGTGTTCCATAGAAGATGACAGGAATGTGCAGACAGAGCCACGCAATAAAGGCAATCGATACTATAATCCAATTTTTCTTTGTAAGACTTATTAATATCATACGACAGAGTATATATCAGTTTTTGATTTTTTGCCTCCTTAGAGACATATAGAACTCCACCCCTGCGCCACAAAGTGCAGATAGACACTGCAGACCAAGTATTGATAGCGATAGAGCAATAGCTGAATCATAGGATTCGCCCATATGTATCAAGAAGTACACAAAGATACCATCACGTACACCTATTCCAGCAATAGAAATCGGTAAGAAAGCAGCACAGGTTACCACTCCAAATATCCAGAGCCATTCAACAAAAGAAACATTAAGACCTAGAGATTGACTCAGAATATGTGTGATTAGCACAAGTATCATCTGAAACCCAACAGATAGTACGAAGTTCAGAAACAAAACTGACTTTTTCTGATGCACCTCCATCAAAAGATTTACTAATTTAAGCACAGATGAGTATATCCTTATGAGGCGTGGAGATTGTAAATGTGACCCTATTTTCTCAATAAGTCTCCTTAGAAAATTAACACCAGAAAATAGTAAAACTAAACATGCCAACAAGGTACCTAGAAAAATTATTTTTACATATTCAAGATCAGGATAGTGGGTAAGAAACAATCCAACTGTGGTCACAAAAAGTAATCCGATTATAGCCATTACTTTGTCGACAAATATTGAAACTGAAACTTTTTGGGAATCAAACAATCTTTCTGAATTTATCCTGAATGCCTTTGCAAACTCTCCTGTAACCTGTCCAGGAAGTATGAAGGAATATAATTGACCAACAAAGGTGAAGCGTAGAATGGTTGAGAATTTAATGAGGGGTATGAGAATATACCATCGATATGCATTTATACATAGTGCAAAGAAAGTGAGAAATACCACAGTTATAATGTCACCCAATGAATATCTTGAAACAAGGACAATAAAAGCATCGAGTGAAATATTTCTCAATAAGAGATATAAGATACTTATAGACACCAACAACTTCAAAGAAAATACTAGTGTATCTTTTTTCATTTTTTACGTAGAGATATTATCAGTGGGGAATGGAATTTAAGTAACGATAGAATATGTGTCGTTATATAAACAATTTTTAGTTTATGTAAAATAGAAAGTATCTTAGAAACCTTACCGAGACCTGCCCATGCAGTGAAGTTTGTAGTTAACATGCGTTCTTTAAAAACCCCCTCCCCATAATCAACAACTTCAACAATCCCCTTTTCTACAAATGGAGAGATTATCTTCTTCATACTAAAGTAATTTATTTCAGTTCTTAGTGTATCAACATAGGAAGCATCCCTTCTCAAAACAAACTTTAGCCAGAGTTTCCATAACCACTTTGGTTGATATGGAAGATAGAAACACGCATAATGACCATCGAAAAATGAGCCGTAATTAGGAATTATAATCTGGATAGACCCACCCTCTCTACAAACCCTGATCGCCTCAGATATAACTTTCTGAGGATCCTGCACGTGTTCAAGTACGTTAGTTGAATACACCACGTCAAAAGAGTTATTATCAAAAGGGAGATTCTCTCCCCATCCATGTATAATCCTATCTTGATTAATATCATTGGTAGCCAAAATATCTTTTGATATTTCAAAGGAACCATAAAAACCCTCACTATTAGGTTCAACTCCATATACATCAGCTTTAAAATCTTTTGCGAGAATAGCAACAAAAATACCGAAGCCAGACCCTATCTCAAGAACTTTTTTGTCCGCGATTTTTTCCCCGAATGTTTTTTCAAATACATCAACTTGTTCATAGATCTTCTTTTGAGAAAGTACATCTTCGGCAATTTTATCACGAGGCACCTTACTTAATCCCTCATAATATAATGCGTATGTATCGAGGATATTTTTTTTTATTTTTTCAGGAATTGATATCATAAGCTAAAGCTATTTATCCAACCCTCACAAAAAGTCCACAGAACTGATCACCCCAGCGAGTACGTGTGGAAAGAAAATTAAAGAAAAAATACAAAATCCAACCTATAGTCTTTTGTTTCCATGTATATTTACCTGTGGTAAAAGAATTACCTGCAGAATTGGTAATATTACAGAGCTCTCGATATAGCGGATTATAGAAAGGAAAACCAGCATAATATATACGAGCTGGCACAAAATTATGCTTAGCAAGAAACTCCTCAACTTGCCCTGGTTTAAAATTCCTATAATGTCCCACAATGACCTCAAACGGTCTCATGCGGCCTGTTGGAAAAGATAACATTAAGTATTTTTTTGACGACTGAGCCATACGCCCCAGAAGAGACTCCCAATCCTCGACATGCTCCAACACCTCATATGCAGTTATGAGATCATATTTTAGATTGAGATGATCAGATGTATTGTCATGAACAAAGGATAGATTGTCTCTAATGTATGCTCGGGATGCACAATCTATACCCGTCTTGGAGAAATCTATACCTGTCACGTGTGCATGAGGAAGATTTTCTGCGATCATATTGGTTATTGTTCCCTCCCCACAGCCCACATCGAGTATTGAATCTACACTCTTTTTCTGTCTGAGTATATATGAAATATGGCGCAATATAAGACTACGGAGCCAACGACTAGCAGGTCCATATTTTTTCATATCAACCCAATCAACCCAAGTAGTATCGTAGATTTTCTTATTATCTGGCTTATTCATTATATGTGAGTATTTTTTGATAAGATTCAGCAACAGCACCCCATCCCATTTCTAAAGCAATATTACGTGAATATTTTTTTTGTTTTTCAAGAGCCATTCTATCATGGAATAAGTGGGTTAAGAAATATGGTATTTTTGAAACATCATTAAGTAAAAAACCATTTTTCTCATTAAAAACCAACTCTTCATTACCAGCAACATTAGTTGCAATAATGGATAAACCTGACGATAAAGCCTCGAGTATTACATTCGGCATACCCTCTTCTGAAGAAGGCATGAGTAATACATCAGCCCCTGCATATATTTCAGGCAATCTTTCCCTGTCAATCCAGCCTAGAAAGGAAACATACTGGGTGACACCCAACTCTAGAGATTTTTCTTCCAACATGTTTCTGAGGGGACCATCACCAACAATAGTACATCTAATATGTTGAATTATAGAGGCATCATTCTTAAGAGCATATAAGGCATTGAGGATATGGATCACACCTTTCTGCTCTGTAAGTCTCCCGACAAAAAGTAGATTCAGATTTTTATCTACATTATTACCTGGTTTAAAAACTGAGGTATCAACACCATTTGGGATATAGAGAACATCTTTACCAATCTTTGAAGCCGTTCTCATTGCAAGACTCTGTAGACCTCGACTATTTGCAACAATACTGTGTGCACCTTTCCATACGATATAAGTTAGTGGCATTGTAATGCGATGCAGATTACGCAAATTCTTTGGCAAAAAACCAGGCACATCTCCGCCTCTTAATGACAGAGAGTATGGTATGTTATAGAAGATTTTTACAAACCAAGACACAATACCTGTTGGTAATGCAAAAAAAGTTAGAATATGATCTGGCCTATTATTTTTTAATGTCTTATATAAATACCACATAGCATGAACAACATAAGACATCATTTCAAATGTATTAGAACGATCAAGCCTTTCTCTCCTTGCATTAAGTCGAACTACATCATACCCTTCAACATTTTCAAATTTTGGATAGTTCTCAAATCCTGTTGTTATAACAGTTACAACATGACCACGTTGAGCTAATTCACGCGCTATATTCCTTGTTGCATTACCAGCGCCTCCACCAAGAGGTGGAAATTCATAATTTAATATAATTAGATTCATTTTTTGATTCCCCCAAATTTCCAAGAATTTCCATTTCTCATCTGTATATACACAGAACCCCCATCAATTTCTTCGAAGCTTTTAATCCATCCCTCGATCATCTCCTTTGATATATATTGGGTCTGAGGTGTGACCAATTGATCAAAGGCAACATGTCTAAAGAAAGAAAAGTTTCTTCGTGCAATCCATAAACTATATTCATAAAGGGGTAATTTTTTAACATACGAAACATTTTTAAGAATTGAAATACATTTCGCATATATAAAATATGGGATGACAAGAGGTGTTGCGACAAAATACTTTGTAAACCACCAAGGAAAATGTGACACTATCTTTCTAATTGGGTCCACGATATATACAATCACACCATTACCCTCACGGGCATAAACCCAAACATGGAATCTGCCTCCCTTCTTAGTATTTCGTAGTACCGAGCGCAAACCCTTTAAAGGATCCTTGAGGTGATGTATCACTCCAATACAATAGACAACATCGAAACCCTCACTAGTATACTCAGTTAAATCAGATTTTATAATTTTCCAGTTTTGAGATGAATTCCTTGATAGATTTTTCTCAGCTGAAGTTACGGAGTCACCGAGATCAACACCCTCAAGATACGAAGGGTTCCATGCCAAAACATGAGTCATGAGGCTTCCGTTACCACACCCAAGTTCGAGCACATTCTTCCCCTGTATATCCCCTTGAGTTAATGGAGAAAACCAATCTTCAAACTGCTCATAAGTATACACGGAACCCTCTGGGAGATTGTTCCATGAATTTGCAAATGCATCTGCTGTCTTTATATCGGGAGCTGTAGTTTTTTTCATAGATCTCTATTGTACCCATTTTTTCCACCAAAGTACAAATACAAGAAGAGTCCAAATATATTTTCGGTTATCTCTCCTCTTCTCAAAATGTTCATTCAATATCTTTTGAACATAATCAACATTAAATATACCAATTTTCTCGAGGGACTCCCTACCAAGACAATCGAGAACCATGGGTTTTAAATCACCACATATCCACTCAGATATAGGTAAGCCAAAACCTTTCTTCTTCCTATATATCACCTCATGAGGCAACTTACCCTCCATGAGTTTTTTAAGTATATATTTCTTTTTAAATCCTCTGAACTTGAAAGAGGTTGGCATATGATTAGCAAGATCAACAACACGAGTATCAAGAAATGGAGCTCTTACCTCAAGAGAATTAAACATACTTGCTCGATCAACCTTAACTAAAATCTGATCCATCATGTACATTCTTTGATATTCTAAACTAAGCATATCGTAGAAATTATTTGAGTCTGATTGTGCATGATTAATATCAACATCCTTATATTCATTCATATCAACATATTTCTTTTTGAAAAGACTCATACGATAAGAATGACTAAAAGCTCCCAACCAGCGTGCATTTCTATGTGAAGGATTACCATTAAATCCCTGGATAAATTTCTTAACCTTAAAATCAAAACTCATATTTGCAAGAGAAACAGGTAAGCGTAAGAGTAGGGGTTCAATTATATGTATTCGAATAATCTTGGGTATGAGACTATATACCGAAGAAAGCCTGTGGGCAGTAAAGGTATCATATCCACAAAAGAGTTCGTCTCCACCATCTCCCCCAAGCGCAACAGTAACTTTTTCTTTAGTAAATTGTGAGAGAAGATATGTAGGAACAAGAGATGGATCTGCCATGGGTTCATCGAGGATTGAATATATCTTAGGTATGAGCTCTAATCCATCTTGAGCACTTAAAATCTTCTCATAATGATCTGTTCCGAGATGTTGTGCAACACATCGTGCATATTTAGACTCATCGAAGCTCGCTTCTTTAAAACCAATAGAGAATGTCTTTACTTTTGTTTTCGAAACCTTCTGAGCATAATATGCTATAGCACTACTATCAATACCCCCTGAGAGAAATATACCTATGGGTACATCGGCAATCATTCGAGTACTTACCGCAGATTCAAGTTCCCCATCAAGCTGATCGAGAGAATCTGAAAATGAAGACGTCTTCGGAAGAAATGTTGGTTTCCAAAATACATTTTTCTTTACACTTTTACCATTCCACTCAATATATGTTGCTGGTTCAAGTTTGTATGTATTCTTAAAAATTGAATGGGGAGTAGGGATATACTCATAGGTGAAATATAGATTGAGAGATTCAGGGTCAATCTCTTTAATAAAGGATGGGTGCTCCATCAAAACCTTAAGTTCAGATCCAAAAATAAATGTTGAGTTATGAATACCCCAAAAAAGAGGTTTCTTACCCATGCGATCTCGAGCTATATACATCTTACCTTTTCGCATATCATGAATAGCAAGTGCAAACATGCCCTGCAACATCTCAAAAACCCTCTCTCCAACTTCTTCGTAAAGATGAATGATTACCTCTGTATCAGAATGTCCAATAAAATGATGTTTTTCTTTTAATTGAGATTTTAAAGCCTGATGATTATATATCTCACCATTAAACACTATACAAATATCCTCAGCCTCATTCTTCATAGGCTGATGACCGAGAGGAGACAAATCAAGTATCGATAGTCGACGATGTCCTAAGCCCACATTATCATGGATAAATATTCCCCGATCATTTGGACCTCGGTATGATATGGAATCAACCATCTTATCAAGAATCTCTTTTTTACCCTGTCCCCAATATCCAGCAATTCCACACATAAATTATATATTTATAGTCTCACGAATCTTATAAGGAGTAGCATCTTGTGATTCATAGTATACACGCATAAGCATCTCAGCAATTATACCCATAGCTACAAGCTGAACACCAACAATTACAAACAATGCAGAAAATACAGGAAGAGGGGTTGATACAAATGATTTTACATAAAATATCTTTAGGAAAATTGAAGAGAGTCCTGCTACAATTCCAATTGCAAGAGATATAAAACCTACCCCACCAAAAAAATGTATTGGTTTGTTTAAATATCGAGACAAGAATTTCACAACCACAAGATCAAGTAATACTTTAAAAGTACGGGAGATACCGTAATTTGTCTTTCCATGGATACGAGGGCGATGATGTGTAACAATCTCCGTAACCCTTCCTCCCTGCCATCGAGCATATGCAGGTATAAAACGATGCATCTCACCATATAACTTTATATCCTGAATAAGATCCCTTCTATACGCCTTCATTGAGCATCCATAATCATGAATTTTTACGCCAGTAATGTAGCCAATGATAATATTAGCGATCTTGGAAGGTATTTTTCTACTCAATGTGAAATCCTTTCGATCTTTTCTCCAACCAGAAACAACATCATATCCTTCATGTATCTTGTCTATAAATTTAGGTATATCTCGAGGGTCATTTTGTAAATCAGAATCCATAGGGATAATAATATCTCCGCTAGCATAATGTATACCCGCAGACATAGCCGCTGTTTGACCTACATTAAATTTAAAAGACACAACTTTCAATTGGGAGTTCTTATGAGCAAGATCACTGAGTATCTTAAGACTTGAATCTGTTGATAAGTCATTAACAGCAATAATCTCGTAATCATAGTTAGAATTTCTACAAGTTTCAATAATTTCCTTGTAGAGAATAGGTATATTTTTCTCCTCGTTATATATAGGCAATACGATGGATACCTTCATAGCAAGGCTACTATACCACAGTCTTGATATACTTAGCTAGGTTCATAGCAAACATATCTCCATCAAGGTTTTTAACAGCAAATTCTTGTGCTCGGGCACCTATGAATTCTCTCTTTGCATGATCTTGCATAAGCATAGAGATTGCATCTGACAAAGCACGAGAATCACCCTGGGGGACAAAGACTCCATTCACACCATCGACGACATATGATTCCATGCTCTTTGTATGAGTGACAATTGTTGCCTTGCCCATAGCAAATGATTCACCGAGCGCAAGAGTTCCAACCGAATCAAAATACTTCTCATCAGTCTTTAGACTAATCACAACAATCGATGCTTGAGAATACATCTTTAGCATTTCTTGATGATTTAATTGAACAACTTCAACATGTGGAGAATTCGGCACTGCCAACTTAGTTGCAACCACCACCTTATATCCTAGATTTTTAGTAGCATCAACAAGTGTATTAAAATCACGACCATAATTTCCGACTGATAGTATGAAATCACCTTCCTTGTCATTGGTTTTCTTAAAGAAACCGAGATCTGTTGCCTCATGAAGAAATAGTATGGAATTTCTCAAATGAGGAAAAACTTTTTTAAGATTTTCAGACTCTGCTTGTGATATAGCAATAATTCCATCAGCACCATTCTGTAATGCCCAGAAAAATATTTTCTGTTTCAATGTAGTTCGATCTTGAATTGTACCTAAAATATTAAAATCCAACACGATCCATTTAAATCTCTTTATTCTAAAGAGAGCTTTCAGGAAAAGACAACTATATGCTGTAGAGGTAAATACAGCATCATATCTAAAGAAAAGAGGAAAAAGCGGTAGATGCGCATAATGCATGGTGAAAAAGTATTTTCTTAAAAAACTTGAAATACCTTTGGGCACGTATTTCTCTAATTCTAGAACATCACTCTCAATTCCGAATTTTCTAATCCGTAACAAGCCATAGAGCCAGCTATCATGTTCTACTCCCTCTTGAGAACTTGAGAGCTTCTTGCCTAATGGTTTATTAAATAGAAAACAAACTTTCATTTTTTTATTTCTTTTGAGCCTCGAATAACATCATGAAAGAAAATAAACCTGGGAAAAATCTATCGAGAAAAGAAAATTTACCCAAAGGATAAATTTTAATATTAACAAATTTATCTGAAAGAAGTTTTTCAAATTCTCGCCTTGAAAAATGATTTATGTGTGTTGGATCAGCAAGAGGAGTGTGGCGCTTTCGTCCAAAAAGAAATCTAATTCTATTCTTGAGGCTAAAAGCATTTGGTATAGAGCCAAGTAATATACCTCCTGATTTGAGAGTGTTTGATATTTTTATAAGTACCCTATCTGGATAATATAAGTGTTCTAAGACCTCAGCTGCGACTACAACATCATATGATTCTTTAGGTAATGGCCATTCCCCATTAAGATCAAATGATGTGGTTGTAATACCAAATTTTTCTCGAGCACGAGCAAGAGCATCTAGATCTATATCAACTCCCGTAACCTCATTCCCTTTATAATAAAGACTAGTTAGGGCACCATCTCTACAACCGATATCTAAAACCTTCTTACCTGTTCCAATTTTACTCTTAAGAAAATCACCCCGAATTCCACCTTGAAGGATGAAGAAGTCACCCCTTCTTTCTTTATGATGATTTTTGTATATATCTCCAAGACTTGTAGAAGTTTGATTATTCATCATATTATATCGTTAATAGTAATATCATTCCGAATCTGTTCATCAATATATTTCCTTGCATTTCGTAACATTATATCTTTTTTAGAAGATGAATGCACACAAAAATCAATGAGTTTTTGGAAATCTCCAGCCTTTGATGTTTCCAAATCCCACAAGAGTCCTCTCTCCCCATTCAATCCAAGACTTTCTGAAATACCCGACACATTACTACCTATTATGGGGATATTTGAATACATCGCCTCCCAGAAAACAACCCCAAGAGCTTCAGCTTTTGAAAGAAGAACAAAAACATCTGAATCAGCGTAATAATTCCATATTTCATCTCGATGAACAAAACCCATAAAATGTACCCTATCTTGAATACCAAGGTTTAATACTTGTTGCTGTAAACTTTCAAGAAGACTACCTCTACCCAAGATAAATAGAGTATATTCGGGTCTTAATGTTGAAAAAAGATTGAGAAGCAGAGGATAATTTTTTTCAGCCTCGAGGCGAGCGACAGTGATAATGATTTTATGATTTTCTGGAACCTTATACTTTTCTCTCATTAAACCTGACTTCATCTTATCTATATACTTCATGTCACGATTTATTGTATTCATCGAAAAAATAGATATTTTATTAGATGTAATACCTAAATTCTCTATATAAGATTTCATGGTTTTATTAATCGTAAGAAAATGTTCAACCAATCGGCAGAAAGCTTTCTCAACAAACCATGAATACATATATTTAATATAACCAAAAGAACGAGTCATGGAATATATACGCGGTTGATTATTGAGACACATTACAACCTTACCACCAAAAACAAGACTTGAAATCCATAATGCTGGGACAAAGCCAAAATCATAACATAACCAAACCTGTGGTCTTAACTTATATTTCCATGCAGAGTACAGAACAAGAGGAATTGTCCAAATATCAAGGAGGGGTCTTAATTTATCTAATATAGTTTTCCTGTGTATGGAAGAAAATTTATTATCTATCTTTACATATGAAATTCGAGCCCATGAAAATACGAAGAATGAATTAATTTCTGAATTAAGCTGATCACGTTCAAGCTTATCCCTGAACTCATGAAAGGATTGCTGAAAACGATCTCTCCAGTCACAATTAAGTATGAAAACTAATATTGGGGATTTTTTCATGATATTTCTGAAATTAATTTCGATGATAACTCCACAATTCCGTGTTTATCTGCATATTCTCTAAGCTTAGATATTAGGAGCATTTTATCATCTTGTCTTAAAGAAATTATACTACTTAACTTCTCTTCTAAATCATGTACATCAGATTGTTTTACTATACAAATATCAGGAATTTTTCCTCTAAGATTTTCATTAGAAACAACAACTAAACAGCCCGACACCATCGCTTCAAAAATAGTTTTGTCATACATACCATTCGATGACATATTTACAAAAATCTCATGTGATTGATATATCTGTGGCGTCATATCATGAGAAACTCCATCATAAAAACATAGGCCTGAAATTTTATCCGCCCTATCCCTCTCCTTTTTGTAAAATTCAACCTGAGATTCATCTGGATTCCCATAGAATGAGAGGGACGCTTCTGTTTTTTTTGTTATCAAAGAAGCATAAGCATCGATAAGAACATCGGGTCTCTTTGATATGGAAAAACGACCGAGAGAAAGAATCGAATTTCTTTTTCTTTCAACTCCTAAATCTTTTTTAAATAGCTCAATATCAATCCCTACAGGCATTACAACAGTTTTTTTGTACTTAGCTGTATATGAATAGTGAGATGTACAAAAAACTTTAGCACATAAGTATGCAGCAATATCGGTTAGCACTGATCCTGAATGATGATTGCGCCACATGTATACATTCTTCTGTAACATTTTCCAGATTAAGCCCCCAAGGAGGACATACTCCTGATTCATATGTACAAACACCTTGTCATAATCATTACGATATTTGTATATGTATGTATAGAAATTCTTAAGGTAACCAAGCTTAGAAATTCCACTCTCTTTCCCTAGAGAAAGAATCTTAACATTATGAGGTAAGGAATGTTTTCCTTCAGATAGACAAATGACTACAATACTCTCAACGCTTTTTGAAAACTCTTCAATCCATCGATGAAAGAACCCAAGGACGGGGTCATTCATATCAACTTTTTGTGTAAAGATGAGTAATTTCATACTAAGAGAGTGTTGCAAGTAATCCTCGAGCAATACTTGATACATCATGACGAACAATACGCGCCCCGACATCACGAGCAATACCTACATCAGTTGATACAATAGGAAGATTATACGAGGAAGCTTCTTTAAAAACCATACCGTAACCCTCATACCACGAAGTAACGAGGAGTACATCAGATGATTGGTAGTAAACCCCTGTATCATTCTGCCAACCCTCAAATGCAACCTTATGAGAGATCTCAAGCTTACGTGCTAAAGATTTAAGGGAGTTCATCTTCCTTCCTGTGCCAACGATAACAAGTCCCAACCCATCAATTTTCTGAGAAACAAGAGAAAAAGCACGTAGGGCTACATCAATCCCCTTTTCAGATTCCAATCGAGACATAATGAGCACTATCTTTTTAAATTTAGGAAATTTTTTCCTAAGATCGAGATTCGACGAAGATATTGTAGTCGGACGAACTGGTACATGAATTGGTTTAAGAATGATTTTATGTTGTTCATAACCACGCAAAACGAGAGAATCAGCAATCTTCTTGGATACGACACGGATAACATCAGCATGTGGTAGTGTGAGATCTGAAATGTATAATCGTATGGAATTGAGGAGAGAACGACGGGTGAAGTATGGGCTATAGAGATCGGTATGTATCTGTAGTAGCAATTCAACATTCTTGTAGTGAGAAGCACTGTAGGCCCCCACTAAACCAGTTTCAAAAGGATCCTGGCAAGATAGTAGAAAGTGCTCTTGAGGATATGTATTGAGTATATTTCGAACATGTCTATATGCATCAAAAACATAGAACAATCGAGAATATGAACCTGTACTATATATGATCAAATTTTCACCAATTTCTAATGGAGAAAGTTGTTCCGTGGAAAATATAACTATATATAACCTTTTATAGAGCTTAGATTGTTCAATCATCCGCGCATGTACAGCACTTTTTTCATCGAATATTTTTCGATCAGTTGAAATCATTATCGCACTATGAGTTGAATAATCTTTGTATTCAGTTGAGTAATTAATCTCGTTTTTCATAAATAGAAATAATTTCCCTTCCAATATCTTCCCATGTATGAATCCAAGTAAAGTTCTTTATCTTTCGAGCTTGAGCACGACGATTTTCTGGGTCTGACATCCAAACTATCTTCTCAATAATGTCTTCCTCACGAGTTGGATCAACGAAGATAGCACAATCCTTAACACGTTCAGCAATACCTGTTTCTTGTGTCAGAATAAATGGAGTTCCAACACGAATTGCATCAAAAATCATATTAGGACTAATATCACCTAGTGAGGTAAGTATAATTGCATATGATCGTCTCATACGCTCTTGGAAGTTTTCATACAACGCTTTTGTGGTATCAAAATCAATGGAATCAAATCCATGCTGAAGAACCTCTTCTTGCGCTTTTTTGAAAGCACTTTTAAGTGCATCAATGTTTTTCCATTTCAATTCTCTAGTACCAGCAACATAGGTACGATTTTCTGGTTCTAGAGATTCCTCTCTTTCTCCACAGAAATTTTCGACAATAACTGAAAGCTTTGAATTCAAATTATATGCCTTTTCAAAAATATGTTTCTGCCATGAAGTACTGTAAATAACTCGATGAGCATTTCTTAAGGCATCTCCACCCAATCTATACACCAACTTTTCTTTTCGTGAGAGTTTTGAAAGTGAGTCTCTATAGAAATTCCTAAAAAGGACAAGATCTCCCGTTCTTTCGGTATATGTTTCCCAAAGAAAATCTCCACCTGTTCGAATGACATATTTCTTCCTCATAATCTTACATGCATACATAGTTGGAACTGCCGCACTCCATGTATCGAGGACAAGGATCATATCTGCATTCCAGCCTTTTCTAAAAATCTTAAGGAAGAAAAGTATATGACGTATGAGTGGTGGGAAGGCTCTCTCCCATCGATATGCAGCAACCTTAACTTCATGACCTTGTTTTTTCCACGTCTCATAGAGATTACGAGCATATTGAGCAGGACCTCCAATATCGGGTGGATATATACCTGTTGAGATAAGTATTTTCATAGTATTAGTGTAGATCGGACAAGATTGCTCTCATTCGTTCTGATATTATACCCCATTCATACTTTTCTTGAACCATTGTACGAGACATACGTACGATGTATTCTCGTGACTCAGGGTCACGTACAAGTTTCTCTATCTTCTGTGCAATACTTCGTGGGTTTTTTGGCTCACAGAAAAGACCAGTTTCACCATCTTTTATGAAATCAACAATTCCTCCAACAGGAGTAGCGATGACGGGTAATCCAGCAGCCATAGCCTCAACAAAAGAACTACCGAAACCTTCAGATAGAGAGGGGCGTATAAAAATATCAGAGATGTGTAAATATTGTGGCATATCTTTATGAGCAATGTAACCAAGGAAATGTACTCTTTCCCCAAGTTTAAGATCTTGAACGCATTGCTTGAGATATACTTCTTGTTCACCCTGACCTAATATGATGAATTTAATATTCGATGGAAGGTATGTTAGAGCTTCAATGACATCATTTACAGCATTTTTCTCTACAAGACGAGATGTGGTTACAACAAAAATATCATGAGATTTTTTACCTAAAGAATCTTTGAGAGACTGTAATTTCTCTTCAGGAAGACGTGTGGAAAAAAGATTCCAATCAACAGCATTAGGAACAACTGATATGGGACATGTTGCTTTCATGCTTTGTGCAAATTCTTTGAGATATTCAGATATGGTCTGTATATGATCAGCACGAGTGAAGATCATCTTGAAAAGTGGATAGAGGGGTAATGCCCTTCTCTTGATATATGGAATGGGATCACCCTCTTGAAGAGTGAGGAGGAAAGGAATTGTAGGATTACACATCTTAAAAAAGAGTGCAGTGAAAGAATTATATGATGCCATCATTGACCATATACCATCAAATCTCTGTTTCTTGTGAAGAGAAAGAGCCTTTATCAGTCCAGTCACAAGGAATGCATATTTGTTGAGATTGATATACCACGGAATCTTAGATTCAAATACCTTAGTCCATCCAACTCTATATACATGAATATTCCCAACCTTCTCATATCGTGGAAGTCTCGAATCGAGACGGAGAGTCACCATAGAGAACTCGATATCAGACCGATCAATACGATCGGTAATTTCTTTTATAGCAATTTCTGCCCCAGCAACAAATCGGGGGTAATATACGAGTGAAAATATGAGTATTTTTCGAGATCCCACCTTTTCCATACCCCTACTCTACCTTAAGAACGTCCCGAAGTACATCCTCTGGAACTTCTTTCTTTTGAGCTTGATTATGAACAACAGGAGTAGGTTCCTGATGAGGCTTAGCATGAGGAGTCTCTACTTTCTTTGTCTGAACATGATGAGATGCCAAAATCGAACTTAATGCATCTTTCAATCCATTCATTTTTTCAGGAGTTTGGATTTTTTTGCTTTGAGATGAAGCAAGCGTAGAAAGTGGAACTGATGTAAGAGGGGGTTTGATAACAGGAGGTGTGGTTTTCATTTCCTCAAAAGCTTTTTTGAACGGTTGTTCAATAACTGGTTTTGGTTGAGGCTTCTCCTCCACATTTTTCTCTGGTGGCTTTGGCATACTATGTTCAACATGTTTAGGAGGAACAGGTGTATGGTGTTCTTGAGGATGATGTGGTTTCTGCTGTGGAACTGTCTTGTTCCCTGTTTGATTTTTCTGAACAACAATTGGAGCGAGCCATTCATCGATACGTGCCTCAACCTCTTTACGATGAGATGCAAATTGAGAACGTGACATTTCGATAACTCGAGGGGCATTTGAAAGTTCTGGTTTAGCAATTGGACCCAATGTTGTTGCAGAGAAAGGTTGTGAACTTACCCCGTCAATCATAAGTTTGAGATATATTTGATACATTCCAAGGTTTACAATATCTTCTGCGGTAAATTGAGGAGTAAATTCTTTCTCAAGAATTTCTGCATCATATGCACCAACCCGAAAAATGATCATGGTACCGACGTTACCAAAAACCGCAGCCCTTACCTCCTCCTCCATTTGTTCTATATACTGATGTGCAATAGTTAGATTGAGTTTGTATTTTCGAGCCTCTGAAAGAATATCGGCAAAAGACTCATTCGCAAAAGATTGAAACTCGTCTACGAAGAGATAGAAATTGGGGAGGGTTTTGAGGATACGATCAGGAACATCTGCTCGAGATAGAGCTGCAAGATATATCTTAGTAATGAGCATACCTCCAAGAAGATTTGCATTTGATTCACCAATACGACCCTTTGAGAGGTTGATGATGAATATCTTTCCTTCATCCATCATCTTTCGTATATCGAAGGATGATTTGGGCTGGCCGATCATATTTCGTATGAGAGCATTTGCAGTAAATTGTCCGATCTTGTTCTGAATTGCTGGCACAGCTTCCGCAGCCATACGTTCAGTATAGTTAGCAAATTCCTGTGTCCAGAATGCCTTAACTGAAGAATCAGTAATGTGTGGAATTACTTGTTTTCTAAAATCTTTGTCCGACAGCATTCTATTAACACCAAGAAGAGTGGCGTCGGGATATTCGAGAAGTGCAAGCAAAGTGTTGGTGAGAATATATTCCATACGGGCTGACCATGCATCTTGCCAAATCTTCTTGAATGTACTCATAAGTCCTGACACCACAAGATGTCGTTTGTCGGGATCAACACTTTCAAGTACATTAAAAGAAATTGGATAGTCGGTATCGAAAGGTGCAAAATATACCACATCCTTCATTCTTTCTTGAGGAACATATTCAAGAAGAAGATCTGCTGTCTTTCCGTGGGGATCGATGAATGCCATTCCCTCTCCATTTTTTATATCTTGCACAGCCATATTCTCAAGGAGAGTAGACTTTCCCATTCCTGTCTTTCCTATGACATATACATGCTTAGTTCTATCCTTTGCCTTAATACCAAAGTTAACTTTCTTATTACGAGAATCAGTTTGAGCAAAGTACGTTATTCTATCTTCGTTCATATATTTACATATATTTTAGCACATATATGTTAGGGATATATAAAGAGAATTCCCCAGCCGCCGAAGCGTCTGGGGACATACTGAAACGGTTTAGAATCTTAAGCCGTACCAGGTGGAGGAGATGAGGGATTATCCTGAATCTCCATGAGGTGAAGCACAATTTCAGGAATCGCGTTCATGAGGTTCATGACTTGGACACCAACTCCAGGAATATCGACCCGTACTGAACCTGCCCCAACGGTAGTTCCACTCTTGATAAGCCTCTTAGCTTGCCGTTCAAACTTCTTGAGTTTTCTGTCAAGCGCCTTACCACTATCGTCTTTTCTAGCCATAACCAGCCTTTCTACCACCGCGAGTTTTTAACTTAGATGCAAGTCTTTCCCACGAAAGACTTGGTAGACTTCCCATCCGAGAAGTCATACATCCGGATATATATCATACTACTAATTACAAAAAAATCAAGGATTCTGTGGATTACTTGAAGTACTGAGATCGTACGCAGAATTTGTATATCGATTTGATGCATTCCACATCATCCAACCCGAAAGACCTGAATCATATGTTGCCTGCTTTTGTAGACGGACCATATCAGAAGTATAGGTGACACTTCCAATACTAAAATCCTGTAACCAAGGACGAATCTTAGCAGGTGTTGTGCTTGCAGTACGAGCTTTTTGTATTCCTTTCTCAAGAGCATAGTAGATAACTTCATAGGGCATTGATGCAGGACTTTTCCAACCATTGAAATTTGCTGGGTAGTGCGAAGGGTAGATCATAGGGGCAACATAATCAAAATGCATGAGAGCATGTTCAAAAATCTGTCCGATTCCAAGATCATCTGAATTAGATGTTGTCATGCCAAAAAGATCAGCTGATATGGGAACACCTTTTGGTCTAAAGTATGTATCAACATATGCGAAGAAACTCTTCATCACCTCCCTCTTGCTCTTTCCCTCGCTATACGGATATGCAATATCGATCATATTTCCATCAGAAGGAAAACGTATATAGTCAAAATTAAGTTCATCAAATCCAACTGAGTATGATTCATCACCAATACGCGCAAGATACTTCCAAACATCCTGAGATCCAGCATCAAGCCAACTTACCCCCTTGTAATCCTTCCACACCGCACCAGCCTTGTTCTTAACAGCATATTCTGGATGTGAATGTACAAGAAATGAATCTTGGAATGATGATATTCTTCCAATGACATACACTCCTCTATCATGAAGACGACCAATGAATTCCTTAATATCAGGAATGCGATTCTCTACCGAGCCCATTTTCTGTAACTCAGGATCTGAGACATTGAAAGCAATTCTTCCGGTATAGTCTTTTATATCAATCA
Source organism: uncultured Candidatus Saccharibacteria bacterium (assembly GCA_964389975.1). Taxonomy (GTDB): domain Bacteria; phylum Patescibacteriota; class Minisyncoccia; order Phycocordibacterales; family PALSA-1337; genus CAIOGI01. The sequence continues at coordinate 19,177 of CAYMGJ010000007.1, forward strand.
CAACAGCATTCAATTCAGTTTTATCTATCAGAGACAAAAGATTTGAACGGAGTTGTTCATTACCAGCGACCCAACTCGACATGTAGATAGCTTTAACAGACTTTGGGGTTGCAATGTGAGTAACCACAAAAGGTGGAGGTACCTGAACAGTTACTCGTGCTTCTTGAGAAGCAGAGTATATATTTTTTTCAAAAGGAGAAAATATAAATGAGGCAGTAACAAAGAGTACTCCAGATATCCCCACACACATGAGTACATAATATACTGCCTTCATACTATTTATTGAGGCATAACTTGATCATGACGAGGAGTTTCAACAAATGAAGAGTTCTTCTGAGAATTCTCTCGCCTTTCCTCTGGCATATTGTATCCAATTGCAATCAGTATGATACCTGTAATTACAGCACATATCTTGTCCAACGTAGCGGGCATTCCGAGAAACAGAAATATGATGATCCACACTCCGATGAGACATATCCATTGACGCTTTGACATTGGTTATAAATTAAAAAGTTAAGTGATGATAATTATACCTCGATATGCTACGATTATGCTAGAGTAATTACGCTCATAGATAAGGAAATCATGAAAGAAAGAGACTTAACTCCGCATGATATTGAAATATTCATGCGAAGCCATCCGATCATCACCATTGAAGAGAGTGGAGGATACCGTATTGGTGAGGTAAATGGGATTGAATTCTCTGGAAAAACACTTACCATATACATCAAAACTCTCATCGAAATAGTACCCGCACGAAAACCAGAAAAATGGATATGGTTACCAGTAGAAAACACACGGATAGATGACACAAAGGTCATATGTCAATATCCAAAACTAATCTCTCTCGCAGAAGAACTCATTGTACGCTCACTAGGAAGAAAGATAACTCTTTCCTTACAAGGAAAAGACCGGGTTAATTATCTTTCTCTCATGGATCGATACGGAAAAAAGAGTGGATAACACACCTCTTCCGTCTTACACACGAGAAGAGGCTTTTCTTTATCCCGAAACAATGACAACAAATTCTCCACGCTGTTTCTCTGGTGTGGTAGTGAGTATGGTGAGAAGTTCTTCTGCACTACCCTGTAATATCTCTTCAAATACCTTAGTTAGTTCCCGTGCTATCGTAATCTTCTTTCCATTACCCGAAAGTGATTCAAGGGTCTTTAAGATGCGATGAGTTGATTCATAGAAAACCACAGTCCTTTCTGATTCTTGAATTTCTTTAAATAAAGTTTCTCTCCCCTTCTTGTGTGGCATAAAGCCAAGAAAAACAAAATCATGTACAGGTACCCCAGCAATGGAAAGAGCTGTAGTGAGAGCTGAAGGACCTGGTATTGCCTCAATACGTAAATGACCAGTAGAAAGGAGATCTGCAAATCTTTCTCTGAGTTGTGCAATGAGAAAAGAGCCAGGATCAGATATACCAGGAGTTCCTGCATCGGTAACAAGAGCAATATTCTTTCCTTCTTCAATTGCAGAAAATATTGTTTCGACTTTCTGTTCACCACTGTGAGTATGGTAGCTCAATACAGGAGTGTTAATTGAATAGTGTTCGAGAATACGCTTAGTCATACGAGTATCCTCACAGAGGATGATATCAACCTCTTTTAAAATACGAATAGCTCGAAAGGTAATATCCTCTAAATTCCCTATAGGTGTGGCAACCACATAAAAAGTAGACATATAGCTATAATATACTAAACTATTCGTATGGCAATAATATATGTAACTCGAGATATAGAACGAGGAGCTGCGGGCCTTGGTATTCCTGATTTCTTCATAATTACGAATAATCACCCTTATGCACAAGAACTTAAGGAAAAATATCCTCAATCTATATTTCTCATATCATCTCCTGAGACACTTGATACCCATGAACTCCTTTCTCATGAACAAACGATAGATATCGTAAACAAACTTAATGGATCTATAGTTGTATTCAAAACTACATCACATATTGAAAAGATCTGTTCTGATAATAAGTGGATACTTCTTAATCCTCGAGCTTCGAGTGCAGAGAGAATTGAAAACAAGATAACTCAAGTAGAGTGGCTTGGAGATTATGCTTCACTACTTCCCCCTCATGCTATATCCATCACACGAGATATCATATGGCAGAAGAAACCCTTTATGATTCAGTGGGCACATAGCCATACTGGTGATGGAACACTTCTCATACAATCTGAAAAAGATCTTGAAATTGTCCGTACAAAGTTTCCTGAGCGAGAAGCACGTGTCACTGACTTCATCAAAGGTCCCATGTTCACTATGAATATAGTGGTAACCCCCCACAGCATTATTAAAGGAAATCTCAGCTATCAGATAACAGGAATTCTTCCCTTTACTGAAAACCCATGGAGTACAATCGGAAATGATTGGAGTGTTCCTCATACTATTCTCACAGAAAAGAATATTGAGAGAATACAAGAAATTGCAGATAGTATTGGTGCTCTTATGCAGAAAGAAAACTGGAAAGGACTTTTTGGTATTGATGTTATCTACGACGAGGAACGAGATACTGTTCATCTCATTGAAATCAATGCTCGACAACCTGCTTCAACAACATATGAATCTCAATTGCAAAGTATTCTTCGTACAGAAGGAGCTTCAGGAATCACCACATTCGAAGCCCATCTGCACGCTCTTACAGACAATCAAATTCAATCAGATCTTGTCCTCGTTAACGATGGAGCACAAATTCTCCAGAGAATAGTACGAGTTGGTCAGGTTGTTGATTCACATAAATTACAAGAAGCTGGGTATACAACAATTTCATATGTGAATACCAAAATAAATGCAGATCTCCTTCGAATTCAATCACAAAGAGGTATAATGGAGACTCATATGAAATTTAATACCCGAGGTAAAAATATCATTGAGCTTCTCGGATAAAGATTATGAATACAAAAACTCTTTCACCCCAAGCACTTTCTGTTATCGACCACTATAGGAACTTCTCTATGGGTAGTGCACAGTGTTCAATTCCATATTTTAACAACAAGAGGACAGGAACTCGAGGAGGATTACGAGCTGAAATTGGAAAAGGTAGTCCCCAAGAAATTGCTGAGGAGATAGAACTTAAAACTCTTGAGCAAAAAATACGTGTACAGGATTTTACCCCTGAATCACTTAAACATTTCCTTGTTGATACAAATATTGGTATTGATTGTTCTGGTTTTGCATACTACATCCTTCAGGAAGAAGGTAAGGCACGAGGAAAAGGTACCCTTGATCGTCGACTTTCATTTCCCTTTGCTCAAGGTATTCTAGGATCGTTTAAAGCAAAGATGAGACCAGTCGAAAATACAGATGTAAAAACATTTGCTCATGCAAGTAACAGTGGAACTGTTCCACTCCGTCAGGTAGAGGTTGGAGATATCATAACACTTATAGGAGGACCTGATGACGGAGAACGAGATCATATACTCATCATCCATCAAATTGAGTATCAAAACTTTAATCCTACCATTCTTCACTATGTACACTCTATTGCATGGCCAACCGATGGTGAATATGGTCATGGAATACATGAGGGAAAAATTGAAATCGTATCTCTCGAGAAATCAATCACTGAGCAAACATGGATTGAAAATGAAAAGACAGGACATGAAAACTATACCCTGTCTCGAGCACTCAAATCAACAACAGAATTACGTCGTTTAAGAGGTTGGTAATATACATGGAAAAAGTGCTGATATTATGCTAATCTATGGGGTATGATAAGTATACTCGAAGGCACAACGGATCTTGCCTATATCTTAGGTTTCGCCCTTTTATCTTGCATAGTAGCCTTCATATGGTCACCTGGACTCATATCTCTTCTCTATAAATTTAATGTAATAAAAGGAACAAAGAAAGAACTCGAGAATATTGAATCTCAGAGAAATAAGAATAAAACACCTGTAATGGGAGGTCTTCTCGTGATAATCACTGTTGCTGTAATTACCCTTTCTTTCAATTGGTCTCGAAGCTATACCTGGGTACCCCTTGCGGTTATGCTTCTCTCAGCTCTCCTTGGAGGTATTGATGATCTTCTCAATATATTTGGAACTGAACGTCGCTCTCGTAAAATATCTCAAATACTCACCCTCATACGAGTACATCGTGAATTCAAAATGCGTCTCTGGTATATAGTTACCCTTCCTTGGGCAATGTTTAAACGAACCTCAGTTTGGATAGGGTCAAGAACGAGTCGTGGAGTACATGTGCATGAAAAACTACTCCTACAGTTCGTGGCTGGATCAATCACCGCATGGTGGATCTATGACAAACTCGGAGAAGCTTGGCACTATATCTATTTTCCTTGGGGTATTGATATCTATGTTGGTTGGCTCATCATACCAATCGTAATCTTCATCGTAATGTTTACCGCAAACGCAGTAAATATTGCAGATGGTATGGATGGTCTTGCGGGAGGAATGCTCATATCTTCATTCAGTGCCCTCACTCTTATGAGTTGGATTAACGGCTTTGGAGAACTCGCATCACTTAATGCAACAGTTGTTGGATCTCTTGTTGCATATACATATTTTAATATCAAACCAGCACGATTTATGATGGGTGATGTAGGGTCTCTTGGTCTTGGTGCCCTCTTTGCAGTTAACACCATTGCTATCGGTGAAATTGGATCAATCTTTTTTCTCGGCTTCCTCTTCTATATCGAAGCCATAACAGTTGTCATTCAAATACTTGGTCGACACATCCTTCGTCGTCGAATCTTTAAAATGGCACCAATTCATCACCACTTTGAACTCAAGGGTTGGAGTGAAGAAAAAACAATTATGCGCTTCTGGATGCTCCACTTTGTCTTCGTAGTCTTCGGAGTCTGGCTTGCCCTTCACTAATCTCTATGGAATATT
>CAYMGJ010000007.1:24051-33488 GCA_964389975.1 uncultured Candidatus Saccharibacteria bacterium
ATCATCACATTCTCCTGAGATTATAGATGAGATGTACAACAAGGGCTTTGTATTTACTCGTATTGATGTCGGGGTTATGCATCAAACACGAAGTGTTCGTATCAATCTTAAGACATTCGAACTCTCAAGTGAGAATCGTAGAATACTTCGTAAGGGTGATTCTATATCCCTTACCTCACATCATATTCCCTATACTCACTATGATTGGAAAATCGGAAAAATGGCAAAAGATTTCTATGACAAAAAAGCAGGTGGGGCTTTTAGTGCAAACAAGATTCGTGAACTTATAACCACACAGCATAACTTTACCGATCTTTTTGATTTCAACTCACAAGGCTATGCACTATGCTACTCCTCTCCATCTATACTCCACTATTCATATCCCTTCTATGATCTCGAGAGAGCACCGAAAGATATGGGACTTATCATGATGACAAAAGCACTTGTATACGCACAAGAGCAAGGTTTGAAATATGTATATCTTGGATCACTCCAGAGAAAGAATGATGTATACAAACTCCAATTCTCAGGTATTGAATGGTTTAATGGAGAGAAGTGGAGTACAGATATTGAAGAAGTTAAGAGGATATTAACGACATAATATATGAATCAGAAACACATACATATCATTGGAATCTGTGGGGTAGCGACAAGTGCCCTTGCTGTTGCCTTTCACAAAAATGGTTGGAAAGTAACAGGATCTGACAAGGGGTTTTTCCCTCCTGTATCTACAGAACTTGAAAAGCATGGAATTAATTTCTATGCGGGATGGCATCCTGAGAAGATAGGTAATCCGGATGTGGTTGTAATTGGAACTGCCTCAGGATCACAAAATCCTGAGACAACTTATGTACGTGAAAAGAATATACCTATATATTCTTTTGCAGAAGCAATTGGAAAATTTTTTGTAAAAGAATTTTCAATTGTCGCCACAGGTACCTGGGGTAAAACCTCATCTTCAGCCCTTCTCTCTCACATACTCTCTACAGCACATCTCGATCCAACATATATGTTTGGAGGAATATCCCTTTCACATGATTCATCAGCCCTCCTTACTGACAGCACATACAGTGTATTTGAAGGTGATGAGTACAAGAGTTCCCCTACTGACCTCACCCCAAAGTTCGTATACTATCGCCCTACACACCTTCTCCTTACTGCAGTATCGTGGGACCATGCTGATCTCTACCCTACCGAAGAGAAATATTTCTCGACATTTAAAAAACTCATAGAATCAATACCTCCACATGGACTCATTGTCGCCAACAAAGACAATGCGAAGGTTCGTGAACTTGTTTCAGAAGCAGTATGGTATGGATCACAGAATGCAGATTATGTGTACAGTAATGTGGAGCAGACAAAAGATGGATTGAATTTCACCATCAATGACAAGAAGGTATATTCACCTATGATTGGTGCATTTCAAGCAGAGAATATTACTGGATGCTATGCAATGGCACATAAACTAGGAATACCTGAGGATACAATCATACAAGCAATTGCATCATTTAAGGGAATGAAGCGACGACTTGAGAAGAGGTATGAGAATACAGTAACTGTATTTGATGATATTGCTCACTCACCTGAAAAGGCATCTTCGGTTCTCAAGAATCTTCGTTCTATATACAAGGGGAAGATAATCGCTATATTCGAACCCAATATTGGTGGGAGACAGAGAGAATCACAGGGTAAATATGATAACAGTTTTAACTATGCTGATAGTGTCATAATTCCACGACTCACAAAGTTAAAAGTTGCAGAAGAATCATCTATTCATCCCCTTGAAGGAGATGAACTTGCTCAAATTATACAGAAAACTCATCCACACACTCTCTATATCGAGCAAGACGATATGCTTGTTCAGAAGATACTTGAAGAGACGAAAAAAGACGATTGCATCGTCTTTCTCGGATCTCATGGTTTTAGAACAATGATTGAAGCAACTGTTACTTCCCTTCGTCAACGATCTCTGTAAAAGCTTCATCTCCCTCAACTCCACGTACTGCAAGTGTAATTCCACAATGATTACATTCGATAACCATACCAACACTTAATGAAGAATATCGTGAAAGATCTATATCATTCTTACATTCTGGACAAATTGATTTCATATTATTCATAGTCTTTTAATACTACCTAAAAAGCGCTATTATATCAACATGATTACTAAAAATGAGCTACAACCGAAACTCGCCTCTGCTCTTGAACTTAAGGAGGTTTTCTTTAAGCGAGAGGATTTACATCCCTATGGATCACATAAGGGGCGTTCAATCCCTGTTATGATTGATACCTATGTAAGACAGGGTCATTCTCATTTCGCAATTTCATCTTCGGGAAACGCAGCTCTTGCTGCTGCTTTTCATATATCAAGATTAAATTCTGATAACAAGTCGACACTCAAACTTGATATTCTTGTTGGACAGAAAATATCTCAGAAGAAGCTCAAGAAACTGGAGCAATTTTCAAGTGAAAACATTCACATCGCCATGCATGATAGGCCATTACAAAGACTCTTTACCCTTACACAAGAAAACAAGATACAGAGCCTACGTCAATCAACAGATCCCTATGCAACCATCGGATACCATGATCTTGCAGATGAAATTCTTCAAATACAAAATCTCCGAGCTGTATTTATAGGGACATCATCAGGAACTACTGCCCAGGGACTACTTGAACGTTTCCAAGCACTTACCGCATCAGTTGAAGTGCATATAGTACAAACAACATCATGTCATCCAATTGCCGATCACTTTGTTAATGATCAAGTGATTGATGAAATATCTATAGCAGATGCAATTGTAGATCACACAGCACAACGAAAAGATACCATCATCCCCCTCATTGAAAAGAGTGGTGGAAATGCATGGATCGTATCTAATGAACAGATTAAATCTGCTCAAGAGCTTTCACTTAAAAATACAGATATCACACTTTCTACAAATAGTGCACTTTCAGTTGCAGGCCTTATGCAAGCAGTATATACCGGACACACATGGGATGGTTCAGTATTATGTGTCATCTGTGGAGACTAGATACCACGAAGTAACTTAATGAATTTCTCACTACGCTCTTTACGAGAAACATCTACTCCAACAGCATCACAACCAGGACTAAAAAGAACTTTCATACCCTTCTGAGCTTTTTCCTTAGATATCTTTAATGCTTCCTCGAGATTAAAAACTTGAAGAAAATTAACCTTCTTCATAGAGTGGATATAGTTTCTAATACCGACAGATCCACTTCCTGGCAAAAGAATGAGAGTATGTACATGATCAGGAATGATTGAAAAAAGATCTCTGTAATCATAGCCAGTATATGCACCACCCATAATGAGTATGATGTCCCTATTCTCTTCATGATGAGATGAGATGGCAAGAATTGCTGCCTTAGTAGCTTGGGGAGTAACTGAGGCCCCATCGTTATAGTAGTCAACACCACCATTTTTCTTTACATATTCAATCCTTCCCTTGAGACCATTCCATGTTGAAACAACATCACGAGCATTTTCCTTTACTGTCTTAAAGAGTTCAACTGTTTGAAGAGCAAGTGCTGCATTTGTAAAATCATGCGAAGCTTTTCGAATCTGCATCCATTCAGACGGAATGAGACTCGGACGAACTCGTAATATTTTCGCTTTTGTATTTACATGTGTTTTGTCCTTGATCATATCCACAACCTCATCAGGAGCAACAATGAAGTTGTTATGGGTTTGGAATTCAAGAAGACCAAATGCCATCTTGGTATCCTCCAACTCAAACGATGTTGGTGATGTTATAACCGCAACATGAGGACTCATACGAAGAGCGTGGTAGTACTCGATGAGCTGTTCTGGAATACGTACAAGGACCACATCTCCCTTTTTAATTTTCTTTAGATGAGTGAGGGCACCATGACTTGATTCTGAATCAACAAAAAACAATCCCTGATCTTTGTATTCAGAAAAGGTTTTTTTAAGCATAAGATATATGAGATGACATACAGTTGTCTTGCCACATGCCCCCATAACACCTATGAGAGTTACCGAGGGGGCATGTTTAAAGAAAAGAGTATCGGGATATTCTATGGGAATATGAGAAAGAATTCCTGACTTTAGAAAATGAGAGCGACGAGAAATATCTGGAGAAAGAAGAATGAGATCAAATGAAGAAAGAGACTCTGGAGATATCTTTCCACACATAATAGAGGTAAGCCCATTATCAATGAGATCTTTAATGAGGGGTTTTACACGAGATTCACTCCTCAAATCAAAGATAGTGACTTGAGCCTTAGCACGGATGAGGAACTTTACATCAGCCAACATTTCACCGTGTGGACCAAGGCCAATAACAGCTATTTTCTTGTCTTTAAATGCTTCTTTATAGTTCACCTTGTTATTATACAGAAAGCATAGAAAAAGCTATAGGAATATACTATTTCACATCATTATCCTGAGATCTCATAAGATTCTTTACCTTTATCATCTCCTGTAGAAGTGCCTGTAATTTTACCGTCTCTTCATCACCAAGATATTCATGTGTAGCAAAGAGGGATAGTTTTCTTAAAAGTAAGTTATAGATATCATTAAAGTATTTTTCAAGAAGGTCAATGTCATCAGGTTCTGCTCTGAAACCATCTTGAATTGAATAGAACACAGAAGGTTTGCGCACACCTTCAAAGTATATGTGATCATCGCTAAGTACCCCCTGTAGAGAAGGAGAAGAGAATGAATATGTTTTCATATTTTATAATTTATTATTAATAATGGGCTTGAATACTTGTATAAGAAGATTTTGTTATTACAACATGATCAAGGACACTTATTCCCAAAATTTTACCAGCTTCAATAAGTTGCTTTGTTATCTCAATATCTTGAGAACTAGGATCTACACTGCCTGATGGATGATTATGGGCAAGCACAAGTGCCGCAGCATTATACTCAATAGCAGGTCGAAAAACCTCACGAGGATGTGCAAAGTTACTTGTCAAAGTCCCTATAGATATAACTTCATCATGTATTATCCTGTTATGACTATTAAGATAGAGACCGCGAAGATGCTCTTTTGGTAGATCATGCATATCTTTAAGATATTCATATACATCACGAGCACTACGAATGACAGTAAAACCTAGAGCATTCTTCTCATAGAGCCTTCTTCCAATTTCTCCACAAGCAATAATCTGCGAGGCCTTCAAGTGAGATATAGAAAGCTCTGCTGCAAGTTTTTCTACATCACGCTCTGCAATAACACTCTTTGCCCCATATTCACGCATAATACGATTCGACATCTCAAGCACATCTTCATATTGATTGCCTGTATTAAGAATGACAGAAAAAAGTTCAGGTAATGTTAAGGCTTCTGGACCTTGAGAAATGAGTTTTTCGCGAGGTTTGGCATGTGAAGGAAGATCTCTTACCTTCAACACATACTCCCTTTCCCCACCATCAAGATATGGATCCTCAGGTACAACACTATACGTAGCGGTGTGAATGTGTGGCATGTATTGATTATCAGGCAAATAAAAAACACCCACAAGGGGTGTTTTTCATAAAAACTTTATCAGAATTTTATCTCGTGGGGATAACTAAATAGTTTCTACAAACATCATATTAGTCTCTTTTGACTTTCCAAAAGGCATACCTCCAACAACTACAATTTTGTCACCCTTTACTGCAATCTTGTTCTTGATAGCTGCCTTACGAACAAGTGAGAGGATTTCATCCGCAGCAGTAAACTTAGGAACGATTATCGGATAACATCCGAAAGAAAGAGAGAGTTTCTGTGCTGTTGATGTGTTTGAAGTGAGGGCAAACACTCGCTCTGCTGGTCGATAACGAGCAATCATACGAGCTGTTCGTCCTGATTCAGTAAGAGCCGCTATAAAGCGAGCGTCAACCTGATGTGAAGTAAGTACAGCTGCTTCAGATACCACGTCAGTAGTTCCGTGCATATCCTCATATTCAGCAATAGTATCACTTGTATATACGTCTTTCTCAACACGGAGAGCAATACGAGTCATCATCTCCACTGCCTGTACAGGGAATTCTCCGAGAGTTGTTTCTTCAGAAAGCATGATTGCATCTGTTCCGTCGATAATTGCATTTGCAACGTCTGAAACCTCAGCTCGTGTAGGAACTGGACTCTTAATCATAGACTCGAGCATTTGAGTTGCTGTGATAACTGGCTTTCCGAGAGCGTTACACTTTTCGATAAGCATCTTCTGTACCAAGGGAACTTCTTCTGCAGGAATTTCAATAGCGAGATCTCCTCGAGCAACCATAATTCCATCACAGAGATCGATAATCTCATCAATATTCTCGAGGGCTTCAGGAGTTTCAATCTTTGCAATAATACCTGCTTTTGATTTTGCCTTTTCAAGAATCTCACGGAGTTCAACAATATCACTTGGTCGTCGTACAAATGAAAGTGCAATGAAATCAACTTTGTTCTTTAGACCAAACGCAAGATCAGCTCGATCCTTCTCGGTAATTGAACTAATTGAAAGATATGCACCAGGAAGGTTAACACCTCTCTTGTTCTTAATCTCACCACCAACGATAACCTTAGTGATAACATCGTTACCCTTAATATCAGTGATTTGAAGTTTCTTCTTTCCATCATGAAGAAGGATGTATCCCCCAACCTTTACCTCCTTAGGAAGAAGTGGGTAGTTAATAAATACTCGTGAATTATCTCCCATCACCTTCTCAGTTGTAAGAGTAAAAGTTTGACCTTCCTTCAACACAGTGAGTCCTCCCTCAAATTCTCCAATTCGAATCTTTGGACCTCCAAGATCTTGCATAATTGCAAGAGTCTTTCCTGTATTCTTCATAACAGTTCTCAAGTTATCAACCCGAGCCTGGTGTTCTGCAAAGTCACCATGAGAAAAGTTAAGTCTCATAACATTCATACCCGCTTCAGTAAGTGCAGTAAGTTTTTCTACAGTTTCTGTAGCTGGACCTATAGTACATACAATCTTTGTCTTCTTTCCGAGATTCATATTTTATGTGTATTATTGATAATCAATCGAAATACCATGGTACTACAAGTTACCGAGTATTGCAAAATGAATCGAGTATAACTACAGAGCCTTTCCAGGCGCTGGAATTGGCCTATACTTCTCAGGATCTATTGTCCTCTCGAAGCACACTCTTCCTTCTGTATGTTTCCAAGAATCACCACCATCCATAACAGGATATGACATATCGATTGCATAACTACTTCCCGAAGAGAAACCGCCCCTTCCCTGTGTATCCTGAGATTCTCGGGCAAAAGTCGCACAGAGTTCAAAAGAAAGATTTGATTTTGCCATATATTCATAAGATGATTTTGTTTCTGGATCATGTGGAATCTGAACTCCTGAAATTGAATCAGCGAGTTCGGTAAGTTGTACCGGTAACTTACTCTTTGTCTGCCAATGATTCACAATCTGCCATTGAATATTCTGGAGATCGGAAACACGTTGAGCATCAAACTTTAGATTACGTTGAGTTGTAGGTGAACCAACGGCCATAAACCCAAATACAATTGAAAGTACAGCAAGCACAATACCTGAGTATGAAAGCGCTTTTTGTGTATACAATGATTTCTTTATATGACGGAGTAGATAGTAGGCAAAAACAAGACCAATAACCACAAGCACAACAAGGAATTTATACACAAAACGCGCAGAAATTTCTCCATTGAGATAGGTGTTGATGAGTGTAATGAGATCAATAACCATAACAATACCCGTGAGAAACAAGGTAAGGTAAACTCTCCAACGATGTATCCAAATATGCTCTTTCTCTGGCATACGTGTGACATCTCTTTGTATAAACCACTCAATACCATATAGTACAGGAACGAGAACTACGAGCATTGAAAGAGGCCATGCAATTGAATTCGCGTAAAAGTATCCTGCAAGCGCATCAGGAAAAAAGTAATTAATAATACTAAAAGCAAGGTTAATAATCGCTATAACAGCACTATAAAGAGCAAGCGTAGCTCCTATATGGAGAAAGAAGTCTTTTGGGGTTGTTTGTGTATTGTTCATACCCCCATTATACCACCTTCTCCCTCTTCAGAGGTACAGGAAAAATACAAGGCAGATATCACTGCAAAGATCATAGTTGAATATCCCAGAAAGACACATACCCCACTTATCACCTGAGAGTACGGAAGAATGTTTAAAGTTGAAAAGATATAATTCCAATCATGAATAACCGAATCTCCACCAAGTAGTGGAAGTTCTTGTACCAGTGCATCTGCCATATAATATGCAACATTTAAGATATTATGACCCATCCACATCAAGACAAGAGAGCATGAGTAGTATTCCCTACGGAAAAAGAAGTAGAGAGAAATTATGAGAGGGATACTGATCTGGAACAAAGATCCAGCAAGTACTTGTACAAAATCTCCAAGAAAAAACATGATGGTGTGACCAGCTTCATGGATAATAAGATCAAATGAATCGATAAAACTCCATTTGAGAAGATGTGGGTTTGGATTTATATATACAAGAAAGAACCATGATACAAAAAGAGTACATACCAACTTAACCACATTCATCTTGTATTTTCTCTGAGATATACAATCAACCATATGCCATTCAATATACCATAGAAAGAAGCCCGCAAAAATTAATCTTCGCGGGCCCCTGTTCCAACTGACGCTAAGGCAGATGGATCGAATCCAAGTTGTCGTATCTCCTCACAGAGAAACAGGTATTCTTGGGTAGTAATTTTTTCTTCATCCATAATAAACCTCCTAAACATAAGGATACCATGAATTGAGAATCTTTTGTGCGCGTGCCAGGATTCGAACCTGGGACCCCACCAGTATCAGTGGTGTGCTCTACCAACTGAGCTACACGCGCATATTGAACGTAACACAGGAAAATATAGCAGAAATATAGATAAACTGCAATAAAAATGAACAAAGCCCACTCATCCGAGATGAGTGGGCTTCAAGGGTTGTAAAAAAGAAGCTACCTACCATCCCATGATCCAGTCGATCAGGGATGGGAGCACAATACAGGAGAAGGCGAATGCAATCGCTACTCCAGGCGTGAATATTACTTCTTTCCACAACTTGACAAAGAACCCGTCCGCTTTCACCTCATGAGTGATACCATCGGCATCAATCATGAAAGTCATCGTCGTCGTTTTCATCACTCAGTATCGTATCACGACTCAATATTAATGTCAAGTCAAGTGGTGCAAAACAAAAGACCACCTTGTGGGTGGCCTTTTGTAACAAAATTACTGTTCTTTATTTTGTTCCGTTCATCCGGTCAGTTACGCTTAAGCTGTAACCGACCTATGTCCTTTCTCTCGCGGACTGAGTGTTCACTTTGAGGTGTAGAACAATAACCTTTGGACTGTAAACAGTCAATCGACACGGTCAGATAGTAATCTAAAAAGATTAAAATCGAGATTCAATTTGAAATAATCCACGAGCAGCTTCCGCTAC
>CAYMGJ010000008.1:0-2083 GCA_964389975.1 uncultured Candidatus Saccharibacteria bacterium
CCATCTTGTGAGGTTAGTGTGAGTAGTAAAAAGCAGGAGACATAAAATTCTCCTGCCTTGAGGTACGGAAACTTCTCGAATCTAAGTGACAACAAGTTCAATTTTTCCACCAGTTGGAATTGCTCCATTGACGGTAGTCCATCCTTTCGCCCAGTTGAATGAGCGTCCTGTGAAGTGATGAAGCCTATTTATTGAAGAGACCGAAATTCTTTCCCCAATCCTCGGTATTAGTTGTCCTTTTCGGAAATGAATAAACCGTGTACATGAGGCTGAAGTCATCCCTATGACTTTTCCTTGAGAACAAGGATTGATTTCAATATTTTGTTTGAGAGAGATTTCAAGAACTCCGGGACGGATACTCTTCATTCCCGTCACTTCACCGTAGTCAATCTCGATGTCTCCTTGCTGGTGGCTTAGGAGCGGTAGGGGTATGAGAAAGTGGGTTGCAATAATACATATCACAACAAGACAGAGTACTCCAATGATCATAGTGTTTCTTTTTTAGTTGTGCTCGAAGAGCGGGTTCCGTCTTAAATTACTTTCTAATTCATGTATTGTCAATTCATCGAATTAAACTACACAAGGATTTGGTGTAGTAAAACTGAATACGTATGTAATATCTGTGCGCCCTAAGAGACTCGAACTCCTGACCTTTCCAGTGTAAATGGATTGCTCTACCAACTGAGCTAAGGGCGCATATAAACTTGTGTAATACTAGACTATCGTATATTCTCATAATTATCAAGATATATGATGAAAATAGATATACTCTACGAAGATACTGATATTGTTGCCATAAACAAACCCGCAGGGCTTGTGGTTCATTCTGATGGAAAAACACAAGAACCACTTCTTACCGATTGGATTGTTTCAACATATCCTAAGGCGCAGAAAGTTGGTGAACCTCTTGTAACTGAGCAATATGGTACCATCGATCGTCCTGGGGTTGTACACAGACTTGATAGGGAGACATCAGGAGTTCTTCTCATTGCTAAAACAAAGAAAGGATACGAATGTCTCAAGGAGCAGTTTAAGGATAGGACTATTCAGAAAACATACATCGCTTTTGTATACGGAGAGATACGCGATGCATATGGAGTTATCAATCGACCCATCGGAAGAAGTCCTCGTGATTTCAGACGATGGTCTGCCACACGTGGTGCACGAGGGGAGATGAGGCCTGCAGAAACATGGTATACACTTCTTGCGTATAGGGCAGGGTATTCCTTGCTTGAAATTGAGCCAAAGACAGGAAGGACTCATCAGATTCGTGTTCACTTCAAAGCCATCAATCACCCCGTACTCTGTGATGGTCTCTATGCTCCAGAAAAGCCACGTGCATTAGGTTTCCATCGAACAGCTCTTCATGCTGCTTCAATATCCTTTAAAAACTGCAAAGACAAAACTATAAAGGTTTCTGCTCCTGTACCATCAGATTTCCATAATGCTTTCGAGGAGTTGGGAATACAAGAAACATGGAAGGAAGTTGCCAAAAACAAGGGCTTATGTTAGATTTGTCTCTACATTATGACAACAGTAAAAACTATCATTTCAGCAGTAGATGTTGAGGCACGAAAGGCTCTCGATATTCGACCTGGGGACATCGTGAAGGTGTGGCAGAAAATTCAGGAAAAAGGCAAGACTCGTCTTCAGGCTTTTGAAGGACTCGTTCTTTCTCGAAAGCATGGAAAGGAGGCTGGGGGTACTTTCACCGTTCGAAAGGTGATGGACGGAGTTGGAGTTGAGAAAATCTTCCCACTCTATACACCACTTATCGACAAGATTGAACTTCTTCGAAGATCAAAGGTACGACGAGCAAAACTATATTTCGTACGAGAAAAGGCAGCTAAGGAAATTCGCCGACAAATGAGACGAATGCTCACTATCGACAAAGATCAGAATACCGATACACGAGTTGTTGCAAAAGAAACTGTAGAAGAAAAGAAAGAAGAGGTAACAGCGTAGCATTAAAAAAGACCATCATCTCGATGGTCTTTTTTAATGAATGCTTGAAAATATGGACGATATTAGATATAGTGGGGGAGTTCTCATGTTATGCGCAGATGGCGAAATTGGTAGACGC
>CAYMGJ010000008.1:2093-31418 GCA_964389975.1 uncultured Candidatus Saccharibacteria bacterium
CAGCTTTTTTGTTGATAATCTGGCGAATATTGGGTATAGTGGGGAAGTTCTACATGCGCAGATGGCGAAATTGGTAGACGCACTACCTTGAGGTGGTAGCGCCCTCACGGGCTTGGAGGTTCAAATCCTCTTCTGCGCACACTGTTTTCAAACTATTCGATACATATTCTTTCTTTCGGATATTTTGAAATATAGTATATGGTGGCTATGGTGTAGCGGTAGCACACGAGCTTGTGGAGCTCTTTGTCTGGGTTCAACTCCCAGTAGTCACCCCAAGAAAATGTTATAATGTAATCTATGGAATATCTTAAGACAATGCTAACAACTATAGTTGTGGTGGACTCAATTATTTTTACACTCATCGCTATTTGGCTAGTTGGACCCGCCCTGTCTTCTCGTGACCTCATTCAGGGTGAAAACATACTTTCCTCCATGAAATCACTTTCCCTCAAAATGTATCGAGCTTTCCTGATCCTCTTCTTTTTTGTAGTAATATCTGGAATTATTTGTGGAGTCTGGCTATACAATCTTTAATATTTAAAAATATTAGGAATGTAGATCATCGCTTCATTCCTTTTTTCGAAAATAGTTCTAACGTCCTTTACAACGGCTCCCAAAAATAATTTTTTTCAATACACATTCTGTTCATTGGGTTTTTTAGTTCTAACCATGGTATAATTTTGTTATGAGAATACTTTTATCTTTTATAACTCTCGGCATATTTCTTTTTAGTGGATTCATGTTTTTTATAGTTGGATTTGGGGGAGGATCGGCTTCGTGCATAACCCACCCTGATTATTGTTCCAAAGTCGAAATTTATAAGTGGGCCAGTATTGCCATGGTCTTATCAAGTTTGACTGGTTTGATAGGAATGGCGAAATCTATAAATATTAGAGATGGAAGTCAGACATTTGCGATTTTTGCCATGATGGGGATACTCATACCTGCTTTGATATATTTTTTCCTAGGTCAATTTGTTGGTTCTATTTAAAAGGTGGGAATATAAACTGTCGCATCATTTCTCCTCTCAAACACAGTTCTAACTTCCTCCACGACGACACCCTCCAATCTAGTAGATTTATTGCTTCGTATGCTTAATTCAATAGAATATTGACATATATATAAAATATGTGGTATATATCTCTTAGGCAAGATTCTTTTTCGTGTGGGTAAAATTTAAAGAAAGGATAACAAGTGAACATCATAAGATCTCTCTATGGTCTAAAGGATGCTTCGCTTGATGAAGTTTCCTACGACCTAGTGGTTCCTCTAGAATATGGGGTACTCGCAGACACATCGGGTTCATTACCGAATGCAACAATAGAATGTCTTCACAAGGCAATCGAAGTTGTTGCTACTGGTAAGTCAAAAAAAATTGCATGGGGACTCACTTCTTATTTTGGACCAGGCATCAAGGCCATCCATAACAAGAAGCTTGAATGTCTTAAAGGGAAGGGGTTGAGTGATGTATCAATCTATTCCGTTGTTTCGAATAATTCAATTCAAGAAGCTGCAGGTATAAATAAAATATTCCCATCTGCAAAAACAATTCTCATTATCTGTGACTGGAGACATGGACGCCGATCTCGTCTCATTTGGAAACATTTTTTTCCTGAGGCAAAAATTCACTTCATATCCATTGATAGCAGGTGGAATGAGAAACATCAAAGTATGTGGCAATGTTCATCAACTTGGTGGTTATTCGCAAATATACTACATCATCTTCTCATGCGTCTTTGTGGAGTCCCGAGACTTCTCAATCTGGTACATCGTCTTACACGAAAATCGTCGTAAGGCGATTTTCTTTTCATACATACTACTACCTTTGTATAAAAATACGATATACTTTAGTGCATGAATAAGTCACCATCAGTTATATCTCTTGAAATTCAAATAGTGATTCTCACAATCCTCATCCTTGTATGCTCATGGAAAATTGTTGAGGTGAGTAAAGAAATAAGGATATTGAGAGAAACCCCTCCCGTTGCAATTATCGGAGATGAGATATCACATGGTGATACTAAAAACAATACAATCATCCTCACATTCGATGGGGGAAGTGGAGCAGATTCTGCATATAAAATACTAAAGGTACTTGCTCAACACAAAATTAAAACCACATTCTTTCTTACAGGAAAGTTTATGGATACATATCCAAATCTTGTTCGAACTATGCTGAAGGAGGGTCATGAGATCTTTAGTCATACGTATAATCATCCATACTTAACTCAAGTTTCAGATAATGAGATTCGTCATGAATTAAGAGTTACTGATCAGACTCTCATGAAGATAGCGGGAACTTCTACCAAACCATATTTCCGCCCACCCTATGGTGACAGGGATGAGAGGGTGATACGTATTGCACGGGAAGAAGGATATCAGTCAGTATACTGGACCATCGATGCTCTCGATTGGAGTGTGGGAGAAACTCAAGAGTCTGTGAAGTACAGAATCATATCTACTCTACGTCCAGGGAATATATACCTCATTCATCTTGGAGACATGATCTCGGGAGATATTCTTGAGGAAGTTATTCTCGATATACAGAAAAGAGGATTCACAATCAGTTCTCTCAGTCAGGGTCTTTAAGTGATATACTATACTTCAATGGCTCGAAACAAGAAACGAATACAACCACTCATCCATGATGTTATGATGATTCTCCTTGGTGCGATAGTTGCTTTCGTACTGAGCTCTCTCGGTATTATTGACTTTGTAGTTCATGCTTTTCAAGACTACTATATACTCTCAAGTTTTATCGCAGGTATCTTCTTTACTTCAGTGTTCACATTAGCTCCTGCTTCGGTTGCTCTTGTACATATTGCTCAGTCAGCACCCATCAGTGGGGTGGTGGTATGGGGAGGTATCGGTGCAATGTGTGGAGATCTCATCCTCTTCTTTTTTGTTCGTGATCGATTTGCAGAAGACTTGAAGAAGATTTTTCCTCGTTCAAAAGTACGTCATATTTTCCAATCATTCCATCTCGGTTTTTTAAAGTGGATTGCACCTATTGTTGGTGCGCTTATTATCGCTTCACCCTTACCAGATGAATTCGGGATAACTCTTCTTGGTATGTCTAAAATTAAACTTTCTCTTCTCATTCCTGTGTCTCTTCTGATGAACATGCTTGGTATATACGCACTTATTGGCTTTTCACATCTCCTTTGATTCTGTATAATGGGATTTACTATGAATTCAAAACGCATTATGACATGGGCTGGTTTTATTATCGTTATCGCTCTTATCACATGGGGTCTTGTTGCAGCTGGTGCTAAAGAAAGAAAGGAAATGGGGGATATTGTATTGCCTGATGAAGTATCAGAGACTGACTGGGTTCGAGGGAATGTAGATGCCGAGGTTTCATTGGTTGAATATGCTGACTTTCAATGTCCTGCATGTGGATACTATGCACCTTTAGTAAAAAGACTTTTTGAATCAAGTTCAACAACAATGAAACTTGTATTCAGACATTTTCCACTTCCTCAGCATATGAATGCAATTCCAGCATCTCTTGCTGCGGAAGCTGCGGGTAAGCAGGGGAAGTTCTGGGAGATGTACGATATGTTGTTTGAGAAACAGATTGAATGGGAAAAGTTAACTGATCCACAAGCTGTCTTTGAGGGATATGCTAAAACTCTCAGTCTCAATCTTGAACAATTTTCTCTTGATATGAAGAACGAAGAACTCAAGAAGAAAATTGATGGTGATGCACGTGGGGGTATCAAGGGAAAGGTTAATAGTACCCCAACATTCTTTATTAATGGAAAGAAAATAACAACTCCAACAAACTATGAAGACTTTAAAAAACTTATTGACGAAGCCGCTACACCACGTACCTAAGTGGGTTCCATTTGTACTTCTCCTTGTTGCATTCATAGGTTTTGCTGATGCGACATATCTCACTGTTGAACACTATCAAAACAAGGTACCTCCATGTACGATTGGTGGATGTGAGACTGTTCTTTCAAGCGAGTATGCAATTGTCCTTGGAGTTCCTGTTGCGCTTCTTGGTGCGATGTACTACCTCGCCATTCTCATATCAGTCTTTTTGTTTATAGACATGAAGAAGGATATGTTTCTCCAAGCCCCGCTCCTTTTCACTTCTCTTGGGGTTCTTGCATCTCTATGGTTTGTATACCTACAGCTTTTCGTCATTCATGCCTTCTGTCCATATTGTGCTGTGTCAGGATTAACAACTACTGTCCTGTTCATCATATTGCTCTATGTTTTCCTAAAGAATAGATCTCATCATGAAGCAATCTAATATCGTCATTACAACTGAATCATCCGATTATGAACTTCTCGATTCAGGAGATGGTGAAAAACTTGAACGTTTTGGTTCAGTTGTTCTCTCACGTCCAGATCCACAAGCATTGTGGAAAAAGAATCTTCCTGAGAGTGAGTGGAAGAAAGCAGACTTTGAGTTCTCTCGTACTGAAGCTGGTGGAGAATGGAAATCACGAAAAGGAAAAGAACTTCAGAAATGGGATATCAATTTCGGAGGATTAAAGTTAGGGATAAGGCCAACAGCATTTAAGCATACAGGACTTTTTCCCGAACAATCAGCTAATTGGGATTGGATGAGGAATATCATATCGTCTTCGGGGAAAAAAGATGTTAATGTACTCAATCTTTTTGCATATACCGGTGGTGCAACACTTGCATGTGCACAAGCTGGAGCAAAGGTTGTTCATATAGATGGATCGAAGTCTGCTGTTCAGTGGGCACGAGACAATGCTGAACTTTCTGGTCTTTCTGAAAAACCAATACGATGGATACTTGAGGATGCACGCGTGTTCGTGGGAAGGGAGGTAAAGAGGGGGAACAGGTATGACGCCATTATCATGGACCCACCTGCATTTGGTCATGGTGCAAACAAGGAGATTTGGAAAATTGAAGAACATTTCATGACTCTCATAGAAGAATGTATACAACTTCTTTCTGATGAACCTCTTTTCTTTGTGGTGAATGGATACTCTGCTGGATATTCTGCCATTGCATATGAAAATGCTCTTGAAGGACTTGTAAAAAAATATGGAGGACGTATAGAGATAGGGGAACTTACTCTCGAAGAAACAGGAAGTAAGAGATTGTTACCGTGTGGTATCTTTGCACGATGGAATAGGTAGAAAGATGTGTAATTTTAATATTCTATGCTATGGTATTTCCCATGAACGATCCTAAGGTTCTCTATGAAGATAATCATCTCATTGCGGTGTATAAGCCTGCGGGGATACTCATACAAGGGGATAAATCGGGAGATGTATCTCTCCTTGATGAAGTAAAGGTGTATATCAAGAGAGTTCATGATAAGCCAGGAAATGTTTTTCTTGGACTCATTCATCGTCTCGATAGGAATGTTGATGGGATTGTACTTTTTGCAAAAACCTCGAAAGGTGCCTCACGTCTCTCAGAACAGTTTCGTACTCACTCAGTTACTAAGGTGTATCATGCATGGGTTCATGGGATCGTTGAGCCTCCACATAAGACCCTGATCCATTTTCTTTCCCATGATGAAAATCAAAATCAAGCTCATGTGTATGATACTCCACATCACAATGCCCTTGAAGCAAAACTCTCATATAAAAGAGTACAAGTTGATGGTGAATATTCTCTTCTTGAAATACATCTCGGAACAGGGAGACATCATCAGATACGAGCACAGCTTTCACATATAGGATATCCCATTGTTGGTGATGTTAAGTATGGTTCATCGATAAAATTACCTCTACAGAAAATAGCACTTACAGCAACTTCTCTTTCTTTTGAAACTGCTACAGGAAATGAAAAGAAAATCATTTCTCTAGAAATGCCAGAGAAAACATGGTAGGGTAGAAAGTATGCAATTACTTGATGGTAAGATAGCTCGTGCACACTATACAGATCTTCTTAAATCCAAGATCTCTTCTTCCTCAGTTATACTTCATCTCGTCATCATTCAAGTCGGAAACCGCCCAGATTCCGATGCTTTCATACGATCAAAGAAAGCGTTTGCTCAAAAGATTGGTGCACGAGAGACTCATATTCAATTACCTCTTGAGAGTACTCAAGAAGAAGTGCAAGAAAAGATACGTAATGCGAATATCGACACTTCAGTTCATGGTATTATCGTGCAACTTCCACTTCCTCCCCATATGAATCCTGATGTAATTGTTGAAACAATTGATCCTCTGAAAGATGTCGATGGACTTACGAGTTCTACGAAGTTTAGAGCAGCAACTGCTCGTGGTATACAGGAATTGTTGGATTTCTACAATATTTCCATCAAAGGGAAGAAAGTTACTGTCTTCGGCCGATCAAAACTCGTCGGCAAACCCATTGCAGATATGTGTATGAAGCAGGGTGCTTCTGTAACCGTTTGTAGTCGTGAGACTGAAGGTAACCTCGAGAAGGCACGGACATCAGATATTCTCATTGTAGCAATTGGGCAACCTCTTTTTATAAACAAAGATTTCATACATGATGGACATATTGTAATCGATGTCGGAATCACTCGAGTTAATGATGTTCTGGTGGGTGA
Source organism: uncultured Candidatus Saccharibacteria bacterium (assembly GCA_964389975.1). Lineage (GTDB taxonomy): Bacteria > Patescibacteriota > Minisyncoccia > Phycocordibacterales > PALSA-1337 > CAIOGI01. Next base: position 8,614 of record CAYMGJ010000008.1, read on the forward strand.
TGTTGATTTTAATGCGGTGAAGGATTCAGTTTCTATGATTACTCCTGTACCTGGTGGGGTGGGGCAGATGACTGTTCTCGCTCTTTTTGAGAATCTCTATGACGCATGGTATACTAGGGTCCACATTATTAAATAACTAATAGCATATGAATTATCAAGAAAAAGCTTGGAAAGTTGGTTCATGGGTAGGTACATTACTTGCGATATTTCTCGCAGTACTCGTTGTAAAGGAATTTATGTCTATCAAATACATTGGTAGAAATACTCCAATTATGAATAGTATTTCTGTGAATGGTAAGGGAGAGGCTGTGTCAATTCCTGATATTGCCACATTCTCATTTACCGTAACTGAAACAGCAAAGACAGTGAAGGAAGCTCAGACAAAGTCTGCTGAGAAAATTGATGCAGCTCTTAAAGCTGTAAAAGCTGGAGGTGTGGCAGAGAAAGATATCAAGACACTTTCATACAATATCAACCCTCACTATGAGTATTCTCAAGGACTTTGTACTCAGTATGGATGTCCAAATGGTAAGTCTGTACTTACTGGTTATGATGTAAGTCAAACTATCGAAGTTAAGGTGCGAAATCTTGAGAAGGCAGGAGAACTCTTTGATTCTATCGGTACAGCAGGTGTACAGAATGTAAATGGTCTTACATTCTCAATTGATGATGTAAATGTGGTAAAGGCAAAGGCACGAGCTGAAGCTATTGCTCAAGCTCAAGCTAAGGCAGATGCCATCGCTCGCTCACTCGGAGTTCGACTTGTAAAAGTAGTTGGATTCTATGATTCAAGTGATGATTCATACCTTCCTTATGCACGTGAAGTAGCTATGGGAGGAGATATGATGGGTGTGAAGGCAGTAAGTGCACCTCAGATTCCAACAGGGGAACAGAAGATCACTTCTACAGTTTCTATTACCTACGAGATTCGTTAGTTAATTGACTTTATCACTGAAAAGGCGTACTATACCCGTAATCCCCGGGAAGGGGTTTTTTAATAGATATAAAGCATAAAGAGTATGAATATCACTGAATATGTAAAGGACACTCGGGCCGAGATGAGTCATGTAAATTGGCCAACACGAAAGCAAGCTTTGCTCTATGCTTTTGCTGTGGTTGCTGTATCTATTGCAATCTCTCTTCTTCTTGGACTTTTCGATTACATCTTCTCACGCCTCCTCACATTATTGGTATAATCTCCTTCTCATAATCTATGTCAAAACAACAAATTGATGCACAAAGAAATTGGTATGCAATTCACACCTATGCAGGGTATGAAAATGCTGTTGCACGTAATCTCAAACAGCGTATAGAGTCATTGGGTATGGAAGACCGTATTTTCAATGTTCTTGTACCTACAGAGAAGAAGATAAAGATAAAGGGAGGTAAGAGAGTTGAAGAAGAAGAGAAAATCTACCCTGGTTATGTACTCGTAGATATGATTGTAAATGATGATTCATGGTATGTGGTGCGAAATACTCCTCGAGTTACTGGTTTTGTGGGGTCTGGTGTTAATCCAGTTCCTCTTGAAAAGAAAGAAGTTGATATGCTCTTTAGTCGAATGAACAAGGATGAAGTAAAGCATACTATTGACCTTGTATTAGATGAGACAGTAAAGATCGTAGACGGTCCATTTAAGGATCTTGAAGGAAAGGTAAGTGAAGTAGATGATAGTCGAGGTAAGGTTAAGGTTCTTGTCTCAATGTTTGGACGAGAAACACCAGTTGAGCTCGATTTCTTGCAAGTTAAGAAGATTTAAGGTAGTATCCACATTACATTCAATTATATTTTATGGCTAAAAAGATAATCAAAAAAGTTAAAGTTTCAGCACCAGCAGGGAAGGCAACACCAGCTCCTCCACTTGGTCCTACCCTAGGTCAGGCAGGTGTAAACATCGGAGATTTCACTAAGAAATTCAATGATGCTACTCGTGATATGGCAGGTGATATTGTCCCTGTAGTTATCACCGTATATGAGGATAGAACATATGACTTTGTTCTTAAGACACCTCCAGCTTCATCTCTCATTCTCAAAGCTGTCGGAATAGAGAAGGGTGCAGGAAAGCATGCAGTAAAGCGAGCAGGTACCATTACAAAAGCTCAGGTACGTGCAATTGCAGAACGAAAACTTCCTGATCTCAATGCAACAGATATTGAAGCAGCAATGAAGATTATCGAAGGATCATGTCGATCACTCGGAATTGATGTAAAGTAGGTATATAGAAAAAGACCCCATTATGGGGTCTTTTTCTATTCAATCTTCATATTTGGGGAACCAGAGTGATCCACTGAATATTCAAGAAGAAGTGATCCCGAACTTTCAGAGGTTTGCGCATGTTTTAGTTTGAGATGTCCTCCCTGTATATCTTCATTAAACAGAGTTATACCTTTACCAAATACATGAGGTTCAATAGTGAGGTAGATAGTATCAACAACTCCTGCATTCATAAACATAGTATATACATGAGATCCACCACAGATTGCTACCTCCTTAAAACCTCGTTCCTCAAGTTTCCTAATGAGTTCACGAGGACTATCTTGTGTCATTTCTACTCCTTCAAAATTCTGATGTTTTGAGTATACAATATTTACCCGTTCCTTAAGTGGGCGTCCAATGGTTTTGTAAGTAGAAGACCCCATAACAACAACCCCCGCACGTTTAGTGAGCTCAACAAATCGTTTCTTATCAGCCTTACTTGTCCATAGGGCTGCATGCTGTGCATCTTTGGCAATGAATCCATCTGCGGTAACCGCTGCAATTATGAATACTTTTATCATTGTTTTTTTATAACAAATTGTTTTTAAGCTTTTGTCATCTTTCATTTTATCAGCTACACGATATACTACAAGGTATAGGTTTTACTTAATTCTATATAGAATATTATGTATCTTTCAGACCGTGATATAAAAAAGGCAATTGAGAAGGGTGAAGTTATTATCAAAGACTTTGAAGAGGCACGTCTTCAGCCTGCAAGTTATGATATTTTGCTGGGTAATAAGTTTTTGGTACATAACACAGAATCAACTATGGCAATTGATCCTGTAAAGAAGATTTTTCCTGTAACTAAGGAGATTGAAGTTGATAATGATGGATATTTCGTCCTTCATCCAGGGGTAAGTATTCTCGGAACTTCAGTTGACTACTTTGGTTCTAATAAATATCTCATACATCTTTCTGGAAAGAGTAGTCTTGCTCGACTCGGACTCATCATTCATAACACCGCAGGTATCATCAATCCAGGTCATTTCCTTAATATTACTTTTGAACTCTGTAACCTCAATCATCTTCCCATCATACTTCGTCCTCATATGCGAATTGGACAGATTCTTTTTTCTGAAATTTCAAGTCAACCTATGAAAGACTACAAGACAACAGGGAGATATCATGGACGTGATTGGCAACACTTTGTTGATCCTAAGGAGGTTGAAGCTGCGACAATAAAGGACGGGGTAAAGAAAAAAACTCGTTCCCAGAAGATTACAAAATCTAAGAAATAAATATATGGATCTTAAAATAAAAAGATTACATCCAGATGCAATTCTTCCTCGGTATGCTCATGAAGGGGATGCAGGACTTGATTTATATACCCTTGAAAGAATTGAGATTAAACCAGGTGAAAGAAAATCAATTCCAGTTGGTTTTGCCATGGAGCTTGATTTCGGATACGTCGCCCTTATCTGGGACAAGAGTGGACTTTCTCATACATATGGACTCAAGACCCTTGGGGGAGTTGTTGATGCAGGATATAGGGGTGAAATTAAGGTTGGTGTTATAAATCTCTCAGATACTCCCATTGTATTTGAGAAGGGACATAAACTTGCGCAAATGCTCATACAGAAGATTGAAAGTCCTCACATTGAAGAAGTTCAAGAACTCGGGAGCTCAGTAAGGGGAGCTGGATCATTTGGAAGTACAGGTAAATAAGAAAAACCACCCGATGAGGGTGGTTTTTGTGTTAAACCGCAATTGGTGCCTTGATTGCTTCATGAGGGTTATACCCCACAAGTTCAAAATCATCCATAGTGAAGTCCCAGACTTCAGATCGAGGTGTCTTGATGACAATTTGAGGACTTGGACGAGGTTCTCGTGTGAGTTGTTCTTGTACCTGGTTAACATGATTCATGTAGATATGAGTATCACCACCTGTCCAGATAAACTCTCCAGGTTTAAGATTGGTAACATGTGCAATCATAATTGTGAGAAGCGCATACGAAGCAATATTGTAAGGTACCCCGAGGAAAGTATCACAACTTCTTTGGTAGAGATGGCAGGATAGCTTGCCGTTACTAACGAAGAATTGGAAAAGACAGTGGCAAGGAGGTAATCCTGCTTTTGCCATCTCCTCAAGGTCTTCAGGGTTCCATGCTGTAACAATGATGCGTCGAGAATCTGGATTTTTTCTGATGGTATCAATCGCATCTTTGAGTTGATCAATTTTCTTACCATCACTTGTTTTCCAGTTGCGCCATTGGTAGCCGTAGATGGGGCCAAGATCACCCCACTGTTTTTCAAAAGTATCATCACTCAAGATACGTGCTGTGAATTCGTCCTTTTGCTCCTTCCACTGAGGATCATTGGTTGGGGGAACTGGTAATCCATTTTTTTGGAGATAGTTTTTAAAAGGCCATTCATCCCAAATATGATTACCATGTTGTAAGAGTGTACGAAGACGAGTATCTCCTTTAACGAACCATAACAGTTCGCTCAGGATGTTTTTGAAGCTAACCTTTTTTGTTGTAAGGAGAGGGAAACCATCCTCAAGGTTAAATCTCATTTGAGTTCCAAAAATACTCTTTGTACCCGTCCCAGTTCGGTCGGGTTTAAAATCTCCTTCCTCTATGATTCGTCGGATAAGGTTAAGATACTCAATATCTGGATGTTGTGTTTTCATACGTGTTCTAATTATACATTTTCTGGTTTATTTATACACCTTTTGATACTATTAGTCGAGAAAGAAAAACATTATGAATACACCCAAATTTATTGTTCTTGAAGGTGGCGATGGTGCAGGGAAGTCATCTCTTCTCGAGGCGGTTAAAAGAGAATTTAAGGATTCCGTTCTCATAACACGTGAACCAGGAGGTTCTCCGTATGCAGAAGCGATTCGAAGACTTGCACTCAATGATCCTTTGGCTAAGGATGCTACTGCTGAAACCATGCTCTGCCTTATGTTTGCAGCGCGTTTTGATCATGTTGTTAAAACCATCATCCCCGCACTTCAGTCGGGGAAACATGTGATCACGGATCGTTTTGATGCATCAACATTTGCATATCAACTTTACGCTCAGGAGAGTAGGGGACTCGAAGAACTTTTTTGGAATCTTCGTAAAAAAATTTCTCGTTTACCAGATCTCTATATCTATGCTGATGTAGATGTTGAAGAAGGTTTGCGCAGAACATCAAAGCGTGCCCTGGGTCAAGGTGAAGAGAATCACTTCGATGCTCGGGATATTGCATTTCACACTCGACAACGTGAGGGGTATGGGGCATTTTTGAATACGGTTAATCACCGAATTGTTAATGCCAATCAATCCCTTGAGTCAGTTGTCGGAGATTTCATTTCAATTCTTCGTTCCGAAGGATTGTAATCAAAAGTTCTACCAACTTGTCTGTGTAGAACTTCTTCATTTATTAAATAGTATTAATATTAAGATATGAAAGACACATACATCAAAAAACTCATAGATTCAGAGAAGAAGCGACAAAAGAAAGTTATCAATCTCATTGCATCAGAAAACTATGTTTCTAAGGATGTTCTTGCAGCACTTGGTTCAGAGCTTACCAACAAATATGCAGAAGGGTATCCAGGAAAGAGGTATTATGGAGGTAATGAAGTTGTCGATATGGTTGAGAGTGTGGCAATCGAAAGAGCCCTCAAACTCTTTAACCTCTCATCATCTGAATGGAATGTAAATGTACAACCCCTCTCAGGATCACCAGCAAATCTTGCTGTATATCTTGCTCTTGTACCACAAGGATCTAAGATTATGGGCATGTCGCTTGATCATGGTGGTCACCTTACCCATGGACACAAGGTATCTGCTACAGGAAAGTTTTGGACCCAGGTCCCTTATGGTATCAACAAAGATTCTCAGGTACTCGACTATGATGAGATACGAGAGATTGCAATGAGAGAAAAACCTTCAATCATAGTTGGTGGATATACTGCATATCCACGAGAGATTGATTGGAAGAAACTACGAGAAGCTGCAGATGCTGCAGGTGCTCTCCTCATGGTTGATATGTCACATATTGCAGGTCTTGTTGCAGGAAAAGAATATCCATCTCCATTTACATATGCAGATGTTGTGACTACAACTGTTCATAAGACTCTACGAGGACCTCGTAGTGCGATAGTTTTCTCTCGAAATGATAAAAGAGAGTTGGGAAAGAAAATCGACAAAGCAGTTTTTCCTGGTCTTCAGGGTGGTCCACATATGAACCAAATTGCTGCAACTGCTGTTGCACTTAAGGAGGCATCATCATCTTCATTTAGAGCCTATGCTCGTCAGGTTAAGAAAAATGCTCGTACACTTTCTGCTGAACTTATAAAAAAGGGATGGAATGTAATTTCTGGTGGTACTGATACTCATCTCATTCTTCTCGATACATGGATGGGTGGAAAGGGTATAGGGGGTGCTGAGGCAAGTAGTCGTCTTGAAAAAGAAGGAATTATTGTAAACAAGAATGCAATCCCTTTTGATACACGACCACCTACTGATCCTTCAGGAATACGACTCGGTACGGCAGGTGAGACTACCCGGGGCAAGAAAGAAAAGGATATGAAAAAGATTGCCGAGAGAATAGACTCAATACTAAGGAGATAATTAAAAACCCCGTCGATAGGGCGAATATCGACGGGGGTAAGTGCTCAAACCTCTAGGGGCGAGCAACTTTGGGTGGGCTAGGGCTACTGATCTTTTCTTCTTTACTAGTTCATAGATGACTATAGCAAAGATAAATAATATGTCAATAGTCTCGCACAAAAGAGCGTTTTAATGCTACAATAGCGCCATGTTGGAAAGTTTGATAAAACCCTTTGAACAAGCCCTAAAAAACCTTGGAATAGAAAATCCTAAGGTTAATTTTGAGTACCCAGAGAATCCTCAGCATGGTGATTTTTCTACAAATAGTGCGCTTGTATATGCAAAAAATCTTGGAATGACCCCTCGGGAATGTGCCACTCGTCTCATTGAGGAGGTTACGAAGAATCTTCCTCAGTATGTAAAATCTCTTGCGAGTGCTGGTCCTGGTTTCATAAACATAACCATGAATCCAGAATTTTTTACCACCATTCTGTTAGACATGGGTAAGCATGGTGATACTCTCGGTACATCTCATGAAGGGAAGGGTAAGAAGATAATGGTTGAATATACTGATCCTAATCCATTTAAGATATTTCACATTGGGCATCTCATGGCAAATTCCATAGGGGAATCAATTTCAAAACTCATTGAAACTACAGGAGCTCAAGTTATCCGTGTCTGCTATCAAGGAGATGTGGGAATGCATGTTGCTCGTACCCTATGGGCGGTTGAGAAGAACAAAGATTCTTTTCCTGATGAGAACACACCTCTCTTGGATCGTATTAATTTTCTTGGAAAAATGTATGTACTTGGATCTGAGAAATATGATGTTGATGAGGTTGCTAAAAAAGAGATAGTTGAGACTAACAAGAAAATATTTGAGAAGAGTGATCTTGTTCTCAATGAGTTCTATGATAAAGGACGTGCGTGGAGTCTCGAATACTTCGATCAGATATATGCAAAACTAGGAACACAGTTTAAACATTTCTTCTTTGAGAGTGAGGTGGCTGATATAGGGGTTACTGTTGTGAACTCATTTCTTGAAAAGGGTATTTTTGAAAAAAGTGATGGAGCAGTAATCTTCCCAGGGGAAAAATATGGAGAACACACTCGAGTCTTCATCAATTCTCAAGGTCTTCCTACCTATGAGGCAAAGGAGATTGGTCTTACAGAAAAGAAGTTTTCTTTGTATCCAGATCTTGCTGAATCTGTTGTTGTGACTGCCAATGAACAGAATGACTATTTCAAAGTCATTCTTGCTGCTCTTAAGGTTATGTCTCCAAGTTATGCATCACGAATGAGGCATATTAGTCATGGAATACTTCGTCCTGTATCAGGAAAGATGTCATCTCGTAAGGGGAATATAGTTCCTGCTGAAACCTTCATTGAAGAGTTTGAAGCCATGGTTGATGAAAAAATTCAAGGAAGAGAACTTGATGATGTAGAGAAGAAAGATATACGTGAGAAGGTTGCAATTGCGGGGATAAAATATGCGATACTACGTCAATCAATAGGAGGGGATATCATCTACGATCCTCACAAGGCTCTTTCTTTCGAGGGAGATTCTGGACCATATCTTCAATATACAACTGTACGTGCTCGCGCTGTTCTTCTCAAGGCATCAGAGAATCATATATCTACAGATATTACTCATTTTCCACAAGAGATACATATTCTCGAAAAACTTCTCACTCGTTTTCCTGAAATTGTTGCACGAGCTCGTCGAGAATATGCCCCCCACTATATCGTCACATATCTCATCGAAGTTGCATCAGCTTTCAATTCATACTACGCATCTCATACCATTATCGACATTCAAGACAATCTCTCTCCATACCGTGTGTATCTCACCAAACTTTGTGCACAGATACTTGAGAAAGGTCTCTGGATACTCGGAATACAGGTTCCTAAGAAAATGTAATATATTAGTAGCTCATCTTGAAAACATATGAATAACGTTAGTGAACAAGAACAAACAAAAAGTGCCATTGCTCTCACTGAAGAGAAGATACTTGCTTTTTGGGAAGAAAAAAATATTTTTAAAAAATCTCTTGAAAAAGAATCGCCCCTCGGTGAGTTTGTCTTTTTTGACGGTCCTCCTTTTGCTACAGGGGAAGCACACTATGGCCATGCGGTACCAGGTACTGTAAAAGATGTCATTCCACGATACAAAACTATGCGAGGATATCATGTTCGACGTCGATGGGGATGGGATTGCCATGGTCTTCCTGTTGAAAACCTCATTGAAAAAGAATTAAAGCTGGCATCAAAAAAAGATATTATCGACTACGGTATTGGTAAATTCAATGAAGCTGCTCGAACTAGTGTAATGAGATATGCAGATGATTGGAGACGAGTAATTCCAAGACTTGGACGCTGGGTAGATATGGAGGATGACTACCGTACTATGGATACTACATATACTGAATCAGTATGGTGGGCGTTTTCTGAATTACACAAGAAAGGTCTTGTCTATGAAGGATTTAAATCAATGAATCTATGTCCTCGATGTGAGACAACCCTCTCTAACTTTGAGGTTAGTCAAGGATACAAGGATATTACAGATATCTCAGTGTATGTGAAGTTTAAGGTTATAGGTAAAGAAAATACGTTCTTCCTCGCCTGGACAACCACCCCATGGACTCTTCCTGGAAATGTTGCTCTTGCAGTTAATCCCGATATTGCATATGTAACTATTAATGTAAAAGGGGAGAATATCATTCTTGCTCAGGAAAGATTGTCTGTTGTAAAAGAAGAACATACGGTTGTATCAACAGTGAAAGGATCTGAACTTGTGGGCATGTCCTATGAACCTGTTTTCCCATACTATGCTCAAGATGAGAAATTGCTCAACAGAGCACAGGGTTGGAAGGTATATGGTGCTGAATTTGTTACAACTACTGATGGTTCAGGAATTGTACATATTGCTCCCGCATTTGGTAATGATGATTATGAACTTTCTCTTGTTCATAAGCTTCCTTTCGTTCAACATGTTACCACTCATGGAATCTTTAAACCCGAAGTGATTGATTTTGCTGGAATGGAGGTGAAGCCAAAAAATACCCCCGAAGAAAAAGACAAACATCAGAAAGCAGATATTGAGATTATAAAATACTTAGCTCGTACAGGAAATTTGTTTGCAAAAGAAAAAATCATACACTCATACCCTCATTGTTGGCGTTGCGACACTCCACTTCTTAATTACGCGGCATCTTCATGGTTTGTAAAAGTTACTGAAATTAGAGATAGGTTGGTAAAAGAAAATGAAAAAGTAGTATGGACACCTTCTGAAATTGGAGAGGGAAGATTTGGTAATTGGCTTCGAGGAGCACGAGACTGGGCAATTTCAAGATCACGATTCTGGGGTGCGCCACTTCCCGTATGGAAAGATACTGTTACAGGTGAATATGAAATACTCTCTTCAATTAAAGAGCTTTCTTCACGAAGCAAGGCACGTAATACATACTATACAGTTCGACATGGAGAAGCCGAGAACAATACTCTTTCTGTGGTAAGTTCTCATCCTGACAATCCTCATCATCTGACAGCCCTAGGTAGGGAGCAGGCACATAAGGCGGGAGAATGGTTGAAGGATAGGGGTATAGATATGATATTTGTCTCTCCCTTTGTCCGTACACGAGAGACCGCAGCAATCATTGCTGAAGTTATAGGTCTTTCTCCAGAAAAGATAGTAACAGATACACGTCTCAAAGAACTTGATGCGGGTGTTTGGAACAACAAACCATTTTCTGATTTCCTTAAAAACTTTGCACATGCCAATCGATTCGCCACTCGTCCCGAGGGAGGTGAGAATTATATTGATATTAAAAAGAGAATGGGAGATATGCTCTATGATCTTGAATCACGCTATGAGGGTAAGAACATTCTCATAGTTTCTCATGATTCACCACTGTTCTTGCTTCATTCAGCAGCACAAGGACTTGATCAAGAACAATCTCTTGCACTACGAGGTACTAATGATCACTATAATCATAATGCAGAGCCAGAAGAACTCGATTTCTCTCCACTACCTCATAATGAAAATTATGAAATCGATCTCCATAGACCATATATTGATGAAGTAAAACTCATCTCAAAGAAAGGTAATCCACTTGTCCGTATTCCTGAAGTATTCGATTGTTGGTTTGAATCAGGTTCTATGCCATTTGGTGAATCACATTATCCATTTGAGAAAGATGAATTTGATCCTCATACAGGAATCTCACATTTCTTTAAGAAATCAAAAGGATATCCAGCTGATTTCATTGCAGAAGGACTCGATCAAACTCGTGGCTGGTTCTACTCAATGCTTGTTCTTGGTGTAGGACTCTTTGGCTCATCACCTTACAAACATGTCATTGTAAATGGTTTGGTTCTCGCAGAGGATGGTCAGAAGATGTCAAAATCAAAAAAGAACTATCCCGATATACGTCTGATGATTAACAAATATGGAGCTGATGCTCTACGGTATTACCTCATGGCATCTCCTCTCGTTCATGCTCAAGATTTCTGTTTCTCAGAAAAGGGAGTAGACGAAGTGGTGAAGAAACATATTGGTCGCCTTAACAACGTAGTGACATTCTATGAAATGTATGCGCAGAAAACATCACATGTTGTTCGAAGTACACATCCACTTGATGTGTGGATTCGTACACGAGTTGCTGAATTAACTCGAGAAGTAACTCAAAATCTTGAGATGTATGCAATCGACAAAGCAACACGACCGTTTGCAGATTTCATTGATGATCTTTCAACATGGTATCTTCGAAGATCTCGTGATCGATTCAAGAGTTCTGATGCAGAAGACAAAGCAATGGCGCTTTCAACTACACGCTCGGTTCTTCTTGATGTGGTAACTCTTCTTGCTCCATTCATGCCATTTGTATCAGAGGATATATATATGCGGATAAAGGGGGAGGGAGATGAAGAAAGTGTACATCTTCGTTCATGGCCTCAAGTAGAGGGGTATGATGAAAAAATACTTACCTCAATGCGTGAGGCACGTATGATTGCTTCATTAGGACTCGAAGCTCGTATGAGGGCAAAGATAAATGTTCGACAACCACTCTCACGCCTTACCCTTAAGAAGAATCTTGATTTGAATCTTGTTCCCATTGTAGAAGATGAAGTTAATGTAAAAGAAATTCGTATTGACCCTCAGCAGAGTGAGGAGCTTGTTCTCGATACTGTCATTACGGATAGTTTGAAAGAAGAGGGAACTGTACGAGAACTCATTCGAGCAATTCAAGATCTACGTAAAGAAAAAGGACTGACCATACATGATCGAGCTCTTCTTAAGATTGAGACGGATGATAGGGGAAGAAAACTCATCGAAAAAGCAAGAATTGAGATTGTGAATACAACAACCCTCAAGGATATTGTTTTCGTAACCCTTACTGGAGATATGAAAAATATCGGTGACATGTCAGTAAAGATTGATATTGAGAAATAGAAAAGGAGGTGCGATCATGCGGTCGCACCTCCAGCTAGGACCCCATGCTGAAACCCAGGTTAGTATGAAGTCTAAGAATACCCGTGGAAACCCCATTAGGCCCCCACACGATACTTCGCGTTCTAAAGAACAAGGTATCAGTTACAAATGCTAGCATATACTCTACATATTCACCATGCACCATATCTACACGACACCAGCCTTTGTAGTACACAGCACCCCCTACGGAGAAGCTGGAAAGTTCCTCCTCCTCTTTACCCGAGATTTCGGTATGATTGGTGCAGTTGCTCAGGGTGTGCGTTCTCATGTATCTAAACTCAGGTATCATCTTCAGGATTCACATTTCTCTACAATATCAGTGGTAAGGGGGAAGGAGGTGTGGAGAATCACGGGAGCACATGGTATGGAATCTGTACCTCGAACTCCAATTCATAACAGGGTGCTTAAACTCCTCAAACGTCTTCTTCAGGGTGAAGAAAAGAATGAACCTCTCTTCAATCTTCTCGCTGTATTTTACGAAACTCCCGTATCATCTGATCTTCATCATCTTCTTGAAACACTTACGGTATTACGAATCATAGCTACCCTAGGGTATGCTCAGAAGAAGGAAGAACTCACTCCATTTCTCAATTCATATGACATATCTCCTGAGACACTTCATTCTTTTGAATCAGTTTCCAAACTGGCCCTTGAGACGATAAACAAGGCTCTCAAAGAGAGTCATTTGTGATATAATATCCTTTGTTATGAATCCCGATGATTCAAGTAAAATTGAAAGATTAAAAAAATCCCTGTATTCTCGCACAGCTCCTGATGTTCGCAGCAAGCGAAGATTTCGTTTTAATCCACTTACCCCCACCATCGCTACTGACTGGGAGCATGAATCGGAGAACTCTGAAGAGGTTGTTTTAAACAAAAAATACGAAGATCATACTATGTCATTTCTCACTAAGCTCCTCATAGGTTCCATACTTTTTTTCATCGCCGCACTTGGTATAGGTGCATATCTTGTTTTTAATGGATCAAATATCGTTTCAGCAAACAATATCGACATTCTGGTAAATGGCCCACTTTCTGTTGCTGGTGGAGATCCTGTTTCATTTGATATACAAATTTCAAACAAGAATAATGTAAAACTAGAAACAGTAGATCTTTCAATAGACTTTCCATCAGGTACTGTTGATCCTGATGATACAACTAAGAGTCTTACCAATTTCCGCCAACTCATTTCTGATATTGAACCAGGTGGAATGGGGCAGAAGACAATACGAGCAGTGCTCTATGGTGAGGAGAATACTAAGAAGAATATAGAAATTACTGTTGAGTATCGTGTAAAGAATTCTAATGCGGTATATCAAAAGAAGAAGACATTTGATGTACTCATGAGTTCATCCCCAATTACTCTTTCTGTTGATTCATACAAAGAGGTAACTGCAGGGCAAGAATTTGAAATGGAAGTCTCAATGAAATCAAATTCAAAGGAGGTTATAAAAAACATACTCTTTAAGGCTGTATATCCTTTCGGTTTTAATTTCATTTCTTCTGATATAAAGCCACTTGCTGATAATGCAACATGGAAGGTGGGTGATATACCACCAGGAGGTAAGAAGGTTATAAAGATAAAAGGTAAGCTTGAGGGTCAAGATGATGAGACTCGAGTATTTCGATTTGTTATCGGATCAAGTAGTGTACGTAATGACAAGGTAATTGGCACAGAATATATTACATCTACTCAAGACGTTACAATTAAAAAACCATTCATAAGTGTTGGTGTTGAAATTGATGGGGAAGAAACAGCTGAAGATCAGATTGTAGAATTTAATAAATCAGTACCTGTTAAAGTGACATGGTTTAACAATCTCGATACCTCTGTCCTTGATGGAGAGATCCGGGTCAAGCTTTCAGGTTCTGCTCTCGACAAAGGATCAATTGATGCTGGAGAAGGATTGTATCGTGCGTCTACGAATGAAATTGTGTGGGATAGTAAGACAACACCAGAGCTTTCAAATATTGGAGCAGGAGAATCGGGTAATATTAGATTCACTCTTGTTCCACGTGATCTCAGTAATTCTTCTCAATTAGTACTCAATCCTTCAATTGATTTGAGTGTCGGAGTTAAGGGTAATAGAAGTTCAGAGAATAATGTTTCAGAAGTAATATCAACATCTGCTGTAAGGAAAATGAAAGTAAGTTCAGCTCTCGGTCTCACTGCTCAAGTTCTTCGAAATGGTGGAGCCTTTGAAAATACAGGACCAATTCCTCCAAAAGTTGATCAAATGACTACATATACTGTTGTTTGGACGGTTGATAATTCATCAAATGTAGTTTCGAATATGGAGATAAGTAGTAGCTTGCCTGCATATGCAAAGTGGATGGGTAAGATCTCACCAAGTTCAGAAGATATTAGCTATAACTCAGTTGATGGACAAATAGTATGGAAAACTGGTAATGTAGGGACATACACGGCACAAAATTCAAAGCGTAGACAGGTATCATTTCAGGTAGGTATAACCCCAAGTTTAACACATGTGGGTAATGCGCTTGATATTACAAAACAGACAGAATATAGGGCTCGTGATGAGTATACAGGAGAAACTTTGTCAGGAAGGGTAGAACCACTCTCAACTCGTTTTAGTACCGATCAAACGTATAAGGATGGTGATGAAAAAGTTGTTCAATAAATTTAGATTATATGACAAAAAATATACAGACAGAATCAACTATGGAAAAGATAATTTCTCTTGCTAAGAGAAAGGGTTTTATCTATCAAGGCTCTGAAATATACGGAGGTCTTGCGGGAACATGGGATATGGGTCCTCTTGGAGTTTCATTGAAAAATACAATTAAAAATCTATGGTGGAAGAAATTCGTAACTCTTCGAGAAGATATGTATGGTATTGATGCTGCAATACTCATGAATCAGGATGTGTGGAAGGCAAGTGGTCATGTAGGTGGATTCTCCGATCCTCTTGTTGAGTGTAAGAAGTGCAAGCATCGTTTTCGTGCAGATCATCTTGAGGACAAAAACAAATGTCCTGATTGTGGAGGGGGGCTCGGTGATCCAATTCAATTTAACATGATGTTTAAGACTCATGTTGGAGCAATGGAGGACAGTACCTCAATTTCATATCTTCGACCAGAAACAGCTCAAGGTATGTTTGTGAATTTTAAAAATGTTATTGATAGTTTTCATCCAAAACTTCCATTCGGTCTTGCTCAAATTGGTAAGGCTTTTCGTAATGAAATTGCTCCTCGAGATTTTGTTTTTCGTTCTCGAGAGTTTGAGCAAATGGAAATTGAGTATTTCGTTGACCCACGAGATACCGACAAGGTAAACAAAGTATTTGATGAACTCCATGCTGAACAGCTCTCATTCCTTAAAGAAATCGGACTTTCTTCAGAGAAGATACATGTGATAGAGGTTCCTGCGAGTGATCGTGCCCACTATTCAAAGCGTAGTGTTGATACTGAATATGATTTTCCATTCGGACAGAAAGAACTTCTCGGTCTTGCATACAGAACTGACTATGATCTTAAGGCACATTCTGAGAAGAGTGGTACTGATCTATCATATTTTGATGAGGAAACTAAAGAACGGTTCATTCCTCATTGTATTGAACCTACTTTCGGTGTAGATCGTCTTGTTCTTGCTGTTCTGTCTGAAGCATATACTGAAGATGAACTTGGTGGGGAAAAGCGAGTCTATATGAAATTCTCTCCAAAGATTGCACCAGTAAAAGTTGCTGTATTTCCACTTCTCAAAAACAAGCCTCAGCTTGTAGAGAAAGCTCGTGAAATCTATATGCAATTACGAAAAGATATTGATGGTGTTGTGTTTGATGACAATGGGAATATTGGAAAGAGATACAGACGACAAGATGAAATTGGTACACCTTTCTGTGTAACCATAGATTTTGATACCGTAGAGAAGGGTTCTGGGGTTACTATTCGTCATCGTGATACAGGGGAACAGGAGAGGGTTTCAATAGATGAACTATCATCATTTCTGAAATCAAAGATGTAGAAGTAAAGAGGCACCAACAGGTGTCTCTTTACTTTCTAAATATAATGTGAGAATCTGTCTATGGCGGTCCAACAATGTATTGAAGGGACATTATGCACCTAATCGTTTTTAAAGTTACCCCACAATTAAGTGGACGCGGTGGAGGATCTTTTGTGCGCGTTTTGATCAAAGAATATGGTGTAGGAGGCAGTTCAGAATGTGATGTGCTACGAAAAGAGCTTGATCGTGACGGTACTCTGAGCGATGGATGTGAATCCTCTCTTTTGGAGGATGTTGACCTTGCGTCTTTTCTGCCGCTTGATCAAATTGCAAGGAAAGAACCAGCCCAATTACTTTCCTTCCTTCAGCCTTTGATTAACTCCATATTTTCTCAGGGAGTTGCTGAAGAACATGATCGATTGATTGCTGAACCATGATCCCCCCCCTCGAAAGCCCTGACCCTGCTCAGGGCTTTTCTTCTGGTTTGAGTATGCTAGAGTATCTTCATGTTGTATAACAAAACCACACTTGAGAATGGTCTCAAAATTATCACTGTTCCCATGAAAGACAATCCTGCAGTAACTGTTCTTGTTATGGTAGAAACAGGATCTAAGTATGAGAAAGAAGAAGAGGGAGGACTCGCTCATTTCATTGAGCATATGGTATTTAAGGGAACTCCTCGTCGTCCTTCCGCTCTCCTCATTTCAAGTGAACTTGAATCTCTTGGTGCTCAGTATAATGCTTTTACCTCTCAGGAATTTACTGGATACTATGCAAAGGTACGTGCGGAATATCTAGATCATGCTCTTGATATTGTTTCAGATATGTTCCTCAATCCTCTTTTTGAGAAGAATGAAATTGAGAAAGAAAAGGGAGTGATAGTTGAAGAAATACGCATGTACAAAGACCTACCTCATAGACATATCTATGATCTTTTCATGAGTCTCGTCTATGGCAATCAACCTGCAGGAAGAGAGATTACTGGTACTGAACAGACCGTGAAGAGTTTTTCTCGTGAGAATTTCTTGTCATACAGAAAAGATCACTATGTTGCTTCCGCAACTTCAGTTATCATATCTGGATCTTTTAACGAAGGGGAGATTGTTGAGAAGATACAGAAATATTTTAAAGATATTCCAGAACTTCCTAAAATCCCTAAACTTCCTGTTGTCGAATCTCAGAGTATTCCTCAGCTTGCTGTGGAGTTCAAGAAGACTGATCAGGCACATATTGTTCTCGGATTCCGCTCATATGATGTTCACAGTGAGCATGACACTACTCTTCGTGTTTTAGCTTGTCTTTTGGGAAAGGGAATGAGTTCTCGTTTGTTTCAAAAATTACGTGAAGAAATGGGTGTTGGATACTATGTATATGCAAGTCATGATGCGTATACTGATCATGGACTATTCACACTTGCAACAGGTATTGATACATCTCGTATCGATGAAGTCATACCTGTTCTTCTCAGTGAGTGTAAGAAAATTATTGAAGAGCCGATAACTGAAGTTGAGTTAAAGAAGGTCAAAGATTACATGTCAGGATCTTTTGTACTTGCACTTGAGACATCTGATGCTCGGGCAGAACATTTTGCTTCTCAGGATATTTTGAAGGGTAAGTTACAGTCTCCTGAGGAAGAGATCTTGGAAATTGAGAGAGTGACTGTTGAGGATATTAAGAAAGTAGCGCGTCTCATATTTAAGAATGAAGGACTTAATTGTGCTATTATAGGGCCATATGAGGATAGGGAGAGATTTGTTAAACTCTTAAAACTATAGCCATGAAGCCATACTATATTACAACAACACTTCCATATGTGAATGCAGAGGCGCATGTCGGACATGCTGTTGAGTTCATACGTGCAGATGTCATTGCTCGGGTAAAGAAGATACAAGGGTATCAAGTTTTTTTCAATACAGGCACTGATGAGCATGGAACAAAGATAGCGCGTAATGCTGAGTCTCTCGGTGTTGATACACAGCTCTACGTTGATGAGAAAGCAGAGAAATTTAAGGAACTATTACCACTTCTTGGTATTTCTGATGATATACATTTCACCCGAACCACTGATCCTCGTCACAAGGAGGCTGCGCAGGCTTTTTGGAATATATGCATGAAGAATGGTTTTCTCTACAAAAAGAACTACAAGATAAAATATTGTGTGGGGTGTGAGTTGGAGAAAACAGATTCTGAATTAGTTGATGGTAAATGTTCCATACATCCAGCTCTTTCGATTGAAGAGATTGAAGAAGAGAACTATTTCTTTGCTTTTTCAGAATTTGAAAAACAACTCCTTAGTCTCTATGAGAAAAATCCACGTTTTGTCATTCCAGATTTTCGTTTCAATGAAATACGTTCTTTTGTAGAAAGGGGATTACAAGACTTCAGTGTGTCACGTCTCAAGAGCAAGATGCCATGGGGTGTTCCTGTTCCTGGTGATGAGAATCATGTTATGTATGTATGGTTTGATGCTCTTGTGAATTATATTTCTGCACTTGGTTGGCCTCATGATGCTGAATCATTTAAAAAGTGGTGGATAGATACGGGTGGTGTTGTTCAATATTGTGGTAAGGATAATCTCCGTCAGCAATCTGCTATGTGGCAAGCTATGCTTATGGCAGCAGAACTTCCTCCTTCACGACAAATTGTCATCAATGGTTTTGTAACTGGAGAGGGGGGTATAAAGATGAGTAAGTCATTGGGAAATGTCATAAATCCTCTCGATATCATTAAGGAATATGGCACAGATGCTCTTCGCTACTACGTACTCCGAGAGATTCAACCTTTTGAAGATAGTCCTTTTACACTCGAGAAGTTTAAGGAGGCATACAATGCACATCTTGCTAACGGACTTGGTAATCTTGTTAGTCGAACTCTAAAAATGATGATTGATAATGGGGTTGTGTGTGATTGGAAATCTCTTGATGAGACTATCTCTCAGCAGAAGGTAAGTGCTTCTGGGTCATATCATGAATATTTCGAATCATTTGAACGATATGAGATCAATCGAGCTTGTGATCAGGTTTGGTCACTCATACAGTCTTTGGACAAGAAAATACAGGATGAACAACCATTCAAAGTGGTGAAAGTTGATGCTGAAAAAGGAAAAGCTATTATCAAAAGTCTTGCAGAAGATCTCTATCGTGTTGCTGATATGCTCATACCGCTACTTCCACAAACAGCAGAGGGTATTAAAGAACTTCTCATGTCTTCTCGTATGCCGGATCAACCTTTGTTCCTCAGAAAATAGATGAAACTATCATATTTTGATATACATTGTCATATTAATTTTGATGTATACGATATGGATCGTGAAGAAGTAATTGCTCGTGCGGAGGAGAAGGGAGTGGGGATGATTGTTGTGGGTACCAACAAAGAGACATCACGAAAGGCGATTGAGATTGCCGAAAAGTATGAACATATATATGCAATTATAGGACTTCATCCTATTGAAACTCCTTGTGAGGTCTTTGATGCTGAGGTGTATAAGACTATGGCTATGCATCCAAAGGTGGTTGGTATCGGGGAATGTGGACTCGATTATTTCCATGGGCATGAAGGAGATATCCCTCTCCAGAGAAAGGTGTTTGAGGCTCATATTGCCCTTGCAAATGAGGTAAAGAAACCACTCATGCTTCATATTCGTAATGGTGTCGACAACAAGAATGCTTACAAAGATTCACTCGAAATACTTGAGAAACATGCTCGAGTTCCTGGGGACGCACATTTTTTTGCTGGTACTATGGACGAGGCGCGATCATTTATTGAAAAAGGGTTTAGGATATCTTTTACAGGAGTTATTACATTCACCCGTGATTATGATGATGTTATACGTACTATTCCTCTCAATATGATTATGACAGAAACTGATGCCCCTTATGTTGCTCCAGTTCCTTATAGGGGAGAGAGGAATGAGTCAAGCTATGTCGATGCTGTAGTGAAGACAATTGCTTCTGTGCGGGGTGAAGATATAGAGAAGGTTCAGGAACAGATTCTATCTAATGTTCATGAGTTGTTCCATATTTCGTTGTAATTTATCGAAATTTTAACTTTTCTTGAACTTTATTTCATAAGTATATTGATAGTATCGATACATGCCGATTACTACGGCATCAATTGATTTTATACTATCCATATGGTAATCTCACCTTACGTGCATTTATAAAAATTTAATCAGTGTACAGTCTTGGTTCGCACGGACCATGCTCCGCTAATTGGGCGGATTACTGTCACTAAGCCGTTATAAGGCAAGATCTATGGCAGCAGAGAAAGTATTGAAAGATGAACGAGTTGGTGTCTATGAAATAGGATATCTCCTCATTTCTTCTTTACCAGAAGAGAAAGTTGAATCAGTAACAACTTCACTTCGAGAGCATCTTACAAAAAAGGGTGCTACATTGATAGCAGAAGAGGCTCCTGAACTTCGAACTTTGGCATATACTATGACAAAGAAGATCGGTGCTTCAAATCATAAGTTTGATGAGTCATACTTCGGATGGTTTAAGTTTGATCTTCCAGTAAAAGAAATTGCTGGTATCAAAAAGGCATTTGAAGAACATGCTCAGATGCTTAGAGTTCTTGTGGTATCAACAGTTCGAGATACTACATATTTGGGTAAAAAGTCACCAACAGCAGTAATTAAAATTGAAGAACCTGCTCTTGTTGCACCTGAAGCAAAGGATGCTCCTGAAGCTTCTACTGAAGAGGTTGATAAAAGCATTGATGCTCTAGTGAAAGAGGCGTAAATTAAGTAATTTATTAGCTTATCGCACAAAAACATATGTATCTAAACAGAGCCATGGTTATAGGGAATCTTACACGAGACCCTGAAGTGAAAGCTCTCCCATCAGGGATTAAGGTGTGTTCATTCAGTGTTGCCACTAATCGAGTCTGGAAAGACAAGAGTGGTGCTAAGCAAGAATCAGTTGATTATCACAATATCGTAGTTTTCGGTAGACAGGCTGAAACAGCAGGGCAGTATCTCAAAAAGGGATCTAATGTTCTTGTTGAAGGCCGAATGCAGACTCGATCTTGGGATGCTCAGGATGGGCAAAAGAAGTATAGAACTGAGATAGTTGCGGATCGTGTTCAGTTCGGATCAAGACCTGGAGCCAGTGCTCCTTCTTCGAAAACCGAATCAGCACCAGCTGAAAAAGATATACAACCAGGAGGCGATGTTATAGATTACCCAGAGGAAGAGATCAATCCAGATGATATTCCATTCTAACCCTATCAATTATCACATTAGTTAAAAGAATATGAACAAACAGTGTTATTTCTCACAAAACAATATTCGACATATAGATTACAAGGATACAGAAATTCTTAAGAAATTCTTGAATCCTCATGGACGAATTATTAGTCGAAAGAAGACGGGGGTATCTGCTCGTAGTCAGCGACAGCTCGCTATTGCAGTAAAGTACGCTCGTTTTATGGGACTTCTTCCATACACAGCTCGATAAATAAAAAAGAGCCACTCATATGAGTGGCTCTTTTTTATTTATTCACACGCTCTCTGTATTCTCCAGTTTCTGTATTGATCTTTATGATATCTCCTTCGTTTACGAAGAGTGGGGCATTGATATTAGCTCCTGTCTCAAGTTTTATCACCTTGTTTCCACCTGTAGCACTATCTCCCTTGATATTAGGTGGAGCCTCAGTAACTTTAAGTTCTACAACGATTGGGTACTTGAATCCCACTATCTGTTCTCCAAAAAGTAATTGTTTGATAACGGAATTTGGTTTAAGGAATCGAGATTGATCTCCAGCAACTTCTGCACTCACACTAAATCGAGTTGAAGGATTTTCGGGTAAACAGAACCAGAATTCTCCTCTGTTGTTATAGAGGTATTTAACTTCTCGTTCCTCAATTTCTGCCTCGGCAATCTTTTCAGATTGATGGAAGGAATACTCGGTTACCTTGCCGGTAATGAGGTTTTTTAATTTTGTTGCATTAACTGGCTTTCTTTGTTGTTTACGAAATACATGAGATGAGAGAACTTCATAAGGTTGCCCATCAAGCACGATGAATTTCCGTTCAACTATTTCATTATATTCAAGCATTGACATAGGCTTCTATCTTACACTTTTATATCTCTTCTGCAAGTTTTACTCGTATTTTTGCAAGTATTTCATCTCGTATTGATACATTCTCTTTGAGAAATTGACGAGTCGCATCATATCCACGTCCAAGCTTTGTTTCACCATAGCTATATGATGTTCCTGTTTTCTGTATGAGTTCCATCTTCTCACCAAGGGCAATAATTTCTCCTTCTTGAGAAATACCTTCGTTGTACATAAGGTCAAACTCAGTTTGACGGAAGGGAGCAGCTACTTTGTTTTTTACAACCTTTACTCTAACTCGTCCTCCCATAATTTCTTCACCTTTTTTAATCTGTGCAATACGACGTATATCAAGACGTACTGATGTGTAGAATTTCAATGCTTTTCCTCCTGGTGTAGTTTCTGGGTTTCCAAACATAACACCAATTTTCATTCTGATTTGGTTGATAAAAATAACAACAGTCTTAGTTTTTGCTGTGCTACC
>CAYMGJ010000009.1:0-30938 GCA_964389975.1 uncultured Candidatus Saccharibacteria bacterium
CTTGAAATCATGGTTGATCGTATGAAGCGAGAGTTCGGTGTTGAAGCAAATGTTGGTAAGCCACAGGTGGCATACCGTGAGACAATTCTTGGAACTGCAGAAGAAGAGTACAAGTATATCAAGCAGTCTGGAGGTAAGGGTCAATACGGACACGTAAAGATTACTTTGAAGCCTCTTGAGAAGCCTGTTCCAGGGGAGAAGGTTCCAAAGAATGTTAGTCGATATGATGATTTCGAGTTCATCAACTCAATTAAGGGAGGAGTTATCCCTCAGGAATTCATTCCTGCAGTTGAGAAGGGAGTACATGAGGCTATGGATCGTGGAATTGTTGCAGGATTCAGAATGGTAAATGTATCATGTGAACTTACTTTCGGTAGTTATCACGATGTTGACTCATCAGAAATTGCATACAAGATTGCAGCATCACAGGCATTCCAAGATGGTGCCAAGAGAGCAAAGCCTGTTATCCTCGAACCTATCATGAAGGTAGAGATTCTCTTCCCAGACAAGTACATGGGAGATATTACTGGAAGCATCTCATCAAAGAGAGGAACTATTGAAGAAATGACAGAACGAGGACAGGCTAAGGTTCTCCATGCCATGGTGCCATTGTCAGAAATGTTCGGATATACCACACAACTTCGATCTATGACATCAGGACAGGGATCAGCAACTATGGAATTTGATCACTATGAAGTTGTTCCTGCAAATGTTGAAAAGGCAATTGTAGAGGCGAGAAAGTAGCTAACGAGGAAAGTTTTCGAGTAATTCACTGGAATAGAAGAAACTTTGAGCAAAACCACCGAAACTGTAGGTGGTTTTGTTTATTTCTATCTCAGCCCCACCGATTTCAGGATTTTCTTTAGGCTTGGAATTCTTGAATCCAATATTATACAAAGTAGCTACAATCTCAGGTCTCTTGTCGATTGGATACCCAGCATTCTCCCACTGTTTAAGTAATTGTTTTATGAGAATCCCTGCATAGAGGTATGAATAGTAACGGTCCTTGTCATCAGTCATCCTTTCAAATCGTTCATTGTCAGGATTATCTGTTGCAAAATCAAGTTTATGTTCATATTCACTGCCGAGATAGAATGGAGAAGAGTTATCCTTGAGGTTTTTCTCAACTATCTTTGCTGTATCTTGTTTAATTCCCATTACTCCCCATGAAAACTGACTTTGATTTCCGAGTATTTGTAGAGGAGCAAAGACTTTTTTAAATATCTCTCGTTCTGAATTGAAAAGACGCATTTGCTCAACAACAAGCATGGAGACGAGGAGGCGAGATGATATTCCAAGCTCACCACTTACTCTGTGTATGAGTGGGGCATCCCTCCGTATTGCTTGCTTTAGTGCGATCCACTCATCACTCAATGACCATTCTTGTGTGTTTTGTTGGAAATAGTTATGTTGTTTGTCTACTATACCTTTAGAATTGGTTAGTCCAAGTTCTATACTGGCATATACGGATACAAGTACAAAACCTATGAGTGCAAAGGTGTAGATGATGAGATTAAATACCTTCTTCATGATGGATAACTATATCACAAATATTTTTATGACATTCACTACGTTTAGAGGTTTGGTGTGTTAATAACTTCGTAATATGTTGACATAAAGACGCGTACCTGCTAACATGGCAAGTACGCGTTTTTGCGTTGTTTTCACCCTTATTATTTTATCAATTAATTAAAATTTATCTTTTATTCCTTCTAAGGTTTAAAAGCACTAAAATCATATGGCGCCAGCAGAATTTAATCGTACAAAGCCGCACGTAAACGTAGGTACAATTGGTCACGTTGACCACGGAAAGACTACTCTTACTACATCTATCCTTGCAGTTCAGGCTAAGGATGGTCTTGCTCAGCTTAAGGCTTATGCAGATATTGCTAAGGGAGGTACAGTTCGAGATGCAACAAAGGTGGTTACCATCTCTCTTGCTCACGTAGAATATGAGTCAAATGCTCGTCACTACGCTCATATCGACGCTCCAGGACACGCAGACTATATTAAGAACATGATTACAGGTGCCGCTCAAATGGACGGTGCTATCCTCGTAGTTTCTGCTCTCGATGGTGTTATGCCACAGACACGAGAACATATTCTTCTTGCTAAGCAAGTTGGTGTTCCTCAGATCGTGGTCTTCTTGAACAAGTGCGATATGGTTCCAGAAGCTGATCTTCTTGACCTCGTTGAAGAAGAGGTTCGAGAACTCCTCACAAAGAACGGATTTGATGGAAAGGGTGCTCCAGTTATCCGAGGTTCTGCTCTCAAGGCTCTTGAGGGAGATCCAGCATGGGTTTCTAAGATCAAGGATCTTATGAATGCTCTTGATACTTATATTCCAAACCCAGTTCGAGAGGTTGATAAGCCATTCCTTATGCCTATCGAGGACATTTTCTCTATCGAAGGACGAGGTACAGTGGTAACAGGACGTATTGAACGAGGTATGATTAAGGTTGGAGAAGAAGTTGAAATCATTGGTTTCAAGGATACTTCTAAGACAACTATTACTGGTATCGAAATGTTCAACAAGTCACTTAAGGAGGGTATGGCAGGGGACAACGCAGGACTTCTACTTAGAGGTACAGGAAAGGATGATGTTACACGAGGTATGGTTCTTGCAAAGACTGGCTCAGTAAAGCCACATACAGACTTCGAAGCTGAAGTATACATCTTGAAGAAGGAAGAGGGAGGACGACATACTCCATTCTTTACAGGATACAAGCCTCAGTTCTATATCCGAACTACAGACGTAACAGGAGAAGTAACACTTGCTACTGGAGTTGAAATGGTTATGCCAGGAGATACAGTTACTTTCAAGGTTAAGCTCGTATCACCAGTTGCTATGGAAGAAAAGATGCGATTTGCTATCCGAGAAGGAGGAAAGACAGTAGGTGCTGGAGTTGTAACAAAGATTGTTGCATAAATACTACCTTATTAACTTACATCATACATTTATGACAACCATAAAAGAAACAAAGAAAGCAGTAAAGCCTAAGGCATCTAAAGAGGGTGAGGCACCAAAGCTTCGTATTCGTGTTCGAGCATATGAACACAAAATCCTCGATGCTTCTTTGAAGCAGATTATGGATACAGCAATTCGTTATGATGTTAAGTTCTTTGGACCTATCCCACTTCCTACAGAGATCAAGAAATATACTGTAAACCGTGCGTCATTCGTATTCAAGAATGCCCGAGAACAGTTCGAAATGCGTGTTCATAAGCGCCTCATCGATATCTTGAATCCAAATCAGAAAATTATAGAAGCACTTACCAACCTTAGTCTTCCATCAGGCGTCAATATCGACGTTAAGATGATGTAAGCTACGCATTAAATTACTGCAATGAAATTTATTCTTGGACGAAAATTACATATGACACAGATCTTCGACAACGAAGGTGTTGTACACGCTGCAACACTTGTCGAGGCTTCTCCTGTCGTAGTTACTCAAGTCAAAACATCAGAAAATGACGGTTATTCAGCTGTGCAGGTTGCAAGTGGTTCTAAAAATCCTGCTCGAATATCAAAGGCAATTAAGGGTCATCTTAAGGATCTCGGTGCTTTTGCTTCACTTCGAGAATTTCGAACATCTATCGATGGTTACAAGGTAGGGGACAAGATTGATCTTACTAAGTTCACTCCAGGTGATGTTATCGAAGTAAGTGCTATCTCAAAAGGAAAAGGATTCCAAGGAGTAGTTAAGAGACATGGTTTCGGAGGAGGACCACGAACTCACGGTCAGAAACACTCAGAGCGAGAACCAGGTTCTATCGGAGGAGGTCTTCGAAACAAAGTACCAAAGAAGATGAGAATGGCCGGACGTATGGGAGGTGACAGAATCACTGTAAAGAATCTCAAGGTTCTTCTTGTTGATGCTGCAACAAATACTCTCTATATCTCAGGAGCTATCCCAGGTCGAAGAGGAACACTTGTTGAAATCATTGGTTAATACTGATAACTACAAAATTATGGAAAACATTATCTACAATCAAAAAGGACAAGAATCAGGAAAGATTAAACTTCCAGAAGGAGTTTTCAATCTTCCTTGGAATGCTGACCTTGTTCATCAGGTAGTAACCTCAATGAATTCAATCGCTCGTCACCCTATCGCTAACACAAAGACTCGAGGAGAGGTAAGTGGAGGAGGTAAGAAGCCATGGAGACAAAAGGGAACAGGTCGTGCTCGACACGGTTCTACCCGATCACCTATCTGGGTTGGTGGAGGTATTGCTCATGGTCCTCGTGCTGACAAGAATTATGATCGAAAGATTAACAAGAAGGCTAAGATCAAAGCTCTCTATACTATTCTTTCTCGAAAGCTTAAGGATGGAGAAATACTTTTCATTGATTCTCTTTCTTTTGAACTTCCTAAGGCAAAGGAGGCAAAGGCAACTCTCATGGCTCTTGCAAAGATTAAGGGATTTGAGAAGCTTGCTACAAAGCCTCGAAATGCAGCAATGATTGCCATCGACAAGAAGGAGAATACTCTTGTAAAGAGTTTCAAGAACTTTGGAAATGTTGGGGTTGAAGAATTCCGTACAATTAACCCTGTATCAGTTCTCAAGTACAAGTATCTTGTGATTGCGAACCCAGAGGAATCACTTAAAACACTTAATAAATAACTACCATGGCTATTTTTGGAAAGAAAAAAACAGAAGAGAAGAAGGCTACAAAGAAAGCAGAGAAAGCTGTGGCTGTTGTAGCACCTGCTTCAGAAGCTACTGTAGTTAAGGCAAGTGTTCTCATTCGTCCTCATATTACAGAGAAAGCTGGTATTGCAAGTGAGGCTTTCAATGTGTATACGTTTGAAGTTTCAAAGGATGCAACTAAGCACACAGTTGCTCATGCTGTAGAGTCTTTGTACAAGGTTAATCCTACAAAGGTTCGCATGATCAATCGTCCTGCTAAGAATGTTGTTGTACGAGGTCGCAAGGGTACACAATCAGCACTTAAGAAAGCCCTTGTGTATTTGAAGAAAGGGGATAAGATAGAATTTGCGTAATTAATCATTAGAAACACTGTATGAAAAGCTATAGACCAACAACTCCATCACGACGACATATGACTACGATTCCATATCGTAAGTACCTTACAGCGTCAGAACCTCACAAGGCTCTTACCAAGGGTATGAAGCGAGATATGGGTCGAAACTCTGATGGACGAATCACTGTACGACATAAGGGTGGAGGTAATAAGAAACTCTATCGAATGGTTGATTTCGCATATGACAAGAAGAGTATTCCTGCAAAGATTACAACTATCGAGTACGATCCTTTCCGAACTGGATTCATTGCTCTCGTTCAATATATTGATGGAGAAAAGCGTTATGTTCTTATACCAAAGGATATGAAAGTTGGTGATACATTTATCGTATCAGAAACTGCTCCTCTCGCTACTGGTAATCGTCTACCTTTGAGTAAGATTCCTGTAGGTACATTTGTCTACAATATTGAAATCAAACCTCAGGGAGGTGCAAAGCTTGTACGTTCTGCTGGATCATTTGCTCAAGTCATTGCTAATGACTCAGGATATACTCATATCAAACTTCCTTCTACAGAAATTCGAAAGGTTCATGATAATGCATGGGCAACTATCGGAAGTGTTTCAAATGAAGAATCACGACTTGTAAACATTGGTAAGGCTGGACGTTCACGATGGCTCGGTATCCGACCTACAGTTCGAGGATCTGCTCAAAACCCTGTAGACCATCCATACGGAGGAGGAGAACAGAGAACAGGTCGAGGTTTGCGACGATTGAAAACTCGATGGGGTAAGCCAGCAGGAAAGGGCCAGAAGACACGTACTCCAAAGAAGTATTCAAACGTATTTGTTGTCTCACGACGTCGAGTGGGCAAGAACAAGATAGCTGAAACCAAGAGTTAATTTGACTTAATGTAATATTTTGCTAGTATAAAAAACCATGTCACGATCACTGTACAAAGGACCATATGTTGAGGAGCGACTCTTGAAAAAGATCGCAGGAAAGAAGCCGATTGAAACCGGTGTTATTAAAACATGGTATCGTCGAAGTCAGATCTCTCCAGAAATGGTAGGATTTACTTTCGGTGTATACAATGGTCGACAGCATATCGATGTTCTCGTTACCGAAGAAATGGTAGGACACAAGCTTGGTGAATTTTCTCCAACTCGTAAGTTCATCCGACACGGAGGTAAGATGCAGAAGGAACTCGAGCTTAAGGCAAAGGAGGCTGAAATGAATGCAGCTAAAGCAGCAAAGGAAGCGGCAACAGCTCCTGCTAAGAAATAGTCTATAACAAAACATATATGATTACCGCATCACTAAAAAATTATAGACAGTCACCACGAAAGGTACGAAGTGTGGCTAATCTCGTACGAGGAAAGTCAGTGGAACATGCATTGAATACACTTGCTTTCTTGAGTAAGAAAGCAGCTGATCCACTTCATGGATTACTTGTTTCTGCTATTGCTAATGCAAAGCATAATTTTAATATTGAAAAAGAAGGTCTTATGGTCAAAGAACTTCGAGTAGATGCAGGATATGTTTTGAAGCGAAGTATGCCTCGAGCTCGAGGAAGTGCTTCCCCAATTCATAAGCGTACAAGTCATGTGCTTCTTGTACTTGCTCCGAAGCCTGAGAAGAAAGCTAAAGCAGTAAAGAATAAATAATTATATGTCACATTCAGTACACCCATTTTCACATAGACTAGGAGTAATACGCGATTGGAAGAGTCGCTGGTTTGCTCGTAATCTCGGATATCGAACCGCATTGAAGACTGATCTTCTCATTCGTCAGTTCCTCTCAAAAGAACTCCGTTCTTTCTATGTAGGTGATGTTTTGATTGAACGAAATCAAAAGTTCCTCCGTGTTGTCATCAGAACTTCACGACCAGGTATGATCATTGGACGAAGTGGAGATGGAGTAGCTCAGATTCGAAACAAGATCTATGCTCTTCTTAAGAAGAAGGGTATTGAACTCACTGGTCAGGAGCTTAAGATTGATGTTGAGGAAATTCGAAGTCCAGAAGCAAATGCTTCAATTGTAGGTATGATGGTTGCTGAAGGACTTGAGAAGCGTCTTCCATTCCGACGTGTATTGAAGCAGACCCTTGAAAAGGTTCTTGCTAATCGAGATGTGAAGGGAGCAAAGATTAAGCTTTCAGGACGACTTGGAGGTGCTGAAATGGCCCGCCAGGAAGATCTAAAGAAGGGTCAAATTCCTCTTCAGACACTTCGAGCTGATATTGATTACGCTCGAGAGAAGGCGCATATGACATATGGAGATATCGGTATTAAGGTTTGGATATACCGAGGTCAAATCTTCAGTAAGGATGTTAAACAGAATATATCTAAATAATAATTACTACCATGCTTTTCCCTAAAAAAGTAAAATTCAGAAAGTGGCATACAGGCCGACAAAATGCAAAGAAACTTGCAAACAGTGTTGAAACACGTGGAGCTCATATCTCTTTCGGTTCATACGGACTCAAGGCTCTTGCATATGGACGTCTCACTGCAAATGAAATTGAAGCAGCTCGAAAGGTTATGGCGCGATATGCTACAAAGTCAGGAAAGGTATGGGTTCGAGTTTTCCCTGATCGACCTTTTACACAGAAACCTCCCGAAGTTAAGCTTGGAAAGGGTAAGGGAGATCCTGTAGGATTCGTTGCACAGGTTAAGGCTGGCCGAGTACTCTTTGAAATTGACGGAGTTGATGATAAGGTTGCACAGGAGGCGCTTCGAAAGGCTGGAACAAAGATTTCTGTTAAGACAAAGGTTGTTAGTCGAATGTTGATGTAATATATACATATATGAAAGAATTTAAAGATATAACAACTCAAGAGATCATGAAGAAGATACAGGAAAAGCGAGAAGCCCTTCGTGAGTTTCGATTTGGTGGTGCTGGAAGTAAGACCAAGAATGTAAAGCTTGGTTCTACAACTAAGAAAGAAATTGCTCGAATGATGACTGAGTTATCATTGCGATCAAAAACAAAATAACATTTATGGAAAAGAAAACTACAAAAAATATCATAGAAAAGACAGCTCCAAAGCGTAAGCAGCTTACGGGTGTTGTTGTGTCTGACAAAATGAAAGACACCATCGTTGTTTTGATCGAGCGTTTCGTAAAAAACAAGAAGTATCAGAAGTACATGACACTTCGACGCCGAATCAAAGCGCATGATGCAGGAAATACCAAGAAAGTAGGGGATAAGGTGACGATTGAATCATGCCGACCTCTTTCAAAAGATAAGTCATTTACACTTGTCTCATAATCAGATAATATAAACTACCATGATTCAACCACGTTCAATAGTACGAATAACTGATAACTGCGGAGCAAAGATAGGCCGTATTTTCAAGGTACTCGGAAGTTCAAAGAAGCGATATGCCGAGATTGGTGATCTTGTTGTACTTTCAGTACAGAAAGCAGAACCTCGAAAGGCTATCAAGAAGAAGGATGTTCTTCAGGGTGTTGTTGTTCGACAAGTTAAGGCGTATCGACGAAAGGACGGATCATATATCCGTTTTGACGAAAACGCAGTTGTTATTCTTGAAAAAGGAAAGAAGGAACCTATTGCAGGTCGTATCTTCGGTCCAATTCCTCGAGAGCTTTCAGAGAAAGGTTTCCAGACAATTGCTTCACGAGCTCCAGAAATCGTATAAATTTATATAACTGCCATGAAAATCAAAAAGAATGATTCAGTAATAGTGCTTGCGGGAAAAGACAAGGGAAAGACTGGTAAGGTTGTTAAGTCTATGCCTAAGGTTAACAAAGTAGTTGTATCTGGAATTAACATTGTTAAGAAGAATCAACGACCTACTCGAAATGGTCAGAAAGGACAAATTGTTGAAAAAACTCTCCCTATCGACGCTTCAAATGTAGCTCTTGAAAGTGAGTACAAGAAGTCTAAGAAGAAATAGTCATGAAAACACATACACCTAAAACTATATACGAACTCAATAAGGAGTCTTTCAAGTCTCTTAAGGATAAGTTTGGTTACAAAAATGTAATGCAAGCACCTCATCTTTCTAAGATTGTAATTAGTACTGGTACAGGATCAGTAAAGGATAAAAAGAAGATTGAACTCATTGCAGATCGTCTTGCAAAAATAACAGGACAGAAGCCTGCTAAGCGAAGTAGTAAGAAATCTATTGCCTCATTCAAGGTTCGAGCAGGGGACTTGGTTGGATATCAGGTTACTCTTCGTGGAAAGCGAATGTGTGATTTCATTGATAAGCTTGTTCATATTGCTCTTCCTCGAACAAAAGACTTCCGTGGAATTCCTCGAACTTCAGTAGATGCTATGAATAATTATACTCTTGGAATAAAGGAACATACTATATTCCCTGAAACATCAGATGAAGATCTTAAGGATGTATTTGGATTCGGTATCACTGTAGTAAACAGTGCACGATCAAAAGCTGAAACACTTGCATTCCTCGAATACCTAGGATTCCCATTTAAGAAAGAAACAGCAGATTCAAAGAATAAATAACAAAAAGGACCCTCAGGGGTCTTTTTGTTTTGACAAAAATCACACTATTTGCTAGTATAACCAAACGTTCTCGTAGGAAAGTTATATATACATTTAGCGATTGGAAGTGTAAGGCTTAAGCCCCAAACTAACCAATCCTCATTTTTATTTTAAAATATGGCAAAAACATCAGTAAAAGCACGAGCAGCAAAAACGCCGAAATTCAAGTCGAGAGTAGTTCGACGTTGCTTTCGTTGTGGACGAAAGAATGGATACATGCGAGATTTCGATCTCTGCCGTATCTGTTTCCGAGAGTTCGCTAACGAAGGAGTTATTCCAGGTATAAAGAAATCATCATGGTAACAGACCCTATCGCAGACTTCATAGTTCGAATTAAAAATGCAGGTGATGCCAACAAGGCTTCAGTTTCTATCCCATATTCTGCATTGAAGGAAAATATAGCTCACACTCTTTTGAAGGGTGGATATATCACTTCAGTAGATGTTCAGGGAAAGAAAATTGCAAAGACACTTGAGATTGGTATTGCATATGTTGATGGTACACCTCGAGTACATGGAATTGATCGTATATCAAAACCATCACGCAGAATATATCAGAAATCAAAGGATATTCGCATGTTCAAGAGTGGTTTCGGAAACACAGTGCTTTCTACACCACAAGGAATTCTTCTTGATGTAGATGCAAAGAAAGTAAAGGTCGGGGGTGAAATTCTCTTTAAAATTTGGTAATACTACATATATGTCACGAATCGCAAAAAAACCTATAACCATTCCTCAGAAGACAGAAGTTTCTTTTGTTGCCCCTGTATTGACGATAAAGGGTCCATTGGGAGAACTCAAGAAGACCTTGAAGCCTGAAATTGAGGTTAGTATTAACAATGGAGAAATCCTCCTTACACCTAAGAGACAATCTCTTGATATTCTCGCACTATGGGGTACTTATGCATCTCATATTCGAAACATGCTCTCAGGAGTTCATACTCCATTCGAGAAGAAATTGATCGTTGAAGGTATTGGATTTAAAGCTGATGTTAAAGGAACTGAGCTTCATCTTGCTCTTGGTTTCTCACATCCTGTACATATGCCAATCCCAGCTGGTCTCAAGGTAACATCTGAGAAGAATACCGTTTCTGTTTCAGGAATTGATATAGAAGCTGTTGGACAGTTTGTTGCAAAGGTACGAGCACTCA
Source organism: uncultured Candidatus Saccharibacteria bacterium (assembly GCA_964389975.1). Taxonomy (GTDB): domain Bacteria; phylum Patescibacteriota; class Minisyncoccia; order Phycocordibacterales; family PALSA-1337; genus CAIOGI01. The sequence goes on from CAYMGJ010000009.1 coordinate 10,672, forward strand.
AGAAGCCTGAACCATATAAGGGTAAGGGAATTCGATATAGTGATGAAGTTATCCGACGAAAGCAAGGTAAGAAGTCAGTATAGTTTAAGCATAAAATTATGAATACAAGTCAATCAAAACAATTAAAAATAGCACGACGACATAAGAGAATTCGTTCAACAATAAGTGGAACTTCAGAACGACCACGTCTCTCTGTTTTCAAGTCTCATAAGTATCTTTATGCTCAAATTATAGATGACACAAAGGGTCATACTCTTGTTCAGGCACAATCTGATGATGCAAAGACTGTTGGGGTAGAAATTGCAAAGAAGGCACAGGCTTTGAAGATAAACAAGGTAGTCTTTGACCGAGGAGGATACTTGTATACAGGAAAGATTAAGCTCATCGCAGACAGTGCGCGAGAGGGGGGACTTCAATTTTAATAATAAAACGATATGGAAAACGTAACAAAAACAATAGAATCTACAGATGTTCAGGCAGCGCCAGTTGTTGCACAGCCTGCACCAGTATCACGTCCTGGACGTGATGGACGACGTTCACCTTCTCGACGCCCTCAGCGAACTGACAAGGAGCGAGTAAAGCCAGAATTCGATACACGAATTATTGGTATCCGACGTGTAACCCGAGTTGCTTCTGGAGGACGACGCTTTACATTCTCAGTTGCAGTTGTTTCAGGAGATCGAAAGGGACGAGTAGGGGTTGGTCTTGGAAAGGCAGGGGACACTTCTCTTGCTATTGATAAGGCAACACGAGATGCGAAGAAGAATATGGTAAAGGTTACTCTCTCAAAGGCTATGACCATTCCTCATATGGTTGAAGCAAAGTATTGTAGTGCTCGAGTTATGATTATGCCAGCACGAGGACGTGGAGTTGTGGCTGGAAGTTCTGTTCGAAATGTTATCGAACTTGCTGGTATTACTGATGTTTGTGCAAAGCTTATGTCAGGAAGTAAGAACAAGATCAATAATGCACGTGTCGCTATCAAGGCTCTCGAGAAGCTTTCAAAGTATCCTCGACATACTGTTTCAGCTAAATAATTAACGTTACTTTTATGCAAATACACCAACTTATCCCAAGAACAAAAAATAAGAAAACAATGCTCGTAGGCCGTGGAGGCAAGCGAGGAAAGACTTCTGGACGAGGAGGAAAGGGACAAACAGCTCGTGCTGGTAACAAGACACGTCCTGAACTCCGAGACTTCATTAAGCGAGTTCCTAAGCTTCGAGGACGTGGAGTTAATCAGAACAAATCTTTCTCAGCTCGACCTCATATTATCAATCTTTCAGATATAGAAGCTCTCTACTCAGCAGGAGATGTGGTTAATCCTACAACTCTCATGGAGCGTTCAGCTATCTCTTCAATCTCAGGTAAAATTCCTCAAGTAAAGATTCTTGGTGCTGGTGAAATTACAAAAAAGGTTATAATAGAAAAGTGCCTTATCTCAAAAGAGGCAGCAGAAAAAGTTCAAAAAGCAGGCGGAGAGATCAAAAAATAATAAACTAAATTCATGAATGGATTTATCACAAAGTTAGGTATCATTTTCCGAGACCAAACACTTCGTAAGAGAATCGGGTTTACCATCGGTGCCCTCATTGTCTTTCGACTTCTTTCAGCAATCCCTATGCCAGGTATCGATACAGCAAGTCTCGAGAGATTGCTATCAGGTAATCAATTCCTCGGTCTTCTCGATATCTTTTCAGGAGGAGGAATTTCTCGACTTTCTATAGTTATGCTTGGAGTTGGTCCGTATATCACAGGATCGATTATCATTCAGCTTTTGACTATGATGTTCCCAAAACTCAAGTCAATGATGCAAGAAGAAGGGGAGGCAGGACGAATGAAGCTTTCTCAATATTCACGATATCTCGCTATCCCTCTTGCAGCACTTCAATCATTTGCATTCATTAAACTCTTCCAAAGTCAGGGAGTTATACCTGAAATGAGTGCTATGACTATGCTTGTAAGTGTAGTTGTCATCACCGCAGGATCAGCCCTTCTTATGTGGATTGGAGAGCTTGTGTCTGAATTTGGAATTGGAAATGGAGTCTCCCTCATTATCTTTGCTGGTATCGTAGCAGTTCTACCTCAGAAAATTTCTCAGTTTTTTGCAAGTTTTGATATCAGCCAAATTCCACTTTACGCACTCTTTGCTGTCATCTCAATCTTTGTCATTGTTGCTGTTGTCGTAGTTACTGAGGCAGAGCGTTCAATTCCTGTAACATATGCAAAACAAGTACGTGGTAATCGGGTATATGGAGGAACTTCAACATATCTTCCACTTCGCCTTAATCAAGCTGGGGTGATTCCAATTATCTTTGCACTTTCAATCCTTCTTTTCCCTCAGATTATTGCAAATTTCCTCTCTCAATCAGGAAATACAACTATTGCAGATATGGCTTCTTCAGTTTCAACATTCCTCAATGCACCATGGCCCCATGCAATCATCTACTTCTTCCTTGTATTTATCTTCACATACTTCTATACAGCAGTTACATTCGATCCTAAACAAATCTCAGAGAATCTTCAGAAAAGTGGAGCATTCATTCCAGGAGTACGTCCAGGTGAATCGACCATGACATATCTTGGAAAAGTTGTAACACGCATTACCCTTGTTGGAGCACTTTTCCTCGGCTTTATCGCTGTTCTCCCTCTCGCAATGCAGGGATTTACAGGAAATCAGGCTCTTGCAATTGGTGGTACAGGTCTCCTCATTGTTGTCTCTGTAGTACTCGATCTTCTTAAGAAAATTGATGCTCAGGTTTCAATGAGAGAATATTAAGCATCTCTTGGTTTCGTAAAGAAAAGCCACCCCTCGGGTGGTTTTTCTTTATACACTGAGGTTTGATATACTGACTGTATGACCAACAAAACATTCATATTCATAGGACGCTCAGGATGTGGGAAGGGAACCCAAGCAAAACTTCTTTCTGAATACTTACACAAAAAAGATACCACCCATGACATTCTTTATGTACAAAGTGGTGCAGAATTTAGAGAGTTTATACAGGGGAAAACTAAGACACAAGAACTTTCTCGATATTTCTATGAGACTGGATTACTTCAGCCAGAGTTCCTCGCTGTCTATATGTGGATCAAGGTACTTGTTGAACAGTATAACGGGAATCAACATATCATTTTCGATGGAACACCTCGTAAGTATCATGAAGCGGGTGTATTAGATTCAATATTCACATTCTATCGTATTGAAAAACCACTTGTATTCCATATTGATATTTCAAAAGAAGAAGCTCGCAAACGTCTCACAGCTCGCAAGCGAATGGATGATGATGAAGAGGGTATTGAAAAGAGATTGGCTTGGTTTGAAAGTGAAACTATGCCTGCTATTGACTATTATGAACGAAACCATCACTATGTATTTCATAGACTTGATGGAACAAAATCTATAGAGGAAGTTTCTCAAGAAATATCATCAATCGTTGATGCTCATCAAGAATGATAACAATTAAAACAAAAGAAGATATACGGATTCTGAGAGAGGGTGGAAAGCGTCACGCTCAGATTCTCCAAGCACTTGTAGCTATGGTAAGGCCAGGGCTTAATATTCGTGATCTTGATGAGAAGGCGAGGGAAATGATACAAGAGGGAGGTGATACTCCTGCTTTCCTCGATTACACACCTGAAGGTGCACTGAGACCATATCCAGCACGTGTCTGTGTTTCTATAAATGATGAGGTAGTACATGGAATACCAAATGAAGAAGAAAAGATTCTTAAAGAAGGGGATATTGTAAGTATCGACCTCGGACTTGTTCATCAGGGACTCATCACTGATGCTGCTATAACGGTTGCTGTTGGCTCTGTTTCTCCCGAGGTTGATGGATTACTTATCGCCACAAAAAAAGCTCTCATGGCTGGTATAAAGGCTGCAAAGGGTGGTGCTACAGTTGGAGACATTGGTTCTGCAATCGAACGCATTGCCATATCTGGAGGATATGGACTTGTTGAAGAACTTTCTGGCCATGGAGTTGGATATTCTGTGCATGAAGATCCTTTCATTCCTAATTATGGTGAGCCTCATACTGGTGCGGTATTGAAGCCTGGTATGGTCATAGCAATAGAGCCAATGTTTAATTTAGGTTCTCGTCATGTATATCTTGATGCCGATGGATATACATACAAAACAAAAGATGGAAAGCAAAGTGCTCATTTTGAACACACAGTTCTCATTACAAAGGGAGAACCTGAGATATTAACACTTTAATATATACTATGAGAAAAACATTACATCCAAAGCATGAACGAACACTTGTTGTCATAAAGCCAGATGGAATACAGAGAAGTTTGATTGGGGAGATTGTGAAAAGATATGAGCAATCAGGACTGAAACTTATCGGTATCAAAATGCTGATTCCAAGTGAGTCATTGATTGAAAAACACTATACACTTGATCCTGAATGGAGAAGGGTTACGGGAGAAAAAACTATTAAAGGATATCTTGATAAGGGGTTAACTCCTCCTCATACAGATCCACTCAAGATCACTGAGATTCTCCTTAAAAGACTAGTACGGTATATGACTGCAGGTCCTGTTATCGCTATGGTGTGGGAAGGTGCTCATGCTGTCGCTATTGTTCGTAAGATTACGGGAGGCACAGAACCTCTCACTTCAAGTGTTGGAACACTACGTGGTGATTTTGTTCTTGATTCCTATGCCATGACTGATATGGATAATCGCTCAGTACGAAATCTCGTCCATGCTTCAGGGTCTGTTATTGAAGCAGAAAATGAGATTCCTCACTGGTTTAAGGATGAAGAGATCATCAACTACACCCATGTATCAGAAAAGATTTTGTACGATGTCAATCTGGACGGAATTTTGGAATAGTTTCTCAATATAGTTCTCCTATTGTATTTGAGTGGGGGAGGACTATAATGAGAGTAGGTTATAAGAGTATTAAATCTATAACTTTTATTTTGGGAGATCGACGAACCCTCGTGGTTCACATTATGTTGCGCCTTGGCGCTAACATTGAGATCACCCACCTAGTATATTACTAGGTCTGATACTCTTATAGCCGAATGAAAACATCTGCATTATGCAGGTGTTTTTGTTTGGGATATAATGGAGTGCATCTATGCTTAAAAAAATTCCTTTCCCCCTTATCATCCTTGTTCTTCTCATTGCAACCACACATTACCTAAGTCTTCAGTTTGCATGGTATGTACGAAACCCTTGGCTCGATATTGTTATGCACTTCATAACTGGAGGAGCACTCTCATATGCTCTGTATTGGTATTTCTTTCGATTCAATTCCTCATATCTCTCACATCCATTTTTTGCCATCATTGTTCCAACTATATTAATTGGAATTGGATGGGAGTGGTTTGAATACTATTACGACATTACTGGCTGGCCTGTTGATACGTTTAACTATAAATTTGATACCATGAAAGATCTTGTTATGGATACTCTAGGAGGTTGTATAATGGTAGCAATATTACGTAAAAAACATTAATAATATATGAGTGCATTTTTAACATTGTATAGCGGAGTGGGTAGTGTAACTGGGGCAAATTTTCTCCTTGAACTTGGAGGAATGCGCATTCTCATTGATTGTGGTCTCATACAGGGAGAAAAGGCGGCCATGAGAGAGAATCGAAATGATTTTGAATATGATCCAAAGAGTATTGATATGCTTTTTGTGACTCATGCACATCTTGATCATGTTGGTCGTATTGGAAAACTAGTAAAAGATGGTTTCGAAGGAGTTATATATTCAACTCCTCAAACTCAAGCATTGGCAGAGCTCATCATGGAAGATGCTGTGGGACTTCTTGCAAAAGAGGCGCATAATGAAGGGATATTACCACTGTATGAAGTACAGGATGTAAAGAAATCTTGGGGTATGTGGAAATCCATTCCATATCACACAGAGACTTCATTTCCTGGTAAGGGAGAGCCATTCTCTGTCTTTTTGAAGGACTCAGGGCATATTCTCGGTTCTTCGATAGTTCAATTTACGTTCCAAGGAAAGAAGATTGTATTTAGTGGAGATCTTGGAAATACTCCAACTCCACTTCTTCGTGACACAGAATCAATCGAAGGGGCAGACTATCTTCTTATGGAAAGTGTGTATGGTGACAGAAATCATGAACCAAAACAAGAGCGACAGGAGAAATTAAAGAGTGTCATACTTGATACTCTTGCTCGAGGAGGTACTCTCGTCATTCCTGCCTTTTCTCTTGAGCGTACTCAAGTCATTCTCTATGAAATCAATGCGCTTGTAGAATCAAAGAGCATACCAAGTGTTCCTGTATATGTAGATTCTCCACTTGCAATTCGAGTTACTGATATCTACAAGAAAAGTACCAATCTTTTCAATGAACGTGCTCAAGCAGAAATACAGGGAGGTGATGATATATTTAATTTCCCAAAACTCTCATTCACCATCAATGCTGAAGATTCAAAACACATTGATCATGTGCATGGTCCTAAAATTATCATTGCTGGATCGGGTATGTCAGTTGGAGGAAGGGTAATTCATCATGAAGAGCTGTATCTACCAAGTGAGAAAAATACCATTCTTCTGGTTGGATATCAAACACTCGGTTCAATTGGACGTCATCTTCTTGAAGGAGCAAAGAAGGTAAATATTCACGGTGTTGAGATTCCTGTGAGAGCACGAATTGATTCAATCCTTGGATATTCTTCACATAAGGATTCAGATCATCTCCTTGAATTTGTTACGACAGCAGGTCCTTCCTTGAAGAAGGTTTTTGTAGCCATGGGAGAACCAAAATCATCACTCTTTCTTGCCCAGAAGATTCGGGACAATCTTAATATACCAGCACTGTATCCTGAACGATTGAAACGATATGAATTAGAGTAACAAAAAACCGGCATATGCCGGTTTTTTGTTAGTATACTTTCTTTACAATTGCTTCGAAAGATTTTGGACTTTCTGTTGCGAGAGTTGCAAGTGCTTTTCTATCGAGAGAGATCTGAGCTTTCTTGAGATTCCCCATAAAGGTACTGTATGAGTAGTCTGCATTGATACCTCGAAGAGCTGCATTGATTCGTACATTCCAGAGACGTCGGAAATCTCCTTTCTTGTCTCGTCGGTGTGCAAATGCACTAGCTCCTGCGTGAGAGATAGCTTCATAGGCTGCTCGCTCAGTCTTACTTCTTCGGAAGCGATATCCCTTTACCTGCTTTAATATATTCTTTCGTGTCTTGAGTGCGTGAACTCCTTTTTTAACTCGTGCCATGGTTTTATGTGATAATTAATTATGCATTAACGAGGAAACGACTCTTTTCCTTTGCTGTCATATGGAAAGCTTGCATTCGCTTCTTGTTCAATTGAGCCCGTCGACTCTCCTTTGAATTGAAGTGATTTTGTCCCTTTGAACGAGCAAGAATCTTACCTGTTCGGGTAACTTTCAATCTCTTTAAAAATGATTTATTTGTTTTTAACATATATTTGTAGTTAAACGTATACCTATTTCTTCTCGATAATAGCACTCAGACCCTTGAGACCCTTGGTAGGGGGGACAGCAACCTTGTATTCTACGGTAATGAGTTTAAATATACGATCCATTCTTTCCTTAAGGAAGTTGATGTCCATAAATTTTGATCGTCCTATGAGATAGAGGTCGATCTTCACCCGATGGCCGTCCTTGAGCCATTCTGAAGCCTTTTTTGCCTTTAATTCGAGATCATGCTCTCCGGTTCCTATCTTCACCTGAACATTCTTCAAATCTGACGTTTGGGCGCGCGATTTTGCGACTTTCTGCTTCTTTTTTTCGTCGTATTGAAATTTACCATAATCCATGATTTTTGCAACTGGTGGGGTTGCATTAGGTGAAATTTCGATAAGATCAAGATTTCGGGCTCGGGCTTGTTCCAAAGCTTGTGCAAGAGGAATGACACCCAAGTTCTCACCATCCTCGGTTATCACACGGAGTTCTGGTGATTTTATGAAGTTATTGATTCGTATTTTTTGTACTGACAACGTAGTTTTAAGTTACTGCGAGTAGGTTATATTTATAGCACAATTCTGTTTTTTTGGCTAGAGGAATTGGCGGAAAAGACGTATGAAAAAACCAATGAACTTTTCAGCCCAATATCGTCGTTTCCAGTCAATGAGGAATATTTCGGTACTGTATTTTTTGTCATGAACAAAGTGTGATGCAAGTTCCTCAGCACATTTACTGTTGCTCGTTACAAGACTTGCTTCAAAGTTATACAGAAGACTCGCCCTATCAAGATTAAGGGTACCAATACTTGACCAGTCGCCATCAATGACAATCGTTTTTTTGTGAAGCATTGGTCCGGTGTAGGTAAAGATACGAACTCCTGAAGCAAGGAGGCTGTTGAAGTATGTTCGTGCTCCACGATCGACAAGGGGATGATCGGTGTGGTCGGGAATGAGTATTTCCACATCGACTCCACGATGGGCAGCAAGTCGTAAGACCCGAGCAAGACGTCGTGTTGGAACAAAGTATGGAGTTGTAATGTATATATATTTCCGTGCATTACGTATTGCCTCAATTGTTGTGTTGTAGAGGAATCTGTTGCGGGGAAGTGGGTTGTTGGTGATATATTTAAACTCATGATCACGAGCAGGTGTATTCTGTATACGTGATAGTTTTTTGTTATGAGCTCGATCCCACATACGATCGAATGCTTTCTCCATGTCGTGAACCACAGGTCCTTCAAGTCGAATCGTCGTATCTTTCCAGGGTATGAGTTTCTCAGACATACAGATACTACCAGTAAATCCAATCTGGCCATCGATAACAAGTGTTCGTCGATGATTTCTCAAATACCATGATTTGTAATTATGAAATTCAAAAAAACTTGGAAAGAGAGTTTTGAAGAAAACAAGGTCAATTCCTTTTGTACGGAGTTCTTCACGGATATTTGATCCAAAAAAACTAAAACTTCCTGCTGCATCCCATATGAAACGTACCTGTACTCCATGCCGTGCTCTTTCCTCACATATATCAATGAGGCGTTGAGTCATAGAATCAACAACGAAAATGAATTGTTCGAGGACAATTGTATGTTGTGCGTGTGTACATGCCTCAAGCATTGCATTCCATGTATCTGTGTTTTCGTTATACAGTGTCCAGCGAGTCTCTATATCATTCTTCATATTCTTCAAGGATACCATAAAAAAGCCCCACGAAGACAAGTCTTTGTGGGGTGTGGTGAGTGACGAGAATACTGTTCTTAGGCTCGGGGGGCTGGCCGTTTGTGTTGGAATGACTGACCCCTGATCCTAGTGCCGGGTTTTATTGAGCTCCCAGTCTGCTGCTTTTTTGCGCCAAGGGTGTGCGCAAAAATTGTGTAGGTTACTTCTTCGACGATTCTCTTTGCCACGGTATACCTCGTTTGTTATTGGTTTGTTTTTTCCGCTAACGTGATAATACTACCCCGTTTTTTCCTTGTCGGCAAGCGGGGCTTGATATGCTTGAGTATGCCGCGAAAAAACAAACTCATGAGACGTGCGTTAAGATATTCAACACGCGGGTCTATCGCTGTATCGAGTGGAATACCGTTATGCACCCTCACATGACCTCCCGCATTGTTAACATGACGTGCGACAATTCCTGCAAATTGCTCAAGAACACTCCTTTCCTTTCCAGTGGGCACAGGACGATTTTCCCTGTGGAAGAGCGAACCAGATTGATCTCGTACTGTCCATGAAAAAGTTCTTCCTTCGGGTGTGATCATTTCACCGATTGTAATTATAATAAACCGACATTCAGTTCTCATATGTTTTCCTCCATACATTGTTGTGTCTGGAGGAGATGGTACAATTATATTAATATTGTGTCAATGTATATACAAAAACCCCTCCATGGGAGGGGGTGACCAAAAGAGTAACTATTTTTTAGGAGCGATGAGGTCGAGTTCGAGATAGAAAACAAAGAATATGTCGTTTGGTATTCGTGGACATCTATGTTCAGTGCCAGACTCTGAAACCTCAGAACCATTCAAAATTTGTAGTCTTGTACAGCGTTTGCCTTCACAGAAGGCAACGATAGATCGTGCTTGAGCAATGAGGAATTTTTTGGTGTCCGAAGGGATGACGCTTCCAAAACTTCGATAGGGGATGATTGTTCTACCATTCTGCTTAAAGCAGGTGATGGTATACATGAGGTGTTGACCTTGTGGCCTTTGTCCAAGATGGATGATGAGATATTCGCTCATATTAGATACTATGGGGTTGTGGTTTTTATCTATTTCAGATACTACTACCTCATGTGTGGGTGGTCAATGTTGTTGGTGTAAAAAAGAACCCCATGCACAGCGGTGGGGTTCTGGGGAGGGAGGGGCCGTATTACGTTTTCGGAGCGTCTTGACGCATGGGGACAATGCCATCAATCAATCCAAATGTAAGGGCTTCCTGTGCAAGCATGTCCTTCTCGAGTTCACATGTCTGTGTTATTTGGTCAATTGACTGCTTAGTACGATTAGCAAGAATTGTGTAGATCAGTTTTTGACGTTCTTCCATCTCGCGTTTTACATCACTCGTTTTTTCAGCACTCCGTAATACATCCAAACTCACACTACGTCTGGATATGTGGTGAATCATGATTTGAGCATGGATATGTGCCAATCGAAGAGAGCATGCTTGAAGTATGACAGCACCCATACTTTTTGCGTGCCTAATAACTGTTCCCGTTATAGTGTTTGGGTATGTTGAGAGCATGTCGTAGATATCTAGACCATGCACAACATCCCCACCACCAGTCATGATGTTGACTAGAAGAGGCAGATTATTTTTTGCTGCCATGGCTGATATGGCATATGCAACGTATTCCGCCATCTCTTGATTAACACTTCCATCAAGGAGAATTGTGTCGCGCTTCAAGAGGTTAAGCTTAAGCTCCCTCAGCATATGTGATGTACCGCTTTCACCGAAGTCCATATTTTTTCCTTTCGTTTTGTGCTTTTACTGGAATAGTCCAGTGATATCTAGCTGTATGTACGGTATAATAAAATACTTTATGAGTCAAGTATCGGTGGAGATTCGGATAAAACTAACCATTGATTCTTTAGGTAATCTATGTTACACTTTTTATATGAAAAAGGTGATAAACAACCTTAATAAAGTAACGACAACGCCCACGACCTAAAGTTGGGTGCTTACTTCTATTGTTTCAATCAAGAATAGCCCCAACGATGGGGTTTTTTCTTTGCTACCGAAAGAAAAACTCATATAGGTCCAAAAACGGGTAACATTAAAAAACCTAATTAAACCTAATATGAATAATAAATATCTAGTTATAAAAAAAGAAGGAAATGTAATGAAAGCAGATGATTATCTGTTGTCTAAAGACCTGCCTGAAAAATTTAAGCGCTTTGTACAGCTTGAGGCTGTTGGTGGTGATAAATCAAAAAAAGCAAAAGAAAATCCTGATAAACCAAAATATCTCTCGTATGCACATAAACTTGGTTTTAAATGGGAACCAAATGCTGATGCTGGTTTTGTTCAATATGATTACAAGGGCGCAATGATTATGCGCTTAGTAAAAGAGTATGCACGACAACTTGTAGATAAGATTGGTTTCCCCGTCTACGAAGTTCATGGCTCAAACGTATTTGATATGTCTCATCCCGTGGTTAATGCCTATGCAAACTTGTATGGTGACAGGCTATTCCAATTCAAGTCCGGAAAAAAGGATGTGGTAATGAGTTATGATGCAAGTTATCCGCAGTTCAATATGGCTGCTAAATATAAGCTAGGCTACAAGCATCTTCCATTCGCACATTTCTCACTTGCAGATTGTTATCGGCATGAGCAAAGCGGAGAATGCATGCTCCTTCATCGTCAGCGTCGTTTCTATATGGCTGATTTACATCCTTATTTTAAAGATGTCGATGAAGCATTTGAGTGGTATCCTAAAATTGAGAAACAACTCTTAAATGCTGCATATGAAGTTAATGTAGAATATCAAGTGGTCATTGAGGTGTCTTCAGAGGTAAGCTGGGAAAAGTACAAAGATAAAATAATTCTATTTGCAGAACGTTTACATAGAGATGTACTCGTGTGTATTATCAATGACAACAAGGATCGTTATTGGATAATCAATGTGGACTATAAGATTATTGATAAGCTCGAGCAATCGAGAGAAATCTGTTGTATTCAAATAGACGTTAACAATGCTGAGCGTCTTGGTATAAAGTATATAGATAGAGACGGAGAAGATAAACATCCGGTTATTATTCATTCCGCTGTTCCAGGTGGAATTGAGCGCTATATCTATATGCTTTTTGATAATTTTGAACAGAGCTTTCCACTATGGCTTCATCCGGTTCAGATAAGACTTATTCCTGTTGGAGAGAAGCAGGTGGATTTTTGTCAGAAGCTCATTCAGAAATACGCTGATAAACCGGTTCGAATAGATATTGATGATCGAGCTGAAAGTGTCGGAAAGAAAATTAAACTCGCTTATGCTGATTTGGTTCCAGTTTCAGTTGTCATTGGAGAAAAAGAGGAAGCAGGTGACCTTAGAATCCTTGAAGATGCGGTCGAAAGGGTAGTGGTTGCAAGCAAAGAAAAGCCTTTCATTAAATTAGGTTATCCAAATATGGTAAGTTTGCAGGTAAGGTAGATTACTTACTCTCAGATTTTATTGACAGTATGGTATAAGTATGTTAATATAGTACAAGTAAAGTACCTTGAAATTCGTCCTGTTCGTCATAGCAGAAAGTGGCTCATTTCTTGGGCCATTCTCCGCTATGACGAAACATATGTTGTGTTAGTCCTCTAGCATTAACAACGTTAGAAAGGGTATAAACTCATGAATAATGAGGCACAAACCAAAATGGTGACCAGTGGTCAGGCTTTACAGCTTGTCTCGGTCATCTCGCAGTCACTCGGAAAAATCGGTCTTGATTTCAATCTGGCAAAGTTGCTGATTGATAAACCGAGTATCACCCGCCAGCGTCTCAAAGCGTTGACTGGTGAAAATCCGAACCTCATCGTCCCGCAGTATCAATATGCGACGATGGAACGGTTGGACACCAAACCTGACGACTATCGCTGTCATCAGCACGAGCCCGACTATGTCAGGTTCAACAATGACCTCGAGGAAGTGCTCACTGGTTCAACTAAACTCGTCGAAAGATACGCAAGTAGAGACAGACCTCGGTTTGTTCATCGCTGTGACGTTATCCGAGAGCTTGGCCATGATGAGGGGATGTATCCCGTCTTCCGCGAGGCCTTGAGGTATCAAGGTTACGACGGTGGCATGTGGGGTATCCTCTACAAGCGCCGTGCCTTTTGGACAATTAGTGAAGTCTTGAGCTTTATTTACAATGAAATCCATACGGGTGATGACCCTCTTGGACTCATCGAAAATGAAGATGGGGACGCACTCTTCCCAGTCCTGCTTACGGAAAAATCTGACGAGTTCTACCATAAGAAGATATTCGACCGTGTTGGCACGTTGATGGTAAGTCGTGGTCCGCTTCTCCGTCAAAAGAGAAAGTGGAACGTGGGCTTGCATAACGACGAGGATATATTCCAGTTTTATTGCAAGACAGTTTTCTTTGCGAATGACCCTCGGATGGACGAATAACAAAACAAAACGCTTTGAAGATATGCGTATAACTTCGCCCTCGAGCAATTCGGCTCGGGGGTTTATTGTTTTTATGGTTGAGTGTGCAAAACCGTTGACACTTTTTTGCAAAAAAGTAATATAATAAACCTACAAGAAAAACCAACCATCTTTCGATAGTTGGTTTTCTGTACCACAAAGGCGCTTATTTCATTGAAGGAAGGGTGCTTTTTTGCGTATATGGAGCTCACCGTACGTGCCACATGCCTGTGCCGAGGCAATTGCTTGACGTACCAGCTGGAGTATTCAACTGGGCGTTGAGGTTGTTCACCACACCGACAAGCTGATTGATTGTTGCCTGCTGTTGCGCGACGATATGCTGGAGAGTCAGAAAGTTAACTGCACCGAGGTCCGTCAATGCCCAGATGCGATTGTTTGGATACCTAGTTTTTGTATCACATCTGTTTATTTATCGTTTTTTATCTTACTCGACTTTATCTGTAAGACCGCCTACAACCGATGCTGTAGTGGGGTAATCCTGTGACGTTGCAACCATTCAGGTAAAACAAAACACCAAAAACTCTTTGCACAATGCTAGACAAGTGTTCAAGACTTTTCAGTCCCTCACTAATACTAGTGGAAGCTAGGACATGATAATTTTATTCATCTCGTCCTAGCACTGTGCAAAACTTTCTTGGTGTGTTGATACGGTTAGCTAGTAATGGTCATTGTGCCTCTGTTACGCTTTCGCGTGCTTAAAAAACCTTATATTACTTAGATTGATTACGATGTTTTTGAGTAATAGAAGTTCTTTTATTTCCTTTTTGAAGAGAATTTAAGCTACGACAAAAAGGAAGGTTATCGAACACCCAAATACACTGTACTTAAAAGGGTTTTAGAGGAAATTGAGTCCTCTGGCTCGGTTGATGTGGAGATGGGCGGAATCGAACCGCCGTGCAGATGAGATCTTATACCACGTCTACATTGTATAGAAATCTTTAATGAGATTACTCTCGTTTAACTTTCATACTCTAAAGAAGACAAAATATATGAAAGCGATTCCCATAAGTTTCAAACTATAAGCAGGGAAGAGAATATAGTTCTAGTCGATGTATATATCACCCCAATTCCTCGCACGACTCAAGGAGTGGAATGTTGCTTACGCTAAAGCGGGAGCAAAAGCAAAATCTTGTACTCCAAAATATGGAGATACAGCAGACTTTACCTTGGTAATTGCTGAATTAGCAGTTACGGTTTCCGTCAGATTAGAGAGGTAACGGAGCTCTACAATGCATGATGTAAGTAACCTCAACTGTCGAGGCCTTTCATCCCCATGTATATATAGTTGTTAACGATCTTTGAATTCTCTTCGGATATCTCGATTCACTTCGCGTTTCTTAATATCTTCTCGTTTATCAAACTTTTTCTTTCCTTTGACTACCGCAATTTGAACCTTGATTTTCCTCCCCTTACTATACATTGAAACTGGTACTATTGTCAAACCATTCTTTGACTCAAGAGAAGACAGTTTCTGAAGCTCTGTTTTTGTAAGGAGTATTTTCCTGTTTCTCTCAGGGTCATAGGTTGGTGGTGTATTCTTTTCTTGATATGCAGGGATATTCGATCCAATGATAAAAGCTTCACCACCACGTACAACAATATGGGCACCAAGAAGGGAGCCTTGTTTGTTTCTGATACTTTTCACTTCAAAACCAAGTAACTCTATACCTGCTTCAAAGGTTTCCAGTGTTTCGTAATCAACTAATGATCGTTTGTTGTAGATGAGGGATTCACTCATAGGTGGGTCTACTATAGCATTCTTTGACTTTTTTTAAAAGATGTGGGAGTATGTGTATGTATTTAGGAAATCGACAATTGAAAAACTCACAGATTATGAAAAATGATCTTCTTGTTCCCGTACTCGGTTCACTCATTCTTGGTGGTGTTATCGCCAGGGTATCTTTTCAGTATTATCGCAACAGACATCGTGTCTGCTTACATTGTGGTGGTCGTAATATTATTCGCCTTCATCATGTGGAGTCTGTCAATCCACCTCACACTCGTGAAGGATATGCTCGTTTGCTCAGTTCAACTACCCATACATGTCGTGATAAGACATGTCGACTCTACAATCAACCCGAAGTTGTGAAGTCGTATTCTATTATCGTACCCATGAGACGTTGGAGTGTGCGCCGATGGAAATACAGGAAACACCTCTCAGAATGTCTTGTGTGAGATCAGCGTCATGTTCAATCAGCTCCAAAGGTTTTTCCTTTGGAGCTTTTTCTTTCATTTTCTCGATATTCGAGTATAATCAAAGTCTATGAAGAAACAGACACCACATCAACAGGGAACTAAGAAGGGAAAGAAGCCTAATAAGTTTGGATTACTTCAGACATTGGCAACTGGTCTTCTCGTTCTCTTTCTCATATCAGGTATATATTCAATGATTACTGAATCTGACCGTGCGACGGTACGTATTTCACTGTCTGAACTTGTTCATGATGTTGGTATGGGTAAGGTCACAGAAATTACTGTTAAGGGTGTTGATCTCATTGCTCTGTATGGTGATAGTAGTGTAAAGCAGACTAAGAAAGAAAATGATGCTTCAATAACTGAAACCTTTACTCGCTATGGACTTACACCTGATAAGCTTAATGCTGTAAAAATTACTGTTGAAGGTCCAAGTGGTTTAGGGTATTGGCTTGTTGAGCTCGCTCCGTTCATTGCTCCCATATTCTTCATACTCCTTCTTGTCTGGTTCCTTACCCGACAGGTAAAGGGAGCTGGTATGCAGGCATTTTCTTTCGGACAATCAAAGGCACGCATCATCATGCCTGATGACAAGAAGCAGAAAGTTACCTTTAAAGATGTTGCTGGAGCAAAGGAAGCAAAACAAGAACTTTCAGAAATTGTCGACTTCCTTAAGAATCCTAAAAAATTCCTTGAGATTGGAGCTGTAATTCCAAAGGGTATTCTTCTCATGGGTGCACCAGGAACAGGAAAGACACTTCTTGCGCGTGCTGTTGCTGGTGAAGCGGGTGTTGCATTCTTCTCTATATCCGGTTCAGAATTCGTAGAAATGTTTGTTGGAGTAGGTGCATCTCGTGTACGTGATCTCTTCAAGATGGCAAAAGAAAATTCTCCCGCAATTATCTTCGTGGATGAAATTGATGCCGTAGGACGAGTACGAGGAACAGGGGTTGGTGGAGGAAATGATGAACGAGAGCAAACACTCAATCAGATTCTTGTTGAAATGGATGGATTTGAGCCAAATGAAAAAGTAATTGTCATGGCTGCTACAAATAGGCCAGATGTACTTGATCCAGCGCTTCTTCGTCCAGGACGATTTGATCGTCGAGTAACTATTGATCTTCCAGATCGAAATGATCGAGAAGAAATTTTGAAAATACATTCACAGAAGAAGCCATTTGCTGAAGATGTTGTCCTCCGAGTTATTGCAGAAAGAACTCCAGGGTTCTCTGGTGCTGATCTCTATTCACTTATGAATGAAGGAGCAATACTCGCTGCCCGTGAAGATCGTACTAAGGTTTCTCAATATGATCTCATTCGAGCTATCGAAAAAGTTATGCTCGGTCCTGAACGTAAGAGTCATCTTCTTTCAAAGAAAGAAAAAGAAGTTACTGCATACCATGAAGCAGGACATGCCCTCGTTGCCTCAGTACTTCCTTTTGCTGATCCTGTGCACAAGATATCAATCATCTCTCGAGGACGCGCAGCAGGATATACACTTCATCTTCCACTTGAGGACAGGAAAATGCAGAGCAAGAAAGAATTTCTTGATGATATCGCTGTTTCTCTCGGAGGTTATGTTGTTGAGAAAATGGTATTCGGAGATGTTACAACAGGCCCCTCAAATGATCTTCAGGTATCAACAGCACTTGCTCGAGATATGGTAACTAAATATGGTATGTCAGAAAAGATTGGTGTACTCGCACTTGAAAATGGGGGAGGACGAGCTATGTTTGGTAAAGGGGTTGAAGACAAGGATTATTCAGAGAAAATATCTGCAGATGTTGACTCCGAGGTTGCTCGTATTATGGCTGAAGCATATACAAAAGCTCAGGATATTGTCACAGAATACAGAAAAACTCTTGATGCAATCGCTCTACGACTTGTAGAGGTTGAAACCATTGAACGAGATGAATATGAAAAGATTATCATTGCTCATGGTATACCTTTAAAAAAGAAACTTGATATTGAACATCAGGGATAGTAAAAAGAGCGACCTGGGGGTCGCTCTTTTTCTTCCTTGAAATGAATCAAATTTATTGGTAATGTAAACAATGTTCTTTCTTTGCGCCTGTAGCTCAGTTGGTTAGAGCACCGAGCTTATACCTCGGGGGTCCTAGGTTCGAATCCTAGCAGGCGCACCCATATATATATATATTCTTATTCCAAATGCACCCCTTCTTTTTTCCGTGCCTCCATATGATGTCGAAGGTCGGGGAAGGTGAGTAACTCTTCATCAGACTCTACTATATCCCGAGCCTCAGTCCGTGCTGCTTCCACCATCTTTATATTCTGTAGTGCCTCCATAGTGATATCTGATACACCCCACTGTTTACCCCCTGAGAGTTCACCAGCACCACGAAACTTAAGATCATACTCAGCGAGTTCAAATCCATTCTTTGCAGTGGTAAGAGCTTTTAATCGAGCTATGGTTTTCTCTGATGTTGTTTCAGTAAAGATGAAGCAATACGCTTGATCATTTGATCGTATGACACGTCCACGAAGTTGATGAAGTTGAGCGAGCCCAAAGCGTTCAGCTCCTTCAATGACAATCATAGTTGCATTGGGAACATTTACACCAACTTCAACAACAGATGTTGCGCAGAGTATATTAATTTTCCCTGACTTAAAATCCAACATAACCTTGTCTTTCTCTGTTGTACTCATTTTGCTATGAAGTATTCCGATGGTGTAATCAGTGAACACTTTCTGTTTTAATCGCTTAGCTTCTTCCTTTACTGATTTTGCTTGTATTGCAAGTTCCTTCGTTGGATCTGGTTCATCTATGCGAGGACAGATGATATATGCCTGTCGTCCTGCTTCCAATTCTTTTTTAATACGGTCATATACTGCTTCTCGTTCTTGCGGAGCTATGATATCTGTAATGATTGGTTTTCGTCCATGAGGCATCTGATCGAGAAGGGTAAGGTCGAGGTCTCCATAGATGGTGAGTGCAAGAGTGCGGGGGATTGGAGTTGCTGTCATTGAGAGAAAGTGTGGGGCTCGTGCTTTTCCTAATGCATCTTTATGAACAAGAGAAGCTCTCTGTTTTAATCCAAAACGATGCTGCTCATCGATGATGACATATGCGAGATTTTTAAATTTTACTGCTTTCTGTATGAGAGCATGGGTACCAATGAGGATTGGTATTTCTCCCTGAGCAACCCATTTGAGAAGTTGTGTACGAGATATATCAGTCCAACCTTTTGGATTGAGCTTTGATGGGAATTTCCTACACCCACTTCCTGTCATGAGTCCTACTTGAATACCGAGATATGAAAAGTATTGTATGAATGATTCAAAATGTTGCGTCGCTAGTATTTCAGTTGGACACATATATGCAACCTGTAATTTCCCATACCTATCAATCACTCCATTGTTCTGTGGACGTGATGTAACTATCGCATATGCAGTTGCAGCAGCAACTGCTGTTTTTCCTGATCCCACATCTCCCTCGAGGAGTCGTGACATTGCATGGGTATTCTTGAAGTCATGGAGAATGGTATGTATTGATGTTTTCTGCGCAGGAGTTGCTTCGAAGGGAAAACGTTTTACAAATTCATCGACATTCTTTTCTTCTGCTTCAATGACCCATGAAGGACTTTTCTCATATGCTTTTCGAGCACGTTGTTTCTCCAATTGTATGAAAAATACTTCTTCAAATGCGAAACGTTTACGCGCTGCAAGTGCATCATCAAGTTTCATGGGAGTATGAATCCATACCAATGCTGTTTTGAGTGAAGGTAGGCTATATTTCTTGAGAATATACTCAGGTAATGGATCGACGAGGGAATCAAGTACACCACTTTTAAATACTTCAATCACCTTATGATATATCCAATTTGATGATATACCTCGTGATTCAGGATATATGGGATACAGGTGATGGGACATTCCCTCATTGCCAAACAGTGACTCTCCCACCCCTAATGGTATTTTGTTAACCACTTCTAGTTGAGGGTTTGAGAAGTATAGTTCCCCGGGTTCATCGTTCTTTGCTTTTCTCTGAGAAACTTTTCCCTCAATACGGACGAGAGATTCTTCCGGGGTCATCTTTGCGAGGTATGGTTGATTGAACCATACACAATGTATCTTTCCACTTTCATCTTCGACCCATGCATCTGCCATTGCAATGTGACTCTTAAACCCTTTGCTTGTTTTTAGTTTTGATATCTTTCCGAAGATAACGGCAGATTCTCCCTTTTCAAGAGATGAGATATTTCGTGTTTGAGATATATCTCCATATCGTGCAGGGAAGTGATACAGGAGGTCGATAACGGATAGTATTCCAAGCTTTTTAAGAGCAGTTTTTTGTACCGCTATGAGTCGTGAGATATCCGTAATGGGGGTAGAGGGGGTCATGGTCATATTGTACGGTACTTTTGTATATTCATATATTGACTACATGTCGAAGAAATGACAAACTTTCTCTCAGAACTGTTGTAGGTCTTTGATTGTGTGATTGGAGGTCCCTACTTCT
>CAYMGJ010000010.1:0-30139 GCA_964389975.1 uncultured Candidatus Saccharibacteria bacterium
CTTTTATTATATCAGCTTTTTTAGAAAAACATTGCTTTATTTGGGGATATATCGTACAATTCTCGTATTGTTTTGTTGATACATAAGTGTTTCATGTGAAACTATGTAAGAATCGAGATTCTTCCTTAGATATCAATCAAATCAAAAAAGAAAATGCACTCGTAGTGAAATGGATATCATACCGGTCTTCGGAACCGTTGTTGGGGGTTCGAATCCCTCCGGGTGCACAATTGTCAGGTTATAAATAATGTTGTTTTTAAAATCATTTTGAGCTACAATGCCTTTCATTGCGGGTATGGTTTAGTGGTAGAATGCGTCCTTGCCAAGGACGAGACGGGAGTTCGATTCTCCCTACCCGCACCACACAGGGTGTTCTTAAAAATTCGGTATTTATAAAGGAAAGACTAAAGACAGTCCTATAAAATGAGGTGAATATGTGGATAACTATGGGGATTATGTTTATAAGACAGTAAAAATATGGCCTATATTCGTGTCTGATTGTATATAAGATATGTTTCACGTGAAAAATGCTTTTGTATTTAATGGCTCTAAATTGTTATTTTTATTTTAAAATATTCTAGATTAAGATAGGTATCTCTATGAGACCATTAAGGAGATGAAGAAAAGTCTGTCTCTAAGTTCTATTGTCTAAAAACACAGAACTAATGACTTTATATATGGAGTTTTTTGAATCTCTATGCTACTATAGTTTCCATATCGGAGCGTGGTGTAACGGCTAACATGCCTCTTTTGGGAAGAGGTGACTCCGGGTTCGAATCCCGGCGCTCCGACACGATGATGAAGAAAATAGTAAACTTTTTTGACAAATTTGAAGATCATATACGAGGAAAGCTCAGTAAATTTCCCATTATCTACACCCTCATAGGCGCAACAGCTATAGTACTTTTCTGGCGTGGTGTCTGGCATACAGCTGATATGTTACAAGCGCGTGGGGGAGTGCTCGGTTTTCTTTTCTACGAACCCGTAAATATGATCATCGTTGCATTTGTTCTCCTTGCAACAGGACTTTTTGTTTCACATTTCATTGGAGACAGTATTCTTTCGTCAGGATTGAAGCAGCAAAAGAAAATAACTGAGAAGACAGAGAAGGAAATACAGCAAGAAGAGGGGAGTCTTGCCGAACTTACATCTACGATAAAGGAGATAAAGAGGGAGGTTGATGAGATCAAGAATGCTGTAGAGCATAATCACGAAGAGAAGAAGTAGGGGAGAGTCTTGTTTCTCTTTTGATTCTTTGCTAGTATAGTTTTATTCGAAAGTTGAATACATGCGGGATTAGTTTAGTGGTAAAACTACAGTTTTCCAAACTGTTGTCGGGAGTTCGATTCCCCCATCCCGCACATATAATTCGTAGGTTGTATTTCATTATCTGGTGTTCGTGATAATATAAAATAATGAATAAGAAAATATCCATATCAATACTATTTTTAGTAATAGTTTTTGCAGGTATCTTGATTTATAAGATACAGAAATTGAAACATACGGAACTAGGTCAATCAACCATTGAGGTAAAAGATGTATTAATATCAGAAGGGGAGCCTGTAAGCGTTATACCAAAATCTTTCGACTATCTCTTTGAGGTTAATCAAGAAACTCGTAATACACTATCTGGAAACGCTCATATCGTCGGATATCTTGCTCATGGTGCCTTTGCTTGGTATGTTCCCGAATGGATAGAAAATTGGAAGATAAAAGAAATAGAAGGAGATCCAGATAATCAAGGAATGATCCTTACCCCAAGAGAATATATAGAAAATAGTCCGATATCTGATATCACCATATATATAGCAACAAGCACTGAAAGATTTAATGCCGAAACTCTTTTTGAAAATCAAAAAGATGCAGGTGTTGTAATGAGTGAGGTCCTATTAAGTCAGCATGTTGAAGGAGGAATTACGATTGTTACCGAATCCAATACACGTATCTATCATGTACAGGTACGCGATCGGGACAAGATGACAGACATATATTATCTTAATGGTAATAACAAGACAGCTAGTATTTCATTCAGCTCTGATAGAGAAAATTTTCTTAAATACTCGGCAAAAATTAGGGAATTGGTTGAGGGAATGGGGGAGTTGAGAGAGCCACAGGGATAACAAAAAATACCGCTTTATGGCGGTATTTTTGTTAATAAAAGCTCGAGCGAGACTTTATTATTTAACAGCGTCCTTCAAAGCCTTTGCAGCTCGGAACTTAGGAACCTTCATAGCTGGAACTTTGATTGATTCTCCTGTTCGAGGATTTCGAGCTTCACGTGCTGCTCTCTGCTTTACTGAGAAGATACCAAGACCTGCGATTGAAACTTCGTCACCCTTCTTGAGAGAATCGATGATTGAGTTGATCATTGCTTCTACAGCCTGTTCTGCTTGAACCTTTGTTCCTCCAAGAACTGCGTGTACTGCATCTACGATTGCTGCTTTATTCATACTTTGTATATTTAATTTAGTGATAATTGAATCTAACCTCGCTAGTAATTATATAATAAGCCGTATTTCATGCAATGGGCAAAAAATCAGACTATTTTTATCGAGCGAAGTCAACTGCACGAGTTTCTCGTATGATAGTGACCTTAATTTCTCCGGGATATTTCAAATCCTTCTCAATTTTTAATGCTATATCACGGGCCATTTTCTTTGCCTCAAGATCAGTTATTTGTTCTGGTGTAACAAAAATACGTATTTCACGGCCAGCTTGAAGAGCGTATGATTTTTCAATTCCAGGGAAACTATTTGCAATTGCTTCGAGGTCGCCAAGACGCTTCAGGTAATTTTCGATACTGTCTCTTCGTGCACCAGGGCGAGCCCCTGATATTGCATCAGCGGTCTGAACTATGCGGGATTCAATGGTTTCATAAGGATATTCCTCATGATGGGCTTGCATTGCTTTCACAATATCTTCATTGACACCAAATTTTTGAAGAATACGTCTACCAATTTCAACATGGGTTCCAACTACTTCATGATCAAGAGCTTTTCCAAGATCATGGAGAAGGGCTCCCGCTTTTGCAACGGCAACATTAGCACCTATTTCTTCAGCTATCATACCTGCTATATGGGCCATTTCTATAGAGTGTTGAAGTACATTCTGACCATAACTTGTACGGAAATGTAATCGTCCAAGTATGAGAAGTACTCGAGGGTCGAGACCTATAACTCCACATTCATACGCAGCTTGTTCCCCCTTCTCTTTAATGATTTTGTTAATTGATTGTTGTGATTCTTCTACAACTTTCTCAATCTTTGCAGGTTGTATACGTCCATCCTTAATGAGTTCTTCAAGGGCGATTTTGGCAATATGTCGTCGTACAGGATCAAATGAAGATATGGTGATGGTTCCAGGAGTATCATCAACGATGACTTCAACACCTGTCATACGTTCAAATGCCTTGATATTTCTTCCTTCTTTTCCGATAATCTTACCCTTTATCTCATCACTAGGAATTGTTATCGATGTAGACATTACATCTGAGGCAACAGAATTTGCTAGTCTCTGTATCGATATTGCTAGTATGGACTGAGCTTTTTTCTCAAGAGTTTCTTCTCCAGATTGTTCAAGTTTCTGTATTCGAACAAGAAGATCTTCCTCACTCTGCTTCTCAATGGTTTTTATGAGTTCTTTTCGAGCATCTTCCGAACTCATTCGAGCAATACGTTCAAGAGCTTGAGTTTTTTCATGCTCAAGTTTATCAGCCCTCTCTCGTATTGTCTTGATTTCAGCTACTTTTTCCTTAATATGTTCTACTTCAGCATCAATATCTGCCTGTCGCTTATCAAGAATATCCTCTTTTTTTATAATACGAGCTTCTGTCTGCTCAATTTTCTCCTCTTTCTCTCGTACTTCACTTCGGGCATCCTCAATATACTTCTGTGCTTTTGTCTCTGCTTCTGTAACTATTCTCTTGCCTTCTTCTTTCGCCGAAAGGAGCATTTCCTTTATCTCGAGCTCCATTGAGCCCTTTTTTCCGAGCGAAATGATGAGTCGGAGGTAGTAGCCGATGGCTACTCCTGCAACTCCTGCAATACTTAACAGCGTTGCTACTACTTTTAATGTCATATGCGAATGCAACTTCGCCTCTCTTTAGACGTTGGTGTAATGTATCAATCTAATCGTGTAAAAAATCATGGCAGAATGAGGAATTTGATTCATTAAGGTTTGGTCTATATACGGAAAAGGAAGCTACGGTAAATTAATTCCAGTAATAGCCTCATAGTATAACAGGGAGTTCAATTTGTCGAGTTAGAGCAATACTTTGTCGATAATTCCGTATTTCTTTGCTTCTTCAGCACTCATAAAGAAATCACGATCAACATCTTCTTCAATCTTTGAAATTGGTTGTCCTGTGTTCTTTGAAAGCATTTTGTTGATATTTTCCCGTATTTTAAGTATGTGTTTTGCGGTGATTTCAATATCTGAAGCCTGTCCTTCTACAC
Source organism: uncultured Candidatus Saccharibacteria bacterium (assembly GCA_964389975.1). Taxonomy (GTDB): domain Bacteria; phylum Patescibacteriota; class Minisyncoccia; order Phycocordibacterales; family PALSA-1337; genus CAIOGI01. Next base: position 4,455 of record CAYMGJ010000010.1, read on the forward strand.
CTCCAAGTGGCTGATGAATCATAACTTCTGAGTTTGGGAGAGCAAAACGCTTTCCCTTAGCTCCTGATGAAAGAATAATGGCTCCCATAGATGCTGCAACCCCAACACAGACAGTTGATACATCATTTTTAATATTGTTCATGGTATCAATAATGGCAAGTCCTGCAGTTACTGAACCTCCTGGAGAGTTTACATAGAGTGTAATGTCCTTTTTTGAATCCTCGGCATTTAGAAAAAGAAGCTGCGCAATGATGATATTTGCAAGATGATCATCAATTGGACCACCAAGGAAGATAATATTCTCCTTAAGAAGGCGTGAATAGATATCATAAGCTCTTTCCCCAAAATTTGTCTTTTCTATAACTGTTGGTATTAACATATGTGAAATAATACCCTAAGTTTCATATTTAGCAAATTTTGTAGAGTTCTGTATACTACAGTATATGAAACTTCATAGATTTTACACTAATGATTCTGTGCCTCATTCGGGCTCCCATTCAATCGTCTCTTCTGAGTTATATCATCAACTTAAGAACGTTTTTCGGTTAAATCGAGGCGAGTCAATTATCCTCTTTGATGGAAGTGGCTATGATATTACAGCGTCAATTAGTGATTTTCATGATAATTCAGTAACTGTATCCATTGTCGGTGTAACAAAGAATGAAACAGCCCTTACAAAAGATGTATATCTTTTCGCCTCTCTCGTTAAAAAAGATACTTTTGAATGGATTGCTGAAAAAGCTACTGAACTTGGTGTTTCACATATTGTTCCCATAATTTCTGCACGAAGTGAAAAGAAAAACCTTAATTTTGAACGTCTTGAGAAGATTATACGTGAGGCAAGTGAACAATCTGGACGTTCACATATTCCCAAACTCCATCCAATCATCTCGTTAGATGAAGCGGTTACTACATACAAAGACATTCCATCTATTGTGTGGCATACGATGGCTTCGAAATTTACCCATGATGTCCTTACAGATATACAAGGAATGTATATAGGGCCTGAGGGAGGATGGACTGAAAATGAAACAACCCTTTTCCACGAGAAGGGGATAAGGGTTGTTTCACTCGGCAAACAAGTGTTGAGGGCAGAAACTGCCGTTATCGCAACACTGTCTCAAATTGTTTTTTAGAGATTCTCAAGAAACTGGAATACTTTTTCATTCGTAAGTACAGTATCTGCATAAACATATGCACTGTCTCTGTCTGCATCACTATAGTGTTCAATAATATGATTAACCTGTTCCTCAATTTCTTTTGGATCTGCTGTAATTTTTTCAGCATCAGCAATTTTGTTAAGTACAAGCTGTAATCGTGCCTTCTTTTCTGCATGAGGTCTCCATTCCTTTCGAATATCCTCAATACTTTTCTTTGCATGCTTGAGGTAGTCTTCAAGAGATACACCCATACGAGAAATATCATCGTTAAATTGAGCCTCGATTCTACGTAATTCACTTTCTACAAGAATATCAGGTATATCGATAGTTGATTCCTCAACAAGTTTGTCTGATAGCGCAATACGTCTCTTTTCTCGAGTTTGGCTCTTTTTGTCAGAGATAAGTGCTTCTTTAATCTTCTCTTTCATATCTGAAACATCTTTGAAATCTCCAAGACTCTGTGCAAATTCATCATTTACTTCAGGAAGAGAAGCGTCAATGAGCTTGTTGTGCTCTTCTTCAGTCATATTCTCATCATGATCATGGTTTTCATGATTTGCTCGTGATCTTCGTATTCGAAGAAGTGCTTTCTCAACCTCTTCATCTGATGCTGTTGGTGTCTCCTCAACTATCTTTGATAGGGTATCTTTTGTTACTTTCTTGTAATCAGCAAGAGTAACATCAGGAACTACTGTTGAAACAATCTTAAATTCAAGAGGTGTATCTTTTGCAATCTTTGTAATATGTACTTCAGGGCGCCCTATAACATCAAGTTTATTGTCTAAAACAATATTAGGATATGCTTTACCAATAGCTAATTCAGCCATTTCCTCAAGAATAGTCATTTCTCCTACCTTTGATATGAGTATATTTTCAGGAATCTTACCTTTTCTAAATCCATCAACCGTTATTTCATCATTTATTGATTGTAATGCTTTTGAACGGTATGAATTCAAGAGTTCTACAGGGATTGTCCCCACGATTTCAATTCTTGATTTGTCGAGTTTGTTGATTGTGCTTTGTAATTTTTGCATGATTTTCAAAGTTTACATTATATGTAGCTTTTGGCAAGTACAAACAAAAAAAGCCCCCAATGAGGCTTCTTTTGATTGTAATCTTACGTGGTAGTTACTTAGAAACTATAGTCTACATCATTGAGCTGTGCATTGAGATCAGCTTCAAGAGATGTTGTATCTGTTGATGTTGAAAGTGTCGCTTCATCAGTAGATTCGGTTGTTGTGGTCACTACAGACTCTGTAGAAGGGGTAACTTCTGTTGTATCCATCTTCTTACCAAAGAAATACAAAGCAGCTACTATTATGAGTATGATAATGATGAGAGCTCCTACGATAGGGCCGATCTTTCGATCTTTCTGTCCTACTGGTGGAAGTCCATTCATCATTCCACTTGAGTTTTGTGTTGTCATGTTATCCATAATATATATTCTTTAATATTAATTAGTTGGGGTAGGGGATGCTGTTGTTGAAGGTGAAGCAGAAGTTGTTGGACTTGGAGTTACTGTTGTTGTCGTTGATGGAGAAGGAGTCTTTCCTTCCTTGAGTCCCATTGCTTGTGCAATAGCTTTTACAACCTTTACAAATGCTTCTCGAGCCTCCTTCACTGCCTTTATAGCCTCATCTCCAACCTTTCGAGGTTTTTCAAGATCAACTTCTGGTGTAGAAGTTCCTGTTGTTGTTCCTGTTGAGATTGAAAGTGCTGCAAATGCATCTACAGCAATCTTTGCTTTTGCAAGTTTCTCATCTGCAATGACAAGGGCAGCTTTTGCTTCTGTCATTGTTCTTCCGCTTGCTTCTGCTGTTGCTATTCTCTCATTTATTCTTGTTCGAATATCAGAAAGGTTTTTGATTGAGAGATTAAGTTGCTTTACAAGAGCATCCTTTCGAATTTGGAATGCATCACGCTTCATTTTCTTTGCAATTTCTCGCTTTTCTCCCTTAATTTCTTTAAATTTAAGAGTTGTTGAAGCTCTAAGATCCTTCATTGCCATAGTAGATGAGGCACGAAGATCTTTCATGTCTTCCTTTCGATCATCTTTGATATCCTTGCGCATATCTTTAACCTCTTCTCTCTGAAGCTTTGCAGCTTCTTTGATCTTCTTGTCTTCGATCTTTAGATTTCGAACATCACTATTTTTCTCAAATCGAGCCTCGAGACGCCCCTTATTACCTTCAGATGATGTCGCTGAGTCTTCGTCAGCGTGTACAGGAAGAGTTTGGAGGGCTAGAGCCAAAACCCCAATGTACATAAGAGTTTTTAATATTTTTGTATTCATATGTAAAATTAATTCATTACCTAGTAAGGTTACAATGAGTGTAACGTGTATAAGTATAACAAAAAAGCTTCTTGTACAGAAGCTTTTTTGTTTATGTATACTATTTATTTCTTACTATGCTTGTCCTTGTACATTTGAACCCCTAATGTGAAGGCTTCCTCAGCTTTTGTTTTTCCAGCAAAGTCTTTAACAACAACCTCTTTGTTCTGTAACTTCTTGTAGGTAGAGTAGAAATGTTCAATTTCTCGCATGGTGTGTGTATTGAGGTCTGAAATATCCTCAACGTCATCCCAGCGAGGATCATCTACAGGAACTGCGATGATTTTGTCATCTTTGTCTCCACTATCAAGCATTCCCATGATTGCTATTGGTCGTACGCGTACGAGTACACCAGGGAAGAGGGGGTATGTTGTAAGGACTACAACATCAAGTGGGTCTCCATCATGCCAGTGAGTTTGAGGAACGAAGCCATAATCAAAAGGAAAGTCCTGTGATGTATGAGCAACACGATCAAGAGCTATAATCCCTGTTTTCTTGTCTATTTCGTATTTATTCTTAGAACCCTTAGGAATCTCGATGATAACATTGATACTATCAACTGTTCCTGGTTCGATATCATGAAGTACATGCATGGTATATTCTTTATATAGTGCTATTAATTCTCCTCAGACTTTTCTTCAGCAGGGGCTGGTGTGTCTACTGATTGAATGTCGATTTTCCATCCAGTAAGTTTTGCTGCAAGTCGTACATTTTGTCCTCCTTTACCAATTGCAAGAGATTGTTGATCAGCAGCAACGTGTACAATTGCTCTATTCTCTTCATTTTTAAGATCAATTCTAAGAACCTTGGCTGGAGAGAGAGCTTCTTCGATAAAGCGAGCAGGATCTTCATGCCACTCGATAATATCAATCTTTTCACCACCAAGTTCACTCATAACGGTAGTTACACGTACTCCACGCTGACCAATGAGTGATCCTGTTGGATCAATATGTGAATCAGTAGAAGATACAGCGATTTTTGATCGTGAACCAGCTTCTCGAGCAACTGCCTTAACAGTTACTACTCCCTGAGCTATCTCTGGAGCTTCAATTTCAAAGAGTTTTGAAAGAAATTTTGGATGAGAACGTGAGAGTTTCAATATGATTCCCTTAGGTCCCTCTTCAACTGCATAGAGATATGCACGAATACGTTCTCCTTGCTTATATCGCTCAGTAGGGATCTGCTCTTCATAAGGGAGCATACCAACAGCTCGTCCCATATCAACAAAGAGACTACCTCGCTCAACACGCTGCACTGTTCCTGATACAATTTCTCCTTCTTTCTGGCCGTACTCACTCATAACTGAAACTTTTTCAGCTTCTCGAATTTTCTGGATGATAACCTGCTTTGCTGTTTGAGCAGCGATACGTCCATAGTTATCTTTTTGTTCAAGAGGGAAGATTATCTCATCATCAAGATGTGCATCTCTCTTAATTTTCTGTGCATCTTCAATGAGAATGTGGTGTTCTGGATTAAATCGAACTCGAATATTCTCCTCAGCGATATTGGTAAGATCACCTTCTTCTTCATTTTCATCAAGAATGACCTTTGTCTCATCGACAACGATTTTAACCTGATAAAATTCAACTTTACCAGTATTTTGGTCAAAAACAGCCCGTACTATCTGGCCTTTCTTACCGTATTCTTTTTTGTATGCTGTAGCAAGAGCAAGCTCTATGGCTTCAAGCATTTTTTCTTTAGGAATCCCTCGTTCTTCTTGTAATTGTTCAAGAACTGAGTGTATAACTTTTAGATCAAACATATATTTAATTGTACTATCTTGTAATTTTTCTAAAAAAATAGCCCGCGAACAGACTTAACTGCGCGAACTTCAGACCACGATACTCTATCATATTTTGAGAATATCCACAAGTTATGCTGGTGTTCACATCGTTAAGGGAATATAATAGAGGGTATGCCAGCTCAATTTCTAGAAACAGTTTCAATGGATCCTCAAAATATGAAAAAAAATCATTTCCATCCTCTGCGATTACTCTATTCAGCAGTTGCACTCTCTGTTGTAGTTTGGTCTGTGCTCTACTATCAAATACAGCAAGTCCAGCCGATTGCACAGGAAGCTCCACCATCTAAAAATACTATTCTTTCTGAAGCAGAAAGAGCTAGGATTGTTGTGGAACTCAATACTGCCTCAGCAAAAATACCAACAATCACAGATGATCAGAGAAAGAAGATATTGGCAGATATAAATACAAAGACAAAAAATATACAACCACTAAGTGAAGAAGAAAGAATACGAATTATCAACTCTATATAACAAAAAACATGAAAAATACAAATATACTATCAACAATCAAAGCAATCGTACTCGGACTTATACTCAGTGTTGGAGTAGGGTATATATTTGCTGACTACTCAGCACCACTCACTGCTCCTCCTACATGTACTGCTGGTAATCCTGGTTGTGATGCACCCCTTAACGTTGGTCCAACTCTACAAACAAAGGGTGGGGGATTGATATTGCAAAGTCTTACTACTCAAATATTTAAACTTGTAGATTCAACACCTACTGATGATGCTGGAAAGGTTCTTACGTCTGATGCTAGCGGTGTAGCGTCATGGCAAAAACCAGGTATTAATGCCTCAATGACGTACACAATGACAAAACTTAATGGTACAGAAACTATGCCACTTGGTACAACAAATGATCACTTCTCAGCTTGTTTCCTTACGAGGGTAAAGGTTTCTGTAAGTGATGGAGGTACACTGGGTGCAGGATGCCGAATTGATTATAGTCCTCAATTGGATTCTTGGAGCATGACAGCTGAAGGGACCACGGGAGATGGTGCGACCTGTTCAGCAATTTGTTTCTAAATTATAAAAAATCTCCCTAACTACGGGGGATTTTTTATTAACAGGTAGTGTTGTTGACTTTTATATAAAAAAATTGTATCCTTTTCACTAGAGCACATAGACAATTCCGTTTGTGTGAATACAACGAAAGGCTCCAGTGAATACTTATTTGACAGCGGTTCTGGTACTTGCGTTTTCGCTAGCGAGTACCGTTGTTGGAAGGGAAAAAACTTTAGTGGAAGGTTGGACAATCTTCTACTCCCTCAATCCGAGGGATAATCCATCAGCAATGTTTCTGGTTCAAATGAACCAGCCCATTGATGAATATGAAACGATCGAATTCAGCCAAGGGCCTTACACAGGCCAGAGGTTGAACATGAAGGCTAGTCCTTATGACAAGGACAAAAAAGCTTTTCTTGTCAGGTTGTTTGGTAATGAAGGGCCGTACGAGTCAGTTCAATTTAAGGTCGTGGATATTCCAGAACCTCAGGTACTGCCTCGATCAGCCTACATCATTAATCCATTCGTGATTGAAATCGACTACTCAGACAACTATCGAAGTCTTGATGGTCGGTATATCAAGGGTTTCAACTTCTCTAAATGGTTTACGGAGAAAGAAACTCTTTCATTCAGGACAGCAATTGGTCAAAAAGCTGTTATCTTAGCAGAGAATGCCTTTTCCGGCTTGGATCTATTGTTCCTCGTGACATCAAACTCACTTGGTAATTTACGATTCAGTGTTACTGGTCCTGGCTACAATGCAAAGACAAACCCTCCTCCTGTGTACACGGGGAATCCTCCACGAGTAAGTGCGATCTTGCGATCGACTGATCGTGTGGCGTATGTTATGACTCGAACAACAAATGCTGTTGCGGTGACGCTCGGTTCGGGGAAGAAGAAGCAATCGTTTCTTGTCCCTGAGTCAAACATTGCCTATCTCAACAACAACATGGTCGTTGTTCTGGACAAAGCATTCATCAATGGAAACTCCGTTCGTTTTGGTTTAGCAACCACGTACACAACCGATGTGTATCAGGGATTTGAAAGACCTTCTTACGAAACATTCTCTTCTGCTGCTGGTTACCTTACCTTTATGAGGGAGGAAGGGCAGAGTGCTAAGGGTGTTTTGTTTGAACCAACTCCGGTTCCTGGGGCATGTATTCCTCTTAACGAGACATTTCGTTCCGACTCTGGATTCTATGGAGTGTTTGGTCGGAAGAATTATAAAATTGTTGGTCTATACTGACCCCCCCATTGGGGTTCAGCGCGCAAACCACGCCATCTTCGGATGTCGTGGTTTTTTGCTTTTAATATATTTGTCCCCAGTTCATTCCTCATTTACTTTGATATAATAGATGGGTAAAGAGATCTATGTATATTGAAGATTCACAGCTTAATAAGTTCATTCTTGATTCTAATCTTGTATCACGAGAGGATCTTGAGTCTGCTCAAAGGGAAGCAGAGAAAGGAGGTGCTCGACTCGGTGATATCTTGGTGAATCAAGGAAAAATTACTGCGGATAATTTGCGTAGAATGCAGGCATATGTGCTTGGAATTCCTTTCGTTGATCTCAAAACTAGAAAAATACCACCCGAAACTCTCTCACTCATTCCTGAGCCTGTAGCACGTAAACATAATATCGTTGCGTTTAAAAGTACAGAATCATCACTTGAGGTTGCTATGCTTGATGTTGATGATCTTTCCGCTATTGATTTCGTAAAGAAGAAAGTAAATCTCAAAATCCTTCCTCGATTGACTGATGGTGAATCTATTAAAAATGCACTCATTCAATATCAGAAAAGTCTCAAGGCTGAATTCGGAGATTTCATTCAGAAAGAATCAGAAACTCTCAAGACCATCGCTGAAGAAACGGGACAAGCCACGTCTGAAGAAGATCTTAAGAAAATTGCACAAGATCTTCCCGTTGTTCGTATTGTTGATACATTGCTAAAACACGCCATTCTCCAAGATGCTTCTGATATTCATATAGAACCTATGGAAAATGAGCTCCTTGTTCGCTATCGAATCGATGGTCTTCTTCATGATGCCATGGTTCTTCCTAAGAATGCTGAGCCATCGATAACGGCTCGTATCAAGGTTCTCGCAAATTTAAAGCTTGATGAAAAAAGACTTCCTCAAGATGGACGTTTCAAAGTGGATATGAATAATGAGAAGGTTTCTTTCCGTGTTTCTATACTGCCAACATACTATGGAGAAAAGACGGTTATGCGTCTTTTGCGAGAAACTGCCTCAGGTTTTACCTTGGAATATCTTGGTTTCCATGGAGAAGCTAATGAACGTATTCATTCAGCAACGAAATTAACAACAGGTATGATTCTCACCACTGGTCCCACAGGATCTGGAAAAACAACTACGTTGTATACCATTCTCGATATCCTCAATACCCCTGATGTAAATATTTCAACTATCGAAGATCCTGTTGAATATCAGATGAAGAGAGTAAATCAAACTCAAGTAAAACCAGAAATTGGATTCACATTTGCAACAGGGCTCAGAACTCTTGTTCGACAAGACCCAGATATTATCATGGTGGGTGAAATTCGAGATAATGAAACAGCTGCTTTGGCGGTAAACGCTGCCCTTACAGGTCACCTTGTGCTTTCAACTCTCCACACAAACAGTGCTGCGGGTGCAATTCCTCGTCTTCTCGATATGAAGATTGAACCATTTCTCCTTGTCTCAACTCTTAATGTCATCATTGCACAGCGTCTTGTTCGTCGTCTTTCTGATACAAAAGAAAAATTCTTTCTCAACAAGGCAGAACTAGCTTCTCTTGCAAAGACCGTTGATCTTGATCGAGTACTCGAAGCCTTGAAAGAGGAAAAGATAGTAAAGGCGAATGATACATGGGAAAAGATTCCATTCTGGAAACCTGTTCCTGGGAAAGAAGGGGATGATGGGTACAAGAGTCGAGTTGGTATACACGAGGTGTTGAAGGTAAGTCCAAGTATTAAGGAGTTGATTATAAAAGGAGCAACGTCTGCGGAGATTGAGGCTCAGGCTAAGAAAGAGGGGATGCTTACCATGATAGAAGACGGTATATTCAATGCAGTCCAGGGAAATACAACGATAGAGGAGGTATTACGAGTAATTTCAGAATAGTTCTATGACACACTTTACGTATACATCAAAAAAACCAACAGGAGAAATTTACAAAGGCGAGAGAGATGCTCAAGATCGCTATGAACTCTATCGACTCCTCAAGGAATCTGGGGAAGAGGTTCTCAATGTACAAGAAAAGGGTGCCAAGTCAGGTCTCTTAGGGAAATTGAATTTCTCTTTTTCTGTTTTGAGTAAGATAAAAACACAGGAAAAGATTACGTTTGCTCGTAATCTCGGTTCCATGATCACTGCAGGACTTTCCATGTCTCGTGCTCTTTCTGTTATGGAAAGACAGACAAAAAACAAGGAATTAAGAAGAGTTCTTAAGTCTCTTCAGGACAAAATTAGTGAAGGAAAAACTCTCAGTGATTCAATGAGAGAATTTAAAGATGTATTCTCTCCTCTTTTCATTGCCATGGTGTCTGCAGGAGAGAAAAGTGGAACATTGGCTCAATCACTTCAAATTGTCGCTATTCAAATGGACAAGAGTTACGCACTTCAGAGGCGAGTTCGAGGGGCCATGATGTACCCATCCATCATATTCATTGTCATGCTCATTATCGCGGTTCTCATGTTGACCTATATCGTTCCAACATTGATGAAAACCTTTACCGAACTTAATCTCGATCTACCTATGTCTACTCGTTTTGTTCTGTTTATGAGTAACACCATACGAGATCATGGATTCTATGTATTCCTCGGTTTTGTTGCATTCATTGTAGGTCTACGTCTCTGGTCACGAAGGCCTTCAGGAAAACGTTTCATTCATTATGCCATCCTAAGAATTCCTGTTATTGGTCTCATTATAAAGGAGGTGAATTCAGCGCGAACAGCTCGAACCCTCTCATCACTACTAAGTTCAGGTGTGGATATGGTTGAATCATTTCATATCGCTATGGATATTCTTCAGAATGTTCATTACAAGGCAATTCTTGCCCGTGCTGCAGATACGATAGAGAAGGGAGAGCCAATATCAAAAGTTTTTACAGAAAATGAGAAATTCTACCCCATATTTCTTGGAGAGATGATAAGTGTGGGGGAGGAGACAGGAAAAACAGGTGAAATGCTTATGGGTGTCGCTACATTCTATGAGGAAGACGTTGATCAAAAAACAAAGGATATGTCTACCATCATTGAACCAGTGCTCATGGTTGTGATTGGTGCGGCGGTCGGATTCTTTGCAATATCCATGATCTCTCCTATGTACTCTCTCGTCAATGTTATTTAACAAAAAACTACAATTTCACGGTTTTACACTCGTTGAAACACTGGTAGGTGTCGCTCTCTTTCTCATCATTGCCCTTGCTTCATATCAAGCATATGTAAGTCTTTTTGCACTCATTAGTCAGAATCAATACAAGATTCTTGGCCTTAATCTTGCTAATGAACAGTTTGAGATTGTAAGAAATCTTCCATATTCTGATGTTGGAGTTCAGAATGGTCTTCCACGAGGTAAGGTTCCACATGTTCAGAACCTTGTTCGAGGTGGGGTTTCATATGTTGTGACTACAACAATACGAAATGTTGATCAAACCTTCGATGGAACTCTTGGAGGAACTCCTAATGATATATCTCCAGCTGACAACAAGTTGGTTGAGGTTGAAGTAACATGTCCTACATGTAAGAATTTCTCACCAATACTTCTCACAACAACTGTTGCTCCAAAGAATCTTGAAACCGCTTCAACTAATGGAGCCCTCTTTGTGCGCGTATTTGATGCGAATGGTGTTGCTGTACCTGACGCTCAGGTTCATATTGAAAACAATGTGATAAGTCCACGTATTGTGATTGATGATGTTACTGATGCAAATGGTATGCTTCAAATTATCGATGCTCCTCCAGGGGTTTCTGCATATGAAATTACCGTAACTAAGGCTGGATATTCTACTGACAGAACATATGCGGCTGATGCAGGTAATCCATCACCGACAAAACCCCATGTTACTGTAGTTATACAACAGGTAAGTCAGGTGAGTTTTGCAATCGACCAATTGAGTACAGTAACTTTCAATAGTGTGACACCTACATGTTCCATTGTTCCTACTATGGATTTTGCTCTTGTTGGAGCAAAGACTATTGGGGTTTCTTTGCCAAAATATTCTCAAGCCTTAGCTACTAATGCAAGTGGGGTATATAGTAACGCAAGTATGGAATGGGATGCATATACTCTTACTGGTATGGATACTGTATATGATGTTGTTGGTCTCAATCCCCTTAATCCTATCAGTCTCAATCCTAATGGAAATCATAATGTTTCAGTTATCGTAGCTCCAAAGGACTCAAAGAGTATCCTTGTTACAGTAAAGGATAGCGCAACACTACTTCCTGTAACTGGGGCTCAAGTAACTCTTTCTCTCAATGGTTCAACTATTGATACGAAGACTACTGATAGGGGATTTATCAATCAAACAGCTTGGAATGGGGGGAGTGGCCAGGATGACTATATAGATACAACTAAGTATTTCACTGATGATGGACATGTAAGTGTTACCACTCCCTCAGGACAAGTGACTCTCAAGGATATATTCGGTAATTATGCTTCAGATGGATCATTTGAATCCTCAACTATCGATACTGGTTCTGCAAGTAACTTCTATAGCCTTATATGGACTCCTGCTGATCAGCCAACAGATGCTGGTTCTGATAGCTTCGCACTTCAATTTGCCTCAAACGCTTCAAGTACCGCCTCAACAACATGGGATTTTAAGGGTCCTGATGGAACATCTGGGTCGTTCTATACAACCTCAAATTCATCTATAGCATCTATCCATAATGGAGATCGTTATGTTCGTTACAAGGCATTTTTCCATACAGCATCAACAACAGTAACCCCTAATCTTTCAGATGTTGCTTTCACATTCACATCTCAGTGCACACCTCCTGGACAAGTTATCTTCACAGGACTTGCTGCAGGAGTATATCGAGTAACTGTGCAAAAACAAGGATATTCAATTCTTGAAAAAGATATTACTATTTCCTCATCATCATGGAAGGAACAAGAAATGATTATCTCACCATAATATATGAAAAAGCATCTATTACAGAGAAATACAGGGGTAACATTACCAGAACTACTCGTGGTTGTTGGTATCACTAGTATTATCGTCCTTGCTCTCACTTCGTTTCAAAAGGATATATTTTTTAATAATAAATTTGCGGCAGATTCTCTCTCAAGTGCACAAGATGCGCGTTCCATTCTCCGTACTATGATTGCTGAACTTCGCGTAACATCTCCTAGTAGTAACGGTGCATATGCAATTGCTCAGGCAGCTACAAGTTCCATAACATTCTTCAGTGATACCGATGGAGATGGGGTAAAGGATCAAATACGATACTATCTTACAGGCACTACAACTCTCAAGAAGGGAGTTGTAAAACCAACTGGTTCTCCTTTGGTATATAACTCTGCAAATGAGACATTTAAAACTCTTGCAATCAATCTTAAGAATAGTTCTTCATCACCTCTCTTTGAATATTATGATTCAGGATATGCAGGCACAAGTAGTCCCATGACATATCCTCTTGATATAACTCGTATACGTCTGGTGAAGATAAATCTTCTCATTGATGCAGACCCTAATCGTTCGCCGATACCTCGAACCTATACTTCTCAGACAAGTCTTCGTAATTTAAAAGATAATCTATGAAAAAAATACACATACAAGGTTTCATACTCGTAAATGTACTCGTATTTGGAGTTATCTCTGTCATTGTAGTCTCAGGACTTGTGAATTGGGGAGGGACAATGCTTAAGGATACCCGTCAGCTTTCTGCACGAGAACAAGCATTTCAAATTGCAGAAGCAGGTATTGATTACTATCGATGGCATCTTGCCCATGCACCCACTGATTACAAAGATGGTAATGCTACAACAACTAATGGTCCCTTCTATCATGACTTCAAAGACAAGGACGGTAATGTGATAGGGAAATTTGCTCTTACCATTACTCCTCCCCCTATAGGATCTACTCTTGTAAAAATTCGTTCAAAGGGTACGGTAAATGACTATCCTTCAGTTTCTCGCACCATTCAAACAACACTAGCAATACCCTCATTTGCAAAGTTTGCTGCTGTGGCTAATGATGTTATGCGTTTCGGTGCTGGTACTGAAGTATATGGACCTATACATTCTAATGACGGTATTCGTTTCGATGGTGTAGCTCACAATGTGGTAACAAGCGCAAAGGACAAGTATATTGATCCTGATAACGGAAACTCATATCGCTTCGGTGTATATACAACTGATAGCCCTACTGATCCAAACCCTCCAGCTGCTGTACCAAATCGCCCTGATGTATTTCAAGTTGGACGACAATTTCCTGTTCCTGCAGTTGATTTCACTGGTATTACCACTGAACTTTCAACAATGAAGACCAATGCTCAATCAGGAGGAAGATACTTTGCTGCATCAGGTTCTCAGGGATATCGTATTGTATTAAAAACAAATGATACATTTGATTTATACAAGGTAACTTCACTTACCTCAGCTCCTAATAACTGTACCAATGCACAGAATCAGTCTGAGTGGGGAACATGGAGTGTACAGAATCAGACTTTTCTTCAGAACTATACCTTTCCTGCCAATGGAATCATTTTTGTAGAAGATCATGTGTGGGTTGAGGGTCAGATCAATACAGCTCGACTTACCATTGCTGCAGGTAAGTTTCCGGATAACTCATCAACTCGTAAGGATATTATGATAAACAAGGATTTGTTGTATACAAATTATGATGGACAAGATGTTCTCGCGCTCATTGCTCAGGGAGATATAACAACAGGACTCTTCAGCAATGACACTCTTCGTGTTGATGCCGCTCTTATTGCTCAGAACGGTCGAGTAGGGCGATACTACTACTCAGGAAATAACTGTGGGGTTAATGCCGTTCAAACAGTTATAACCCTCTACGGTATGATCGGTAGTAATCGAAGATATGGATTTGCATATACTGATAACACAGGATACCTTACCCGAAATATTATCTACGATGGTAATCTTCTCTATGCTCCACCCCCAAGCTTTCCATTGACATCTGATCAATATACAACTCTGTCATGGGAGGAGATAAAATAGAGGAAAGTCCTGTGATATACTAGTTTCATGAAAAAAAAGATCATCATAGGTAATTGGAAAATGAATCCTCTTACAAGTGAGGAAGCTCGACGTATTTTTCGTGCAACAAAGAAAGTTGCCACACAATTACAACATACAATAGTTATCGCTTGCCCACCTTTCGTATTTACTGGAATTCTTTCTAAGAAGAGTAAGGAATCACCAGTGGTGCTTCTTGGGGCTCAGGATTCATATTTTGAAACTCAGGGCTCATATACAGGAGAGGTAAGTTCTCATATGCTCAAGGATCTCGGTGTGTCACATGTCATTGTCGGTCATTCTGAACGAAGAAAGGGTGGGGAGACAGATGATGTCATTTCAAAGAAGACTGAAGCACTTCTTGAGGCTGGAATTCATCCTGTACTCTGTGTTGGGGAGACAGTTCGTGATGAACAGGGGATATATCTTGATACTCTCAAGAATCAAATCAAGGATTCAATGAGTAGGGTTGCTCGGAAACATATTGGAAATATGATCATTGCATACGAGCCAGTGTGGGCCATTGGTGCAAAAGAAGCAATGAATCCTGATACTGTTCGTGAAATGGGATTGTTTGTGAAGAAAGTAATATCTGATCTCTATGGTCATGATGAGGCTCTTAGAATTCCTGTTCTCTATGGAGGTTCAGTTACTTTCCGTAATGCACCAGATATTCTTGTTCAAGGTCAGGTTGATGGTCTTCTTGTTGGTCGTGAGAGTATAAACATTCCTGGGTTTAAAGAACTTCTTAAGGCGGTTGATATGATATAACTATGATTAACTATATTCGAAGTGTAGAAAAGCTAGATGGAGTTCGTGTACTTGTTCGTTGTGATTTCAATGTTCCTGTAGAAAAAGGGGTGGTTGTTGATGATTTCCGCATTCGTCACACCATTCCAACTCTCTCATACCTTCTTGAAAGGGGAGCACAACTCATACTCGTGAGTCATATTGAAACTAAGGATAACCCTACTTTAGAACCAGTTGCACAGCGTCTTAATGATCTGGGTATTCAGTGCGTATTTGAGAAAAATTATAGAAATATACGAACTCATAATGAGAAGGTGGTACTTCTTGAAAATGTACGTTCTTTTGAGGGTGAGAAAAAGAATGATAGAAAATTTGCTCAGGAATTAGCTTCTCTTGCAGATATATATGTAAATGATGCATTTTCAGTTTCGCATCGAGCTCATGCTTCAATTTCAGCTATCACTGAATATATACCAAGCTATGCTGGTATTCAGTTTGAGTGTGAACTTAAGAATTTAAGTTCGGCGTTCAATCCTACCCACCCATTCCTCTTTGTGCTTGGTGGCGCTAAGTTTGATACGAAATTACCCCTCATTGAAAAATTTATGGGTATTGCAGACAAAGTGTTTGTTGGAGGAGCTTTGGCCAACAACTTCTTTAAAGAACAAGGGAAGGATATCGGTACTTCAATGGTATCACCAGAGAATTTTAATCTAGAGAGATACTTTAATTCTCCTAAACTTCTCTTGCCTGTTGATAGTGTGACTGAAGAGGGGAGGATAATGGATGCAGGAGAGAAGACAGTATCTCTTCTAAAAGATGAGATACAAAAAGCCCAGTATATCTTATGGAATGGTCCTCTTGGTGCATATGAACAGGGTTTTAAGAATCCAACATTAGAATTAGCTCGTATGATTGCAGAGGCAACAGAGCGTGGAGCTACTACTATTATCGGGGGAGGTGATACTCTTGCTACTATTGCAGAACTAAAGCTTGAGGGAAAATATACATTTGTTTCAACAGCAGGTGGCGCAATGCTCGACTATCTCTCCTCAGGAACTCTTCCTGGTATTGAAGCTCTTGAAAAGACTTCAGTCTAGATATTCTCGAGTATCTTATTTCTGTTTGTTTCAAAATCCTGTGCATCCCCAACAACTTCTTTGTTAGGAAACACCCATATATGTGCATGGGGGACTTCATCACCCATTATTTTACTTAAAATGAAATCAGTATTAAATGCTTTCCTTTGAGCTAAAGCTATTTTCTGTGCGACGATGAAATATTTTTCTATATGTGGAACATCCCATACCCAGCGATAGTGATCTTTAGGGATTATCTGTGTATGTCCAGGTGATTGAGGGTGTATATCAAGAAAGGCACAAAATGTATCATCTTCATAGACGATATGGGCTGGTATCTGTCGGGCCACTATTTTACAAAATATACATGTGTCATTGGTCATGGATATAGTATACAAAGGAATTGATAAAAAAGCCCGACGGATATGATCCGTCGGGTGTGACTACGCTCATTGTTATGAGGGAAGGTGCTCTGCAGCAAGAGATGCAAGTTTTGCGATGATTTTATAAGGTTCATCGAATAACCTTAGAGATTCCTTTACTTTTTCGAAATCCCTTGTGACCACGTGATTAACGTTCATCTCGTGTTCCTTGTAATTCCAGATGACACCACAGGTAAATCTTGACTGTTCTTTTCTCAAGATGACATTGAAACCTCCCCCATTGACTTCATCATTGTATTCGAATAGGTCCACGATGGTGTGGCAACTATTGATGCCAAGTTGAAAGACTCTTTCCACGCACTCAAGTGTATTCGGGTTAGAGTCGTTTAAGATTCCCAAAAGTTCTCGATCAATAGAGGCAATCATCTGTTCAATTTCTTCTCGGTTCTTTTGTGCTTGCCTCGCCACCTTCAAACGTTCCTGTTCTTCTCGTTCTTCTCTCTCTTGTCGCTTCCTTCTTCCTCCTTCGAACAATTTTTCGAACATACTGTCAATTTGGCTCATATTAGATCTCTGGGTTGATTGTTGTCTGATCTCATAATGCAGTATTTATATATACAAGTCAACGGTCCACAGAGTTTCTCCATGGTAAAATTGTCCCTATGTTCTCATCTACTAAATACCGAATACGAGATCTTCCACAAGAAGATTCTCTAAAAGATTTGACCATGTATTCAGATTTCCTCCGTCACCTTCTTGTGCATAGAGGTATTACTTCATCTCAAGAAGCTCATTCTTTTCTCAATCCTGATTACACAAAGCTCCATGACCCATCTCTCCTTCAGGGGGCTGACAGGGCAGCAGAAAGAATTATCAATGCCATAGAGAAAGGGGAGAAGATTGTGGTATATAGCGATTATGATGCTGATGGTATACCAGCGGGAGTTATATTTCATGATTTCTTTAAGAAGATAGGGTATTCTAATTTTTCAAACTATATACCTCATCGTCATGATGAAGGTTTCGGTCTTAATGTAGATGCAATTGATCTCTTTATACAAGACAAGATATCACTCATTATTACTCTCGATTGTGGTATATCTGATATCGAAGCTGTGCGTAAGGCGCAGGATGGCGGTATTGATGTCATTATTACCGATCATCATGAACCACACGATGAACTTCCACCCGCTTTTGCTATTGTGGATCACAAGCAAAAAGATTGTGTGTATCCTGAAAAGATTCTCTGTGGATCTGGTGTTGGTTTCAAACTCATTCAGGCTATTCTAAAAAAGAATCGATTTGATATGAAGGAGGGACATGAAAAATGGCTTCTTGATATGGTGGGTATTGCAACTCTTTCAGATATGGTTCCTCTTGTGGGGGAGAACAGAATTCTCTCATATTACGGACTTATGGTCTTAAGGAAATCTCCACGTAAGGGATTGATGAGACTTCTTTCCCATCTCAAGATGAATCAGAGATATCTTACTGAAGATGATATTGGGTTTATGATAACTCCACGAATTAATGCGGCTTCTCGTATGGGTGTTCCTATGGATGCATTTAAACTTCTTTCTACAGATGATGATGTGGAGGCACATATTCATGTTGAACATTTAGACAAGATTAACAATGGAAGAAAGGGTACAGTTGCGGCACTTGTCAAAGAGGTAAAGAAATTAATTCATGAGCGTTATGGAGATAGTCCTCGTTCTGTTATCGTGGCTGGTAATCCAGAATGGAGGCCATCACTTCTTGGTCTTGTTGCCAATACATTAGCTGAAGAATTCAGCAGGCCTGCTTTTTTGTGGGGGAGAGATGGTGACAATGTCATCAAGGGATCATGTCGTTCAGGTGGAACCACAAGTGTTGTCGCTATTATGAACAAGGTACAACAGGGTGTTTTCACTCAATACGGAGGACATGCTGCGTCTGGTGGTTTTGCAGTGGCTCATGATGCGATACATCATCTCGACAATCATCTCAATGATGCATTTGATCTTCTAAATCTTGAAGAGAAAGATGCCCCTGTATCTCATATTGATATGGAACTGTCTCTCGAGAGAGTTACATGGGATACCTTTCGTGATATTGATAGGTTGGCTCCATTTGGTGTTGGAAATCCAAAGCCAATTTTTCTTTTTAAAAATATTAAGATATACGCCCTTAAATCTTTTGGAAAAGAAAAGAATCATCTTGAAATACAGTTTCAGAAAGAGGATGGTTTCATTGTGACTGCTATAGGTTTTTTCATGTCAGTTGATCAGTTTGTAAAAGGTGATGGTTCTTTCTTGGCTCAGGGTGATGTAGTTTCTCTCATTGCTTCAATGGAGAAATCTAATTTTCGTGGTAGACCTGAGCTTCGTCTTAGAATTATTGATATACTATATTCATGAAAACAATCATATATACAGATGGATCTTCACGGGGTAATCCTGGACCTGGTGGCTGGGGTGCAATCATTATCACTCACGATACAGTACGAGAGCTTGGGGGAAGGGATTCTCTCACGACTAACAACAGAATGGAACTTATGGGTGCGATAGAGGCTCTTTCTCTCGCTGATGCTACTCATCCAATCACTCTGTATTCTGATTCTCAATATGTGATAAAGGGAATGACGGAATGGATCTCTGGATGGCAGAAGAAGGGGTGGAAGAATTCTCAAAAGAAAGATGTGCTCAATCGTGATCTCTGGGAACGTCTCCTCAGTGCTTCTCAAGGCAAGAATATTACATGGACATACGTAAAAGGACATGCAGATAATCCTGGTAATGAACGATGTGATATTATCGCAACAAGTTTTGCTGATAATGCACCTACTTCACTTTATGACGGAGTACTTGACCTCTATACAGTAAAGATTGCATAACTAAGATTTTAGAAATATTTTAGAACTTCTTTAGAAAGATTTTATCTCACCTCTATTACTCTTATGGGGTGAGATATTTTCTTTATCTCATGGAAGTGAATGTGGTATAGGTTACTTATAAGATGAACAGATTATACATAAGATATTTTTTCCTGCTCACTATAATCTGCTCATTGATTATACGTTTCTATATATCTTATTCGCATTCTCATAAAGAATTCCACTTTGATTCTGAGAAATTATATTTTGTTACAGGAGTCATATCTGATGAACCTCTCATCAAAGATTTTAATCAAACCTTCACCCTCCATGTTATAGAGATTGAGGGTGAGGATGTCGATATTAGAATCAAGATTCAGACTGATCGATATCAGAAATATAATTTTGGTGATTCATTGAAAGTTTATGGAAAACTTATCTCCCCACGAAATTTCAAAAGTAATGGGGGACGGTCTTTCGACTACGTTCATTTTCTTCTCAAAGATGAAATATATTTTGAGATGAAGAAACCAGACATACAAAATATTTCTGAGAATACATCTTGGAATATTCGTAAAAAACTTTTTTCTCTTAAACATGAATTTCTAGAGAATATAAAAAAAGTTTTAGGTGAACCTCATGCAGCTCTTGCTGGTGGTCTTGTGGTGGGGGAGAAGAATGCTCTTGGAAAAGATCTTCTTGAACAATTTAGAATTGTTGGATTAATTCATATTATTGTTTTGTCCGGTTACAACATTACAATTGTTGCTGATTCAATTCGTCGAGTTCTCTCATTTCTTCCTCGGGTGTATGGAATACTTCTTGGTGCATGTGGAATTTGTGCATTCGGAATTCTTGTGGGTGGTGGGGCTACGGTAATGCGTTCATGTATCATGGCACTTATCGCACTTACAGCTGAAATGTTTCGAAGAGATTATGATGTCTCTCGAGCTCTCTTTATTGCTGGGCTCATCATGTTGTTTGAAAATCCTCTCATCCTTCTCTATGATCCATCATTCCAACTTTCTTTTCTCGCCACTCTTGGACTTATACTTCTCTCCTCTTCTTTTGAAAAGAAACTTAGTTTTGTTCCTGAGTATCTAGGGTTACGAGGACTTGTTGCTTCAACCTGTGCAACACAAGTTTTTGTTTCACCATATCTTCTCTATATGATGGGTCAGCTCTCAATCATTGGTATGATTGTAAATATCCTTGTTCTTCCCATCATCCCCCTTACTATGCTCATGGTGTTTTTAACTGGTGCATTTGGTTTCATATCTACAACTCTCTCATATATTCCTGGTTGGATTGCTCATATTCTCCTATCATATGAATTATTCATTGTGAATATTTTTTCACATATTCCATATGCTTCACTACAGGTTCCACAATTCCCATTCTGGGTAGTTATCCTCTGTTACACAATCTATTTAATTGCCTTTACAAAGTTGCCTTCGATGTTTTTCCAATTGAGATTAAAGAAGAAATCTTCTACATAATTCTTTTTTCCACTTGGTAGATAGTCAGCGACAAAAGAATGTTCCCACATATCAAGAGCGAGTATGACTGAGCAGTCTTGTAATTGACTTATGTGTTGTTCTTCAACCCATGAATTTATGAGACACTCTGCTTGTCTGTCATAGAAAAGTATTACCCATCCGATACCTCGTGTGAGTGCTAGAGATTTAAACTGTGTAAGCCATGCATCAAAAGAACCAAAATCTTTCTCAATTTGATTTCTAAGTGAACCATTAGAAATCTCTTGCGGACCTCCCTCAAAGCTTGAGAAATATATTTCATGGTTTCTCATCCCATTGTATTCAAATCCAAGTCTTCGGATATCTTGTTTTCCATCGAGGGTGTTGTTGAGATTGTTTACGTATCCTGAATATAGTTTTAGATGTTCTGCAATTGTTGTTTCAGATATACCCTTGAGAGGAGGAATGTTAAAAGTTTTTTCTTGAAAATGTTTCATAGATTAATATGTGTTATCTAATATAGAGATGATTGTAACATGATACAAAGTAAAAAATATTATGTATGGATAGTAACTACTATATGTTTCATCTCATTCGTTATGTATTTGAGTATATATGTATATCATCATGAGAAGAGAGACAATCTTCTTCATATATATTTTTTTAGTTTAGAAAAAGGGAGATCTGTATTTTTGAGAACCCCTGATCATTCGTACATACTCATTGGTGGGGGACAGAACACTCAAGTGATACGAGAGCTTACTAAAGTAATTCCTTTTTACAGGAGAAAGATTGATACCATTGTTGTCCCTAGTGAACATCCACATCAGATTGGAGGACTTCTCGATATCATTCATCGCTACTCAGTTGATACAGTAATCATTCCTTATCCGCATGCAACGAGTACTGTACTATCCCTCCTTATGAAAGAAGTATATGCACAGAAGATACATGTAGTGGAAGTTACTCGAGGAGATGAAATACAGATATCAAAAGATATTTCTCTTGAGATTATATTTCCTTATGAAGATTTTAATTTTAACAAAACAAGTACTCCTGAGCTCGGAGCATTACTGCACTATCAATCTACCTCTCTCTATCTTCTCGGAAATCTCTCTCGTACTATACAGAAGGATATTTTTAAATACATCTCTCCACAGATATCTGATTCTATCGTTGAGTTTTTTCATACCGGTTCTCCTGCAAAAGTTTTTAAACAGCTCATTGATTCCTTGCACCCATACTTCATCTTCACCACTCGTGAAAAAACAACCCATCTCATCTCTAATGGTAGGGAGTGGAGGAGATAGAAAAAACAGGAGCTGGATGGCTCCTGTCGTGTTAGTAGAGTGAAACCTTCTGTACGTCTCTGCGATCCTCACCGCAACGAATACAAACTCTCAGTGGTTTTGATAGGGGTCTTTTCATTTTCTTGAGAAGTTTTGAAAGCCACACATCATCACCTGGCGCCATTTTGTCGTAGGGGATATTGGCAACAGGGAACCATTTTAATTCGGAGAATTCTTTCGGGTCTCTTTTGAGGCGGCCTTCATATTGAGGGTGGTAGACAACGTACACAGTGATATGTTTCTTTTCCTTCTTTCTCCAAATTGAAAGAATTGCAACAATTCTTCCCCCGATGCATTTGAGATTTGTTTCCTCTTTACATTCTCGAATTGATCCAGAGATTGGTCCCTCATCGCTTTCTTCCATATGACCTCCAGGCATATTGAGAAACCCAGCAAGGGCCCCATCAATTTTCATGCCAAGGAGTATCTGTTTTTCTTTCAAGAGAAGACTCGCAGTCAATTCTCGTCGCTTCCATTGTATTTTCATGATTGTTACTTTCTGAGTACACTCTACACGTTCTGTGGTAAATATAAAAGACCACCTCATGGTGGTCTTTTATATTTACTTTATAATTCCTGCTTTTCGAAGTGTTGCGTATGCTCCTCGTTTCTGTATTGTCTTAAGACCTCGTGTTGAGATGGTGAGATTAAAAGATTTCTTAAGTTCAGGAACATAAATCTTCTTTTTCTGAAGATTAGGGTACTTACGAACCATTCCTGTAGGATTAAATTGAGTAGCACGGGTAGCGTTTGAATACCCTCCAGCAACCATTGATCCTCTCTTTGTTATTGCACAAACTTTAGCCATAGTGCTTGTCATGCTATCATAAGCACTATATTTTGCAAGTAGTAATCAATATTTATGGAAACACTCCCATTCATTATATCAATATCAATACTTATTATGTCCGTTGTGGTACATGAACTGTGTCATGGTTATGTTGCTGAATTACTAGGTGATCCAACCCCACGTCTACAGGGGAGACTTACCCTTAATCCACTCAAGCATCTCGATATATTCGGATCTCTCATTGTCCCTATCATTACAGCATTTGCTGGTTTTCCATTTGGTTGGGCAAAGCCTGTGCAATGGAATCCATATAACGTAAAAGACAGGAGATGGGGAGAGTTCTATATATCTCTTGCTGGTCCACTTTCAAACCTTGTGATAGCTGTGGTCTTTGGTTTCGTGATTCGATTCTTCGGGGTAGATTTACCATCTTCGTTTGTAGATATATCCGCATATATCGTTGCGGTGAATATAGTACTTGCTGTGTTTAATCTCATTCCGATTCCTCCTCTTGATGGTTCAAAGATTCTCTTTTCTCTACTTTCTCCCCGTATGAATATCATTCGAGAGACTCTCGAGAAATATTCAATATTTTTCTTTCTCTTCCTTGTCTTCTTTCTTTGGAGATTTGTTGAACCTATCATTCCTCTCATATTTAAGGTGATTGTTGGGGTTTAGCTTGTCTTTTGTATATAGTATGGTAGAGTGATTCCACGTTCAAAAAACGTACATTATCAGAGCGTAGAAGTGAGTAACACGGTATGGGGCAATCTAGTCTCTCTACCGGTGAAGCAAACACTACTACGACATTATTAAGTTATATTTACGAATGCCAACAATCAATCAGCTCATCCGTAAGAACCGCTCTCGATTTACACGAAAGTCTAAATCTATTGCTCTTACCCGAAGCTTCAATGCGATTAAAAATCGTCCTCGTTTTTTTCCATCACCATTTAAGCGTGGTGTATGTATAAAGGTAACAACAAAGACTCCTAAGAAGCCTAACTCAGCTATTCGAAAGATTGCCCGAGTTCGACTCAGTAATGGTCTTGAAGTAACAGCATACATTCCGGGAGAAGGTCACTCACTTCAGGAACACTCAGTTGTTCTCCTTCGAGGAGGTCGTGTAAAGGACGTAGGTCTTCGATACTCAGTTGTTCGAGGTGTTCTCGATGCTACAGGAGTAGAGAAGCGACGAAAGGGTCGAAGTCAGTACGGAAACAAGAAGCCAAAGGCAGCTAAGGCTTAAGTTTAATCTCACTATATTTAACTAAAAACATATGCGAAGAAAAATAAAGAATAAGCGTATACTTAAGCCTGAACCTGTATATGAAAATATTAAGGTTTCAAAGCTCATAAACTACATTATGGATTCAGGAAAGAAGAGTATTGCTCGAAAGGTGGTATATGATTGTTTTGAGATTTTGAAAGAGAAGGCAAAGACTGAGAATCCTCTTGAAGTTTTTGAAGCAGCTCTCAAGAACACTGCTCCAGCGATGGAGGTTCGATCACGACGAGTTGGAGGTTCAAATTACCAAGTTCCTCGTGAAGTTCGACCAGAACGACGACAGGCACTTTCAATGAAGTGGATTGTACTCGCAGCACGTTCAAAGAAAGGAAAGAGTATTGCTGAAAAACTTGCAGATGAAATCATTGCAGCTTCAAAGAATGAAGGAGAAGCAGTGAAGAAGCGAGAAAACACACACAAGATGGCAGAAGCCAACAAGGCATTTGCACACTTTGCGTGGTAATACACCTGATAGTAGGGTATGGAAAAAAGGGGCTTACAGCTCCTTTTTTCTATTGTATACTAGAGTGTGTTACTTATTTATTCTTAATAAATTTTATGAAGAAGATTAAAAATTCAGTTTCCTTGTTTTTCATAGTCATGGTCATTCTCCTTACGGGAATTTCTGTACTTGGAATTTGGGATTTGTTTGACAAGGATGTTATCTGGAAGTCTTTTGAGACATTGGGGCTTCTCGCAACCGTTGCAGTAGTTGTCCTATTTGCTAGTAAATTTATAAATGTTGGTTCTGAGGCTGGTGTTCCTGAGGTTCCTAATCCAATGTTTAAGTCTATTCGTAAAGTGGTTCTTGTTGTACTCATTGCTTCAGCAGCTCTCCTTGCACTCATTGGTGTTTCTGCTATATGGGATGTTATTCTTGATAAAAATGTACTCTTTAAATCACTTGCATCTCTTGCTCTCATCAGCTTCTCTTCATTTATTATTGTTATGACATGTCTTGAGAGAGAAAAGATTTCCACAGATCAGTCTCACAGGAAGATCGGTTTTGGAACAATACTCCTCATATTGTTTGCTGTATACATCTTCTTCTCAATCATTGGAATCATGAGATTTTAGGGATTACATCATGAGGGAACAACAAAACACCCGTATACGGGTGTTTTGTTATTTATGGCCCATCAGTTATGGACTTTTCAGGGTTCTGTGATAGAATCACCTGTACTTCTTATTAATTAAAT
>CAYMGJ010000011.1:0-22995 GCA_964389975.1 uncultured Candidatus Saccharibacteria bacterium
CGCAAGCAGAAAACCAACATGATCAGGAGTAATTACTCCTTTAGAAAGAAAACTTATTACTCTGAAACCACCACCAACAATCACAATATAAATTGTAGATAGAATGACAATTTGATTCGCATTTTTTATAACATAAGTTTTATCTAAAAAACGCGCGGAATATTTTACGGCAAGCCACATCATAAGCGGATATAAGATAATAAAACCAATCAAGATAATCATAGGGTTTTGAGAGATCAATGCTAGGATTATTCTTATGACTATGGAGAATACGATCATACTAATAGTGGCTGTAAGCCAGTGAGTGGCAGCTATATACCAATCAGCAGATGCTTTTTTAGGTTTCATAATTTTATTATTTTAATGGCACACCTTTGCAATCATTTGCACTATTAAAATCAGTTTCTAAATTAATAATTGTTGGTTTGACTGATTCTGTTGTTGTGTCTAAGCAGTAGAAATTTGTCACCCCTTTTGCTCTCGTTTTTACGACATAGTTTGTCTTAGTTGAATAAACAAAATATTCAACCTCAATACCTCTTTCGTTTTTAATTCCTGCAAGATAATTATTTACCTTAGCAATACTGCTGGTGTCTTTTTCAAAAATTCCAGTGGGATTCTTTTGATAATAATCATCAGCCATTATAACAATGTTTAGCGTTGCACCGTTTAAAACAGCATCTTTCATTTTTTCCTGAACGACACTCCTTTCTGCTTGTAAATTATTTATTGTTTTATCTAAAGGTTTTGTCTGACCTATCCAGACAAAAAGACCTAATATTGCGACTGCGATTACAACTACAATTATGATTGATTTTTTCATATGAAAGTATTATAACGCATTTTTTAACAACACACTTAATCCGCAGCTCGATTATTCATTTAATCAGTTACAAAATTTGTGAGTAAAACATGGCGATGAAAATTCCAGAAACAACAATTATCAATTCCATTTTTTGTCGGATCCCCCCACACCCCCTCCGAAAATCTAAGGAAGGAAAATTTTTGGTTTTGTACCGCGACCAAAGGGAGCGGACGAGGCGCGATTCATTTCTTTCGTTCAAGATTCATTTCTTTCGTTCAAAATGAGTTCGCGCAAAAGCTAATACATCACCGCACTAATAACAAAGTATCGGAGTGACCTATTTACCCAAAAGTACGTGGATTTTCTCTTAAATAAAAGATTATTGTTAATATTAAAAATAGGAGTATAAATATATTATGTATCGAAAAGGCGTATCGGCATTAATAATAAATCCAAAAAATGAGTTTTTGCTCGTCAATTTAATTTCTTTTGAAGAAAAGTATTTTGCTATTCCTGGTGGTGGCGTAGAAGAAGGTGAATCTTTAAAGGATGCTGTACATAGGGAAATAAAAGAAGAGCTAGGCATAGATTCTTCATCTCTAGAATTAATAGGTGTAAGTGATGAATCTCTTAAGACTACATTTAAAAACCCAAAAATAAGTAAGCAAGGCGTTACTTATATTGGTTCAGAAAGATTTTTCTTTGTGTTTAGATTTACAGGTGCTGATGATGAAATAAAACTCGCTGAAGATGAAGTGAGGATGTATAAGTGGGTACCGTTTGAAAACCTTAATCAATTTTTGTTATTTGATAATCAGCTCGAAGATACCATGGATAAAATCAAAGAAATATTTGGGGATATGTTTTAAAACGTGATATTATTATTTGAAAAATAATGGTTTTCTCTTACATTGCATTTTAGACCCTGACCCACGTACTTCATTTTGATATAGAAAACTATGTCAAAATACTCTTACAAGGATTAAACGTGTGGGTATTTAACCCACGTAGCCCGTTGAAAATAGTATCAGTAAAAGAACCGTACCATTTCTGATGCGGTTCAATGTATTCTTGCATCATTAGTCCTTTGGAAGGAGATGTAAGATATCCTTTAGTTCGTAGTTTCCATTCCCCATTGGTATGGTTTGATTAGCAAGTGCTTGTGCAAGTGTGAGTGCACCCTCAGCATACGTTGCGCGACCATGAATTCTTGTTGATACCACTATCTCGCTACCTTGTCCTGAGAAGGTGAAGGTGTGATGGGCGTGGCCATCAAGATGTTCTGGCGGTACACCAAGTAATGCTTGGATGTCTGGATTGCGAATCGATGTAATATCCGATTCAGGGATGTTAAGTGCTCGTGCAACTGCGCGTGCGGTACCTGATGTGTCTTTCTTTTTCCTTTGATGTGATTCAGTGATTCGTAGTTTCATGCCAGGTTTGATCTCTTTCGCAAATGCAGGAAATGCTGCCAAGAACCTGATTATGGGAAGTGAAAGATTTGGTGCGTTGATTATAGTAACCTTTCGATTATCAGGGAGTGGTTCACTCAATTGTGTAGAACCTTGAATGATTGGTGAGTGTAATTCTTCACATACATCAATGAGATAGTGAAGTTGTCTCCCACTCCCAACATGAATTGCAATTGGCGTATCCTTTTGGTATTTAATCCATGTCACAACATCAGGGTTTTCAAGTTTCGAACATTGAATATTTCTCTCCTGGCACGCTTGGGTGATTGCGTGGGCCATATTTCCCGATCCGACAAGTAGAATGTGCATATTTTCGTTCCTTTGTTTGATTTTTTGTCTAGGAAACATACTACTACAGAACTCTGCTTATGCAAGATTCAATTTCCTTAACATCCTCCTCTCTTTTTAGTACACTAAGGGTATTATGTCATATACAACAATAGCGATTGTCGTCTTGATTGTTATCATATTGAAATCAATTCGACAGATTAATCAATATGAACGAGGTGTGAAGTTTATGTTCGGTAAGTATCATAAGGTTATGAACCCAGGATGGCGTCTTGTGTTTCCCATTATCCAGTCATATCAGAAGATTGATTTGCGAACAAAAGCAGTTGATGTTCCTGATCAAAATGCAATTACAAAGGATAATGTTCCAGTAAACGTAAATGCAGTTATCTACTACAAGGTTGTTTCAGCTGACAAGGCAATACTTGAAATTGAGCATTTCCAATTTGCAATTCTTCAGTATGCTCAAACAACTATGAGAAATGTTGTGGGGGAGGTGACACTCGATGAGCTTCTTGCAAGTCGTGACAGGGTTGCTAATCGTATTGAGGAACTTGTTGAAGTCGTTACTGCAGCATGGGGTATTGAAGTATCAAGTGTTGAATTGAAAGATGTAAAGCTTCCTGAAAATATGGAAAGAACTATCGCTAAACAGGCTGAAGCTGAGCGAGAGAAGAGAGCAGTTATCATTACTTCAGAAGGAGAACTTGCTGCTTCTCAGAACATGGCTCAGGCTGCACAGATCCTCTCTGCTGTCCCTGGTGCTCTTCATCTACGAACTCTTCAATCAATCAATGACATTTCATCCGATCAATCAAATACAGTGGTATTCACATTACCTCTTGAAACAATTCAAGCTTTCACAGGATTTCTGAAGGGGAACAAGTAGGTAGATTACAATTACTTGGGATATAAGAAAGCCACAGCATTAATGCTGTGGCTTTTGCAATCTTTGTGGTAATTAGCTTACAAAGACTTGGCGTTTAACAAGATTCTGATAGTGAGGGTTTTCTTTAAGAAGCTCTTGATGAGTTCCTTTTCCCACTAATGTACCCTGATCAAACACGAGGATTTCATCTGCATTCATCACTGTGGCAAGTCGATGTGCGATGATGATTGTTGTTTTTCCACGAGATGCCTCATCGATGCTTTCTTGTATGCCTTGTTCATTTTCTGTATCAAGGTTTGAGGTTGCTTCATCGAAGATGAGGATTGCAGGGTCCTTTATGAGTGCCCGTGCTATACCCACCCTCTGTCGCTGTCCACCTGATAGTTTTATACCCCTCTCTCCGATCTGAGTATCCCATCCTTTTTCAAGTTCAGAAACAAGTTCTGAGAGACGAGAGAGGCGAGCGGCTTCCTGAAGTTTCTCCAGAGCTATATCATTCAGGTCTCCTTCAAGTCCAAATGCAACATTGTACTTGAGACTTCCGTCAAAGAGGGTAATTTCCTGGGGGACATAACCAATCTTTTGTCGTAGTTTTCGGAAATCGACATCTCGCAGATCATGACCATCAATGAGTATGCGACCTTTTTTAGGATCAAAGGTTCGTAGTATGAGACTGATGAGCGTTGATTTGCCCGCACCAGATCGTCCCACGAATGCATATCTCTTTCCTGCCTCAAGTGTGAATGAAACCCCTTTGAGGATTGCAACTTTTTCGACAGGTTCTTCAGGTTCATTTTTGTCTTCATCGAATTCTTCCAATGTTTCAGTGCGAGGCTGGTAGGTGAAGTGTACATCATCGAATGTAATATTTCCCTTCATGTCGCCAATATCAACCGGATTGTCTTTTACCCGTATATCCGTCTCGTAATCAAGAAAACCGAAGTATTTCTTGAGTGGAGCGATCTGTTTCGTTATATTTCTTTGGATATGACTAATAGATCCAAGGGTACTTAAAGACGCACCAATCCACATTGTCATCGAGACAAACATTCCAGCGC
Source organism: uncultured Candidatus Saccharibacteria bacterium (assembly GCA_964389975.1). Lineage (GTDB taxonomy): Bacteria > Patescibacteriota > Minisyncoccia > Phycocordibacterales > PALSA-1337 > CAIOGI01. The sequence continues at coordinate 4,513 of CAYMGJ010000011.1, forward strand.
CAAGTTGAGATGAGTAGGTGAGATATCCGGTAAATCCAAGACATGCTGCCTGGATTATAGTAAGGAATATTTGGCCACTATGATACCATCCAATATAGGGAATCCAGATGCTTTTTCCAAGTGTTCCAAGTGCCCCCTCAGCATCATTACTTTCTTTTTGTACGCGGTATTCTTGACTATGCACATACACGGTGTCAGCGTTACTTATGATTTCACCACGCTTCTTGCCAACCTCATTTGAAGTTGTGTCGTGTTCTCGAAGTTGTGAAACGAATTTTTTGTTGTACCACAGTGTGTACACACAAAAGATGATGATTGCCACAACAGAGACTACACCGACAAGAGGTGCATTAACAAAGATGAATACAAGAGGAAGGATGATCGTGAGACTAATGGGAATGATTTCGTATATGGTCATTGTCACCATCTGTGACACTCCTTGTTCTCCCTTGCTCACAACACTTCTCTTGATGAGAGAGTGTCCAATATGATGTTCTCCCATTGATATTTCGAAGTATTTCTTCAGTGACACAGCGGAGAGATGTCGAGAAAGAGCGTAATCAAAATGACGCACCTCGAGTTTCTCTCGAATGTACATGAAGATGATACGCGCAATTGCAAGCATGATCCAGATAGAAAGGAAGATGACAAATACGTTCTTGTTGCCATCTACCACTGAGGTGATCATCTTACCGATAATGAAAGGGAATGCTACCACAATTATCTGCTGTATTGCGAGAAGGATGAGGATACCTGCTATATACCAATGGAATGGTGAGCAGAGAGTCCATATTCTTTTGATGATATTTGTTTTTTTCATTGTTTTGTAAAGGTTCTAGGTTTATGGTTATTGTCGTTAAAATCAAGCCATATTATATCATATAATATATATTTGTCTACTCCCACCTAATCTCACTTTTTCCGTATTTCTTAAGATATTCATTTGTTGCACTGAAGGGTTTTGAACCAAAGAATCCGCTATGTGCAGAAAAGGGTGAGGGGTGTGCAGATTCGATAACAAGATGCTTCTCTCTGTTTATGCATTGACCTTTGTTTTTTGCATAGTTTCCCCAGAGTATGAATACAAGATTTTCCCTATCTTCTGAAAGTTTCTGTATGATTGCATCAGTGAACTGTTCCCAACCTTTTTTCTGATGTGAACCAGGTGTATCTGCACGTACGGTAAGGGTTGCGTTGAGGAGAAGTACTCCTTGTTCTGCCCATCGTGAAAGATCACCATTCTTGTGAGGTTGTATACCAAGATCAGATTGTAGTTCCTTGTATATGTTTTTAAGTGAAGGGGGAAGTGCTACTCCCTCATGTACTGCAAAGCAAAGTCCATTTGCTTGTTGTGGGCCATGGTATGGATCTTGTCCAAGTATGACAACTTTCACCTTATCGAAAGGGCATGTAGTGAAGGCTTTAAATATATCTTCAGGATTCGGATATATTGTATGATGTGCATACTCTGATGTTATGAATTGAGAAAGTTTATCGAAATATTCTTGTTTAAATTCATGTTCAAGTACCTTCTTCCATGATGGTTCTATGTGGGCATTGTTCATGATTCGTATTGTATCATTTCTTCTTGTGTTACAATATTTACATGACATTACGCAATCATTTGGAAAAGTTTGATGTATCGTTTATTCACCTTCTGAAAAGAATTAGTGTTCCCTCAGCTCGAGGTGCTCTCTTTATTGTATTCTTCTGGTTCGGTATTTTAAAACTCATTGGTACAAGTCCTGCAAACCCCCTTGTTTCAAGTCTTCTATCTGTAACCCTACCATTTATGAGTTGGGATACTTTCATTATCATTTTTGCATTCTATGAAATGATTATCGGTATTTCTTTCCTCATTCCAAAAGCAGAAAGACTTGCAATTGCCCTTCTGTTACCTCATATGGTAATGACTGCACTTCCTCTCTTCTTTCTTACTAGTTCAACATGGCAGGGATTCATGACACCTACTCTTGAGGGTCAGTATATTATCAAAAACCTTGTCATTATCGCAGCTGCAATCGGTATTGCTGCTCATCTACATCCTTTGAAGAGGAGATAGTATGAAAAGATTACTATTGTTTCTTGGTATATGTATTCTTTGCCTATATGTTTTTTCTCTTCGTGCTCAGGATACGGTAGTTACATCTTTATACCTACCACAGGGAGAAGTATCTCTTCTCATAGCAGATACAGAAGAATCTCGGATACGAGGTCTCAGTGGTGTTTCAAGTATGAAAGAAAATACTGCACTTCTCTTTGTTTTTGAACATCCAGGAGATTATCATATATGGATGAAAGATATGCTTTTTTCTCTTGATATCATATGGCTCGATGAAAATTTTGAAGTTATTCATATTGAAAAAAATGTTTCTCCTCATACATATCCAAAAACTTTTTCTGCTCAAAAAATGAGTTCTTATGTTATTGAGGCAAATTCTGGATTTTGTGAAAAAAATGACATTTTTGTCGGAAAAAAGTTATTTTTTAGCAAAAAAACTATACAAAGTCATTAAAAAATGTTCGAAAACTATTTTTTCTTCAAAAAGTGAGTTATCCACTTTTTGAATCTTTTTGCGCACGGTACAATTACTCCTACCTCAAAATTATTAGCAATAAATTTACACCTTATCATATGAGTATATCTATAAAGAGAAGTGACGGTACCTTAGCACCTTTTAATGCAGATCGAATCAATCGTTCTATTGAGCGAGCATGTATTGGTCTTGTTGATCCGATTGCAATGGTTACTCAAATTGCAACTGAGACTCATCTTACCTTGTACAATGGTATTACTACTGATGAGCTTGATATGGCAACAATTAATGCTGCCGTACAGAATATTAAAGAGGATACTCAGTATGATAAGGTTGCTACTCGTCTCTTGCTCAAGATGGTGTACCGAAAAGTTATCGGAGAATATGATAAGGATAATATTCTTGATTTAAAGGAGAAACATCGTCATGCTTTCCTCGACTATATAAAGAGTGGTGTTGCTAAGAACAGACTTCATCCACATATGGCTTCTCGATTCGATCTTAATGAACTTGCTCAGGTTCTCGATATTGATCGTGATGATTTCTTCGTGTATGCCGGTCTTGATGGACTTATCAATAGATACTTCTTGAAAAATGATCTTCAAGAGCCAGTAGAAACACCACAGTTCTTCTTCATGCGAGTAGCTATGGGTCTTTCGTATAATGAAAAGGATCCTACTGCATATGCAAAAAGATTCTATGAAAAGATGTCTACCCATGCATATATTGCTGGAGGCTCAACAAATCTTGGTGCTGGTACAACTCGTCCCTCTCTATCAAACTGTTTCTTGCTTGAAATTCATGATGATATGGGACATATTGCTAAGTCAGTTGCTGATGTACTTCTTCTCTCTAAGGGATCGGGAGGTATTGGTACTTCAATCACAAAACTTCGTGCAACAGGCTCACCTTTGAAGTCGAATTTTGGAGGTGTCTCGAGTGGTCCAACTCCTTTTGCAAAGATTATTGATGTTTCTATACGAGCGGTGATGCGAGGGGGAAAGAAGAAGGGAGCTCTCTGTTTCTATATGGAAAATTGGCATATTGATTTTCCTGAATTTCTTGATTGGAGACATAATGCGGGTGATGAACATATGAGAATGAGAACTGCTAATACAGCAGTATTCCTTTCTGATGAATTTATGAAGCGTGCACAGGCTGGTCAGGATTGGTATATGTTTGATCCTGCTGAAACTGCTGATCTCAATGAACTTTATGGAATTGAGTTTGGTAAACGATATGCATATTATATAGAGAAGGCAGAGAGAGGAGAATTGAGAATGTTTAAGAAGGTTCCTGCTCAAGAACAGTACCGACAGATTCTCGTATCCCTCCAGTCTACATCTCATCCATGGCTTGTATGGAAAGATACTATTAACAATCGAGCTCTTAATAACAATACAGGTACTATACATATGTCGAATCTCTGTACGGAGATCTGTCTTCCACAGGACAAGGACAATGTGGCGGTATGTAATCTCGCGTCTCTCAACCTCGCTGCTCATATTCGAAACAAAGAAGTTAATTGGATGCGTCTTGAAGAAAGTGTGCGTCTTGCTATACGACAGCTTGATAATCTTATCGATATCAATGAACTCCCTATACCCGAAGCTGCTAAATCAGACAAGGAGAACAGAGCTATTGGTCTCGGAGTGATGGGATTTGCAGATACCATCGAACAACTTGGTATGGCATATGACAGTGAGCATGCATGGAACTTTGCAGATCGAATATTTGAATTCATTAGCTATATCGCAATTGATGAGAGTGCGAATCTTGCACAGGAGAGAGGATCATACAAGAACTTCATTGGTTCTGAGTGGTCTAAGGGTCATGTTCCCATCGATACTGTTCGAAAGGTAAATGAATCTCGAGGTATTCCTGTGTCAGTTGATATGCAAAGCAAACACAGAGGACTTAACTGGGATATCCTTCGAGCTAAAGTGAAGAAGGGTATACGTAATGCAACTCTCATGGCTGTTGCACCTAATGCAAATATTGGTCTTGTGGTGGGAACTACTCCAGGTATTGATGCTCGTTTTGCACAGGTATTTTCTCGAAACAAGATTTCAGGAAAATATCTTGATCTTAATCATAATCTAGTTAAAGATCTCAAGAATATGGGTATTTGGGAGAAGGTACGTGAAGCAATTATCGAGAATCAGGGAGACATTTCAAGTATTGCTGAAATTCCTCAGCATATAAAGGACGTATACAAGACTTCATTTACTACATCTCCGTATGCATATATTGAAGTTGCTGCTCGTGCTCAAAAATGGATTGATCAGGCTCTTTCTCGAAATATGTATCTTGAGACACGAGATATTGATGAGACAATGGATATCTATATGACTGCATGGAAGAAGGGACTTAAATCAACCTATTACCTTCATATGAAACCACGCCATTCTGCTGAACAAAGTACAGTCAAGGTTAACAAGGCTGAGAAAATGGGAAAGAAAGGTTTTGCATCTGTTGCGTCCTTGAAGAAAGATGACGTTGTGGTAGTATCTCCAACAGCAGATTCAATTGAAACACCTTTGAATATTGTAATGACAGAAAAGGTACTTGTAAGTGTTCCTCAACATTCTGAAGAACCTGTGTCTGTTAAGGTAGAGGAGGTGGTGGCGCGTGTTGAGTCTCCTGTTGTGCACGTCGATATCCCTACTCCAATTTCTTCATCATCTGAATTTATTTCATCTCATCAATCTAATGACGTTTCTAATGGTGTGGAGTCATCTACTACATCATCAGGATCTGCTCGAGGATTTGCACGAGCAACAAAGGTTATGAAGGTATGTCCTATCGATCCTGCAGAACGAGCTCAGTGTGATAGTTGTCAATAATTATTAATTTAAATTTATATACATTCTATGCTTATAGGAAAAGCTTCACCGGAGGATACAAGTTTACATCCCATTAAATATCGATGGGCGTATGAACTATACTTACAGGCTGTTCGCAATACATGGTTCCCTCATGAGATTACCCTCAAGGAAGATCTCGATGATTGGAAGAAGATGACTGATGATGAACGACATGCTGTTGAGTTTCTCATGGCATTCTTTAATCCTGCTGAGCTCATTGTGAATCGTTCAATTGCCCTTGGAATATATCCATATCTCAAATCACCTGAGTGTCATTTGTATCTTGCAAAGCAGATGTGGGAAGAGGCGAATCATTGCGTGTCTTTTGAATATGTTCTCGAAACATTCCCTTTTGATCGAGAGAAGGTGTTTAATCACCATCTTAATGTTCCTTCAATGAAAGCGAAGGAAGACTATATCAATCGATATATGAAGAGAATGACTGAAGTCTCTCTTGATATTGAAACAGTTGAAGGAAAGAAGGATTTCATTCGAAATCTTGTTGCAACTAATATCGTCATGGAAGGTATCTGGTTCTATTCAGGATTCATGGTAGTGCTATCATTCCGTCAAAGAAAGCAACTTAGGAATTTCGGTTCCATGATTAACTGGGTGCTCCGAGATGAAAGTCTCCACCTTAAGTTCGGTATGAATCTCATTCATAATGTTCTTGAGGAAAATGAAGAACTTCTCACTGAGGATTTTGCAAATGATATTCGAAATATCATCATCGAGGGAGTGGATCGTGAGATTGATTACAACAAAGATCTTTTCCCTAATGGTATTCTTGGTCTTAATGCAGACTATGTAAATCAGTATGTAAAGTATGTTGCTGATCGACGTCTCGAAGAGCTTGGATTTGAAAAGTACTACAATGTAACAAATCCTGCAAAATGGATGTCTGCTGCAACTGATGTGTATGAACTCGTAAATTTCTTTGAGGCACAGAATACAAGCTATGAAGTTGATTCTCATGCACATGGAAACAAGAAGGAAGAAAAGAAGGGAGGGGAGTAGATATTAACATATTTCTATTTTCTAAATTATTTCTACTGGTATAATTAAGGTTACATGAAATTACAGCGCATTTTCTGCAGCATTATTATTTTTTGTGGTTTTTTTCTGATATATAGTAGGGTAGAGGCAGCATACCCTCTTGGTTCTGAAGTTGTCTTTTATACCTGTGAAGGATCAAATGCAACAACGACAAATAGCGGAACAGGAGGATCAACTTACGACGGTACTCTTAGTGGTAATGCTTCAACAACATCAGCTGTTGCAAAATTTGGATCTAAGAGTTGTGCCTTTGGAGAAACTGGTGATTATCTCAAAACCTACTTTGGTAATACCATTAACCCAACAACACAATCAATTAGTGTAAGTTTTTGGGTGTATAAATACAATACATGTAATACTGGTGATGATGATCATGTGTTTGGTGTAAGTGGATCCCCAACTGCTAATCGTTGGTATATACGATGTCGTACCTCAACTACAAACAAGTGGGGATATCGTGTGCAGGGGAATGCTGAGGTTTTTTCAACTAATACAGTTACGTCTTCAGGATGGGATCATGTTGTACTTGTAACAAATGCTTCAACTGATCAGGCTACTTTCTATGTAAATGGCACAGCAATTGGTTCTCCTGTTGCGTATACTACCTATACACTTCCTGGAAATTTTTATGTTGGAAACTTCAATGATACAGTGGGTGGAGATCTCACTCAAGGAGGTGCTGCATATATGGATGATATTGCTATATATGACACTGCACTAACTGCATCAGATGTTTCAGCTCTCTATAGTGCGGGAACATCGCCAAATCAAGTTACTGGTCTTGCTGCAACTCCATATGAAGGGAAGGTATTTCTTTCTTGGACCGCAGCTGGTGGTACGCTCACTGATTACAAGATTGAATACAAGCTTTCAAGTGATTCAACTTGGACAACTTTCAATGATGGAGTTTCTTCTACTACAGCGTCAACAACTGTTACAGGACTTACAAATGGTTCTTCATATGATTTTAGAGTTACAACATTAAACAATGCTCTTGAGGCAACTCCTTCAGCCACAGTAACAACTTCTCCTTTTTATCGAATTGCTTTCATATCTCCTACTATTACTGATTCCTCAACAACTACTAATTCTTCAATTACTGCGTATGCCTCAAGTACAAATTTAACAGCTTCTACTACACAGTATATAAGGATAACAACTCCAGGTGGTTCAGTAGTTTCTCAAGTTGCCACGACAACTCGATATGGTGATTATAATGTTCGCCATCTCGATACAATAACAGCAAACTCAGATCTATCTCTTGCAGTTAATTCATCGGGTATTGCGTATGTACCAACAACAGGTACTTTATTTATCGTGCATAACGCAGCTGCTGGCTCAGATTCAACGATTGATGAGGTCGATACAAGTGGTGCTTTGATTAGAACGATAACTTGTACAACATGTGGAGATATTGAAGGTATAACGCTCATATCAAGTACCGCTTCAACGAGTGTCGGGGGATACGATCATACCTTCATGATTTCAAGTGAGAACGATACTGCAAACGCTGAAATCTATCGAGTTATTATCCACTCTACGGGAGTTGTTACTGTAAACAAGAATGACTATTTCGATACGGGTATTACGCATGCTGCTAATGGTGGTCTTGAGGGTATTGCATATAATCCAACTTCAGGTGTTTTCTATGTTGCTCGAGAGCTCTCGTCTCCTGCACTCTATGAAGTAACTCTTGGTGCTGGACATAGTACAGTTACAAATCAAATTTGTAGTGGACTTTCATGGGATGCTTCAGTCAGTGACTTTTCTGATCTTGCTTATAATAATGGAGTACTGTATGTGTTGAGTGAGAATACTAATCCAAGTAAATTAGTTCCTGTAAATATTACAAGCACAAGCAGTTGTTCATATGTTGATAGTGATGAAGATGGGGACGTTTCAAGTTCTGATACAGGGAACTGGCTTACCTCTCTTGCTGTAGGTGCCACTGATCAGGCTGAGGGTGTAACATGGGATTCAACAGGTGACTATCTCTATGTTCTTGGAGAAGCAGATTTTCTTGCAAAATATAGGACAAATCGTTTTACAACTCGTAATGTCTTTAGTAATGTTGCTGATGGAAGTTATCTCCTTACTTCATACTTCATTGATACAAATGGTATTACATCAAATGCCCTTTCAAGGACCTTTGGTATCGATGCAACCGGTCCTGTTATTTCTGCAATTGCTTCAACCACAGATTCAACAACTGCTAATGTTACATGGACTACAGATGAATCATCTAATTCAAAAGTGTCATATGGCACTATTTCGGGAACATATACAACAAGCACCTCTTCTGCCTCAATGGTTACTTCGCATTCATTAGGATTGGTAAGTCTTAGTGTTGGTACTACATACTACTATGTTGTGGTGTCTGCTGATTCTCTTGGAAATATCTCAACTTCATCTGAAAAAACACTCATCACTACTTCTATACCAGACTCAACGAGCCCCACTGTTTCGCTCACCGCCCCTGCCGACGCCTCAACTGTTTCTGGAGCATCAGTAACTCTTTCTGCAACTGCGTCTGACAATATTTCCATTGCAGGGGTGAGTTTTAAGGTTGATGGATCTTTGATTGGAGTTGAAGACACTACAAGTTCATATGGTTTAACATGGGATAGTACATCCGTTGCTGACGGTTCCCATGTCATCGTTGCCGTTGCTCGTGATTCTTCAAATAATAGAGCAACGTCTTCATCAGCAACAATTACTGTTGATAATACAGCACCTGTGCGATCATCTGGTTCTCCGTCATCAGCACTGCCTTCTGGAACAACGTCAACCACACTTTCATTGACTACGAATGAAAGTGCTACGTGTAAATATTCTACAGATTCAGGTACTGCATACGGATCAATGACAGCTTTTGGTAGTACAAACTCATCGTCTCATTCAACAACTATTTCTGGTCTATCTGATTCAACTTCGTATACATACTATGTAAAATGTTCTGATAGTCAGGGAAATATTAATGCAACAAATTACTCTATTAATTTTTCCGTTTCAGCTGATGTTGATGCCCCTGTAATTTCTTCTCGTTCTGTTGGCTCTATAACGAATACAACTGCAGTGGTATCATGGACAACTGATGAGTTAGCATCATCACTCGTTCAATTTGGTCTCACAAGTTCACTTGGATCAACTACTTCTGAAATTGATACTTCTCCTCGAGTGACATCACATTCGATATCTCTCTCAGGTCTTCAATCTTGTACCACATACTACTACAAAGTTCGTTCAAAAGATTCAGAATTAAATACAGCTCTTTCGTCTTTAGATTCTTTCTCGACAACTGGTTGTACGGGGTCGGCTTCGATAGAAGATATCACAGCAAGTTCAGTAACTACTGCAAGTGGTGGATCGGTAAGTCTTATCTCTGGAGGAAAGGGTCCTACCCTCACTATCCCAGCTGCATTTAGTGGAAGTGATGCTGATTTTCAGATAAAGAAAATTGATAAGACTCACACATTGAGTACCACAGGAAGTCCTACAGGACTTACTCTTGCTTCAGATCTTCTCTATGATTTTAAGGCATATTCTGATATATCAACAACTATTTCAAGTTTCAGTGAGCCAATTACTGTTGTTATCTCATATACTAATAGTGATATTTCTTCATTCTCTGAATCATCTCTTGTTATAAAGCGATGGGATGGCTCATCGTGGAATGATCTATCCTCATGTTCTGTAAATGCAAGTAGTAATACTGTCTCATGTACGACCACACATTTCTCTGTCTTTGGTCTTTTTGGAATTCAATCTTCACAACGATCATCGGGTTCAAGGATAATTATGCGCACCCCTGTTCCTGTGCCAACTACGTATAAGGAATATCTCACAAAACCCTTAGGGTATGGATCATTTGATCCTCAGGTTAAAATCGTACAGCAAGTTTTAAATATGAATAAAGATACTCAAATTTCAGTTTCTGGACCTGGATCAATGGGTAAGGAAACTCTATTCTATGGTACTCTCACAAAGAAAGCTATTGGAATATTTCAGCTTAAATATGGATTAGTTAAGACAGTCAATGATCCTGGTTATGGAAGAGTTGGCCCAAATACTCGAAAGAAGATGAATGATTTGTTAAATTATAAATAATATGGTATAGTTTAACCACGTACTCGACAGTCGCTGTGTACTATGTACATAGAGGAAAGTCCGAGCACTGGTTGTTCTTACAACAGCAGGGTAGCGGGTAACCCCCGTCCATCGTGAGATGTGAGGTGCGAACAGAGACGTTCTATCTGGAAACGGATAGTACTCTTTCTCGCAGGAGAAAGATGAGTCTCTCTGGTGACAGAGAGGGTGCAACGGCAAAATCCTTACCTCAGTGCAAGGCCGTGCTGGTAAATCTTTTGATTATGCCAGAGTGCCGCTTGAGGGATGTGGTAACATATCTCCCAGATAAATGACTGTCGTCATAAGGTACTGATCTTATGATACAGAACTCGGCTTACAGGTACGTCATCAAAAAATCCCCCCTAAAGGGGGATTTTTTGCTTAATCTTTCCACATTGTTTTGGATGTTTCTGAGGTATAATAGGGGGATACTACTTTTAATTTTTTAATTTTTATTATGGATCAACAATTTATGCCACCTTTGCACAAACACACACAAGCTCCTGTGCAAGAGAAGAGATATACCGTTGAATCATCATCTGATACCACTATTACTAAGGCACCTTCATCGAAGATGAAAAGGGTGGCTTTTATTGTTTTACTTATTACAACAATTCTTACTCCTCTCATTATTATCCCATCTCCTTACTCTCCTATTGATTTGAGTAAGTCGCTTGTCATATCGATGGGTGTTCTCATATCTGCTCTCCTTGCGTTCATACCTCTTATAAAAGAAAGGAAGATAGTTTTACCAAAAGGTAAAATAACTATTGTGTCTGGTCTCCTCGTCCTGTCTCTCATTGTTTCTGGATTATTGGGTAGTAATATCTCAAAGTCATTTATCGGTCAGGGATTTGAGATGTTCACAGTTAGTTTTATTTCATGTTTGTTTCTCCTTGTATATCTTGTTATTCGTCTTACTCAGAACAAGGAAGATCGTCAGCTCTATATCTATACTGGACTCTTTATCTCTTATGCAATTCTCGTTGTTTTCCATGTTCTTCGTCTCATATTCGGACCTGATTTCATGGATCTCGGTATTTTAAATTCAACTATTTCTACCCTTGCAGGAAAGTGGAATGACTTCACAATCATGTCTGGATTTATATTCATCATGTCTTTCTTTGGTATTCGTTACTTATCTCTAGGAAAGATGGTGAAAATTGGACTCTATTTAGCTCTTGTTGCTTCTGCATTCTTTGTCTATCTTAGTAACTTCTATCTCATCTGGTGGGGTATTGCTCTAGTGATGATTGGCCTTGTTGCATATCTTGTTTCTGGAAAATCATCAATTAAATCAATGATTATCCCTTCATTAGTGGCAATCATTGCTCTTGTATGTGCTTTCAATGTTTCAAATTTCAGAGAATCTATTGATAGGATGTTTAAGGTTCAACAGACTGAAGTAGTTCTTCCATGGCAACTTACTCTTGATGTTACTGCTGAGACGATTAAGGAATCTCCATTGTTTGGAGCAGGACCAAATCGTTTTGGTGTTCAATTCCTTCGCTACAAGCCAATTATCATCAATGATACTGATTTTTGGGCAGTTGAATTTGGTAATGGTTTTGGAACTGTACCATCATTCTTCGTTACTCAAGGTATTGTCGGGGGAATACTCTGGATATCATTCCTCGTTCTTCTTGTAATATATGGAGTTAGGTCTTTGAGGGCATCTTTCAAGCAGGGAGCACAACCAGAGATGCAGTTCATGCTTATGTCTTCATTTTTTGGAACTATGTTTCTATGGTTTATGAATATTGTATATATTCCTGCTCACTCTACTCTGTTTATTACATTTCTTATGACAGGAATTTTCATCTCTGTACTCATAACTCAGAAACATCTTCGTGTTGTGGAGTATGGCAGTGGTGATGGTTTTGTTCATAAGATATGGAAACTTGCTCCCATTGTCCTCGTTATCGTTATTTCACTTTGGTCTCTTGTGTATCTTAAGAAGAATCTCGCTATCGCATATTTTGAAAGTGGAGTATCTTCACTTGGTAAGCCGGGTATAGATGCAATTACTAAGGCAGAGGTTCAGTTCAAGAAAGCTCTCTCTGTCGACAAAATAGATGTATACTACCAGGCTCTTTCAGAGGCAACTATATTGAAGATATCAGCACAGGCACAGGAGATACAGAAAGTTACAGCAGAGGGTAATGTACCGAGTGCTGAATCTGTGAAGGTTATAACAGATATGGTGACAGAAGCACTTAATTACACTCAGAGTGCTATTCAAATTGACCCTACAAACTACTACAACTATATATCTCAAGCTCGTATTTCTGAGGTTGCACAGACTCTTAAGATTGAGGGAGCATATGATAGTGTAAAAAATTCTTATCTCAAGGCATTAGAGGTTAATCCATATAACCCTGCATTCTATCTTGCTCTTGCTCGTCTCGAGGCTTCTCAGGGAAAGATTGCTGATGCACAGAAATATATAGGTGCTTCTCTTCAATTGAAGCAGAATTATCTCGATGCGATTTTCCTTCTCTCTCAGATTCAGGTAAGTCAGGGACAGATAAAGGATGCAATAACATCTGTTAAGGTTGCATCTCAGATTAATCCTTCAAATCCCCTCATATTCTTCCAGCTCGGTCTCCTCTATTACAATGACAAAAATTATGAAGGAGCAATCGAATCTTTCAACAAGGCTATTGAGTTAAATGGAGATTATGCTAATGCCCGTTATTTCCTCGGTCTCTCATATGTACGTATGAGTAATATCCCAGGTGCTGTAGAGCAGTTTGAAGAACTTGCTCGTACTAATCCTGATAGTCAAGAGGTTGCTCTCATACTCTCAAATCTTAAGGAGGGAAAGAGTCCATTTGCTGATGCGCAACCACCTATTGATAGCAAGCCAGAAAAGCGTAAAACTCTTCCTGTAAAGGAAAAGGTTGAGACTAAGTCAAAAGTACGATAGTCTGTAATTCTCTATGGTTAAGAAATTCCTGACTATGGTTGGAAAAGAGATACGTGGCCTTCATGAGGCTGCGTATCTCTTGGCTTTCTTTGCCCTTCTTTCACAAATACTTGCTCTTGTGCGAGACAAGTTGCTTGCATATCACTTTGGTGCAAGTACTGCACTTGATATTTACTATTCTGCATTCCGTATTCCTGATCTTATATTCGTATCTATTGCTTCAGTTGTGTCTGCTTCAGTACTTGTACCTTTCTTCATTGATAGATTTCACAATGATGAAGACAAGGGGAAGAGTTTTGTTGATAGTGTTTTCTCTGCATTCTTTATTGTTATTATTGTTGTAAGCGTACTTGTCTATATCATCACTCCTCAACTCATCTCAATTCTTCTTCCTGGTTTTGCTCATGACAGTGCATTGCCTGACCTCATAGCCACTACTCGTGTCCTCCTTCTTTCTCCAATTTTCCTTGGTCTATCAAACTTCTTCTCAAGTATTACTCAAATGCACAAACGATTCCTTATCTATGCATTGAGTCCTGTTGTTTATAACTTTGGGATTATATTCGGTATCCTCTTCCTCTATCCTTCATATGGTCTCTTGGGTCTTGTGTGGGGAGTTGTTATCGGTGCATTTCTCCATATGGCAATACAGATTCCTTTCATTATATACAAGGGTTCCTTTCCTCACTTTAGTTTGAATATTAAGTGGTCTGATATACGGAAAGTTATTTTCATCTCTCTTCCTCGAACCCTTACACTTTCTTCAAATCAACTCGCATCCTTCTTCCTCATTGCTCTCGCTTCTCTTATGACAGGTGGTTCGATCTCAGTATTCAATCTAGCCTTCAATCTTCAATCTGTACCCCTTACTATCATCGGAGTCAGCTATTCTTCAGCGGTATTTCCAACTCTCTCTAAGTTCTTTATCGAGAAAAACAGAAAAGATTTCTTGGGACAAATGATTGATTCAGCTCGCCATATTGTTTTCTGGTCTATCCCCATTATGGTGCTTTTCATTGTCTTGCGAGCACAGATTGTTCGAACCATCTACGGAGCAGGTCAATTTGATTGGGCTGATACACGGTTAACAGCAGCAGCTCTCGCTCTCTTTGTCATATCAGCTACGGGACAAAGTCTCATACTTCTCTTTGTTCGTGCATATTATGCTGAAGGGAAAACTCGTAAGCCTCTTGTCATCAATATCATATCAGGTGCCGTTATCGTTGCTCTTGCCTATGGACTTACGAAACTTTTCTTTGCTTTCCCACTCTTTGCTTTCTTCCTCCAAGATCTTCTCAAGGTTGGTGGACAACTTGGTACAAGTGTTCTCATTCTCCCTCTTGCATACTCTCTCGGTGTTCTTTTCAATACATACCTTCATTGGCACATGTTTGAACGTGATTACCCAGGTTTTACAAAACCAGTCATTGCAACTCTTTTCCAGAGTTTCGCTGCGTCCGTTATCATGGGGTATATAACGTTCTTGTCACTACGTATATTTAATGTCATCTTTCCACTCACGAAAGCATGGAATGTGTTTCTCCAAGGACTCTGTGCAGGTATTGTTGGTATTGTAGTTGGCGTACTTGTTCTCATCATTTTGAAGAACAGAGAGATTGTTGAAGTATGGCAAACTCTTCATCATAAGTTCTGGAAATCATCAGTTGTTGTTCCTGATCAGGAGACTCTCTAATCATTTACTAATCCCCAGTATTATAGTATATTGAATTCCACTCATGAATTCTTCACGTATACGAAACTTCAGTATCATCGCTCATATCGATCATGGTAAATCGACGCTTGCAGACCGCATGCTCGAGCTTACGCATACCATTGAAAAGCGTAAAATGCAGGAACAAGTTCTCGACAGTATGGAACTTGAACGAGAACGTGGTATTACCATCAAAATGCAACCTGTGCGCATGAAATGGGTTAAAGGTGGGGAAGAGTATGTTCTCAATCTCATTGATACACCAGGGCATATCGATTTCTCATATGAAGTATCTCGAGCACTTAAAGCTGTCGAAGGATCAATTCTTCTTGTTGATGCAACTCAGGGGGTGCAAGCTCAGACCCTCACTACTCTCAATATGGCTCGTGAATCAGGACTTATGATAATTCCGGTGGTTTCGAAGATAGATTCACCTCTTGCGCGTGTTTCTGATGTTGTACTTGAAGTCTGTGAACTTCTTGGATGTGAAGAGTCAGACGTTCTGAAGGTGTCGGGTAAGACTGGTGAAGGTGTCCCACATCTTCTTGATCAAGTCATTGAACGTGTACCGGCACCAAAATCTCCTGATGCAACAGAACATTTTCGATCTATTGTATTTGATTTTCAATATTCTAATCATAAGGGGGTGATTGTCTATGTTCGTGTTATGAATGGCTCTGTAAAGAGACATGATCAATTGATATTTAAGATATCCGAAGAGAAATTCCAGTCTCTTGAAGTTGGTATTTTTGCCCCTGATGATACTCCTGTTGAATCATTGGGTGCGGGTGAAATTGGATATATCGTAACAGGTATTAAACAACCAGGTATTGCATCAGTGGGAGATACTGTCTCTTCTGTTCGTGATACCATACCTCCTCTTTCAGGATATATGAGTCCTAAACCTGTAGTATGGGCCTCTATATACCCTGAGAGTCAAGATGA
This sequence comes from uncultured Candidatus Saccharibacteria bacterium, assembly GCA_964389975.1. Classification (GTDB taxonomy): domain Bacteria; phylum Patescibacteriota; class Minisyncoccia; order Phycocordibacterales; family PALSA-1337; genus CAIOGI01. The sequence goes on from CAYMGJ010000011.1 coordinate 20,686, forward strand.
TTTTAACAGTTTACGTATGGCGCTTGGACGTCTTCGTCTCTCAGATTCTTCATTTAGTCATGAAGAAGAAGCATCAGGAACACTTGGACGTGGTTTTCGTTGTGGTTTCCTCGGTATGCTTCATCTTGAAATCATCTCAGAACGTCTTCGACGTGAATTCAATCTTAATCTCATTGTTACCACTCCAAGTATTACGTACAATGTTGAGCTCAAGAATGGTAAGACAGTGACTGTATATTCTCCAGCTTTGTTTCCTGAAGATCATGATATCAAGAAGGTATATGAACCTCTTGTTTCTATGAAAATCATTACCCCTCCTCTATATCTTGGACCTATCATGCAATCAATATTTGATCATGAAGGGGAGGTGACAAGTACTGAAAACTTTGGAGAAAACAGAAATGCTCTAGTTCTCACCATGCCATTGCGTGAACTTATGAGAAATTTCTTTGATGAAATCAAGAGTGTATCATCAGGCTTTGCATCAATCTCATATGAAATTGGAGAGATGAGAGAGGCAGATGTTGTACGATTAGATATTCTTGTTGCAGATGAACCTGTTGTTGCCTTTACTCGTGTTGTCTCTCGACGTCGTCTCGAAGAGGAAGCTAAGTTGTCTGTAGAAAAACTTCATAAGGTTTTACCTGCTCAAATGTTTACCCTCAAGATTCAGGGTAAGGCTCTCGGACGTATCATTGCTTCAGAAACACTTCATGGTATGAGGAAAGATGTGACTCAACATATGTATGGGGGAGACAGAACTCGAAAGATGAAGCTCTGGGAAAAGCAGAAAGAAGGAAAGAAGAAAATGAAAGAATTAGGAAAGGGAAATGTAAACATCCCTCAGGAAGTGTTTGTGAAGATGATGAGATCAGATTAACCCCTTATCGAAAGAGAGAGGGTGCTGACCATATGATCATACTCAATATGATCAAAACACCAACAACGAACATAACGTATTTAAGTGCTTTTCGTGTGTTTTCGTGGAATAACATAGGTAAAACATAGTATACTATACTCATATCATAAATATCAATGATTGAGTTTCAAAAGAAAAAGAAAATACGAAAGTTTGTATATTCACCATTCACCCTCCTTGGACTCTGTATCCTTTCTGTTTTCATGCTCCAAGGGCTTCTTGATGTGTATCATAAGGAGAGTGTGAGTAGGGAAAAGCTTGAAGCTGCACGGATTGAGCTTGAGAAGCTTGAGTTACGAGAAAGAAATGTTGCACAATCAATTGAATACCTCAAGACTGATGAAGGTGTTGAGGGTGAAATACGTCGTAAGTTTCGAGCTGCAAAAGAAGGTGAGAATATCGCAGTTATCCTTGATGAAGGGAATGCATCAACAACTGAAGAAGCTTCTTCTACTCATGGAGAGAGTCATGGATTCTGGTACAACCTTTTCCATTAGTTTGTGATATACTAAACAAACTTAGTAGCTTAATTTTTTTATATCCATGAAAAACGTAACTATATATTCAACACCAACATGTCACTTCTGTGGTCTCGCAAAAGACTATTTTAAGTCACACAATATTTCATACACTGAACATAATGTAGCTACTGATCTTGAGAAGAGAAAGGAGATGGTAGACAAGTCAGGACAGATGGGAGTTCCTGTTATCGACATCGATGGTCAGATAACGGTAGGGTTTGATGAAGGAGAGCTTGCTCATCTTCTCGGAGTTAATTAAGATAAAAGACCACCTTACATAGGTGGTCTTTGCCCCTGTAGTTCAATGGATAGAACAATCCCGTCCTAAGGGATTGATTCAGGTTCGATTCCTGATGGGGGCACAAAATTGGTGGTGTTGACTTTCGTCACATAATATGTTTTCATATCCCAAGTTATGTCCTTTGAAGTACACAAACAATCCTAGCTTTCCATGTGTTGTGGAAGTATGTGATTGTCAGAGGATAACAGAAAGGTACAAAACTGTAGTATGCAACTCAAGACCTCTCATCGTATCGCATTCACTCTCGTGGAAATCATGATTGTTGTGGCGATCATTGGATTACTCGCAGCCATCGCCATCCCGAACTTCATCAAGGCCCGCGAAGTTTCGCAGAAAAGGGTTTGTGTCGCCAATCTCCGTCTTATGTACGGGGCCAAGAATACCTGGGCCCTGGAAAAAAAGAAGGTTGGTACCGAAACTCCCAGTGACAGTGATCTGTTTGGCGTGGATCTCTACACCAGGGAAAAGCCAAATTGCCCCACTGGCGGTACCTATACCTTGGGCACCGTTGTCACTACGCCCACTTGTCCCTTTCCTGGCCCAATTTGTTGTGGTTTTTTTGCCGGGTC
>CAYMGJ010000011.1:23005-27481 GCA_964389975.1 uncultured Candidatus Saccharibacteria bacterium
GCCACTAAGCCTACCTGTTCCATTCCTTCCATTGCTGGCCACACTTTGTGATGATGTGTTGACCGGTCACATCCCCGCGCTCTTTTGATAGGGTTGCGGGGATTTTTGCTGCATGTGGAATACCACCTTTACACACCTATATTCATGGTATAATTAGAGAGCAGGGGTAGATTATTAATTAGTTAGTATTTTATACCATGAAAGCATTACACACATTAGCGTTTATCTTAGTTATCGTAGGAGGTCTTAATTGGCTCGTCTTCGGTATCTTTGGGGTAGATGTAGGTTCAATCCTTGGAGGTATGGATTCTATTATCTCTAAAATTGTTTATGTTCTCGTAGGACTTTCAGCTATATATCTCATTGCAACTCACAAGAAGTCATGCAAGGAGTGTGCAGCTCCACAAGCTCCTCAGATGTAAATCACTGAGATTTTCAAAAATCACCCATAACAAACTGTGGGTGATTTTTGTTTTCTTTTTCATCAAATTCTGGTATACTCTTTGCCATGACCCCAGAAGAGAAGTCACTTCTTGAGAGAACATATAAACTTGCAGAGGATAACAATGAAATTCTACGACAGATGCGTCGTATGAACCGTTTTTCTACCGCATTGAGATTTCTGTACTGGGCAATCATCTTAGGTTTGTCATTTGGAGCATATTATTTCATTCAACCGTATATTGATTCCCTCTCTGGACTTTATGGCCAAGCTCGGGATAATATACAGACTGTTCAGAGTGTATCCGGAAAGCTCGGAGAATTACTGAAATAGATATGCCAAGGTAGCTCAGTTGGTAGAGCATTCCCCTGAAGAGGGAAGGGTCACCAGTTCGATCCTGGTCCTTGGCACCATAACAAAAAACCCCCGTTGGGGGTTTTTTGTTATATAGTTTTTACTTTCAATTTAGATTGTCGCTTCTTATCAAGTTTTGGTAGTTTGAGAATGAGGAGACCGTGTTTCTCCATTGCTTCTGCTTCATCAACATCAATCTCTTCAGGGAGAGTGATTGTTCGTGAGAATGATCCCCAGTAGAGTTCTCTCATGAAGTAGTCTTCTTCTCGGACAGTTCTTTCTTCTTCTCGCTTACCTTTAATAGTTACAAGATCACGGGTTATTGAGATATCGAGGTCTTCAGGACGAACCCCTGCTATCATGGCTTTTATAACGATAGTATCATTGTTTTGATACACATCAACGGTAAGTTCACCGTCTCTTTCTTCCTCCTCTATCCATGAAGTTGCCTCCTTAGCAACCTCACGTTCTTCGAATGACTCACGCTGTTCATCCTCCATGCGGACACTACCAGTGAGTCTCTCAAAAAATGATTTCTTTTCTTTTGCCATAATGTAAATATGCTCAATCTAAATGAACCTGTTAATTTATAAATCTTACGGTGTTTTTGGACGTATACCTTTTATCTCTTCAAAAAGGATTATGAGGATAACAACTTCGCACCACACCCAGCCAAAAACTTTGAGTGTATCTGTTACTGATGAATTTATTATAGACAAATTAAACGATGCATGCAATGTGATGGAGAGGATAATTCCAGCGATAAGAGCAAGAGCTTTTATAAGTGTGTTTTTGTAGAAGGCGAGACCAAGCATAAAACCAATTGATGCTGATGAAACAACGTGTACAAGGGTTGCTCCAATGAATCGCATATTACCGGTGATAATTGTTTTGGTAATGTTTCCATCATCAAGGGGAGTGAGTATGAAAAGTGCATTTTCAAGTGCTGCAAATCCAAGTGCAACGGTAATACAATATATCATCATATCTATCGGTTCATCGAGATATCGGGAACGGAATGCAACAAGGAGTACTGCTACAAATTTAACCATTTCTTCAATGGCAGCCCATACAATATATTTTATTTTTGTATCAAAGATAATGTCAGCAGCTATTTTTTCAAGAATTACTGCAGATATGACAGAGAGAATTCCGACTAGAAATGTTCCTGCTATGAGTGAGCGTGGTTCAGGGTGGAGATTGTCTTCACGAAGCCAAAACCATAACCATAAAAGAGCAGGAAGTAGTCCTGAAATGAGAGCATACGAAATAGTGACAATGTCCATGACAGATATTATATCCCCTTAAACAACTTGAGGGTAGATATTGACAAATATATTTAAATATGCTAGTGTTTAGCTCGAATTAGATAGCTCCTTGTTATACGGAAATATGAGGCTGTGTAGCCCTACTCATGGCGTGTGTCCATGGGAATCCCTATATATTGAGCTATTGAACTGAATTATGAAAAAGTCATTCTTCCTTGCCATGTTGTTCGTCATCAGTATGATCAGTATGAATCTTAACGCTGTGAATATCGAGGTTACCGCCTCGGTGGGGCCTCGGAAGAGTTCGCCCAACCTCCCTGCGTTCTACGCAAATACCCTCAGCAATCTTGTGGGGCACTATCGCCCCGGGGATGCGCCGGATAACGCTCCTTCGGAGTATGCGCCATTGGGTTCATATCTTCAGGGGGGGATGTTGATCTCTCCATCCAGTTCGTCGAATTGGATCAAGCAATGGCGTGGGGTCATGAACCCCCCTAGCGTTTTTGCTCAGGAAAGTGGAAGTACGATCTGGTTCACGGTGAGGGTTTGGTCTTCGACCAAGTTCAATCCAAGGAACCTCCGATGCATTCAGGATGGCAGTGATGCCAATAACCTCTTCGACAAGACGGAGACGTTCTTGTCGGGGAATCCTGGGTACGGAATTGATTCCAGGGGGGTTATCTGGAACTCGGACGGCAGCAAGACTATCGTTACTGGTGGGGCTTGGGGTGATGTCCTTGTTAACGAATTCTATTTCGTTGGCTCTGCGGCAAAAACCCTTGTGGCAAATACTCAGTCTCAGATTGATTCTGCGACTGCGGTCATTCAGTCATGGCCTAACTTCAGCCTTATGTGCACATGGGAATATGTGCAGGATGGAACGGTTCTTGCTAGCGCAACAAAGAGGTTGCAGTTGGGCGGATCCGTGGCTATGCCGACGATTGATGTTATGCCTGCAAATGGGGGTGTACATCTCATGGTTGAGAGTCCTGGAAGCTCAGTGATTGTCCAGACCACTACCTTAATCTCAAACTCCACTCAGTGGACTGATTGGGCGGTAGTGACTGGGATGCAGAGTTTCCACGTAACTGGAGCTCCTCAACAGTATTTCCGTTTACGGCTTCCTTAAGTGGGGGTCAGTCTCAAAAAAGCGCTATGTATCGAAGTTCTCACAAGAACCTAGGTACACAGCGCTTTTCTTTATATACCACTTGACTTATTTTATATATAGTGTATACTTATATAGTTATTAATTAGAAACAGAAAATACAATGATTAAGAATTTTAAGGCAATAATCCCTGTAATGGTTGCAACTCTCTTCATAATTCCTGCTTTTTCTCACGCTATGGCAGTTGAGGACAACGGTAATGCATCAAGTGAGGCAATTGTTTCAGAGGATAATGGTAATGCTAGTTCTGAGACTATAGTTTCAGAGGATAACGGAAACGCTTCACACGAGACTGTTGTTTCTGAAGATAATGGAAATGCTTCACATGAAGTTTCTCCTACACCTTCAAACTCAGGATCAAATGGTGGATCTTCAAGTGGATCTTCATCACGAAGACGAAGTTCATCATCAGGTACTCGAACTGCAGTAACTCTTGCAAATCTTGCTGATTGTTCATATATCAATGAATACATGAAGCTTGGTGGAAAGAACTCAGTTACTGAGATTACTAAGCTCCAGACATTCCTTAAGGATGTTGAAAAGCTCAATGTTACTGTTACAGGTAACTTCGATGCTCAGACTGTAGAAGCTGTAAAGGCTTTCCAGGCTAAGTATGTTAACGATGTTATGGCTCCTTGGGGTGTAACTACTCCTACAGGACAGGTCTTCTATACAACAAAGAAGAAGATCAATGAGATATATTGTAAATCAAACTTTGCCCTTACCCCAGCTCAAATCGCTGAGATAGAGGCATACAAGAAGGGAACAATTACAAAGACTGTTGTTGATACAACTGCTCCTGTGAATGTTTCAGCAGAAGTTGGTACTATTGCTACTACTTCTACTTCAACTCTCGATACTTTGACTGCTAATGCTTCTTTTGGAAGTAAGGTAGGAAAGTTCTTCAAGTGGTTGTTCGGTTACTAATTACATATCTCCAATACCATAGAATGGTATAACAAAAGTCACCCTTCGGGGTGACTTTTGTTATTTCTCTGACAGTGAAAGATTTCCTTGTGCTCGCATTTCCTCTTGTTCCATCGTGTCTGGTTTCCGTGATCCTGCTATAGCAATCATAAGGGCATTGTCTCCTGTGAGGCTCATATGGGGGATGTGAAGTGGTATTCCATATTCTCGTGCAAGGGTTTCAAGTGCTGTACGGATATGTGTATTTGCTATCACCCCACCTCCTACAAGAAGTGATGCTGGATTGTGTGTATCAAGAGCTTTACGAGTCTTGGTA
>CAYMGJ010000012.1:0-23195 GCA_964389975.1 uncultured Candidatus Saccharibacteria bacterium
CCATGGCAAGAGAATACACAACTCGATTTCTATGATCAAGATTTGCTAAGATTATGGAATTATAATGATTTTTCTGAAAGATTTATTGATCTGAAACAAAAGATTATATGAAAAAGATAACGACAGATATTCTGATTATCGGTGCCGGACCCGCTGGACTTTCGTGTGCAATGGAACTATCACGTCAGTCAAAAGATTTTATTATTCTTGAAAAAGATGAAAAAGTTGGAGGACTATCTAAGACATATTCTTTTACCGAACCAGATGGTCTCACTTTTTACACAGATAATGGACCTCATCGTTTTTTCTCAAAGAATCCATATCTCTATGAATTTATTGAGGGTCTCATAGATGAAAAATGGATAAAGGTTCGCAGACAAACTCGTCAGTATATTGATGGTAAGTTCTATGATTATCCCATCAATGCATTTCAGGCATTAAGTAATATCGGTATATTCAAAGCTTCACGCATGGTCGTTGATTATATATATGCCAAAATTGTATTTGGTATTTTCCGTAAACCCATAACCAATTTTGAAGACTATGTTGTTGCAAATTTTGGTCGATCTCTCGGTGAGTTTAATATGATAAATTATACGGAAAAAATCTGGGGTATACCTGCAAAGGATATTCATGCAGATTGGGCATCACAGAGAATTCGAGGACTCAACCTTTTCTCTGTGCTTAAGGATGTTCTTACCCGATCTTTCAAAAAGAAGAGTCAGGGACCAAAAAGCCTTGTTGATGAATTCTATTTCCCAGAACAGGGAACTGGTCTTATCTATGAAACTATACAGAAAAAACTAGAAGAGCAGGGATACAAGATATACTGTTCTTCGTATCCAACATCGATTAAAATTAATAAAAATAAGATTACAAAAGTGATTGCTTCCATACAGGGAGAAGAGGTTGAGATTGAAGCACGATCAATTGTCGAATCAGTGCCAGTTACACAATTTCTTTCTCTGTTAGGTAGAAATATTCCCCATGCTGTATTTACTGCTTCACGTAAGCTCACTCATCGCAATCAGGTATATCTTTTTGTTACTTTAAATAAGGAGAAGATTACTGATGATCAATGGATTTATTATCCAGATAAAAAAATTCCATTTGGAAGAGTGAGTGAAATGAAGAACTTCAGTTCTTTTATGAGTCCACCAGGTAAGACCTCGCTCTTTCTCGAGTTCTTCTGTAATGAAGATGATGAAATTTGGAAGATGGGAGATCAGCAAGTATTTGAATATGCATTACCGTATATAGAAGATGCTAAGTTATTTACAAGGGATGATGTTAGATATTCATATGTTATTCGCAAACCACTCGTGTATCCTGTCTATGATGTGAATTACAAAGAGTATTTATCAGTGGTTAAGAAATATCTTGATTCAATACAAAACCTATACTATATAGGTAGACCGGGTAGATTCCGTTATAATAATCAAGATCATTCTCTAGAGATGGGTATGTTAGCTGCGAAGTCCCTTATTGATGGGGTTAGGTATGACATTGATTCTGTTGGGGAGGAGAAGGAGTACTATGAGTCTGGTAAAATCTATGCAAAGAATTAAAGAATTAATTCAAAGACAAACAGGGGTACGGATATTGATTTTGATTGTCTGTTTCCTATACCTACCCCTTTGGATTTCTAGTATTTTTTTAGCATCTCATAGAGTCAGTCTACATAATATTCCCTTTGTCCCTGAAGATTCATCAGAATATTTCATGCTCGCTGAATCTTTAAGCGATGGATATTTCCAGCTACCTGAATATGCATATCCAGAGACTTTCCGTGTCCCTGGTTATCCACTCTTTCTTCTTGCTACTTCTTTCTTTGGCTTCTCTTACTTCATCTCCACTCTTATTCAAATATTACTTACACTTTTTACTGCGTATGTGATTTTCAAAATTGCAGAAAAATATATTCCTCAGAAATATGCCATTTTATCTGGGGTGCTATACCTTCTATCACCACTTACTATTTCGTACTCACTACTTGGATTTTCAGAAGTCTTATTTAATTTCCTATTAATTTCTATATTTTATATACTCGTCTCCTCACAATTTTTTGGTTCAAGAAAATTTATATTACTTGGTGTTTTATGGGGATGTTCTGTTTTGGTAAGGCCAGTAGCGCTTTATTTCATTCTTATTTTCATTCCTCTCCTTGTTTATGAAATGTGTATGAAAAAGAAATATGAAATTAAAAACCTACTTTTACTCCTTATTTCTTTTGTTTGTATTGTATTTCCTTGGTCATGGCGTAATCATGAGATATCAGGGAAATATTCGATATCAAATCTCCAGGAATTTAATCTCATTTATTACAATCTTTCAATGTATAAGTCTCTGCATAAAGGGGTTTCTATTGAGAATGTAAGGTCTGATTATGAAAGGGAAATGAAATTACCTCGAGGAGAATGGAGGGATATGAAGTATAGAGATACACTTTCAAAGTTTGCACTCAATGATTTGAAGGATAATATTGTGTCATATTCAATTTTTCATATTGCAAAAATTCCACAATTATTCCTGTCCTCGAGTATTGAAACTGCTCTCATATATGCGCATTACACATTAGATATTCCTTTTGATAGATCTGGTTCTAGCGTTATGGATTATATATTACAGGGTGATTGGTCCTCTGTTTGGGTAAATTTAATGAATGATTGGTGGAAATTGTTTGAGAGAATGCTTTTGATCATTGTCTATATAAGTGCACTGCTTGGCGTGTGGAAACTCAAGGATATAAAGTTGAAGACTGCATCCATACTTTTCATTGGTTATTTTGCATTTCTAACTGGTCCTGTTGCTTTGGCACGATATAGAGTACCTATTGAACCCTTCATATTTATATTCTCATCAATTGGGTTGTATTATATGCCAATGGTATTCAGATCAATCATAGATAGATATCCTAAGATGGGTAAAGTAATTCGATATTTAATCTCAGGAGGATTCGCTACCGTATTGGATCTTGTTTTGCTTTATATACTAGCTGACATTGTTGGTATGTGGTATTTGTTATCAGCGATTATTGCATTTATTATCGCATTTGTTGCAAGTTTTGTTCTACAAAAATATTGGACGTTTAGAGACAGGGAGATTGACACCTTACATCAGCAAGTAGGTTCATATCTATTAATTGCACTCATTAATTTAGGTATAAACACTCTCCTCGTGTTTGCTTTTGTCCATTATATGAACTTCTATCATATTTTTGCTCAAGTTCTTGCATCTGGCTTGGTTGCGCTTTCAAGTTTCTTTTTGTATCAGAGATTTGTATTTAAAAAAAATGAACAGAATTAAAAATATCTGCTATTTCGGTATATTTGATCCATCCTCATCTCGTAATGTGGTGTATATAAGAGGATTAAAAGAACATGGTTTTAATATTATTCTCTGCAATAGTGTGATATCTGGTCCATTAAAATATTTAAATCTCATCAAGAAGTTCATGAGTATACGAAAAGATATAGACGTTATAATTGTTGGGTATTCTGGACATATTATTGTTCCTCTTGCAAAGATACTTAGTTCTTTAACAATAGGGAAACCCGTCATATTTGATGCTCTATGTTCTTTTTATGAAAGTAATATTCTATCTCGTGACGCATTTAAAAATATACCACTTAGAAAATTGTGGTGTCATCTGATTGATAGTATTGCAAATTTAAGTGCAGATCTCATATTACTCGAGACTTATGCTCAGAAAAAGTATTACGTAGATAATTTGGGGGTTGTCGGGGATAAATGTTTGGTTGTATATACTGGTGTTGATGATTCAGTTTTCTGTGAAGATAGTACTATCAAAAAACTCAATACGTTTACAGCAGTATTTAGGGGTAAGATAAACAATGAGTCTGGAGTAGTGCATATAATTGAAGCTGCAGAGAAGCTCATCTCATATAATATCAATATAAGAATCATTGGTTTTGGGTGGGGTGCGGTTGCTCAAGAAGTACATGAGAGGATTAAAAAATATCCTCATAAAAACCTTGAATTCATCAATTCTTTTCTTGAGGAGGGTGAATTAAGAAAGAAGACACTTGAATGTCATGTAAGTCTCGGACAGTTTGCTTGCCATGAACGATTATCTCGAACAATACCTCATAAAGCATTCGAAGCTCTATCTATGGGTATTCCTTATGTCACCGCTCGTAGTACTGCTTTGGAAGAGATTTTTATTGATGGGGATAATTGCTTTATGTTACGATGTGGAGATGCAGATGGTATTGCTCATGTGATTAAAGAAATGTCTAATCGTGATATGAGTGAGATTTCTCATAAAATGAGAGAAGAATACAAGAAGAAATATACCGCTGTAAAAATCGTTGAACCACTTGTTGCTTATATACACAAACTACATGACCATAATTAATATCAAAAAATATCTTCCAGAATCATTTCGTATATATGCTCGTAAAACAGTTATGATTGTCGAAGACATGATTACTACAATCATTCCATCTACTCGGGTATATAGCTATCTTGGTTTCTCCATTTACTACAATCAAGGGAATTCACTGATAGACAGATTAAAAAGAGAGGGAGTTTTTGAACCACAAACCTGTAAGACTCTTGTAAGTGAATTAGGAAAGAAAAAAGGAATTTTTCTGGATATTGGAGCAAATATAGGGCTTATAAGTTTTTATATAAAAAAGAATTTACCTCATGTTGATATACATGCATTTGAGCCTGGTGTACATCAGAATAGATTACTACAAATATCTGTAAGTAAGAATCAAGTGTCTCACATGAAGGTATACAAAGAGGCGATAAGCGATACTAAGGGTACTATTTCTTTCCATATACACAATCCTCGGTATGCTGCTTTTGATGGCATGAAAGATACTGCTCGTAGAGGCAAGACAAGAAAAATAGAAGTTCCAACTACAACAATTGATATATGGTGGCGTGAATTAGATATGCCCAAGATATCTGTTGTTAAGATAGACACAGAAGGTGCGGAATTTTTCGTACTTAAGGGTATGGAACAGATGATAAAAGAGGAGAGACCAGTCCTCTTGTTAGAAATCAGTCCCTCAAATCTCAAGGTATATCCTTATAGTCATTCTGATATCTATAACTGGCTCCATGAGAGAAACTACGTCCTCTCAACTCTTGGGGGTCTTGAGGTGCAGAGTGTTACAGATCTAGAAAATTTTCTTCTTAGTGAGGATACTTTTATTGCACGTTCTCGCTAAGCTATTTTAATTCTTAATAAATATTGCATCCTCAAATAGATTTTCTCCTGTTTTTGGATTTCGTTTTGTTTGCAGAGATCCATGGTATGAAAAACCTAGAGATCTCAAGGGTGTATAGATATCATCAAAGAGTGGTTGTGTTTTATAGAGAGCAAAGAAAGATGCTTCAATCAGGATTATTCGTGCTTTTGAAATTATCTGAATTCCACCCTTTATAACCTCTGATTCATATCCCTGAACATCAAGTTTAACAAGTAGCGGACCCTCAATCATCATATCTTGGGCCATTGAATCTAAGGTCCTCATTTGTATATTTTCAATAGTTCCTCCTTGAGTGTGAGGAAATACCGCCTCCATAAATTCACTTTTTTCCAAAAGAGATGAGCTAGGAGAGTGTGGATTAAGAGTGATTCTCATTTCCTGAGATACTGATCCTAATCCATAATTGAATCCCTTCCATAAGGGGTCAGAAGACATGTTTTTAACAAGAGTTTTGTATGTTTGAGGTAATGGCTCAAAGGAATATATCTGAGCTCCAGGTATCTTTTCTCGTGCTTCTTGGGCAAATTGTCCTATGTTTGCTCCAATATCGATAACTGTTTTTATCCCATAGCTTGAAATACCATCAAAACTATCTTTTTGATTTCTATATTTTGTAATGTCTATACCACATTTGTTTACAATTCTACGAAGTGGATGTTTCATTTTTTTTATAATTTTTAATATAAAGAATATATGATAGTGCTGTGTTTCCATAGACACCTAACATGCGCCCTATAATCATACCCCATAGACCGAAATAATATACAAAGGGAATGAGTAATATTATTTGTATAACTGATCCATAGATACTAAGCTTGGCAAGTTCAAGATCATTTTTTTGTGCAATAAATATTGAACCAGGTATCCATGCAATTGATCCTAATATTACAATTGAATATATTTGTGAATACAAAATAGATTCAAGATATTTAGGATAGAATATCTTAAATAGAAGGGGTGCTGTAATTATATAAGCAATAGTTATGATAAGGAGAAACACTACAACCTTACGTGTTTTGTCCCATATATTAACTCTATGAATGTCCATATCTCGTTCAGCAAAGCGAGGTATGAGGAGATTACTCATATTACGAATTAATCCTCGTATTTGTTCAGGGAAAGCCAATGCAATACCATATACAGCAAGTTCAATTGATCCTAGGAAGGTAAAGACTACAACCTTATCAATCTGTGATGCAATAATACTTACTATATTCAATAGACTTAACTTGATACTGTAATTCTTTAGTGTAGGGTCTGTATTTTTTTGTGGTTGGAACACCTTAATGGTACGTATATACAAGATTCCTGCTATAACAAAACTTGAAAGGAAGTATATTGAGATAAGTATGATTATGTTATGTGTAAACATTACAGTTCCCATAACACAGAGACTCGGAACAATATTATCAATACATGTATAGAGACTCTGTCGTTTGAAATCTTTTTTTCCATTTATATATCCAGCAAATAGTCCAGCACTATTTAAAAAGGGATTAATAAGAGCGATAATAAGAAGGGAATACCCCAATACCGTATTGTCTTTATAGAGATAATAAAATGATCCACCGAGAGTTATTAGAATAGATAGAAAACTCCACGATAAGCTAAGTCGGAAAGCTTGTCGAAGAGATCCTTCGAACCCACGCGCTACAGATTGTACAATTGCAGTATTGAGGCCCGTAAGACTAAAGGAACCAAGTATCGATGCTATTGAAAGAATATACCTGTAATTACCATAGACATCTTTTGAAAGCTTATTAGCAAGGTATATTGAGAGTATGAAAGCAATTGCAGAGCTTATAACTTGAGAACTTGATAGCCAGAATCCCCCCTTCAGAAAATATCCAAGGTCAATTCCAACAGTAGTGCTACTTTTTTTAATGAGAGATGAGGCCCTCTCTGATATTTCCATATTTGTCCATTCTATGCTATTTGGAGTCTTTTTTCCAGCTTGTTATTGCATAACCAAAAGTGGTATCATTCCCATACCAATTAGTAATTAACGTACTTTAATTTTTACCATTTTATGGATCAGACAACCCGTTTCTTGAGATATGCTTCAATGACGCTTCTTGGCTTCATAACCCTCCTCCCACTTTATGTGGCAAATTCAAATTATTTTCCCTTCATTACGGGAAAGGGATTTGCTTTCAAGATTCTTGTAGAAATAGCTTTTGTTCTTTGGGTTGTTGTGGTACTGAGAGAAAGGGGATCAGTATCACCTGATTCTCATCAAGATAGTTTTCCTCGTCTCAATGCAATCACTATCTCAGTGACTGTCTTCACTCTCGTAGCTCTTCTTGCTGATCTTCTAGGACTTAATCCTCTCCGTAGCATCTGGTCAAATTTTGAGAGAATGGAAGGATGGATCCTCATTGTTCATCTGTGGATGTACTTCATGACCCTTGCTCACATTTTTGGTTCTAAAGAGAGTGCTCGAAAGAATTTTCATATCTTCCTTATGATTGTTCTTGGATCTGCGGCGATAAGTGCATTCCATGGTTTGTTTCAATTTTTCGGATGGCTCCCTACACATCAGGGTGCTACTCGAGTAGATGCTTCTCTTGGAAACTCTGCGTATATGGCAGTGTATATGCTCATGAACGCTGGTATATCAACATATATGACATATGCTCATGCGATTAAGAAGAATAGCAGAATATTACTTTCAGTATATATAACAGCAACAGTTCTCTTTTCTTTTGTTCTTTTCCAAACTGCTACTCGAGGAACTATCCTTGGATGGATTGGAGCACTACTTCTCGGATGTGGTGTCTATGCTCTATGGGGAAGGAAAGAGAATGGTCAATCAAATCTCTCTCGAGGTATAGCTGCTGGTGTTATTGCCCTCACTCTCATATTCGGTATCCTATTCTACTTCAATCGTAATGCCGAATGGATTCAGAAAAACAATGTTCTTGGACGTCTTGCTACTATTTCCCTTACTGAAACGAAGGGACAAGCCCGAGGATATGTATGGCCTATGGCAGTTAAGGGTGTATTTGAAAGTCCTAAAACTGCACTCTTAGGACTTGGACAAGAGAATTTTAACTATCTCTTCAATTCACACTATAATCCAAAAATGTGGTCACAGGAGCAGTGGTTTGATCGTGCTCACAGTGTCTTCCTTGATTGGCTTGTTGCAGGTGGTCTTCTGGGTCTTCTTTCTTACCTCGCTCTCTATGGACTCTCTCTTGTATACGTCATACGATCAAAATTCTCTATCGGTGAAAAGTCTGCACTCATAGCAACTTTTGTTGGCTATGGTATTCATAATATTTTTGTGTTTGATAATCAAACAAGTTATGTAATGTTCTTTACACTGCTTGCATTTGTAAGTGCTCATCATGGTGGGCGAATGATATGGAGATCACATAAACTTTCAGAAAATTCTAAGGTGTGGCGTGATTACGCAATCATTCCAGTTCTTACTCTTGCTCTACTTGTATCTCTGTATTTTGTGAATATAAGGATTATACGAGCAAACACAACACTCATCGATGCCCTCCAATCTTGTGGAAAAGATAATAGTGCTTCACATGCAGCATTCACGAAAGCTCTTAAGATTGATTCAACAACAGCAAATCAAGAAATTAGAGAACAACTCACTTCATGTGCAGGGTCTATTATCCGTTCAAATGTGATTCCTCTCGATGTGAAGGAAAAATTCTATACCCTTACAAAAGATGAAATTACTCGACAGATCACTGAAACTCCTTATGATGCTCGGGCGTATATAATTGGGGGAACATTCTTTAATAGAATAAACGATTTTCCATCAGCACTTCCACTTCTCACCAAGGCTCATGAACTTTCTCCTCAAAAGCAATCTATATCTCTTGAACTTGTGGGATACTATATCGCTACGGGTGATGTGAAGTCAGCGCTTTCTCTTGCAGAAGAGACATATAATCTTGCTCAAGATAATAGTTTTTCTCGTATAACATATATATCAACACTTATTATGGCTGATCAGGAGAAAAAGGCTCGTGATATGTTCGCTTCACAATACCCACAAGATTTTCTTGATCAAAGAGTGTTAAGTGTATATTCATTCAAGAAAAATTATCCAGCAGTTATCGCTGCGTATAAACAGCTGATACCACAGAGTCCTGATAATCCACAGTACTATGGATCTCTTGCTGCAACTTACGTTGCCAACAAACAGCCATACGAAGCAGTTCAGACTCTCAAGATTCTCATTGAGAAAGTTCCTGAAGCAAAGGCTCAAGTTACTGAATTCATCAAACAAATTGAATCTGGAAAGAATCCCTTCCAGTAGGGTGCTTGCATAAGGGAAAGGTCTTGGTATACTAATTGATGTGTGAGTACTAACAAAGTTGTTAGTATCCGAAAGGGTTCCAAAATAAATGTCTACGTAAGCTCCTGCCTCGGCAGGATTTTACGTTTTTAACGAGCTCTTCGTAGAGTTATAGTTACTGTCATTCCTTTGTTTGGTCCATCAGAATATACCTCTATCGTTCCTTTGTGACGTTTAATAATTGATTGAGCTAAAAAGAGACCAACTCCGAATCCTTCTGTATCCATCATTTGCGCATCATGTGATCGATAGAATTTTCCAAATATTTTTTTGATATCCTCTGGTCGAGCCCCTATACCATGATCGATAACTTGAATGACTACCTTTCTTCTCTGAAGGAGTGCGAGTATCTCAATATTCTTTCCTACAGGACTATAGGTAATTGCATTCTCTATTATCGTTTGTAGTACAAATTCAATACGTGTCTCATCGATAAGTACAGGTATATCCTGATGTGAGCAGTCTGTTGCATAGAAGATATTTTTTTCATGAAAGAGATCCTTAAGACCTGTAGTTACCTTATGAAGCAAGTCACATATATTAACTCTTTTAAATGTATAGAGAGAGCTTGATTTGTTCTTCGAATCTGTAATTTCGATAAGAGTATTGGTAAGATTGATAAGTTTCTGATTTGTCCCGTATACCTTATCAAAACTTTCTTTCTTATACGGATCTTGTTCTGTTTCTTTATGTTCCTCAAGGAGCCATCGCATCTGGGTGAGGGGAGTGCGGAACTTGTGAGCGATAATAGTGATAAACTCATACTTCATTTGTTCACTTTCTTGAATTCTAATCCAACTTATCTTCAAGAGGTATGCAATGAGAAGTACTGCTGCTGAAAAACCGAGGATAATGAGGAGAAAATCTCCTGAAAGAACAGATGAGTTATTAATGAAGAGTTCATAATTCATACATCTTCATTTTACTACATATGGGTATAAATATATACACAAATTGTATATTGTCGTCCTTTCCGCTATACTTACCACATCTGATTGTTTCAAGGGATGGCGGACGGCTGTACTCACATTTTAATTTAGACATTATATTTGGAGCTAACACCCGTACGCCATCTCTCGATGCAATCGAGCTCGTTATGGATATACAGAAGAATATACCGCTTAAAGACCTAACTACATTTAAGATCGGGGGCATTGCCCGATTTTTTTGTCGTGTTACCTCAGAAGATGAGCTTCTTGAAGCTATTGGTTTTTCAAAAAAAGAAAAAATACCTTTCTTTGTTCTTGGTGGTGGATCAAATATTCTTGTTTCAGACAAGGGTTTCTCAGGTATTGTAATCAAAATGGAGATGAAAGGAGTTTCATATAGTGAAGATGGTATTTCTACACTGGTAACCGCCTATGCAGGAGAAAATTGGGATTCATTAGTTGATGAAGTGGTTGAAAAAGGACTTTATGGTATTGAAAATCTTTCAGCAATACCTGGAACTGTGGGAGGTAGTATTGTGCAGAATATTGGTGCGTATGGTGTTGAAGTACGAGATGTTGTTGAGAGTGTATACGTACTTGATGTTAAAGATGATGAGTACAAGACTTTTACCAGAGCAGAGTGTAAATTTGGTTACAGGGATAGTATATTCAAGAGTGATAAAGATCGATATGTAATTATCTCAGCCACATACCGCCTTTCTCATAGAGAAAATATACATTCAGAGTACAAAGATATTAAGAACTATTTCTTTCACAATCGAAACAAGAAGATAACGTTAAAAAATATACGTGAAGCGGTTATTGAGATTCGTAAGGCGAAATTTCCTGATCTTGCAATTCATGGTACTGCTGGTTCATTCTTTAAGAATCCAATTGTTACAACCGACAAAGCACGAACATTGCTTGAAATGTATCCTGAAATGGTAACCTATCCGATTAATCAAAAACATGTAAAAATTCCTCTTGCATGGATTCTTGATAATGTATGTCATGTTAAGGGACTTAGAAAGGGGAATGCTGGTCCTTATAAAAATCAAGCTCTCGTTGTCGTTAATTATGGTGGATCTCAGGCTGTTGATGTGATTGCACTTGCTCAAGATATGGTTGATATGGTCTATGAAAAGACGGGTATTGAAATTGAACCAGAGGTTGAATATATTGCTTAGTAAAGGTTTTTTTCTTCTTCTAAATATGATATAGTTGGCTCCACATATATGGCATTTTCATTTAAAAACCTATTCGGTGATCCTCAGAAAAAAGTACTTAAGAAGTACGCACCACTTGTTCAAAGGGTTGCTCAACTTGAGGATTCAATCTCTCATCTTACCGATGAGGCTCTTCGTGCTAAAACTATTGAATTTAAGGGAAGAATTGAGAAAGGAGAAAGTCTTGATGATATTATGTCTGAAGCTTTTGCTGTTGTACGTGAAGCTTCTAAGCGTGTTCTCAAGCAGAGACATTTCGATGTTCAGATAATTGGAGGAGCGATTTTACATAATCGGGGTATAGCAGAAATGAGAACAGGGGAGGGTAAAACACTCGTTGCAACTCTTCCTGCATATCTCAACGCTCTTTCAGGAAAGGGAGTTCATGTAATTACGGTAAACGACTATCTTTCTCGACGTGATGCAGTGTGGATGGGGCAAATATATAATTTTCTTGGACTTTCTGTTGGTGTTATCAATCATGAGTCTTCATATATATATGATCCAGCTCACATACAAGCTCCTGAGAAATTAGACAGCGAACGTGATCAAACAGGTTCTTTCCATGTAGTTCATGAGTATTTAAAACCCGTTTCTCGACGTGATGCCTATGCTGCAGATATTACCTATGGTACAAACAATGAATTTGGTTTTGATTATCTTCGAGATAATTTGGAATATGAAGAAGTACGTCTTCGCCAGCGCCCTTTTAATTTTGCATTAATTGATGAAATTGATTCCATATTGATTGATGAAGCTCGTACCCCACTCATCATATCTGCACCAACTACAGATTCAGAAAATCTCTACACTACCTTTGCTGAACTTGTTCGTGATTTTGAAAAAGATGTTCACTATACCGTTGATGAGAAGCATCGATCTATACTCCTTACCCCACAGGGTATTGAGAAGGCAGAGAAGAAACTTGGTGTGGGCAATATATATACTGACAAGGGAATTAAGTATGTTCATCATCTTGAGACTGCTGTAAAGGCAAAGGCTCTGTACAATATAAATGATGAATATGTGGTTAAAGATGATCAGATTGTGATTGTCGATACTTTTACTGGTCGTCTACAACCAGGACGAAGGTGGTCTGAGGGCCTCCATCAAGCTGTTGAGGCAAAAGAAGGAGTTTCAATTCAGAAGGAATCTCGAACCTATGCTTCTATTACCTTTCAAAACTATTTCCGTTTGTATCCAAAGATAGCGGGTATGACTGGTACCGCCATGACCTCAAGTGAAGAGTTTTTCAAGGTGTATGGTCTCGATACTCATGTTGTACCAACTAACAAAACAATACAGAGAATTGATCACAATGATCTCATATTCCAGAATGAAATTGGTAAATTTAAGGCAATTGCTCGTAAGGTTAAGGAGCTTAATCAAAGAGGACAACCTGTTCTTGTTGGTACTGCTTCGATTGATAAGAATGAGGTACTCTCACAGTTTCTTACCGCAGAAGGTATTCCTCATCAGGTTTTGAATGCAAAGAATCATGAACGTGAAGGAGAAATTATCGCACAAGCAGGAAAGAAGGGTGCTGTAACTATCGCAACCAATATGGCAGGTCGTGGAGTTGATATTAAACTCGGAGGTAATCCGGGAACTCAACAGCTATCTGATGAAATACGAAGTCTTGGAGGCCTCTTCGTATTAGGAACAGAACGTCATGAAGCTCGTCGTATTGATAATCAACTTCGAGGTCGTTCAGGACGACAGGGAGATCCTGGTGCTACTCAATTCTTCGTATCTCTTGAGGATTCACTCATGAGAGTGTTTGCGTCTGATACCGTGAAGTCTCTCATGGGACGACTCGGAGTTAAGGAAGATGAACCTATTGAGAATCGTATGATTACTCGCACTCTTGAGAATGCTCAAACAAAAATTGAAGGTTTTAATTTTGACTCACGAAAACATATTCTTGAATATGATGATATTCTCAATCAACAGAGAAAGTCAGTATATGAACGACGACGTAATCTTCTTCTTGGGAATCCTTCTCTTATCGAAGAGAAACTTGCAGAGCTTGTTCTTGGTAATGAAGAACTCTTGAAAACTATATCTGAAAAAATATCAAATATTGGACATGAACGATTCTATGCTACTGTTCGACAGATTATGCTCCAAACCATTGATATGTTCTGGGTTGAACATCTTGAGGTGATGGACTATACGCGTTCAAGTGTAAATCTCCGTGCCTATGGTCAACGTGATCCACTCGTCGAATACAAGAAAGAGGGAATTCGTCTCTTTAGAGAAATGCAAAATGCAATCAATGGTCAAATCCTCAATCTCATTCCTCATATTGCTGTTTCTGTAGCAACACCTGAACAAGTGGAGTTAAAGGAAGTGCATGACAATGCAAAGAGTATTGGAGATCAAGATGGGGGAGGAAAGACTCAATCTACTACCTCTAAATCTGAAGTGGGTAGAAATGATCCATGTCCTTGTGGAAGTGGTAAGAAATACAAGAAGTGTCACGGGGTATAGTTTGTATATGTACAAAGATTTTT
Organism: uncultured Candidatus Saccharibacteria bacterium; assembly: GCA_964389975.1. Classification (GTDB taxonomy): domain Bacteria; phylum Patescibacteriota; class Minisyncoccia; order Phycocordibacterales; family PALSA-1337; genus CAIOGI01. The sequence continues at coordinate 14,242 of CAYMGJ010000012.1, forward strand.
TTTGTGCAATAATATACGCATAACTATATATGGAAAGTAAAACACAACATTATTTCTTCTTAGTATTACTTGTGGGGGTTATCATCCTTACAGTTTGTATTTTCTATCCCTACCTCACTGCACTTCTTTTGGCTGTTGTTTTCTCTGTGATGTTTCGCCCACTTCATCGTTGGGTATCTCGATGGTTAGCTCGGGGAAGTGAATCGAGTTCTCTCTCATCATTTGCAACCATACTTATCGTTGCATTACTTGTTATTACTCCGCTTATATTTCTAGCTCAACGTATTTATGTTGAAAGTGAGCATCTCTATTTCAGTCTTACTGAAGAAGACCATCGTGCCGAGATTATTACATCACTTAATAATCTTTCGGCGATTCTTTCAGAAAAAACATTAAGAGTTCTACCAGCGTATAATTTTGATTCATTCAATATAACAACATACATTCAAAATTTTCTTGAATGGTCTTTTGCCAATCTTGATACTATTTTCTCAAGTGTAACAAAGCTCGCATTTCAGTTGTTTATCATGCTCTTCGCTCTCTTCTATCTTCTCCGAGATGGTCCAAAACTCAAGAGAAATATGATAGCAGTGAGTCCACTGGCTGATTCATATGATGAAAAAATATTTGCTAAATTACGACAGGCAATACGATCTGTTGTAGCAGGATCTCTTGTTGTAAGTACAATACAAGGTATTCTTACTGGTCTTGGATTCTATATCTTTGGTGTTCCAAATCCAGCCCTTTGGGGAAGTTTTGCAGTTGTCGCCGCTCTCATTCCTGGTGTTGGTACATCTCTTGTTCTTGTGCCCGGAATTATATATCTCTTCTTTGCTTCAACGGGAATACATGCATTCGGTCTTCTTGCGTGGGGTATTGTTGCGGTTGGTTTAATTGATAACTATCTAGGTCCTCACCTCATGAATCGAGGAGTACAAATACATCCATTTCTCATTCTTCTCTCGGTAATCGGTGGTCTCGCTTTCTTTGGTCCTATTGGATTTATCGCTGGTCCTCTCATTGTTGCACTTCTCTTTGCTCTCCTTGAAATTTACAAGAGCAGTAGATAATGCTAGAGTGCTGGGTATATGGCATTCATTGATGATCTCACATTTCATATAAAGGCTGGAAATGGTGGTAGTGGTGTTGTACGTTGGCGACATGAGCGCGGACGTGAACTTGCTGGTCCTTCTGGCGGAAATGGTGGTAAGGGTGGGGATGTATACGTACAGGCTGTACGTGATCTTACCATTCTCCTACGATATCGTAATATTAAGACATTTGAGTCACAGCGAGGGGCTGATGGAATGAGAGACAGTATGCATGGAAAAGATGGTGAAGACCTCATTATCGATCTTCCGATAGGAGCAGTGGTGACTGATAGTCGAACAGGGAGAAGTATAAATCTCCTTAAGGATGGTGAGAAGGTATGTATTTTAAAGGGAGGACGAGGGGGTCTTGGTAATGAACATTTCAAGGCTTCTACGAATACAAGTCCTAGTGAATTTACTCCTGGCAAAGAAGGGGAAGAAGCTGATTTTCATGTTGAGCTTGAACTTGTTGCTGACGCTGGTTTCATCGGTCTTCCTAATGCCGGTAAATCAAGTCTTTTGAATGCACTTACAAATGCTCGCGCTCAGGTGGGTAGTTATGCGTTCACTACTTTGGAACCAAATCTCGGTGCTCTACCGGGAGGCTTTGTTCTTGCCGATATCCCTGGTCTCATAGAGGGAGCATCACAAGGCAAAGGATTGGGTCATAAGTTTTTAAGACATATTAAGAGAACTCACAGACTCTTCCATCTCATTTCTCTCGAGAATCCAAACCTCATCGAAGTTTATAAGACTATTCGTGCTGAACTTAAACAGTTTGGACAAGGTCTTGATGAAAAGCAGGAGACTATCATTCTTACAAAAACAGATGTGACTGATGAAAAGGGTGTTGCTCAAGCTATTAAGAAAATATCGAAGTATAACGATGATATTCTTACAATAACTATCCTTGATGATGAAGCGGTAAAAAAGCTCTCATATAGCATTGTAGAGCGCCTGCAAGGGGAGTAAAAGTGTGATAGTATAAGTTGATTATATGGCTGAGCGTAAACTGATTGCAACAATAGGGTTGGAAATACATGCGGAGCTTAAAACTGCTTCTAAAATGTTTTGTGCATGTAAGAATGATCCTGATGAAGAGAAGCCTAATGCAAATATCTGTCCTATCTGTATGGGGCATCCTGGAACATTGCCAGTTTTAAATATTGAAGCTATACGTCATGTTCTGAAAATGGGTCATGCGCTCAATGGTACCATTGCTAATTTCACTGAATGGGATCGTAAAAACTATTTCTATCCTGATATTCCAAAGGGATACCAGATTAGTCAGTATAAATACCCACTTGTAACAGGGGGATCACTTGCTCATGTTGAACTTACTCGTATCCATCTTGAAGAGGATACTGCTCAATCAACTCATGATCTTCATGAGAAAAGTCTTGTGAATTTTAATCGTGCAGGTGTTCCACTTATGGAACTTGTTACTGAACCCGTTATCCACGATGCACTTACTGCAGTAACTTTTGCAAAAGAACTTCAGCTTCTTCTTAGATATATCGGAGCAGGGGATGCAAACATGGAGAAAGGAGAAATGCGTGTTGAAGCTAACATCTCTGTAGCTTCTCTCGAAGATACAGAAGCACGTAAATTTGGAACAAAGACTGAGGTTAAAAATCTCAACTCATTTAAGGTTGTAGAAAAAGCTATAGCATATGAAATTGAACGACAGACTGAACTCCTTAATCGTGGAGAACAGGTTGTACAAGAAACTCGAGGTTGGGATGAAGACAGGGGAGAGACATATTCTCAGAGAAAGAAAGAGAGCTCTCATGACTACCGATATTTTCCAGAACCTGATATTCCTAAGATGAAGATCGAAGAGCTTCCTGAACTAAGAAAGGAAGTTCTCATGAAAGAGCTTCCTGAGCTTCCATGGGTGAAGCGAGAGAGATATCTCAAGACCTATGCTATGACCGAAAAAGAGGTAGCGGTTTTTGTTGAGAATCAGACAGTGGCTACTTTCTTTGAACAAGTCATTTCGAAGTTGTCTCAAGACAAGAAAGCTATCGAACTTACTAAAAATTATATACTCACCGACTATCTCGGAACACTCAAGAAAGAGGGTAAAAATATCGATGCTATTTCTCCTGAAAATTTTTCAAAGATCATTACCATGATCACATCACAAACCATCTCATCACGTGGTGCAAAAGATATCATTACACTTCTTGTAAAAGAGGGAGGTGATCCAGAAAAAGTTGCTCTTGAAAAAGGATTGATACAGAAAAATGATGAGGGTGAATTACTTAAGATTGTAGAGAAAATTGTAGTTGATAATCCTAATGCTTATGCTGAGTTTAAGAGTGGTAAAATTGCTTCACTCCAGTTCTTCATTGGACAGGGTATGAAGGCTACTAAAGGATCAGCAAATCCAGAGCTTCTAAAGAAGGTTTTTCTAGAGGTGCTTAACCGATAGTTTCTTAACGGAATTCTTCTCTTTACGAGAACGAGATACGATATCCATACGTCCCATATCCTCGAGTAGCTTTTCTACATCCTCGAGCAAGTACACCCTATAGTTACTTATAGGGTGTCTTCCTGCTGGGAACTTACCAGTATTGTCCCAATTACGTAGAGTAAGTGTTGAAACTCCTAACATTTGCGCTGCTTTTTTGATTGTTATAAACTTTTTTTCCATATTGATATACATTATTAAACCTTACTAAACAGTATAACATATATAGTAATGTGTAATAGGGATTTATACACATATATAATGTTTTTAAATTTTATATAAATAAGATACTAATCAATGTACTACTCTCAATAATTTTATATATAAATATGATCCCAGAAACCAGTCTTTTATAACAGTATATAGAGTTCTTTAAATGTATTCAGTAACTTTGCTTTAGTGTATTTTTTAAAAAGCCCTATAACGCATTTTAAAGGGTCATATTTTATAGGCATAGAATAGAAAATCTATATTTTATACTGTTTTTTCTATAAAAATATTTATTAAAAAATGTTAAAAAAAATGATTTAAAAAAATCTCGGCTGGAGATGGCTTAATGAGGCTCTATTATAAGATCTCGTTTAGAGAAATTTTTTTACTAAATTTTTAAATAAAAATTACAATTTTTTAAAATAAAATATGAACTTAAGGATAGATAAGACAAATTTATTTTTAAAATATATGGAATATAGTCATTTCGATGTCTATTAGAAGATATAGAGATATTTTTTAACTATCTTTAGATAAAATTTTAATAGATTTTTATAAATTTCTATTTTAAAAATGAATTAAAAAATATCCTCTTTATCCACATATTTTTTGCATTTTTTTCATCCGAGATAAGGTATAATTATTGCATAAGTTCATATGAAAGATATCGTTGTTCTACAAGACAAAACATATATCTCGGCTAAACGAGTTCAGCAGATTTTTGGCTATACCAGTGACTACATTGGTCAGCTTTGTAGAGCAGGTAAATTGGACGCTACTATGGTGGGTCGTGCTTGGTTCGTTACAGAGAAGTCTGTAAGTGATTACAAGGCAGGAGTTAAGACTAATTTTAATAAACCAAAGAAAGTTAAGATCTTTCCTCAAACAACTAAGATTCAACAAGCTCCTGTTATTGAAACTATTAAAGATGAGGTTAAGCTTCCTGAGAAGAAAGAGGAACCTATCGTATCTCCAATTCAGAATATTCAAGAAGAATATCAAGTTTTGAAATACGAATCAGAAAGTGCTCCATTCATTCCTGAGTTAAAGAAGAGAACTATTCTCCTTACATCACAGGGATCAACTATATTTGCTCCAGCAACATTTGCAACTCCTCTTGCTCAAGGAATGTTTTCAAGTGTTGTGTCTCATGCACAAGAAAATGATGTACCTGAAGTTTCTCGTAGTTCAATCAAGAAGGTATCTCTAGCTCTTCTTGTTGTTGTGATTTTCTTTACTTCATTTAAAACTCTTACCCTAAGTCCATACTATGAGATTGTAAAAAATACTGTATATGAAAATACAGAAGTGGTGACAGCATCTCTCTCATCAGTTACTCATGAGATTATAGATTCAATCGGTTCAGGATTCTCACATATAACACTTGCAATCTCTCAAATGACACACAAGAAAACACTCTCAATTAATTCTGAAGTTAATAACAGTATGGTAGCTGAGAACCCATCAGGGGTACAGGTAAGTGGTATTGCAGTTGCACCTTCAACAAATTCAGAAGAAGGAGACAAGGAACTTGTTGAAACAATTAAGAGTTCATTTTCAGATGAGGTTAGAGTTCGGGTTCATGAAGATGGTACATCGGGAGTGATCACACCAGTTTTCAAGAAGGCAAAGGGTGATGATTTCGTATATGTTCTTGTTCCTGTAAAGCCTACAACAGTAAAGAATCAGAAATAAAATTATGAAAAATATTATTCGAACAACATTAGCAACACTCCTCTCACTTTCTGTGAGTGTTGGTAATGCCTATGCAATGTCGAGTAATAACTATTCAGTTCAAATTGACTCAGTAAACTTTGGTGGTGGTAATTCTTCTTCTGCATCATATGGTCTTGAATCAACTCAAGGTGAAGTTGGTACAGGAGATCTTTCAAGTGCTTCTTTCAAAACAAAAGCAGGATATCAGCAACAGTTTGAAGCAGATACTACTGATCCAAGTGTACCTACTTCACTCACTGCAACAGCAATCTCATCATCACGTATTGATCTTTCTTGGAATGCGTCATCAGACAATATTGTTGTTTCAGGATACAGAGTGTTCCGTGATAGTCAGATAATCGGCACAACAACCTCAGTTACATATTCAGATATTGGACTTACTGCAAGTACTACCTATACCTATGAAGTTGAAGCATTCGATTCTTCCCTTAATTACTCAGGACTTTCAGCTTCAGCAACAGCAACTACTTCAGGTATTACTGTGACTCCAGTTACTCCTCAGGGTAATAGTTCCGGATCAATATATCCAGGATTCATTGGTACTGCGCTTCAGGCGGTAAACCCAATTGATTTCACTGCAGTTCCTCAAGATTCTAGTATTCTCTTGTCATGGAAATATCCTCTTGTTAATTCAATATCATCAGTAACTCTTGTACGTTCTTCTTCGTTCTATCCAAGCAGTATCAATGATGGAGAAATTGTATTTACTGGTACTGCTTCAAGCTTTGTTGATACAAAAGTTACAACAGATGAACGATACTACTACGCACTCTTTGCACAAGATATTCATGGAAACTACTCATCAGGAGTTCTTGCCTTTGCGATGATATCAAGTAAGGGGGAGGTTGTAACTGAGGTTCCTTTCGAAGATGTTGTGGTGATTGATAATGTAGATCCAATCATTGCCCGCCTCACACTCCTTGATTTTGATTTCATTCAGGATGATATCAAGATTTACACCACACGAGATACGGTTCCGATAGATGGGTCAAAAAATCTCCTCATCAGACTCGACTATCGAAAAGTTCCAGAAATACTCAAGACGATAGCGATAACCTTACGAGACCCTGATGATGAGACACAAGTGTTCACATTCCTTCTGAGAGTAAACAAAGATAAGACAGCATACGAAGCAACAGTTGCTCCTCTCGGAAAAAATGGATTGTACAAGATGAATGTGACGATTCTCGATTATAAAAACCAAGGATTGAAGCAGTTGCAAGGTTCGCTCAAAGCATTAAGTCTCGAAGAAATTCAGTCGATTATAAAAAAGAGAGGTTGGGGAAGTTTGTTCGGAATCATACTTTCAATAATTGTTCTCGCTGTCATTACGCTCATGTTCTTACGTACTCGCAAAAAAAATGATTAATAAAATGTACAAAGGAATACTTACCATAACAATCATCACAATAATGATTGTTGTTGGAGGTATTTCTTCTGTACGTGCTGCATACAATCAGCAGATTAACTATCAAGGTAAACTTGCAAATTCTTCAAATGTAACTGTTCCTGATGGAACATATGCGATGGAATTCAAGCTCTACACTCAAGCTTCAGGTGGTTCAGCTGTCTGGACTGAAACACTTACCGGTGCAAATGAAGTTCAAGTTACCAATGGACTTTTCAGTACTATGCTCGGTTCTACAACACCATTTACTGGAGTTGATTTCAATCAGACCTTGTATCTCGGTATTAATATCGAGGGAGATGGTGAAATGACACCACGAAAGATTCTTGGAGCAGTTCCTGCTGCTTTCGTGGCTTCAAATGCGGATAATATTGATAATCTTTCATCAGAGCAATTCCTCCGATCTGATGCACAGAATGCAACGTCTTCATCAGGAACATTCCTCTCAATAGTTCAAACAGGAGCAGGAAAGATTGCAGAATTCTTTGGTCAGGCATCACAGACAGTACTCTCACTTCTTTCAAATGGAAATGTCGGTATTGGTACAACAACACCATACGAACGTCTTTCAGTTGTTGGTAATGCAGTTATCGATGGAAGTATTCGAACTTCTTCTATAACTTCTACATCAACAGCTACCTCAACATTTGCTGGAGGAGTTAATGTTACCTCAGGATGTATTGCGGTAAATGGAGTATGTGTTGAGTCGTCAAATTATTCAAACTCAGATGTAAATGCATATATTAATGGATCAACAACAATTCCAAAGACATACACAGACAACACCTTCTCAGGCCTCCAGACATTCTCAAACACTGGTACATCAACATTCGCAGGTGGTATTCAAACAACAGCACTCAACGTAACCTCAACCACAGCCTCATCAACCTTCGCAAACGGTATTAACCTTACTGCAGGATGTTTTGCAGTGAATGGTACATGTGTTGGAGGAAGTTCAGGATCGGGAACGGTTGGTTCAGGTACATCAGGACAGGTTCCATACTACGCATCTAATGGGACAACAATCACAGCAACTTCAACTCTCTCTATTAGTTCAAATAGTTATGTTGGAGTCGGTACTGCTGCTCCTGTTGCTCGATTCCATATTTCAACTGATGGAGTTGCCCCAGCATCATCATTGTTTAACAGTATTGCAGATTCAGTGGTTGTAAGTGGGGCAAATGTAGGTCAGAGAATCATATCATCTAGTTCAGGTTCAGGAAATTCAGGACAGGTTATCGGTATTCGTACTCGTGGCACGGTTGATGCTCCAACTGCAGTACAGGCAAATGACAGACTCTTCCTTTTGAGTGCCCAGGGATTCGATGGAACAAGTCGTCTTACCTCAGCATCTATTCTCTTTGAGGCTGATGCCGCGCCATCTACAGGAAGTGCACCAGGACGAATTTCATTCCTTACAACACCAGTTGGTGGGACAACTGCTCTTGAGGTTATGAGAATAACTAATGCTGGTAATGTAGGTATCGGTACAACCTCACCATATGCAAAACTTGCTGTTGCAGGACAGGTTGTTGGCCAGTATTTCACTGCTACATCATCAACTGCATCAGTATTCCCTTATGCCTCAACAACAGCGCTCACTGTATCTGGTACAAATGGTCTTACTGTAGGATCATTAACTGGTCCTCTTCAGGCTATAAATGGAACAGTGTCAGCTTCATCAACAGTTTCAGTTGTCTATGGAGGAACTGGACTCTCAACTTCTCCTTCATATGGACAACTTCTTCTAGGAACAGCAGGTGGAGGATATGGTCTTGTTGCAACTTCATCTCTTGGACTTTCAACTACAAATGTCTCAGAGGGTTCTAATCTCTACTATCTTGATTCTCGAGTTAATTCATACATTAACGGTTCAACCACTATTGCAAAAACATATACAGACAATACTTTCACAGGACTCCAAGCATTCTCAAACACAGGTACAACAACATTTGCAGGTGGAGTTCAGGCTACAGCACTCAACGTAACCTCAACTACAGCCTCATCAACCTTCGCAAACGGTATTAACCTT
>CAYMGJ010000013.1:0-21264 GCA_964389975.1 uncultured Candidatus Saccharibacteria bacterium
TACGACGAAGTGTTAAGCAACATAAAGATTCAATTGAACAATTTACCAAAGGAGGACGTATGGATCTTGTAGAGAAAGAAGCACTTGAATTGAAAGTTCTTGAAGCATACCTTCCAGCTCAAATGAGTGCTGTGGATATCGAGGCGTATGTACAGAAGAAAATATCTGAAACAGGCCCTATAGATCCTAAGAAAATGGGTCAATTTATGGGTGGAATCATGAAAGATCTCAAAGGTAAGGCTGATGGTTCTCTTGTAAAAACAGTGATAGAGAAACTTCTTGCATAGACATATATTTCGTGGTATACTAATTAACCAGTAACACAGCACATCGAGATGGAATGAATCCATCTCGGGAAAGGAAGAAATGGCAGAAACAAAAAAAAGAGTGTCGCCTGCTCATGGGTATTTTGAGAAGGTCCACCACTTCATTGATGGAAAAGGAAAAGAGCCTGGCCTAGAAGAAATTCCACGCCCTCTACGTCGGCCTCACCAAACACAAAGAAGGCGGGTACCCATGAGCCATGCAGCTTATGCTCTACCACCCGAACACTGACCTGATTAATTCACATAAAAAAACACCCCCGTACACCTTATGTGACGGGGAGTTTTTTATTTCTCTTGAGTATCAGACCTAATTCTAATAGGTAATTCTGAATTTGTTCTAATACCTGGTATGGGTCAAATACTAAATTTTACTGGCAATCGTTTATGCCATAGAGCCAGAGTGGTAATGTGAAAAAAGGATTAACCTGCGGTGTGCGCTCATCACGCTTAAGGAACTCTACATTCACAAAACAAACTGGTGATTTAGATAGATCAAGAGTGGCCTTAAAATCAATCAAATTACCAGATGCCCAGTCACAACCATCGCCTACTAGGTTACAAGTTGCAATTCCTCGAGTTACGATCTGTTTTTTACCATCAAGAACATAAGAAACGGTAAGATCGAATTCTCCTTCACCAAAAACCTTCTCCGCTTTTCCTGTAATTACAAGTGGTTGATTGGCGTTTATTCGTGCATGTGCTTGAGGCAAAACCGCTGTAATGAGTTGATCGCCGGTAATTGTAAAGAAATCCTTGCTACGCCCAACTAACTCACGTCCGTCAGCGGGGTTTATTTCAATCTTGTATTTGTTGTTTGTACTTTCAGATGTTACAGTCCATTTGTATGACCCTGTAGCCGCAGCGTTTGAGGTAATCAGTTTAGTTGAGGTTTTGTTATCAGGAGTTGTGACTTGAAGATTAATAGACAGAGGATCATTACCAGAGTAATTAGTCCATTTAATCTCATAGGTCTTACCAATTTCTAACACTTCCCCACCCTTGGGATAGGAAACCTGAATACGTCCTTCTTCGGGAACATAGCTAGCACCTTGAGGGACTTTGTTTGAATTTGTATCTGAATTGACGCTTTGTGTATTAACGGAAGTGTCCATAGCGTTCTCCTGTTGTTTTGACTGAGACTTTCCCAATATCCAGTAACCTACAATACCAACTAAAATTATAATAACTATGATGACAACTACATTGGCAAAACCTTTTTGTATATTTTTCATATTTAAAATTATTATATCAACCTTCCCACCCCGACAACACACCTCACCAGCGTATGCGTATATCTTACTTTATCATTGTAACAAGTTAAGGTTAAGGTAGTATTTCAATTACCTTAAACCTCTCACAGTAAACTTCCATATCTGGAGTATTTCCGAATGCAAAGCTTTTCATTTTTAAATACTAGAGTTAATTTTCATTCGCGTAATGGGACCAAAATAACCAACTGCTGGATATATTCCGACTGAAGACTGATATTTCGCTAAAGCATTTCTAGTAAGGTTACCGAAATACCCCTTTGAGACCCCAGTAGGCATCACAAGGAATTCTTTCTGCTCGAGCCAGCTCTGAAGACTGGCAACATCTTCACCAAAACTACCAATTGCAAGATTTCTTAAAAATTGGGGATGGGTGACTCCTAGAGTGGGTGTTGACCCAACTCCTAAGGCTTGAATTTCAGACAAGGAAGTAGAAGCTAATTTCATATCCAACATAGCTATCGTGTATATGTCAGATGTTTGAGAAGACTTCGTTGCGTAAATTAAATAGTCACTACCCTTAGCATTTTCACCGAAAGCTGCACCACATGTATAAAACCCTGATGATTTAATCTTTACCACCCGAGGAACATTACCCTTCCAATACTTATCAACTTGTACTTCACCCATTACATCCCAAGCATCTGCAGAGATTTCAGACCGATTTACTGATACAACACGACCCAAAAAAACTGCATCTGACTTATTAAATGTTTCTTGGGGTGTCGAATAAATAGGTGTACACGCAGAGGCAACACGTACTCCACTAAATAGAAATATAGGCAACAATAATGTTACACCTTTTACTATGTTTAAAATATTTATTTTTTTCATATATTTTAACTTCAGTCTACTAGCCTTAATTACATGCTGAACCAAAGTACTCATATACCATACTTCATTATTGTACCACGCTATCACTTTAATAGTTCGTTCGCTTGATCAACATCTTTTTTAAGAACTATCAAATCTGCACCATAACTATCATTAGATATGCCACTCGGATAGACACCTTGAGTTTTAACTCGACTTTTTATTCCGTTTGCTTGTAGTATATTTTTTGCCAATTCAGCTTCCATCTCTGTCGCAAAGTTTTTTATTTTAATCTCTTCCATTTTTTTTAAATCAGCTTCCCCACCTCCACCACATACCTCACCAGTGTATGCGTATACCCTAGTTCATTATCGTACCAGATTAATTTCATATTGGCTTGAAGTTGAAGGTTAATATTTTAACTTCAGACCTAGGACCAACCTGATCACCATAATACCTTTTGTAAGACGCGTACATCTCTTCTTCACTTGCAAATCGCTCATGCCCAATCCAATCTTCTTCAGTCAATGTTCCCAATGTTTTAACTTTGACTGAAGTAATGGTGGCGGTTCCAAAATTTTTACCAGTCTCTTTGTTAATAAATATTAATTCATCTTTTTCTTGTAAATCTTTATCGTCAAAAAGTCTCCAGGTAGAAGTTTTTTCTCCCTTGAGAATCTTTTCGACAAGATGTGTTGCAAATTTTAGGGTTTTCATTCTTTGAATGTTCTAGCTAACCTTAATTACATACCTAACCAGCGTATGTGTATACCTTACTTCATTATCGTATCACGTGAGCCCAATAGGCACATTTTATCACAATCTTAGAAAAAACCTCCCCGCGCTCACCTCTTGAAAACTCAATTATATTAAGTGCTCAAGAGGTGGCGTGTTGGTGTTCTTATTTAGTTTTCAAAGTACGTTTTAATCATATTGTAAGGCCTCATTTATAGCAAGCCCAATCAGCTATATCAGATATAGCTGATTGTAGCTGTTTATAGCCGTATTTTACGGCTACTTGACTTAGTGATATAATTCATGCTATAATACATATAGAAAATGTTCTCTGAAAGAAGTGTGAGAAACGCTTGTCGACACAAGCACACTGATTCTCGTATCAAGCGAGGTCGCATTTTCCACGAAAGATCCGCATGAAAGTAATACTGCATCTGGTTTACAGGGAAAACCAAAAGAAGGACGGAAAAGAAGAATCCTTCATAGCTCACCTATGGAGGCAAATCACGATCCCTGCCCTGCCTCAGACAGGCACGACGATCCAATTGAGTTTTTCCGAAGCTGGTGACGAAGAATCCGTTCCAGTCGTTGGAGTCGATCATTACTTCGACAGTGCAAAGGCCACACTTGTCCCTATTATCCGGCTTGAACGAGTTTGGAATAATGTAGGGGACGTGGAAACCACGCTTGATGCCTGGAGAAATGATCGAGTTCTTCTCTTTGAGGAGGACAATGAACCATTTATGAAAAAGGTGTTTGGATTCAAGCGAGGCACATCTTGGGAATACCAAGGAGAGTAAATCAAAAGCAAACCGCACATGTCTTCGGACCTCTGTGCGGTTTAATTTTTTAAATTAGTCTACCTGCAGCTACAACATGTCTTACGAGAGTTTCGGTGTACCCCAGTTCTTTGTCGTACCATGTAACTTCTTTATTCATTGCCCTCATGGTTAAGTCGAATTTCTTCACGTGCTTTTTCAAGAAGGACATCGTAGTTATCCTTGAAAGGTTCGACCAATTGTTTTTCTAGCAACGCAAGTAAATCTTCGAATACCCATTTTTCAGAACTATCTTCGATGGATATTTTTTCACTTTCAGAAAAACGAGACAGGATTGCAAAAAGAACCAGAGCTTCTTTGTTTGAGAGTTCAATTTTAATCTGATTTTCGTCTTTCATACTAGTCAATTAATTTTCCTGCTTCAATTACGTGACGAACTAATGTATGCCTATACCTTAGTTCGTTATCGTACCACGCAAGCTTCATAGCCCAATTTTATCACAATTTAAAAAAACTCCCGCGCTCACCTCTTGAAAATCCGAAAATTCAGATACTCAAGAGGTGGCATGTTGGTGTTTTTATTTCAACGTCAATGTACAGCTAAATCATATTAACAAGCGTCGGAATAGCAAGGAAATAAGGCTTATTTTAAGTACTTGACTTTATATATAATATATGATATCATAGTAATATAAGCACATTGAGTTTAATTGGCTTTAAATAGGTATGCCAGAACAAACACCAGTACTGAAATGATATGAAGATTCAAGTTTACAATTCTGTTCCTCAAGTCTCTCTCAACGGTCATCCATTCTCGTTCGTGTTAGTGAAGGGAGACGATCTCGTTGACTCCGAAGGTTTGGTTGGCGACCAATTGGTTGCCAAAGCCCGAACAATGGGGTTTGCTTCTTTGCCGATCGGTCATGAGGGTCACGAAGTCTTTTGTGATCACATGACTCGACGCTGGCAAGAGCTTGGTCTTGAAGAAGTCACTATTTTCGATGAGGAAGGCGGAAGCCAAACTTACGAACGTGGGGCTCAATGGACCAACCCTCCATTTTTCCGGCAATCGGTCCTTAACGAAATCTTTCCAGAGTTCAACGAGAACGGAAAGCGGTTCGGTGCCAACGAGACTCTTGTTTTCTTGGCCCCGTCGGAGAAAGTGAGTGGGAACTGACCAGATGAGGTTAAGTAGTGACACCTTGAAACAAAACAAGTCACTCAAGATTTCCCCGCCCTAGCAGTAATGCTGGGGCGAATTCTTTTATATAAGTTTACCAGCCTCCACCACATGCCTCACCAACGTATGCGTATACCCCATCTCATTGTCATACCATGCAAGTACCTTTACCAAATTCCCCCCAACAACACGAGTAAATGCAAGATCCGCTATCGAAGCATGAGAATTACCCTTGATATCAGATGATACGAGATCTTCTTCAGTTACTGTAAATATCCCCTTCCATCGCTCTTCACCAGCAGCTTTCTTGAGAAGTGCGTTCACCTCCTCTGCAGTAGTATTCTTCTTTGAAATGAATGTTACATCAACGATAGAGCCAGTAACAACAGGAACACGGATAGATATACCATCAAAGAGACCTGAGAGATGAGTCATAACCTTAGTAACAGCAATTGCTGCTCCTGTTGATGAAGGAACAATATTCATTGCCGCAGCTCTTCCCTCTCGCATATCCTTCTTTGAAGGACCATCAACAAGTGCCTGACTTGCTGTGTATGCATGAACAGTGTTGAGAAGTGCCTTCTCAACACCCAAAGCCTCATCAAGAATCGCAAGAAGAGGACTACCAGCATTTGTTGTACATGAAGCATTTGAAGAAATCTCACATGTTCCCAACTTGTCCTCATTCATACCCATAAGTACAGTAACACCCTTGATAGCTCCTGTAGGATCATCTTTAATCGGAGCACTTACCACAACCCTCTTTGCGCCAGCAACAATGTGAGCTTGTGCCTTGTCAGAAGAGGTGAAAAGACCAGTAGACTCAACCACAATATCAATATCAAGCTTTCCCCAAGGAAGATGGGTAGGATCTTTCTCACTTATATACTCAACACCCTCAAGTGTACAATCACTCTTTCCATATGCAGTATCATATTTCAAAAGATATTCAACATTCTCTCGAGAGGTAAGGTCATTAACAGCAACAATTTGAATCTCAGGATGTTGTCGAGCAACCTTAAAGAAAGCTCGTCCAATTCTTCCGAAACCATTGATAGCGACACGAAGTGGTGTTTTCATGATGAAAAAATATAAGTTAAAAAATTAAAGAGAAAGAGGCCATGAACTAATGAAGAGGAAAGCAATAGTTGCACCAAGGAGAGCTATATTCTTCGTAAAGTTAATATATTCCCCCATACGTATCATAGGGTCAGTTACCTTCCAGAACTGATGCATCTTAAACGTAACGCCAACAAGGAAGATTGAGAGGAGAACAACAGAAAGATTAACAAATACTCCGAATACAATACCAAGACCACCAAGGAGAAGAATGATTCCTGTACCGATAATTGCAAGCTTAGGAAATGGCACATTTTTTGACTGAGCATATCCCACCATACCACTCACGTTCTTGAGATGATTAAAACCATTCATGATAAAGTAACCTCCGAAAAGAACCCGTGCTACAAGAAAAAGGTAATCCATATGTGTATGTATATAATTAGTAATGTACTTGTAGTATAATACATTTTATGAATACAACAAAAGTAGCAATTGTCGGGGGTGGGTTTGGAGGAGTGTATACTGCTCGTTTTCTTGAAAAACTTGTTGATGGAAATCAGATTGAGATAACATTGTTCAATTCATCTGACTATTTCCTCTTCACTCCCCTTCTTCATGAAGTTGCAACAGGAGGACTTCATCCCGTACATGTGGTTGAGCCCTTGCGAGAAATATTCCGCAAGAGTAAGGTTCACTTTGTTGAGGATACTATCATCTCAGTTAATGAAGAAACTAAAGAACTCCGTACAAAAACATGTACCTTTTCCTATGACTATCTCGTCCTTGCTCAGGGAGCAACAACTAACTACTATGGCATCAAGGGAGCTGAAGAAAACACATTCAAGCTCAAAGACCTTCGTGATGCTGTAATTCTTCGTAATCGAATCATTGAATCATTTGAACAAGCAGTTAAGACACAGAACAAAGAAGAACAAAAGAAACTTCTTTCATGCACCATTGTTGGAGGAGGTGCTACGGGAGTTGAACTTGCAACCGAGATAGCGGAATACATGAAGAAAACTCTTGCATCATACTATGTAAAAGATGGATTTACCGCAGATGAAATACAGATAACTCTCATTACAGCTACCGCTGAGCTCATACCTCAATTTCCTCCCCGCATGAGAAAAGATGCAGAGAAAGCAATGAAGGAGAACAATATAAAAGTAATGACTAATGGTAAAGTAGTCTCTATCGAACCAGGAAAACTCACCTTTGATACAGGAACTACTCTCGAATCACATACCATTGTATGGGTTGCAGGAGTAACTCCAAACAATCTTGATGTCCCTCATCTTGAAAAGGCACCTTCAAAGAGAATTGTCATCAATGAATTCCTTCAGAGTAGCAAAGACCCTCATATCTTTGCCCTTGGAGATGCTTCAGGAACCCTCCCCATGCTTGCGCAAGTAGCTTCACGACAAGCTGAGGTTGTAGCACATAACATTGTGCATCATCTCCTCAACAAACCCCTCACCCCCTTTGTCTTTAAGCAGAGAGGACTACTCATATCACTTGGACAATGGAATGCTGCAGGAGAAATATTCGGCATTCACCTTACCGGCCCCCTTATGTGGTGGCTTTGGAGAACAATATACCTCTTAAATTTTCATTCATGGAGAAAGAGATTGTCCATCGCATTTGAATGGACAATGAATCTCTTCTCACCTCGAGATATTACGTATATTGATAGCAATTAGAAACCATTCGTACCCTCAATGAGCTTTGGTGCATCAGGAGGAAGAGCATTGTCATCATCAGGAAGAGCTGAGTAGTATGAACCACTGCCATATGTTCCGCTACTTGGACTGCTACTTGCACTACCTGAAGATGAACCATTCCCCTGAATTGGAGTAGATGTATTTGGTGTACCTCCACCATTTGATGAAGACGTATCCCCTCCACCTGAACTCGTTTCATTTGATGATGAACTTTCGTGTTGTTGTATCTGTAATTCAATGACAGTAACTTCAGTTTGAGCCTGTTCAACCACCTGAGTCTGCACAGCAATTTGCTCTGGAGTTACTGGAGGAACTGTTTGTACAGGAGTTTGTGAAGTAGTTTGTTGTTCGGTGGCAGGTTCTGTAGTTACAGTGACCGTAGGGGGAACAACAACTTCAGTAGTTTCTTCCACAACAGTAGAGAGAGTATCTACAGCATGTTCATAGGTATCAATCTGGTTCTGGGTAAGACCTGTGGTAGGGTTAAGATTCTGCACAATTTCTGTAAGGTTTTCAGTATAGTCTTGGATAATCTTAATATCCTTCTCTACAAGGAGAATGATGGCATCCATCATTTCAGGAGTTGTTTTCTCTGGATCAAGATTCTTAAGCTTAGTAATGATCTCAGTGAGAACTTGATTAATGAGAGCTCGTTGAGATTGAATGAAAGCTTTGTCACTTGGAGCAACACCGAGAAGATTCAATTGAGGTTGAGTACTTGCTGGATTCTTGAAAAAACTATCCGTTGTTGCAAGAAGAGTACTTTGAATTTTCGTAAATTCCTTAAGAAGAAATGTGCGAGAAGTATCATAATCATCTTTTTCAAGAGCATAAC
This sequence comes from uncultured Candidatus Saccharibacteria bacterium, assembly GCA_964389975.1. Lineage (GTDB taxonomy): Bacteria > Patescibacteriota > Minisyncoccia > Phycocordibacterales > PALSA-1337 > CAIOGI01. Next base: position 8,720 of record CAYMGJ010000013.1, read on the forward strand.
GAATGGTAAGAGCTTCGAGTTTACGTGTTTCAATACCAACACGAACCTGAGCGTTTGCAAGATGTTCTTTCAATTCCTCTTCAGTTAATTGAGGAGCATTGTTTCGAGCTTGTTGAGCTTTTGAGATGATTGAATTCTTTTGAGCATCATGCTTCTCACTCTCAATATACAAATATGTACTCCCTGCAATGAGTCCGAGAGTAATGGTAATGAGAATGATAGTAGATATGATGCCGTGTTGAAATTTAATGTTGTGTGACATTGTTTTTTGAATCTAACTTTGTATCAAGTGACCATGAATCAGGTCCTGCAAGAAAGATTGAGGCAAGACCGACTACTAAACCGAAATCACGTACTGCTGTAGCATTCATTCCCAAACTTATAACAATCCCAAAAAGATGAAGTCCGAGAAGAGCTGATACAATACGAGTATAGAGACCACAGAGAAGCATAGTACCTGCGATAACTTCAAAGATTCCATTGATATGAACGAAAGCAATTTCTGAAAGAGGAAGAGAACCTACCCATTCAGGAAGAAATGAAGTCCATGGAGTTGCATTGAGGAGTTGTTGTGATCCAAACCACAACATGACCAGTGCTAAACCTATGCGTACTACATGAGAAGAGTATTTTGACATACTATTTCAATTCTCCGATATATAACTTAGCAAGTTCATTTGCAGGACGTTTGTCCCCTTCATGTTGATCATTGAAGAATGGGGATCCATCTTTTCCACAAATACCAATAATTGCCTTCTCACCACCTGGGTGCTTGTCAACGAAACCACTTAAGTTGTACACCTTTCCATTAACAGCACTCCAACAATCCGTCTTCGTTGCATGAAGAGCAATATCAGACAAAGAATATGATGTCACCGATGGAGATACTGAGGGGGTTCCTGAAACTGAAGGTGATACCGAAGGACTTACAGATACAGAAGGAGAAACCTCAGGAATGGGTGCTTGAGCTTTGTCTTTTGAAATGACAACACCAACAAGGATAAGTGCAATAACGAGAATACTACTACCAATTATTTTTTTCATATATAAAGTACAACTATATAACTAAATAATATATCTAGTATATCATAGGGATATACAAAAATACCCCGCTACGTTGTATGCGTAGCGGGGTGTGAGTCTGTGGAGACTAGTTTTTGTACTTGTTCAGGAGATACCTCAACTGAGCAATCTCAAATGGTTTAGACAATGACTCCGTGCAACCATTGTCTGTTTGCTGTTGATTGATTGCTGAGCTCATCGCTACATGAACGGCGTGTGGAAAAGCTTTCGCCCACGCCTTCAACATGGGAATCGTTGATCCCCCATGAATGTCACCAGCCCAGAATACCATGTCAGGTGGGGTGGTAACGATGGTATGATCCGTCTCGACGATTGACACGATATGACATGTAACTGATTCAAACAACTCTCGAGCGACCCTCTCAATGAGAGGAGGGATATCCTTGTCTTTTTCGACTATGATGATGTACATCTATATTCTGTGCGATTGGTTGATACGCACCCTTTCTAATATAGAACTATACTATACAAAGTATATATATGTCAATACTACACCTTATGATGTATCAATATCTTGTTGAGATCAGGATCGTAGATAATAGCCATTGAACATGATGGATATGTCTGTGGTTCAAGGAAAAAAGATACCCCTTTTTCCTTCAGAGTTTTAATACAGAGATCAAAATTATGAGTTTCAAGAGCAACTGTTGCACCATCCTGAGAAGGCTTCCATTCGGCTGATTCCCCTATCGACAGAACCCCATTCCCTACTACATATTCAATCCACTTAGACTCAGGTGTTACAGGAAAATCACTATGAGGAATTAAACCAAGTATATTCTCATAGAACACACGAGAACGAGTAATATCTGTCACTGCGTACACGGTAAAAGCAATATCTTTAAACATGTTTTTTTAAATTATATGAAAAGTATACCATATCCATATATCTCTTGACTTACTAGACTTTTTAATGTAGTCTTCTCTGTTGGACTGCTCATTTCAAACAACTAACAAAACATAAAAAAAGACGATACGTATCGTCATGAGCAAGCCATACAAAGAAAGTAAGGAAAACCTATGAAGAAACTCTTCTTCTCACTAACAATGATTCTGGCGCTCATGGCGACCAGTAGCGCACAGGCAATCACCATTGCCTACAATGATACCGTCACCGCTATCTTTGGTAGTGGCAACCCTGATACGGGGTGGACGACGTTTACCGAAAACGATACCCAAATTGCCCTCCGTGGCAAGAATCGGACCGATGGAACTACGCCGAACAACGGAGCTGGTGTCTACCAGTTCCCTACCGGCACAGCCCCAGCGAGCTCAAGGGCTCTCTGGAACGAGGAGTGGAGTATCAATGTCGGTCCGAACCGAGTCCTCACGGACCTGAGTTATCAACTGTCATTCGACATTGACCCTTCGACCGCAAGGAACTTCATTGTGGTCAATCCGCTTACAACGTTCTTGGATAGCTCGCTCGGCAACAACAGTACAGCAAATGGTGCAGGAGTTGAGACGGCCCAGTTTGGGCTGTTCAACATCATGCAGAACAGCTTCAACATCACATTTGGTCCCATGTTTGGTGATCCCAACTTGGCGGCTACGTATGACCTCAAGCTCGAGATCTTTGATGGGAATCGCCTTCTGAACTCAGGTTCAATCTCCATCGAAGTTGGAGGTGGTGGTACCCGCGTTCCTGATGCGGGAAGTACTGCCGGACTCCTCACGGCCGGTCTTCTTGGCCTCGCAATCTTCAAGCGTCGGAAGTAATTCTGTTTTGTTTGGTTCCTCTTCACAGGCCCACTCTCTGAGAGTGGGCCCTTTTCGTTGTCTCTCCCCCACTTATATGCTATATTTCCTGCAACTTTAACCATAGTATACATTAGAGAATGTCTCATGGTTGAGATGTTCTTTGAATATACAGAAAGGCATATCTGAAAAACAAACCGACAGCAGCGGGTCTTGCTTTGAGAATCAATCAACCGAAACTTAAAGAGGCGATGAGGAAGCTCAATGAGGGAAATCAACCCCATGCAGTAATCGCAATTCTGGTAGATCCTCACACTGAAAATGTGGAAGGGATAAATCCACTTCAAACACTGAGCTTTGGGGCAAGTGGCAGCGTCATCACATTAGCCCGAAAAGTACTTGAATACATCGAGAAAAAGAGAATAATACATGGATTCGAGGATGGAGAGGTGAATCGCTCAGTCAAGTACATTCATTATGCGGGTTGCGATATCTATATTGCATGTACAGGCCTTAGCAATCATAATAAAGAGATCATAACGCGCATGCTCGCCTCACTCCTATTTGACGACACGAAACTGAGGTCAGAAATACATATCACGGAACATGTCCAAGAGCTCTTTCAGGAAGTCGTCTCCAAGGGTTAGCACAACCCACATCAACAAAGCCGGAATTCGTTCCGGCTTTTCTTCTATCTCCCCATTTCAAAAACAAAACGATATTCATCATGAGTAATCTTGTGTGTACTCTGAGGATATGGAGTCACTTCCTTAAGAGTGAGAGATACAGAATCAATATTTTCTTTCTGCCCTGGTTCAAACTCAACCCGATGAGATCCAGCTTCTGTAGTAATGAGTACAGCAACCTTTACAGTTCCAGCTTGTATACATGTCACATCAGAAGGACAGCGACTTTCAGATACAATTTCCTGTGGCTGTATACTTACCCCATACATAGTATATGTCTCATTCATCTTAAGAGTAGTTGAGGTTGATGAAGCAACTGTAGGACAAACAAATTCGCATCGAGGACCGGTTCTACCGACATAACTTCCATCAGGGCACATCATTGCATCCATAGTACACGCAACTGCAGTATCATCAGGCAATTCATCAACAGGAGATGGAAGCTGTTTAATCGAAGGTTTAAATACAAGCAATAGGGCGAGGATAATGAGGAGGATAATAAGGGTAAGTATTTTTTTAATCATATACACATAGTATATCAAAAACTGCCTTAGTTTCCTAAGGCAGTTTTTTCATCTAAACCCTCTTCTCCCTACTCTCATATCCCACGATGATAAGTACAAGAATGTAGATGAGATGTTCATCGATAATTGGATTGTTTTCAGGCAAAAGAAGTGCGAGGTACATGAGAAGAAGCATGACACTTCCTGCAATACTTCCCCATACTACAGTTTTCCTAAAGAGAAGTGCGATACCAATTCCAAGTAATCCGAGCATGAACAACCAGTCAACAAGAGCGACACCTGCCATACTTTTGAAGATATCAGCAAATGGTCCCTTAACAGCAAATGAGAGGAAACCGAATGTAGGAGAACCTCCATGAATCCAAGCTTTCTCTGCAGTTGTTGCAAAACCCAAACCAAATAACTTGTCGAAAAATGCCCATAAAAAAATAAAACTCATCGCATAACGAAGCGTTACGTATGTATATTTTTGTATATTCATAATGTATTCAGTATACCACCTTTTCCTACACCACCATGTGCTTATCTCTCAACTGATGCAAAATTTTACATGGTTCAACAATACGTGGATCAACAATGGTATAGAAAATATTAAGTCCATCTCTTCGAGTCCTTACCAAACCATTATGTCTCATAAGGGCAAGATGTTGAGAAAGATTTGCTTTTGAAAGCTTGGTAACCTTAAGAATTTGTTCAACTCCAAGTTCTCCACCCTTGAGGAGGTTAAGAATTTCAAGACGTTTAGGATTAGCAAGAATCTTGTAAATACTTGCATTCTTTTGATATGCCTCCTTAGGAAGTGGTGATTTTAATTTCATAAATATGTTGAATCAGTATATCAATAAGTATTTGAAAATAAAATTGACAGGAAAGTACAATCTAATGCACAGATTTTCTTATCCACCGTTTTCATTTGAGGACCATCATATTCGAGAGGTATACTAGTTTCATAATCAATTAATTACTTAATAAAAGTCTATGACATCACCACGACGCACAAAAGATTTACATGCATTGGTAAAGAATATTCAAAAACGTGATGGCACAGTTGTGCCATTTGTTTTCGAAAAAATATGTACCGCTATAGGTAAAGCAATGACAGCAACCGGTGAGGGGTCAGAGAAAGAAGCAGAACTTGTAGCAAACAAGGTCTATGCTGATGTTGTTCGTATATCTAAGAAGTACAAGAATTTCATACCTACCGTCGAAGGAATACAGGATAGTGTAGAGAAAGAACTCATTCTTTCAGAATATGTTCATACAGCAAAATCATATATTCTCTTTCGAGAAAAACGATCCAAGATCCGTGCAGAAGGGTTAAAAGTACCTGCTAAAGTAAAGAAATTAGCAGAAGACAGCAAGAAATACTTCAGAAACTCTCTTGGTGAATTCGTATACTATCGAACATATTCTCGATGGATACATGAAGAAGGACGTCGTGAGACATGGATTGAAACAGTTGATCGATATATCTCTTTCATGAAAGAAAATCTCGGAACGAAACTCAAGGAATCTGAATATGAGGATTTGAGAAAAGGTATTCTTGAACAAGAGTCTATGCCATCAATGCGTCTTCTTCAATTCTCTGGACCAGCAGCACGCAATACCAATGTATGTGCATACAATTGTTCATATATTGCCCCAGAAAGTTTCAGGGATCTTGCAGAAATTATGTATATATCAATGTGTGGAACAGGAGTTGGATGGTCAGCAGAAAGTCAGAATGTACAGAAATTTCCCCAGATCATGGTTCAGAAAGGCAAGAAACCTACACTACACGTAATTCCTGATAACAAGGAGGGATGGGCAGATGCTCTCATTTTGGGAATGACCACATGGGCAGAAGGACATGATGTATCCTTTGACTATTCGCAACTTCGTCCTAATGGAGCACGATTGAAGACCATGGGAGGCAAAGCCTCAGGACCTGAACCTCTTCGAAGACTTCTCAATGCCACACGAGAGAAGATGCTTGGGCGACAAGGACGACGTCTTCGCAATATTGATATCCACGATATCATCTGCATGATTGGAGACTGTGTCGTCTCAGGTGGAGTACGACGTAGTGCTATGATTTCCCTCTCAGACCTTGATGATATAGAGATTCGAGATGCAAAGAAAGGCACGTTCTATGTAAGTGAACCGCAGAGAATGCTTGCGAATAACTCAGCAGTATATACACAGAAACCAACAAATACTGAATTCATGGATGAATGGATTGCACTTATGAAATCAGGTTCAGGAGAACGAGGAATCTTTAATCGTGGATCACTTGCTCAGACACTTCCCGAGCGTCGTATAAAAATCCTTAAGAAAAACTCTCAATACTTTGACCCAACAGGTACACGTATTATCGGCTCAATTGGTACAAATCCTTGTGGAGAAATCATTCTTCAATCAAAACAATTCTGTAATCTCTCTGAAGTAGTTGCACGAGCAGATGATACTGAAGCTACACTTTTGAAGAAAATACGACGAGCAACAATCCTTGGAACATATCAAGCAAGCCTTACCACATTCCCCTACCTTTCAAAAGAATGGGCGGAGAGATGCCGAAGTGAAGCTCTTCTCGGAGTCTCAATCACAGGACAATGGGATTGTCCTGTAGTGAGAGATCCTCATGTTCTTGAAAAATTAAAGAAGGAAGTTATCAAAGTTAATCAAGAATATGCAAAGAGATTTGGTATCAATGCTTCAACATGTACTACAGCTGTTAAACCCTCAGGAACCCTGTCACAAACAGTAGACTGTTCATCAGGTATGCACCCTCGACATGCCCCCTACTATATCCGCCGAATTCGTATATCTGCGAATGACACATTGTTTAAAATGCTCAAGGATCAAGGAGTACCATATCATCCAGAAGTGGGACAATCAAAAGAGAATGCAACAACCTATGTACTTGAATTTCCAGTAAAAGCCCCTCAGAATTCAATCTACAAGGATGATATATCAGCAATTGATCAGCTTGAGCACTGGAAACTTGTTAAAGAAAACTACACCGAACACAATCCATCAGTAACAATTTCAATTGGAGAAGATGAGTGGATTGGAGTTGCGCATTGGGTATACAAGAATTGGGATATCGTTGGTGGACTCTCATTCCTTCCTCGAGACAATCATATATATCAACTTGCACCCTATGAAGCAATTGATGAGACACGATACCTTGAACTCTCAAAACGTCTTGCCCATATCGACTATTCAAAAATCATTACCTATGAGAAAACAGATGAGCTTGATGTAAAGAAAGAACTTGCATGTGTATCAGGAGTCTGTGAAATTGCACTCTAAAAGAAGTGTTGGTACACTACAGATGTCATGAGACCCCATAGTGAGGGGCATGAAATGAGGACCATGGAGGGAAAAAGAGTCTGTCAAACATGGTACTTGTTGGGGGGATACCGGATGGTATCCCCTTTTTCTTTCACACATTAAAAAAACATCTCCCGAATGGGGAGATGTTTTTTCTGCTATTTTCGTCGCTTCGTAGTCTTTCGCTTTGCTGTCTTCTTTGTTGTCTTTCGTTTTGCAGCAACTTTCTTTTTCTTTGCCATAGTGGAGTGATATATACGCACATTATTTCATAATGAGTATATAATATTTTCCGACAAAAAATATTACATTGACTACACTATTAAGTATCATATGAAGTGAAATTAATTACAATACTTTTTTACAAAAATATGTGCATAACTTTTCATTTCTTCACAGAAGAAAATTCTCCTGTAGAAGAATTAAATGAGAGCCATATACTTTTTCCTATCGAAGGTTGGGTTGCGAAACTTTCTCGCTCTCCTCGATCTGCATAATTTACGATTATAGTTCCATCATCATCGAGATCAATACTCTGTGGTGCAATACGATCACCAATGAAATATGCTCGGGATCCTGTGTATCCATAGGGTGTTGAAAGGTGGGCGACGATATAGAAAAAGACACCAGATCCTCCCCTCTCTTGAGTTATGAAGAATACAGAATCTTCTTTACCATCTTTGTTGATATCTAAATGAAGATCATTACCGAAATATCGAGTTGATATTTTCTGAGAAGACTGAGGAATCTGTATTTCAGAAAAACCACCCTTAAGAGTTACCAGCATATCCTCCACGAGGTATGAAGTATCTATATCAGATGAAATATCCTCCACCTTCTTCTCTTGGAAAGACATGGAAATTAGAATGAGGATGAGAACAAGAACAGAGAGAAGTATGATATTTTTCTTCATAGATACCTTACATTAACAAGATATATGTTGCGATCATACTTGCAAGAAGTTGATACGTATTCATAATCAAAATCTGTTGTAACCACACACTCTTAGGTGTATTAGCCCATATCACACAACCTATCTGGGTAGGAGCAATGAATCCAAACCATACGAGAAATGCAACAGTATAACTTCCGATATCAAGACTCTGAAGGAGGAATGAAAGTGTTGTTGTAGTTATAACGGTAAGGACAATCTGAAGAACATAGAATGGGGTCATAGATTTCTGCATTGCCTGTCGTTCTTCAGGTGTACATGCATCACCTCCCATAATCTTCATCCATATCTTTCCGAAAAGAAGTGGAGAATACCAGAGGGCACCGAGAACAAATTGGATAACGGTTGCGATTGCTATAAGTGTGTAATTGAATTCCATATGTATATTTTAATTATGTATTTAAATAAGAGCTGCATCCCCAAGATTCATATCTTTCTTGTACTTCTCGATAACATCAGGATGTTTCCCTTCCTTACATTCAGCAACAAAAGCATCTGAACTCTGAGCATCAGGAAATGTCATATATGCAAGCGCTCCCTCACATACAGCATTGATATCAATCTTTCCCTGAGGAAGTGTGATTTCGTTAGAATTCATTGAGCGAGACACTTTCAAAAGCATGGCAACAATGATGAGTAATATAACTATAGATATAATTAATATTTTGTTTTTCATGGGGTAAAGTATATCAAGAGGTTATTACTTTTAAAAGTAATCTCTACCCTTTTCGCGCTGCATCAATAGCTGCAACATCTATCTTTTTCATCGTCATCATTGCATTGAATGCACGTTGAGCCTCATCACCTCCAGCAGCAAGAGCTTCAGTCAGTGTACGTGGGGTGATTTGCCATGATACTCCCCATCGATCTTTACACCATCCACATGCACTTTCCTGTCCACCATTTCCAACAAGAGCATTCCAATATGTATCTGTCTCCTCCTGACTATCAGTTGCTATCTGAAATGAAAATGCTTCAGTTTGCTTAAAGGTAGGTCCACCATTAAGACCTATGCATGGAATTCCACAAACCGTAAAATCAACAGTTAACACATCTCCCTTTTTACCATCAGGGAAATCACCTGGTGCATAGAAAACACCACGAACAGCACTGTCAGGAAATGTAGCTGCATAAAACCGCGCTGCATCTTCTGCACCCTTATCAAACCACACACAAATTGTATTTTTTGATGTCATGTGATGTATGATATCAGTAATGATGTGTAGTCTCAAACCCTATCCCCTCTTCCCCACGATCTGCAACCAATGAGTTCGACCTGAGAGTGTGTCGAGTGTCCACAACACATCCATACCCGCCTGTGTGAGATATGTTTCTAATTCAGACAATGAGTAATAGCTGAAAAATCTTTCATACTCATATCCGTAATCATATTCTTTTTTCACATCTTCTTGAACACCATCTTCACGTATACCCTTCACAGCAATGTAGAGAAGTCCACCTGGAACAAGTATATTCCGTAACTGAGATACAACCTCTTGAATACGTTCTTTACGAATATGGAGGAGCGATGCCTGAGCAAATACCCCATCGTACTTCACAGTGTGTTTTTCAAGTTCATACATATCAAGAACTTCAAATGGTATATCAGGTGATTCTCGTCGAGCGATTTCAATCATCTTTTCAGAGAAATCTATACCTGTTACCTTGAATCCCTTCTGGGTTATATATCGAGTCTTCACACCAGCACCACACCCCACATCAAGAATCGATGCATGAGGAGGAAGAAGCGAGAGGAATTTCTCAGTACCTTCCTGCCACCACGTATCACTGTGATGATCACGTACCCAGTCTTCAGCAATCATGTTGTAGGTAGATTTTAAGTCCATTGAGAGTATTTTAATCCTTTATCATATGCCTATATTCTCGAGCAAACTTTCTGACCAATCTAATCTTATACCACTGCCACGGTGTAAGGTGTCGAGACCAATGTCGTGAAAGATATTCTGCATGATTGCATGAATTACATGCATATATAAACTTCGGAGGATCATATTGAAGATGATACGTAGTTTTTGGATTTCTTGTACTATACGATCTTCTACATATCGGACATATTTCTATACCCTTATTCATAGTTTATTCATACTAACACACCCTATCATTAGATGTCATTAAATATTGACACTATATCTATATAGTTATATAATACTCACCAGTTACAACATTAACAATCAACAAGAGAGATAAGCATGGAACCAATTATAGGTCGCATCCACTACCATGTCCAAGGTGACTGTAGGGTTGTCGAATATCGCAGGTATTATGGAAGACAAATAGTCTTTACGGCTTCAAACGAAAATGACGGAAACAGAATATCTACGATCAATCATGTTGAGGAAATAATCCTCAGTATTGCACGGAAAGAAAATCTTAATCCTCGAGAATGTCAATTCTACGATCTTCAGACTTACAAAGGATATAGAATCTACACGCCTGGGCACTACCGTTTCAGCAAAATTGAAGTTGACTGGCGGGAAGATACCGAGGAACCAGTGAAGATAAAGTGGATTGATGGACACTGTAACCCTGGAGTTATCACCAACCTCTTAGGCTATGTTTCAAACGGCGACAGTCGTATTGAATTACACAATGATGGGGTTGGGGCGCAACAGGATTTCAATAAAATGATCCCCCCTTCTACCATCAAGAACTTCATCGATCTCGTTGAACTCTACTATGAAATCAATGAGGTTCCCGGTGATGAGGGGGTACACAATGAATATGAAGAAATCCTGGGTTCATTGGCGCAATTAATGTGTAAAGAAAATGGGATTGATCCAAAAACCCCTGATGCAATACACAAATTATTTGCACTACCGAGAGACACACCTCTTGGCACAGACTCTGAGGGTAAGTATGATAACTTGTGTGGCTTTCTTCTTGAAAAAGATCCAAGGTTCCATGATTTCATCAACACCCCACTGTTCTTCGAATAGGTCACTCCCCGTATCCTTCTTGGATACGGGGATCTTTTTACCCAGAAATAAACCTTAGAATGCCCATATATGTTACAATAGTACACCTCTATGAGACATACATTCACCATATCACCGAAAACTATAATCCTTCTTACAGTATTTTTAGACGTACTTGGATTAGGACTCATCATACCTGTATTACCTTTTTATGTTGAATCTTTCCACGTATCCGGAATGGTAGTTACATCCCTCTTTGCAGTTTTTGCTCTGTTCTCATTCTTCAGTTCTCCAATATTAGGTTCAATCTCTGACAGGCATGGACGAAGGCCTGTGCTTCTTGTAAGTCTTGCATCAAGCGCTCTTGGATGGCTCATCTTTGCTTTTTCACACACCATCTTAGGACTATTCATTGGACGAATCATCGATGGATTAGCTGCGGGTAATATCTCAACCGCTCAGAATTACTTAATTGATATTGCACATGATCAGAAAGAAAGAACAAAGAACCTTGGACTCATTGGAGCAGTATTTGGAATTAGCTTTATCATAGGACCATTAGCTGGTGGAATTTTGTCTCATATAAACATGCAATTACCCTTCATCATCGTAGGTGTAATGTCTGCAATCAATACAGTCTTTGCATATTTCTTTCTGCCCGAAACTCATCATGAAAGAAATGAAAACAAGCTTTCTATGAATCCTTTTTCTCCTATTATAAAAGCGGTGAAGAATAGGAATATTCTACCACTCTACATTGCATGGCTACTCTTCGGTATTGCAATTTCACTCAATCAATCAATATTCGCCCTCTATATCGCTCAGGTATTTTCGTGGACCGTTATAGCCTCCGGACTACTTATGACCTTACTTGGAGTTATCATATCTATCAATCAAGCCTTTGCCATTCGAAAGATTTGGCTTGTATATTTCAAAGAATCATTTCTTGTAATTTGGGTATTCATTCCCTTTGCAATTGGGTATTTCATCATGGCCATACCTTTTAAGGCAGCCTTTCTCATTGGACTTGTTATAACGGGTTTTGGACAATCTCTCATGAGAGTAATTATGACAAGTCAGATAATTGGGTTTTCTCATAAGAAAGAACAAGGAGAGGATATGGGTATTCTTGCCTCGATTATGTCCCTATCAATGATCGTAGGTCCCCTACTCGGAGGTTTTGTATATGAAAAACAGCCTAATCTACCCTTTATCCTTTCAGGGATAATTCTAGGAATTACCTTTATCTTTGTAAGAAGAACATACAGGAAGATCACACCACATGAACATGTAGAGGTAGAACCAGTAGAGGTGGTGTAATGCGCAAAGAATGATCTCCTCCCCGTACTTT
>CAYMGJ010000014.1:0-15852 GCA_964389975.1 uncultured Candidatus Saccharibacteria bacterium
ATAGAATTTAAGAGCTCTACCACCTGTTGTTGTTTCAGGGTTTCCAAACATAACACCAATTTGCATACGGATCTGATTGATGAAAATAACTACTGTTTTTGATTTAGCGACTATACTCGTAAGCTTTCGAAGAGCTTGAGACATAAGTCGTGCTTGTTTACCGACATGATGTGCACCCATATCTCCCTCAATCTCATCTTTTGGAGTTAGTGCAGCAACAGAGTCGATGACGATAACATCCATTTTTCCTGAACGAACAAGACTCTCTACGATTTCAAGCGCTTGTTCTCCTGTGTCTGGTTGAGATATGAGAAGCTCATCAGTCTTTACTCCAATTCTTTTTGCATAATCAGGATCCATTGCATGTTCTGCGTCAATGAAGGCACAAATTCCATTTTGTTTCTGAGCTTCCGCAACTATGTGAAGGGAAAGAGTTGTTTTTCCTGAAGATTCTGGTCCAAAGATCTCAATTATTCTTCCACGAGGCATTCCACCTACACCGAGAGCTGCATCGAGACCAATTGAACCTGTAGGTATTGCATTTACACTGACCTTAGGTTTTTCCCCAAGTTTCATAATAGACTCATCACCAAATTTCATACGAATTGCATCGAGGGTATCTGTGATACCGAGGGTTGGATCAGGTTTCTTGATAGGGGTTTCTACTGAAGTTGTTTCTTCCGTTTTGTTTTTTATTTCTTTTACTTTTTTTGCCATACAGATTTATTAGAGGTTAATGTGGGTACTGGGTACTGTATCTAATTGTACACGGTCTTAGCTATTTTTGATATATAAGTTCGAGGGTATATGTTGTTGATCTCTTGAATTTATCCTGAGCTTCGAAGTGTATGGCGTTGTATCCAGGGAGGAGTACAAGGGTTTCTTCAAATACCCCAAGAGCATCGATGGTGAGAGGGCGTCCATTCATGGTAAGGTCTTTTATGCGCTGAGCTTCTCCTTGTGTGATTACTGTCGATGTCGAGAATAGTGAACCATTTTCTGGTGAATGAATAGTGATGAGGGGACCTCGAGAGAAATCTCGGGTTTTCAGGTATGTATATCCAAGAACAATTATGAAGATGAGGGATATCCCTATTATTCGTAATAATCTTTTTATTCCTTCTCTATTCATGAGTTCTGTAATTCATCATTTCCAGCCCCTAATCCTTCTTCAGGACTTGCTGATGCTCCTGTTGCGACTCCATACACTTCTCGTGGCTTCGATCCATTTGCTGGGCCTATAACCCCACGTTCTTCAAGCATATCCATGAGTCGAGCTGCTCGAGAATATCCAACACCAAGCTTTCTTTGCAAGAAGGACGTAGATGCCTTTCCTGTACTGATAACAGTTTCTCGTGCTGATTCATACATATCATCTTCATTCCCAATATCATCACCATCTTCATCGAAGCTCGATTCAAATATCGCATCCTTTCCAACCTCTGGGGTAGCAAGGTTTATCTCTCCCATGACCTCATCTTTGTAGGCATCAGCAAGGTATTTTACGACCTTCTTGAGTTCTGCTTCAGATATATATGCAGACTGAAGACGTTGTGGTTTTGACATTTCGGAACCAAGGTAGAGCATATCTCCAGCTCCAAGGAGCTTTTCAGCACCTCCGGTATCAAGAATTGTTCGAGAGTCAATCTGTGCAGATACCTGAAGTGCTACACGGGTAGGAACATTGGCTTTAATGAGTCCTGTAATGACATTTACACTAGGTCTTTGTGTTGAGAGAATGAGGTGTATACCGACTGCACGACTCATTTGTGCAAGACGCACAATTGCTGATTCAAGCTCTCGGGGATATGTTTGCATAATATCTGCAAGCTCATCTACCACAATGACAATATATGGCATGCTTTCAGGGAGATTTGTTTCATCACCTGATTTTGCTTTCTCAAGAGCGTCAGCAAGAATATTCTTATGATATGAGTCGATATCTCGTACGGTATGTTTTTCAAGAACATCATATCTTCTGCTCATTTCCTTTGCTGCCCATTTAAGTGCGAGGATGGCTTTCTTTGCATCTGTTATGACGGGGGTAAGGAGATGGGGTATTTTGTTATAGAGAGTTAATTCAACTCGCTTAGGGTCGATCATAATGAATTTGAGATTTTCAGGAGAATTTCGGAAAAGCAAAGATGTGATGATTGCGTGAATGGTTACAGATTTTCCAGATCCTGTAGCTCCGGCGATGAGCATATGGGGTGCCTTAGCAAGATTTGAGAAGAATGATTTTCCTGAGATACCCTTACCAAGTGATATGAGAAGGGGTTTATCTGAGTCTTGATAGTCGGCAGAACCAAGGAGTGTGGCAAGACCAACGGTTGTTTTTGTTGTATTTGGTATTTCAATTCCTACGAGAGATTTACCAGGAATTGGAGCTTCAATACGTATTGGATGTGCGGCAAGAGCAAGGGCGAGGTCATTGTTAAGTGTTACTATCTTAGAAAGTTTAACCCCTTCAGCTGGTTTGAGGGCATATCGTGTGACTGATGGTCCTATAGATATTTCATCCATTTCAACACTAATACCGAAGTTTTGGAGAGTTCGTTTTATGATATTTGCATTTGCCTTAATGTCTCCTGTTTCTGGCTTACCCTTATCTTTTTCAAGAAGAGAGAGAGGTGGGGGAGTGAATGGTTTAAGACTGTATACTCGACTTACATTATTAAGTTCAATTTCTCCTTCTTCTGATTTGAGTATCTTTTCTTTCTTTTTCATGTCCTGCATTCTCACTTCCTCCTTTTCAATCTTCCTCTCAACATCTTCTACCGCCTTATCAATACCACGAGCTTGGGGAACTGGAGCAGGGTCTACTTCCATCTCTTCTTCAACTTCCTCTTTTCTAAACCATTTCCAGAATTTCAAATGTTCGAGAGTGAAATGGGTTTCAAGAGTGATGAGTACTGAGATGACAAGAAATGCAAGGAGAAGCACTGCTGTAGCATATACATCCATTATCGATATGAGAGGTGATGAAATGAATTTACCTAAAATACCCCCTTCATGGGCAATGAGGAGATTAATCAGTCCTAAACCTGATGTAAGGAAAAGGAATACACCAATAGCTTTTGACCACTTGAAGCGAGGTTTGATTCCCTTGAGATGTGAAAAAGCTGTCATAACACTTGCGATTGGTAGGAGAAAATATCCGAGACCAAACCATGTCTTGAGGAATTCATATACATATTTTCCTACAGGATCGGCAAGGTGAAATGGGGCAAGAAGGAAGAGTAGGGCAAGCACAAAAAAAAGTATTGCATATACAGCTTGTAATGTTTCAGTCCCAACTCCATCTCGGGATCTTTCCGTATCTTTTTCCTTGAGAGAATCTTTTTTCTTTTTTGAAGCCATGGTAATAAAATCTTTGTTAAATTATGTAGTAATAATACCACATGGATTGTGTATATGCTTACTTATGTGTCATAGCTCGAAAGACCTCTTTACATGTCTCTATAGACCTTTATATAATGGACGTACTTAAGCGTGACCTTTACATTGAAATGTCTCAAAGACAAGTAGATAAGAGACATAAAATATATAAAAGACATATGTCAGACAACAATAAATTCAATGAATGGAAGTCTCTAGGAATCTTTAATAAAGATGAGAATTTTTCATATGTCTTCAAAAAGACAGAGAAGATTGTATCAGCCATTCACCTTGTAACAAATTTTGTTAAGGACTCAGAACCTCTAAAAAAAGACATCCGTGATGAGTCTCTCATCCTCCTGTCGCTGTCTCTAAGTCTCAATAGTAATGATGAAAGTGGGAGGTCTCACCTCATTCATAGTTTCTTCATGTCAGCCTTCGAAATATCATCGCTTCTCAACATAGCTTCAACAGGAGAATTGATATCAAAGATGAATTCTTCGGTTATAAGTAATGAGATTGATCTACTTGTGGCTTTTATAAAGAAAGTCTCACTCATTAATATTGAGCAAGCTGGGTACATATTGTCCGATACATTCTTTGCAACTGATACACCTTATCAAGGACAGGGTATTGCTCCTAAGCTTGATAAGAAAGAGGAAATGAAGATAAAGACTATAAAAGACATAAAGGACACCAAAACAAGTAGACAAGAGAATATTATAAATCTCCTTAAAAAGGACTCAAATTTAACCATAAAAGACTTTCTTAAAGTAATAACCGATTGTAGTGAGAAAACAATACAAAGAGAGCTCATTGTCCTTGTGGAAAAAGGTATTGTAAAGAAGGAGGGGGAGAGACGTTGGAGTCGGTATTCTCTTGCTTGATTTTTTGACTTTAGACCTCAAATCGTGTAGTATGGCTGTGTGGATATTACCCTGAAATAAGACTTATCCACATTGGTTTTTTTGCAGATATTAGCCTTCAGAGGTTATAATATCTATTGTCGTACGTTGACAATCAAATAGGTCTTAGATTTTACAGAAAAACCCATTCTTTTACGGTTAGTTAAAGGTTGTATTTCAGTCTAAATTCTTGCAGCCTAACTTCCTGGCTTGTGTCGATAATATGAGTCGGGAGGCAATGGTGAAATGTTAGTTTATTAGTTTTAATTTGTGCGTTTCAAAGAGGTAGTTTTTTCTTCACAAGATTATTAGTTAATTGAAGAAGAGATTATCTCATTATTAAAAAATATTATTATATGAAGAAATTTATCGTCGCAAGTATCGTTGCGTTGACAGTAGCTCTCGTAGGAGCAGCTTCTGCTAATGCAGCTTTCAACGCCAACCTTACAGTTGGTAGTACTGGATCAGACGTTTCTGCTCTCCAGTCATGGCTTATCAGTAAGGGATTCAACATTCCTTCTATTGCTTCAGGTGCAGCAACACCAGGCTACTTTGGACAGCAAACAAAGACAGCTGTTATTGCTTACCAAGCTAGTGTAGGTCTTCCTACAACAGGATTCGTAGGACCTCTTACTCGAGAAAAGCTCAATGGTGGTGCAGTTACAACAACTACAACTACTACAGCTTGCCCAGCAGGATATACATGTACTGCTAACCCAGGAACAACTCCTGCCACAACAGTAACAACAACTCTTAGTGGAACAGATGGAACTATTGCAGATGTAAATACTCTATCTCAGTACAGTAATGAGGAGGTTGGAGATGGTGAGAATGATGTAAAGATCCTTGGATTTGAAGTTGAAGCTTCAAAGGAAGGTGATATCGCTCTCCGATCTGTTAATGTTACTTTTGATGGATCAGCAAACTCAGGATCAACTCGATTGAACCAGTACATTGACTCAGTTAGTGTATGGATGGGATCAAAGAAAGTTGGATCAGCAAATGCTGATGACTTCAACAAGGATAGTTCAGGAGTTTACTCAAAGACAATCACATTGTCAGGTGTATCTGTAAAGGCAGATGCTACAGAGAAGTTCTATGTTGCAGTTGACGCTGCTTCAAACCTCGACTCTGGAGATATCTCAGGAGACGCTTGGACAGTTGATGTAAACAATATCCGATATGAAGATGGAGCTGGTGTAGTTACAACAGAATCTACAACAGGAGATCTTCCTATCTTGAACACAGCTATTTCTTTTGTAAACTTCTCAACTTCAGCTGATACAGAAGTTAAGTTTTCAAAGGATTCTTCAAGTCCTCTTGCAAGTATCGTTGTAGTTGATGATCAGGACAATACAGATGATGTTCTCCTCCTTGTTGGAAAGATCAAGGTAGAAGGTACTTCAGATGTAGTTGTAGATCAGCTTCCTATTACTCTTTCAACAGCAGGAGATTCTGTAGGTGCTCTTACAGGATCACTTAAGCTTATGATTGACGGAGAAGAATATACAGAGTCAGTTGGATTAACTGCTGCTCAGACAGGAACAGTTACATTCGATAACCTCGATCTTACTCTTGATGCTGGAAAGACATATACATTCAAGGTTCTTGCTGATATCAACGATACAAACAATACTGGAGTTATAGCAACAGACTTTGATGAAGGAGATGCTCTCGTAGCCTCATTCACAGCTTCAAACCGAGATATGGCTGATATTGAAAATGAAGAAGGTGATCAACTTTCTGATTCTTCAGAGAAGTCAGGAACAGCTACAGGAGAAGGACAGGAATTCCGAACAAATGGAATTGGTCTTACACTTGTATCTACTGCTACATCAGTTACAGCTGGAACATCAGTTACTGATGACGTAGGACTCTTCACAATCAAGTATAAGGTTACAGCTATCGGTGATACAGTTTACATCTCATCTCTTGCAACTTCAGCAGGTCTTACCTACTCAGTTGATAAGAGTGGAACAGCTACAACAGCAACTTCAATTGCAGCTGCTCTTGTAAACAACACAGACACTTCTCTTACAATAGTAGGAAACTACGAGATTGCAGAAGGAGATTCTGAGACATTCACACTCACAGTTTCTGTTCCAATAAGTTCAGCTTCTGGATCAGGACAGTACCGAAATGCTCTTACAGGAGTTAAGTGGGATACTACTGATGATACATCAATGGATAACACATACTCTTCAGAGCTCGATACATTTAAGACTGATTACGCAGTTCTTAACTAGTGAGAGTTTGAAAGTTTAGTGATGTAAGTCATTGAACACTACAAAACCACCCCGAAAGGGGTGGTTTTGTTATTTATACCCCCATACTTTATAATGGGTATATGTTATATATACACAAGAGTAGTGGTCCTACAATTCAAAATATTTCAGGGTTTATTATTTCAGTATTTTTCTTTCTTTTTCCATTTATCACCACTAACTATTTCCTCTATGGTCCTACCACACTTCGTTCCCTCAATTTAATTCTTGTTACATCTGTTGTTGGGGTAATGATGTCATCTATTCTTTGTATAAAAAAGAGCCAATTATCATTTAGATTATCTCCAATTACTATTGCTCTGTTTGTTTACTTAGTAGTGTTGCTGATCTCAGCTTTACAAGGTTTAGATTTTGGGAATAGTTTCTGGTCTCTTGCAACAAGAATGACGGGTTTGTGGTATTTAATACATCTTGGATTATTCATATTTTTTATTGTTGATTTTATTAAAACAGAAAAGAATCTTAGAAGAATTATTCTCTGTATAACAACATCAACTGCTTTGTATTCAGTATGTTCCTTGTTTGGCTATGAGGGATTGAAATGGATGTTTTTGAGTGTACAGAATGATGCATTTACGTTCGGTAATTCAACGTTTGCTGGAATGTATATTTTTGCTGCTTTTATATTATCTCTATATTACATATATCAATCTCAAGAAAAGAAGTGGTGGATGTATATTATTCCTGGTGCTCTTGTGATAAATCCATATATTTTAAATAGAAATATATGGATTGGAGACATGAGTTCTGGTTTTGTTGGGGAGGCTCGAGCCTCTGCCTATGTGATAATTCTATCTCTATTCTTTATATTACTCTCATGGATTGTTTCAAAGATACGTAATGTAAAGTATAGGAATAGAACAATATACTCTCTATTCTTCATAGGAACAATTGCACTTGTCTTTTCGGCGTACTCTCTACTTTCTCCATCAGGAGTACTTCGTGATGTTTATATGAAACAAGCTGCAGGTGCTCGTCCTCTTGTGTGGGAAATGTCTGGAAATATAATCTCTCAAAAACCAATTCTTGGTTTTGGTCCAGATAATTTTGAAAGAGTGTATGAATCTCATTATGACAACCGCATACTTGAAGAGAAGTATGGAGCAGAAGCGTGGTTCGATAGAGCCCATAATATTTTTTTAGATAGTCTTATTGACACAGGTATTCTGGGTCTTGTCTCGTATCTCTTGGTATACCTTACTGTAATATTTTGTCTAATTCTTGTGATTACAAGATCACCTCATAGGGGGGATAGGGTGTATGCCAATTTTCTCATCATTTGGTTTACCCTCCATATTGCTGAGTTGCAAACAGCTTTTGATACAAGTATCTCGTATCCAATAATCGCTTTCATGCTCGCATCTGTCATTGTGTTGGTTGATCGACTTCCTTTCCATGGAGTATTTAAGGAGTATGCAATTCCTTTTAAACTAAAAGTATCTATAGGATCAATAGTAATCATATTTTGTATCTGGTCTCTCATTTGGGGGTGGTTACCTGTTATGAGATCTCAGATTGCCAATGGATATATCCGCACAGTTGGATCAGCTGAGGGAAGAATTCCAGAATACAAAATTCTATTCAATTCTCCAGTGGACATGCATTCCTTGTTGTGGCGAACAGTTGTTGATTTTCAGAGGGGTATAGGGCAGAATCCACGTGTACTTGAAAGTCCTGATAAGGTTGCAATGTTGAGAAAAGAAATTCAGATTTTCGAAGATTCATATAAAGCATATGTTAAAGAAAACCCTACACATTTCAGAGCCCTGTTAAACTTGGCTGATGTTTTGATTTACGAAAGGTTGTTTGGAATTGATAAATTAAAAGAAGCTCAGTTAGTTCTTGATAATGCTATAAAACTTGTACCACAAGCTCCACAGCCATACTGGATGAAGGCTGTTGCATATCTCTATATGAGAAAGTTTCCTGAGGCTAAGGAGTATGCGAAAAAATCTCTAGATATTAACCCTAATATTACTCAAAGCCAAGATCTGGTAAAATACATCGATAAGTCTATTAAAACGTTTCCAGAAATAGATCTGTATTTCTTTAGACAAATTTAATTAAAGTTACATGAATAAAAAATATATATTAGCAGGCGTTCTTGTGGTTGGTATTATTGTTGTTATATCTACTATCTCTCTTCGTGAGAAAAAAGATATTTCTCAGAATACAAATAGTGATTTTACAGCATCAACTACTCTAAGTACCCCAGTGGTGAGCACATCCTCTGTTGTTATAAAGAAGGAGATTCTTGAAAAAGATGCGTATAAAGATATTTCGGGCAAGTTCTCAATAACACTTCCAAAGGATTGGGCTGTTTTAGACACAATTCGTGCAACCACCACGACATATGTGTGGTTCCATAATCCTTCCGGACTCAAGGATATTACTAATATGAAAATTGTTATCGAGAGATTTGCTCGAGATGATAAAGCAAATGCATTGATAGAGAAAATGGGGGTAGATGCATTTCAAGAGCGCCTTATTGATACTGTAAAACTAAGTAGTCATAACTACAACCTGGTATCAGAGGGATATAAGAAGATAGATGGGAAGACGTTCAGGGAGGTTATTGGGAAATACATCGGCATGAAGACTCAAAAGGAAGTTATTCAATATGTTTATGTGACAACAACAAAGGATTCCTACTATCTCATTGCCTCTGATGTGTATTCTCAAATGTGGGACACTCAAAAGGAGGCTATCTTACAGTCACTTAATTCCCTCAAAATACTTGAGTAGTAGGTATGGTATAATAAGGTGGTAATGATCAACCCCTTCGATAAAACCTTCTTTCGTTTTCTTTTGGGTTTTAGTCTCATGCTATCAATGAGTTTTGCGGTAATATTCTTAACAGGTAAATACAGTCATATTCTTGATGGTGATACAGTAAGTGCTTCAGTTAAAAAATAAATAGGATCTAAAAAAGCAAAGTATATCAGGTGAAATCTAATATATTTTGCTTTTTGTAATTTGTATTGTTGAATATTTTTTTGAAGAAAAATTCATCAGAATTTTATCCCATCATTTATATGATGAATATATTATTAAAAAATAATATATTCTTTATGTATAAAAAACACCTATACTACTTTTCACTTTTTGTTTCATGTTTGTTATATATGTTATTACCCTCGGTTTCATACGGTGAGACGTATATTTATAATGACAATGTTGCTTCTGGTGCAACATGGACAAAAGAAGGGAGTCCATATCTTCTTCAGGAACCAATCTATATACCCCAGGATGTATCCTTACAGATCAATGCTGGCGTTATTGTCATGTCTGCAAGTACAACTGATGATATGGAGCCCAATTCAATTTCAGCTAATGGAAATATTCATGTATATGGGACAAAGGAAGAACCTGTTAGATTTATAGATCTGAGGGCGATATATCTTACATACAATATGAGTGATATACGCTTTGCTTCTTTTGAAAAGACAGGGATTGATCTATGGAGAGCTACAACTACAATTGAAAATACATATATATCTCATTCTGAAAAAGGTATATCTGCACGAGGAAGTTCTGTGTCCATTTCTTCAACAACCTTCGAGAGTATTCCCATTGCGGTATATTCAGGCGAATACACCACAGGCCCTTTCATGTCTCAGGTAGGTTCGAGGTTGAATGCTGGCGGTATTGGTAATGCTCTTGATACTCCAATCGATCCTCTTCAGAATTCAATCACTATTCATGATAGTTCATTTGATAATATTACGACGTATTCACTCCTCAATGAAACTGTAAATACTATCGATGCTCGAGATAATTGGTGGGGTAGTAATGATGGACCAAATACTGGAAGCATTCAAGGCTTAGCTGTTGTTTCTCCTTGGAAAATTCAATTAGAATCTGAAAATGTTTGTTGTTCAAGTATACTCTTTCTTCCTGGAATTGAAGCAAGTAGATTATATGTAGATATAGATCGTATGTTTGGAACCAGTACAAATACTCTCTGGGAGCCTAATCGTTCAAAGGATATTGAGAAACTTTTCCTTAATGATAATGGTACGAGTCTTGATCAGAATATATACACAAAAGATATTATTGATTCTGCTTTTGGGGTTAAGAATATCTATAGTAAATTCATTGTCACCATGAACTCTCTTGTATCAGAGGGGAAGATACATGAATGGATCCCATACCCATATGATTGGAGGAAGAGTATTGAAGATATTGTTGATACCAAACTTATCAATCAAATATACACCCTTGCTTCATCTTCCAAGACTCACAAGGTCACAATCATTGCGCATAGTAATGGTGGATTGATTGCCAAGGCTTTAATGAAAGAACTTGAGCGAAGAGGTTATCAGGACTCTATAGATCAGATTATATTTGTTGCAGTGCCAGAATTGGGGACACCAGAGGCATTGCCAGCGCTCCTTCACGGGTATAATCAAACACTTCTTGGTGGAATGATTATGGGTAAAAATATGGCTCGTAATTTTTCTCAGAATATGCCGGGTGCATATGGACTTCTTCCTTCCCGAAAGTTTTTTGAAAAGGATAATAAACCAGTTATTACTGCTACAGGTATTCGTGACGCTGTGTCATATGAAGATATGAAAAAATTTCTTACCGAGAATCCATGGTCTGCAACATCATCAAAAGACACGACTATTCCATTACTCTTGAGACAATCTATACTTTCTTTAGTGGATAAAATTCACTCATCAATTGATGAATGGATTCCAGAGAGTTCTGTGAAAGTGTCTTCTCTTATAGGTTGGGGTATTCCTACGTCATATTCCTTAAGTTATCACCCAGATACTCACTGTGCGCCATCACTCCAGAAACAGTGTCCACAAGAACCACGGGTTCATCTTTCAATGGGAGGCGATGGAGCTGTATTAACAAAGAGTTCTACGGACATTGCTTCTTCAAAAAAGTTTTTCAACATGAAGCTTTTCAAGGAAACAACAGGAGACAGTGTAAGACACGCAGATATTCTTGAGGCAGATGCTGTGCTTAATGTTATACAAAATCAAGTTAGTAATGCTCTCGATTCAGTATCACCACAATACAAAAAATACTTCTCGACGGAAGAACCTACCTCAGATGATATTATGGTGACTGTTCAAATATTTTCGCCAGTTGATATACATGTGTATGACAAAAACGGAAGACATACTGGTCGTGCCCCTAATCCTATACCGGGAAATGAGTTTGATTATGTTGAGGACAAGGCTCAAGGTGTTACCTATGTCTATGGTGATAATAGGATTGAACAAATTGCTTATTACCTAGATGATGGGCCATACCATATTGTCCTCAATGGACAAGCTCCAGGACTATTCAGTGCTCTTGTTGAATTTCATCAGCATGATGAAGTAATTGCATCAACAACTTTCAGTGATATGCCGGTCACTTCTCTTATGACTGCTGATTTCATGATAGCTACTAGTACAGAAAACATTGCAACAGGGACCCTTATGTTTATCGACGCTGATAATGACGGTGTTGTTGATATTATCAATCGATCAGCTGAGGCTCTTAAGTCAAAAAACAATATGAATGTAATTAGTGATATGGATGCATATCTTGAATACATGAGAAAAACTATTATTACACTAAAGTTACCAAAAGTTCATGAAAGAGCATTGCTATCAAGAATTGATAAGATAGCTAAAATGAATGTTAAAAAATATGATAGGTTAATAGATAAGATGGGGCGCAAGCTTAAACTTAAGCGCCTTAAGAAAGTTGAAGTAACTGAGGCCGAGAGGAAGGCTGTAGCAACTCTTTTTGAAGGTCTTCTTACATATATTGAGCAGGGAGGTTGGGAGAAGGATCCTCGTAATACAGGTAATTGACGTTGGAAATGAGCTATGATAAGGTGTTGAGTATAAGGCCGGAGACAGAAGGTTGGCAGCATATAACAATTGCCATAATATCCTTCCGAGGTTCTGTAGTCCTTTATGGACTCGACTCTCACGCCCCTTATACAAGTAAAGGTCGTTTTTTTATTTAACAAAAGAATAGTATGCCTCGAACAAAAATAGAAAAGAAAGAAATACTCGGAAAACTTGAAACCATTGTGAAAGATGCGCAGTCAGTAGTATTCGTAAATTTCCATGGTCTTAAGGTGGGTGATATGACCCTCGTACGTCGAAAACTCAAGGGAGAAAAAGTAGGTTTCTTTGTCGCAAAGAAATCTCTTACCCGAAAGGCTTTTGATTCGATAAAGGTCTCAGGATCTATGCCTGAACTTCCTGGAGAGCTCGGGCTTGCATATGCAGTAGATCTCATTGCTCCTGCACGTGAAG
The DNA here is from genome assembly GCA_964389975.1 of uncultured Candidatus Saccharibacteria bacterium. Lineage (GTDB taxonomy): Bacteria > Patescibacteriota > Minisyncoccia > Phycocordibacterales > PALSA-1337 > CAIOGI01. The sequence continues at coordinate 12,847 of CAYMGJ010000014.1, forward strand.
TATATGAATTCCAGAAGAAGTACAAGGACAGTATCTCAATCCTCGGAGGAGTATTTGAAGGAAAGTTCATGACAAAGGAAGAAATGATGGCAATTGCCCTTATTCCTTCTCAGAAAACTCTTCAAGCTATGTTCGTCAATGTCATCAATTCTCCTATACAGGGATTTGTTATGGCACTCGATCAAATCGCTCAGAAGAAAACCGTATAACGTTATTTATTATTTATCACTATAATTATTATGGAATCAGTAGAAATCCCAGCAAAGTTTAAGTCAATCGTTGAGAGTATTGAGACTATGTCAGTTCTCGATCTTAACGAACTCGTAAAACTCCTCGAGAAGAAATTTGGAGTTTCAGCAGCTGCAGTAGCAGTTGCAGCTCCAGCAGCAGCTGCAGGAGCTAGTGAGGAAAAGAGTACAGTTGCTCTTCACCTTGCTTCAGCAGGAGATCAGAAGATCGCTGTTATCAAAGTTGTAAAGGAAGCACTCGGACTTGGTTTGAAAGAAGCTAAGGACCTCGTTGATGGAGCCCCAGCACTCATCAAAGATGCAATGAAGAAGGATGATGCAGATGCTTTGAAGAAGAAAATTGAAGAAGCAGGAGGAAAGGTTGAATATAAATAGATCTTTCTCTCAAACAAGGAACCGCCTGACAAAAGGGCGGTTTTTTGTTACTATGTATGCCTATGGAAATTCTTGCAAAATTGTTCGGAAGTGATACGAAGGTTAAGCTTATGAGAATGTTTCTTTTTAATGGTGAGAATGCGTATTCAATGTCTGAGATACTAGATCGATCAAAGTCATCGCTCAAGGATGTGCGGAAAGAACTCAATATTCTTATCGCCATGGGCATTGCAAAGAAAAAGCCTATAGTACGAGAAGTTTCTACCAAGAGGGGAAAGAAGGTTACTGTTCGTAAGGTCCACGATACTGGCTACCTCCTTGATCCTAAATTTCCTTATCTTCAGGCATTAAAAAATCTCCTTATCACCGTGAGTCTTCATGCTGACGACACTCTTTTGAGGAAATTTGGAAGTGTGGGTAAAATCAAGCTTTTTGTTGCTTCAGGTCTCTTTATCCAAGAATGGGACACTCGAGTAGATCTTCTTGTTGTTGGGGATGATCTTAATCTTAACCGCCTTGATTCTGTAATTAAGACAATAGAGGCGGAGGTGGGGAAGGAGATATCTTATTCAGCATTTGATACTACAGACTTCGAATATCGTTATGGTATACACGATCGCCTTATACGAGATATACTCGATTTTCCTCATACAACTCTTGTGGATAAGCTCGGCATAGAGAACAAATAAGGTGATATAATTATTGTATTAGAAATTATTATTTGGCTTTAATTAAATAAATTTATGATGTTTGTACAAAATTGGGGTGCAGTATTCACTCAATCATTGCAGGGTATCTGGTATGGAGTTGCAGGATTCATACCTACACTCTTTATTGCTATTGTTATCTTTGCTATTGGTTGGGTTTTGGCATCTCTCGTAGAAAAGCTTATTGAGACTCTCTTTAAGACTCTCAAGGTTGATGCTCTACTAAAGAGTGCTGGTCTCGAGGATGTAGTTGAGCGATCAGGACACAAGCTCAATTCAGGACGATTCGTAGGATCACTTATTAAGTGGTTTGTAATTGTCGTATTTCTTATTGCCTCATTTGATGTTCTTGGTTTAAATCAAGTAAATAGCTTCCTTAAGGATGTTGTTCTGTCATACCTTCCACAAGTTATCGTAGCTGTTCTTGTGCTTATGGTTGCTGTTGTTATTGCTGATGCAATGCAAAAACTTGTTATCGGAAGTGCAAAGGCAGCTCATGTACGTTCTGCACATTTGCTCGGTGTTATTACAAAGTGGGCTATTTGGATCTTTGCTATCCTTACTGCTCTTTATCACCTCGGCATTGCTCCTGCTCTTATCCAGACAGTGTTCATGGGTGTTGTTGTTGCAGCTGCGCTTGCAGTTGGTCTATCTTTCGGACTTGGAGGAAAGGACGTTGCGGCACGAATGCTTGAGAAGACAATACACGCTGTGTCAGACAAGGAATAGTTTTGTAATATAGACTATCTTTTAAACAAAATATCGATCCCAAGAAAGGGTCGATATTTTGTTTTTACAAAGAAAAGTGTTAAACCTATTGACTTTATTTTAGCCTTCGTATAGACTATTCCTTACACAGAAATATGTTAAGAAAGTCACTATTTAAACGGCCACAATAACGCTTTAAAAAAGTGTTAAAGAAGGTCGCTTAAAAGAAGCGATTTTTTGTTAATCCGAAAGGAGTACAGAACGACCGAAACTTTGACAAATCAATACCTCTAGTAACCTAACGCAATCAGTGGGTTGCTAGAGGAAAAAGGTAATACTTTTTCTATATACATATGCAAAAGGGTTTTTTCGAATATGTATATGGAGAAGTATGTTGTAAGTTGTAGATAAATAATTGTGGTTTTTAGATTTCCTAATGGGAAATTTAAGAGCATATGGTGGATGCCTAGGCTTCTAAGAAGCGATGAAGGACGTGGTATGGCGACGATATGTTCCGGGGAGGTGCCAAGCAACCTTTGATCCGGAAATCTCCGAATGAGGAAACTCTCTGACTTCGAGTCAGAAATGAATTGCTTGACAATTCATTGCTCACCCAGGGAAGTAAAACATTTCAGTACCTGGTGGAAAAGAAACTAATAAGAATTTCGTAAGTAGCGGCGAGCGAAAGCGAAAGAGCCCAAACTCAACCTTAATCGTACAATGGGACGCAAGTCCTGTCGTGCGATTAAGGTTGGGGGTAGTAAGGTGGAGACGTGTCATTTATGACAGAGAAGTTACAAAATTTTTTGATAGAAGAATAAGCTGGAAAGCTTAGCCCCAGAAGGTGATAGCCCTGTAGTCGAAATCAAAAAGTCTTCTTTGTTTCCATTCTTGAGTACCTCGAGACACGAATAGCTCGGGGGAATCTGCCGGAACTAACCGGTAAGGCTAAATATTCTAGAAGACCG
>CAYMGJ010000015.1:0-14935 GCA_964389975.1 uncultured Candidatus Saccharibacteria bacterium
TATCAGCAAACAAGAGCTCATAGAGACCTATACGTAGTATATTCCTATCAACAACAGATATCTTGTCGAGTGGCCAATCTGGCGCAGCCTTCTCAATGATCTTATCGAGATCTTCCTTCTTAGCAAGAATATTTGTCATGAGAGTGTTTATAAAAGAAAAGTCACCCATACCTGTCGCAAATTCTTGGACATTTCGGGTGACTATTTCTTCTGTCTCTTCGTTATGACAACCTCTAAAGTCCCACTCAAAGAGTGATTGGAGTACTACTGATCTTGAAAGGTGTCGATTTGCCATATTTTTTGAAGAGCGAAACTTATTTAAAAACTTAATTATATCCTCCCTATGCTTGCTGTATCTCCTTCTTCTTTGCCGCTGCTTTCTTCTGCTTTGCTGCAACAAGTGCTGTCATATCTACTATCTTTTTGCCTCGGTACATACCACATTTCTCACACATAGTGTGGCGAATGTGCATAGATGCACAGTTTGCACACTTAGAAAGACGCACATCATCTAATGCGTGATGTGAACGACGATTATCTCGGTGCGCCCGATTGGCTCTCATTCGATTTACCATAGTGACATCATACTACCCTAAAGAGCTCTTTTTTGCAAGAAAATCAGTAATGAGACGAATATCATCGAGATCTTTAGGGCGATTAAGTACCCTCTTAAAAACAAGAAGATCTTCTAGTCTTAAAAAAGCAATATTGTTTATAATATCAGCGTTATTTATAATCTCTTGAATATTGGGGTGATATGTACCCGCAAGAATAATATCGGGTGATGCTTCATATATCCCATTTTCAATTACTACTGAACCCCACATATTGTCCCTCTCTTTCCACCCCCTCTTTTTTAGATCATCAAATAATTTCCAAGAAATTAATATATCTATATCTCTAAAATCCCGCAAACCATGAGCAGACAAGACACCACTACCCGACACGGCATATTCCCCTAGGGGTAAATTGAGAGTTTTAATTGCAGAAAATATGTTCATAATTAAAATTATACTCCATATCTTTTTAAAAAACTTCGACGATGCAATGGCAATATCCCCTCTTTTTCCAAAGCTTCATAATGCTTCTTGGTTCCATACCCTTTATGCACCTCAAAACCATACTGAGGATACTTCTTTCCCCATTGATTCATCTTTCTGTCCCGTAATACCTTGGCACAAATGGAAGCAAGCGCTATGACTTTCTCTTGAGCATCACCTCGTATAATTGTTTTTTGATATCGATAGTGAGAAGGAGCCTTGAGTCCTCCATCAAGGCGCACTTCAACAGATTCTGGATCAAGTTTCAATCCATTAAGTGCAAGGGTAAGTGCCTTCATGATGGTATGGGTAAGTCCTCTCTCATCAATACTACGTTCACTTTGAAATGATACTTTGAAATTAACCAATCCTCTTTCTCGCGCATCTTGTATGATACTAAACCACGCCTCCCTCTCTTTTTCTGTTAACTGTTTTGACTCCTTAACTCCCCTAAAGATACGTGAGGCTTTAGAATCGAGAAATACAAAAGCCCCTACAGCAACAGGGCCTGCAATGGGACCTCTACCCACCTCATCAATACCTACAAGATATCTTTTCATACATAAAGTATATCATTTGGTATAATAGCGGAATGTCACGCTTCATTCACCTTCATACCCACAGCCACTATTCACTCCTTAATGCCCTTCCTAAGCTTGATGAGCTTGTAAAAGCTGCGAAGGATAATGGAATGAAAGCTCTTGCCCTTACTGATGCAGGTAATCTCTATGGGGCTATTGAGTTCTATCAAACATGCAAGAAGAAGGAAGTAAAACCTATCATTGGGGTTGATTTCTATGTTGCCATTCGTAATCGTACTGATATGCAAGCGGGGATTGATAACAAGAGGACACGACTTGTTCTTCTCGCAGAAAATATGGATGGTTACAAGAATCTTATGAAATTGGTTTCGTATTCATATCTCGAAGGTTTCTACTACAAACCTCGTATTGACCGAGAATTGATTGAAAAATATTCACAAGGCCTCATCTGCATCATCCCATCATTCTCAAGTGATGTATCAGCTGCAATGAAAGGAAAGAACGTAGACAAAGCTAAAGAACTCATCGCATACTACAAAAAAGTATATGGGAACACGAATGTATTTATCGAAATCACTCGTCACCCTGAACTTCAGGGACATGAGGGACTTATGCAACAACTCATAAAGTTAGGAAAGGAGACCCAGACAGAGATAGTTGCGGCTCATGATGTCTACTACATACATCCTGAAGACAAAACTGCTCGAGACACTCTCATGCTTGTGAACACAGGTGGTGATATGTCTGAGAAAAGTGGAGGAATGACAGGTGATGATGAGGAGGAAGATTTCTCCTTCATTTCAAATGAAAAAGCAGAAGATATGTTTAGAGATATTCCCGAGGCACTCGACAATACACTCAAAATCGCTGAGCGTTGTACTGTTGAACTCACTCTTGGTAGTTGGTATTTTCCTCGATTCATTGTTCCCAATGGACTATCACATGATGATGAATTGAAACGACTTGCATATGAAGGAATTGAAAAACGTGGGCTTCAAAAATCTCCTGAGGTACTCCAACGTCTTGATTATGAACTCGAAGTTATCAAGAAAAAAGGGTATTCCCAGTATTTCCTTGTAGTATCCGATCTCCTCCATTATGCACATGATCACGGCATCCTTACCAATATTCGAGGATCGGTTGCGGGTTCACTTACAACCTATGTTACAAAAATCACAAATGTAGATCCCCTTGAATACAAACTTCCCTTTGAACGTTTCCTTAACCCCGAACGTCCTTCTGCACCCGATATCGATATGGACTTTGCTGATAACCGTCGAGATGAAGTAATTGAATATGCCCGACAAAAATATGGTCGTGATCATGTAGCCCAGATTGGAACATTCGGTACCATGATGGCAAAAGGTTCAGTACGTGATGTTGCACGAGCTATGGGATATCCCTATGAAATTGGTGATCAAATATCAAAACTCATCCCTATGGGAGCCCAAGGATTCCCTATGACTATCGATCGTGCCCTTGCTGAAGTAACTGAACTTAAGGAACTCTATGAGAAGAACAATGATGCTCATCGTATTATCGATATGGCAAAGAAGATTGAAGGTTGTGCACGACACATCTCCGTACACGCTGCGGGTGTGGTCATATCTCCTGAACCCCTTACCGAATATACACCTCTTCAATTTGATACTAAAGGTGAGAAGAAAATAATTACACAATACGATATGTACTCGGTTGGAGAAGATGGAGTTGGGCTCCTTAAATTCGACTTTCTTGGAATTAAAAACCTTTCAATACTTGCAGATGCAGTAGAACGTGTAAAGAAAATAGAGGGGAAAGATATTGATATTGAAAATGTACCAATTGATGACAAGAGAACATTTGAAATTCTTGCTCGAGGAGAAACAACAGGACTCTTTCAACTTAATGGTACAGGAATGACCAAGTTCCTCATTGAGCTCAAGCCAACAACAATACACGATATCAATGCCATGGTTGCTCTCTACCGACCAGGACCGATTGAAATGATCCCTACATACATTGAACGTAAACATGATCCATCGAAAGTCTCATATCTTGATCCACGTATGAAAGATATTATCGAACGTTCATATGGTGTCATCACCTATCAAGATGACGTTATGATGATTGCAATTAAACTAGCAGGATATTCATGGCTTGAAGCAGACAAGCTACGAAAAGCAATGGGAAAGAAAATACCAAAGGAAATGGAAGAACAGAAAGAAAAACTTCTCTCTGGATTTGTGAAAAATGGAATGGGGAAAAAAGTTGCTAATGAACTCTGGAAACTCATTGAACCATTCGCTGCATATGGTTTCAACAAAGCACATGCCGCAAGTTATGGCCGTGTAGCGTATCAAACTGCATATATGAAGGCAAACTTCCCCGCTATCTATATGTCAGCAGTCCTTTCTGCTGAATCTGGTGATATTGAAAAAATTTCTGAAATCGTAACGGAGTGTAAGCGTATGGGAATACCAATTCTTCCCCCTGATATCAATGAAAGCTTCAGTCAATTTACTGTAGTAAAAGGAGAGAAGCAGACAATACGTTTTGGACTTGTAACCATTAAAAACTTTGGACAAGGAATTGCAACTGCAATCATTGAGGAACGTAAACGTGGTGGAGTATTCACCTCACTCTCCCATTTTCTTGAGCGAGTGAAGGACAAGAATCTTAACAAGAAATCTCTTGAGGCACTCATTAAGTCAGGAGCTCTTGATAGCTTTGGATATGATAGAGGAACACTACTTGGAAATATAGAGACACTGCTTGCTTTCAACAAAGAGCATGGTGGTAGACTAGAAAATCAGGATTCACTCTTTGGCCTTATGTCCGATACCTCTTCAGTACCTGGTCTCAAATTGACTGAAACTCCCCTTGCAGACATGAGAGAAAAACTCGCATGGGAGAAGGAACTTCTCGGCCTCTACATCTCAGGTCATCCACTTGATAAGTTTCGTGAAGTTATTTCTAAAAGAGATATGGATATAAAGAAAGCCCTTGAAACACTCAAGGATGGAGCAGAGATCACCCTCGCATGTATTGTAGAAGAAATTAAACCATTAACAACAAAGAAAGGTGATGCTATGGCATTTATGAAAGTTGCCGATTTTAGTGGCAGTCTTGAAACAGTTGTATTTCCACGAGTGCTCTTTGAATTCAAAAATGCATGTGTACCTGATCGTTGTATTGCAATCAAGGGAAAAATGTCAGAACGAAATGGACAAAAAAGTATGATAATTGAGAAGATAAAGATATTGGGTTAGTTGTATACGGCTTTTTCGAGATCGACTATACGAGGCTTATGGTCATGGAAGATTACATCTTCGAGATTTTGAGACCGTACTTCATAAAGACCGATGTATTTCATGATTTCATGAATATCTTTTTTCATATTCAAGACATCTTTATTAAGTGACTCGAACTGATCTTGTGTCACCATATGTTTCAATATATGCTGAGTGAGTTCTTTAAGATCAGACACATCGACCTCTAGTGCAGTCACTCGGAGCTTCATCTCAGACATATCCACCTTCAACTGAGCTACATCGGTTTTTAATTCCGAAATATCAATCTTCATCTCCGCGACATCAGACTTCAATTCTGATACATCTGTTCTCAACTCAGACACATCTACCTTTAATTCTGTTACATCTGTTTTTAATTGTGCAACATCAGTTTTCAATTCTGATACATCTGTCTTCAACTGGGCTACATCAATCTTTAATCCTGAAATATCTTCCTGCATACAACCAAAGGCAGACATAAGTTTCTTTATATCCTGATGCATATCTTTAATATATTGAGGAATTAACTCTGTTTCCATAAAGGTAAGTATAGGAGGAGAAGATGAGTTAGAGCAATATGTAACTGTAGAGAACGTAGATAAAAACTTTATCAAAATTTTATCTCGTCTAAAAACCATTAAATAACAAGATATTAGGGATATTTTTCTATACAAAATAACAATTTCAAAGTAAAAGACTGTATTGTCAACCCTCTTTAAAACTACCTCAATAACTGCTATGATGGTGCCATGACACATAAAAATGTAGATATAAATCTTATACGCCACACACTCGCACATTTACTTGCCGATGTTGTTCTCAAGTTATACCCTGGAACCAAGAACACCATAGGGCCAGCTATTGCCGATGGTTTCTACTATGATTTTGAATTCCCTGCTGGAATAAAAATTTCTGATAAAGATCTTACAAGCTTTGAAAAGCATATGAAAAAAACCCTCCCATCATGGAAGGAATTTACACATAAAGAAGTCACAGCATCAGAAGCAAAAGAAATATTTAAAGATAATCAATACAAAATTGAATTGATTGATGAAATTCTTGCAAAGGGAGAGAAAATTACCCTCTATACATGTGGTAACTTTACCGATCTATGTCGAGGAGGACACTGTGAACACCCTAGCGTCGATATTCATCCTGATTCTTTCAAGCTGTCTCGTATTGCAGGGGCATACTGGAGAGGAAACGAAAACAATACCATGCTTACCCGTATCTATGGTCTGTCATTTGAAAGCAAACAAAGTCTTGATGAGTATGAAACTCAGAGAGTAGAAGCAGAGAAGCGTGATCATAAGAAAATTGGAAAGGAACATAAAATATTTACCATTTCACCTCTTGTGGGAGCTGGTCTCCCCCTTATGCAACCTAAGGGAATGATCATCAGAGAGGAAATATCTTCATACCTATGGGAACTTCACAAAAGAAAGGGATATTTTAAAGTATGGACTCCTCATATTGCAAAAGAAGAACTTTACAAAACATCAGGACATGCTGAGAAGTTTGGAGATGAACTTTTCAGAGTAACTGGCGGGGATGAGAAATTTATTCTCAAGCCTATGAATTGTCCTCATCACATGCAGATCTTCGCTGACAATCAATTCTCATATCGAGATATGCCTGTACGATACTTTGAACCAGCAACCGTATATCGAGATGAAAAATCAGGACAACTTGCAGGACTTGCTCGTGTTCGATCAATTACTCAAGATGATGGACATCTCTTCTGTAGCCAAGCTCAAATTGGTGATGAAGTTGGTACAATTGTTCACATCATTAAAACTTTCTATACCACCATTGGCCTTATGGATAATTACTGGGTACGACTCTCAGTACGTGGAGATGACAAAAGTCAGTATCTAGGCAGTGATGAAGTATGGATGAAAGCAGAACAAGCACTTGAAAATTCAGCCAAGGAGAATAGCCTGCCGTACAAGATTGGAAAAGGTGAAGCGGCATTCTATGGTCCAAAACTCGACTTTATGTTTAAAGATTCAATAGGGCGAGAATGGCAACTTGCAACAATACAATGTGATTTCAATCTTCCTGAACGTTTTGACCTTTCATTTACTAATGAAAAAGGAGAGAAAGAGCGTCCTGTAGTAATTCATCGAGCAATATCAGGATCATTGGAAAGATTCCTTGCAATCCTCATTGAACACTTTGCTGGTAAATTCCCTGTATGGCTTGCTCCTACACAAGTATCAATCATTCCAATTGGAGATGCTCATCATGAGAAGGCGCTTGAACTTCATGAACGAATGAGAGATATGGGAATTCGCTCTTCAGTTAATCTTTCAAAAGATGGATTTGGAAAGAAAGTTCGAGAAGCAAAAACAGAACTCATACCCTACTTTGTTATCATTGGAGACAAGGATATAGCTGTAGACAAAGTAACACTCGAGAGTCGAGACCGAGGACAAATTGGGCAGATATCAGCTAACGAAGTCATCGAGAAGATTCAGGAAGAAATACGAACACGATCACTATAAACAAAAAATCCCCATTCGGGGATTTTTTGTTCTTATCTTATTTCTTGTTTCGAGTAAAGATGAGGAAGATAATTGCACCCATCATGACAAGCATCACAAGTACCATAACCCATCCCCATGGAATATTCTTCACAGAGAAGAGAGATGAAGCTGAGAGATCATCAAATCCTGCAGGTTCCTTTGGAGTAACCTTAGCAACTGCAGTTCCTGGATTCTTCACAGTAACATTGTTTCCACAAAACTGAGTTACTGTTTGACCATTTGAAGCTCTAACAACAACTGATGCAGTCTTTACACCAGTGGTGTCATATGAAGTTGCTACAGTGGTACCATTTCCTGAAAGACCTTCAGAACCTGTCCATGTGTATGTATAGTTTCCAGAACCTCCAACAGCTTCTACTGACCACTTTACAAGAGATCCTCGAGTTACTGAAAGTTTGTCTGCATAACATGCAACCTGTATATCACCTGAGTTATATCCATACTGATTAGGTATTCCGATAGTAACGGTATTTGAACACATCTGAGTTACAGAACGTCCATTTGAATAGACAGTCACTGATGCATTCTTCACACCAGCTGAATGATATTCAGCGTCAACAGTTCTTCCAGAACCATTTAGACGATCAGTTCCAGACCATGAGTATCGATAATTACCATTACCACCTGAAGCATATGCTTCCCATACTACTGTGTTGTTTATAGGAGAAAAATTAGTATTTACAGAACATGATACATAGAGTGAATCATTGTAGTTATAATCATAGTCATTATAGTAATGATTATTGTTATCATAATCATAGACTTCAACACTTGAACATGTTCGAGTAATAGTCTCTCCATCTGAAGTCACACGTACAGACGCGTTCTTTGTACCTTCATGGTCATATCGAATACCCTGACTTGTACCACTTCCAGAAAGTCCTTCAGAACCTGACCATCGAACAGTATACTCTCCATCTCCACCTCCAAGAGAGGCGTACCATGTAACTCGACTATCTACAGATGCAACTGAAGTATTTGCATAACATGAAACCACAAGAGGACTATAGGTTGGTCGTGATCGATAATTATAATCGTAGTCATAATCATGATAACCACCATTAGTATTAGTAGTATTGTAGTTATAGTTGTTATTAACAACAGTTATAGGAGTTGGACTTGGAGTTGGGGCTCGCTGAGCTGTAGTTTGTCGAGCGACAGACACAACAACAACCTTTGTATTCTTCTTTTCCTCACACGCAAAGAAACATGCAGGGTCAAAGAGTTGCCCCGGATCGAAAGCAAGCGCCACAGAAGGTGCTGAGATCACTGCATATACAAAAGCAAGTAAAATAAGGGTTTTTTTCATATATTTGTTGCTACAAATTAATACCTTAAAGTATATACCATATTTATATAAAAGTCAAGATATAGTATTGACTTTTAGTATTTTTATGATATCATGCTCACCAGACATATTATTCCCTTCTTGTATATGACACTGCACTCATCTCCTTTTCTAAGGGATATGTGTGCAGTGTCATATAAACAACAACCAAAAGGAAGTACGTATGAAATTAATAATGAACACCGAAGATAGTACATTTACTCGAGTTGGTGAGTTTCCAGAATCCCCAGGTGACAAGCAATTGTTCGTCACCTTCAATTTGGGGAGAGGTAGGTACCACGCAATAATTACCCTAATTTTTCCACCGCCCCCACAAACAGAAGGGGTAGGCGAGAAAAAACAAGGGTACACCGTTGATATCTGCTATCCTCAGGATGAACAGCAATCCATTGAATTAATGGGGGGTCATGAAAAACTAGGAAAAGCAGAACTTTTTGAGGAACTGGACACAATCATCCAGGTAGAAACTTTTCTCGCAGCGGAGTTGGGTTTTAATCCAAGAGTGAAAACACAGATCGCTAAAATCTTTGGTCTCCTTGGCCCGTAAAACCAATATCAAGATCATCCCCGGAAGCATTTACTGCTCCGGGGATTTTTTTAAATATCAATAGTAGCTTTCTTTGCGTTTGATTGAATGAACATCTTTCGAGATGGAACATCAGTTCCCATAAGCATATCGAATACTTTGTCAGCATCCTGTGCATCCTCTATATTCACACGCTTTAGTATACGTCTCTCAGGATCCATAGTTGTCTCCCAGAGTTCATCAGCATTCATCTCTCCGAGACCCTTGTATCGTTGTATAGAAATCTTAGGTTTCTTCCCTTTCACATCATCTTCAATAGCTTCTTCATCAAGAGGTGCTTCAGCACGCTCAAGAAGTTCTCTACGAGCTTCTTCATCATTTTCATTAGAAACCTCATTCATTGCATCAATCTCTTTTCCAATAGCTTTAACCTTCTCTTCTTCGGAATAGAAATAGAGAATTTCTTTTCCACGCTTCACCTTGTACAAAGGTGGCTGTGCGATATAAACATATCCCCCTTCAACAAGTGGTTTAAAGTATCGATACAAGAGTGTAAGGATGAGAGTACGGATATGTGCCCCGTCAACATCGGCATCGGTAGCAAGAATGATTTTGTGATATCTTAATTTTGAAATATCAAATGTATCTCCAATAGCTGTACCAAAAGCGAGAACAAGATTCTTAATCTGCTCAGACCCCAACATACGATCGAGACGTGCTCGTTCAATGTTCAAAATCTTTCCTCGAAGAGGAAGAATTGCTTGTGTACGTCGATCACGTCCCGTCTTTGCAGTACCTCCAGCTGAGTCTCCCTCCACAATGAAGAGTTCTGATTCTGATGCGTTATTAGTCTGACAATCAGCAAGCTTACCTGGCAATGTCATACCTTCAAGTGCACCCTTTCGAAGAACACTGTCCTTCGCAGCCTTTGCGGCCTTACGGGCCTTCATGGCAAGAACAACCTTTGTAACTATCGCCCGTGCATCATCAGGATTCTCTTCGAGGAATGAAGCAAATGCTTCCCCAAACACAGTTGCAACAGCACTCTGTGCTTCCACTGATCCAAGCTTTGCTTTTGTCTGTCCTTCAAATTGAATTTCACGTAGTTTAACTGAGACAACAACAGTAAGTCCCTCAAGAACATCATCTCCTGTAAAGTTGTCCTCTCCATCCTTCGCAAGATTGTTTTTCTTAGCATATGAATTCAAACTTCGTGTAAGAGCAGTCTTGAATCCTGTAACATGAGTACCTCCCTCAGGGTTGTATATATTGTTAGCAAACGCAAGAATACGAGCAGAAATATCATCTGCATATTGAAGTGCAACCTCTACAGACTCAACACCTTCAACTTTCTTTTCAACATAGAAAATATTCTTGTGAATGGGCTTAAGAATCTGATTGTTAAACTTTACGAGAGATGTGAGACCATTTTCGAAATAGAAAGATTGGGAAGGAACTTGAAGATTGAGATCACTGAGATAGAAAACATCTTCACTGATATCAAGCACTCCATCCTTGTCGAATTTCAATTCACTTCCTGTATACTCACGAGCATCAATAACGGTAATATTGAGGGCACGTACGAGGTATGCCTGTTGTCGTAATGAGTGCACAATACGATTGAAATCAAATTTAACTTCTTTGAAGATAATAATATCAGGTTCAAAAGCAACAATAGTACCATGATTCTTACTCGAAGCAATTTTCTTTACTGGTGCCTTCTTACGACCTTGAGAATATTCCTGAGTATACACTCCACCATCTTTATGTACCCATACCTGAGTATAGATAGAAAGTGCATTTACCACAGATGCTCCCACTCCGTGAAGACCTCCTGATACCTTGTATCCAGTTTCATCACCTCCGAACTTACCTCCAGCATGGAGAACAGTCATAATCGTTTCAAGTGCAGAAACCTTAGTTGTCTTATGTACATCAACTGGAATACCTCGTCCATTATCAACCACACGCACTCGATTATGAGGAAGAAGAGCAACCTCAATACGATTAGCAAAACCTCCCATGGCTTCATCACGAGAGTTATCAAATATTTCTGTTATAAGATGATGAAGACCATCGGGACCGGTAGTACCAATGTACATACCAGGACGCTTTCGAACAGGTTCAAGACCCTCAAGCACCTGAATGGAATCAGCTCCATAACTATCTTTCTTCTTGTTTTCTGGGTCTTTTGCCATAGATTTATATATATTTTAGGTACCTTTTAGTATAGCAAATTTTAGCCCCCTATGCCGTATTGACTCGAGCTCAAATATGATGTTCCCTATCGTACCTGCCATCCCTGAGATCGCAGAGATTCATACAGAGAATCCATAATGGTATTTGTTTCAATATCAGTAAGGGTTCGATCTTCTGCCTGAAATACCATACGGAATGCAAGAGAAATCTTTCCTTCCTTTTCAAATTGGTCGAAGAGTTCAGGACCTTTCACAAGAAGTGTACCCGCTTTTTCAGATACCTTGTCGTGTATATATTTTCCAACAACATCCAGAGAGGTCCCCGTTGGAACAAAGAGAGCCACATCTCGAACAATGAAAGGTTCAAGAGAGAATGGCACAAACTGAATACGACTTCCCTTCGTATATGAGATTGACTGAGGAGTGAGTGATGTTTTTAATTGTTCAAGGTTTGTAATGAACAAAATATTTGAATCAATATGAGTGGCAAGCTTAATCCCCAATCCTTTCTCAAGGAGAGTGATTATACGAGTATATTCATCGTGTATAACTTGATCTTTGTTCTTTACCTTCTTGATATGAGATATACCGAGTGAGAGATCAAGCTGTTCTCCTGTCTTTGGAAATGTTTTCCCAATTTCAAATATTCGTATACTATCCAATCCCAAGAGAGGGGCATTCTTTGTTGCCAATTCAAGAGAAGATACGATACCAGATTTCAAATCTTTACGGAGAAAACTTTTGTCACTTGCCATAGGGTATGCAACTTCAATATCACCCTTGTTACCAAATGATCTTGTCTGTATTTCATCGTACCCTTCTTGACACAAGACATCCTTAATCTTTTCCATCAACAAAAATTCTTGTGAAAATATATGATTAGTTTTTACATGAGGAACAATACTCTTAATATTGTTGAGACCATAAATTCTTCCAATTTCATCGATAATATCTTCAGGTATAACAAGATCAAGACGTTCATATGGAGGTGTAATGGTATATACCCCTGAACTCTCTGATACAGTACATCCAAGTTTTTCTAGTATGCGAATGACTTCAGTAGTGAGAATTTGTATAGAGAGGATTTTTTCAATATGAGTATGAGAAACAGAAATATTCCATTGAGCAGGAAGAGAATCGTAGACATCAGACATTGTATGAACAACACTGAGGGGAGAAAAAGATCTGAGAGTGTTCAAAAAATGAGATACACCATATTCTACTAAATGTGGAGTAATTTCATTTTCAAATCTTTTTGAAGCATCATTACGTATACCAACTTCAAATGAAGTTTTTCTGATAAGTGCAGGATCAAAATTTGCTGATTCAAGAATGATATTTTTTGTCTCAAGAGTTACCTCTGCTCGCTTACCCCCTTTAATACCTGCAATATCAAGAGGACCCCTATCATCAGCAATGACAAGGTGCCATGGTTTAAGTGATATATTCTTACCATCAAGAGTCTCAATACTCTCACCTTCATGCGCAGTTCTCACACAGAGGTTTCCTTGTACTTTGTCATAGTCAAAAGCATGAAGAGGTTGTCCTGTGTCAAAAGTTCCATAATTAGTAGCATCAACAATAGCATTTATCGAACGAGCTCCAATGGCTTCAAGACGAGCCTTGAGCCATTCAGGAGAAGTAGTGTTTGTAATGGAGGTAATGAGAGTTGCAGTATTTCTACGACACAGTTTTGACTCGACAGATACCTTCACATCATCTCCCCTATGAGGCAATGAAAGAGATTGGGGCTTAAGAGTGAGATTGAGAAGAAGAGCAAGCTCCCCTGCAACACCACGATGTGAGAGCATGTAATGAGCACGATCTGGTAGCACCTTGAGATCAAATACTGTATCGGACTTACCAAGAACAGTCACTTCTTCAACTCCTTCAATCTCAGATGATTTCTCTGTGAATGCATTAACAATATCCTCTGTAGGAGGAAGGGGTTCGACAATATGATCTTGAAGCCATGATTTCAGTACTTTCATATATTATTTCTCAATTCTAAAGGTTGTTGAAGCATAGATACTTGTATCATATCCTTCAGCACGCAACTCATGACTCGTCTCCATACCGATATCAGGCCATATACGAAGATAGTAATCACCGGATGGAATTGTAATTCCTGAAATTGATTTTCCAACCATCCACGTTGTAGTTCCGGTGTTCTTACCTGTATATATTTCATACGCTCGACATGTCTGTCGTGAAGAATCAGTTGTGTATCCAAACGGACAATCTTCCATATGATTTGTTACCACCTGAAGTGATACATAGTCAAAACGATTTGGTAAAGATGTCCATGAAATTTCAGTTGTGGTACCTAGTTTAAAAATCTCACCTCCCTGAGGCACAACAATTTCAAATGCAGGAATGAGGGGAGTGCTTGTTGCTTCTGTTGTAGTTGCTTCAACTGAAGCAACCATATCAGTTGTTGTTGCTTGCTCTATATACGTACCAAGAATACGAGGAATGATGGTATTACCCCATTTCATATATGCCATACCGTAGAGCAAAGACCCTACAACAACAATGAAGAAGATGAGTTCTATGAGTGTATATCCTCGAGAGTATTTTGTATTCATAGTATTTAGAATTGATTATTAAATCGCAGATCTCCATTATACAACAAACGTATATCACTTATATTATGACGACGCATGATGAGTCGATCGATACCGAAACCAAAAGCAAAGCCTTTCCACTCCTGTGGATCAATACCAGCAGTAGCGAGAACATGAGGGTGAACCATACCAGCACCCCCCATCTCAAGCCATTTACCCCGAAACAACATATCCACCTCAACACCAGGCTCAACGAAAGGAAAGTAACTTGGACGAAAACGTATAACAACATCATCCCCATAAAGTTCTTTGAGAAAATGCTCTATAGTTCCCTTCAAATGGCCGAGAGATACATCCTTGTCGACATAGAGGGCTTCCATTTGATAGAACTGGGCTTCATGAGTAGCATCTGTAGCTTCATTACGAAAAACCTTACCAGGGACGATAATGGCACAGGGAAGACTATTCTTATGCTGTTCAAGAAAGCGTACCTGAACTGATGAAGTTTGGGTTCTAAGTACAGGACGATTCTCATTCTTTTCCTTTGTCTTAATCCAAAACGTATCCTGCATATCACGTGAAGGATGATTACTTGGAATATTGAGGGCATCAAAGTTATAGAACTCAGTTTCAAGTTCTGGACCCGATGCAACAGTAAAGCCCATGCGAGCAAAGATATCTACAACCTCACGAGTAAATTGAGTTATGGGATGTAGATGTCCTTTCTGATTATCTTTCATAGAGAGAAATATAGCATATAAATACTATTTTATTAATCCCTAAAAAAATATCTAATACCTATCGAGCGATGCTTACGTGGAGCCACCTCCCAGACTTGAACTGGGGACCTTCGCTTTACAAAAGCGTTGCTCTACCAACTGAGCTAAGGTGGC
>CAYMGJ010000016.1:0-14663 GCA_964389975.1 uncultured Candidatus Saccharibacteria bacterium
AACTGGGGACCTTCGCTTTACAAAAGCGTTGCTCTACCAACTGAGCTAAGGTGGCGTATTTCTATTTTACCTCTTCTTCACCAAATTCTCCAATTCTTTTTAAATATACTGAGGCTCCTCTATTTCTCTGCACCTCACCCCTTCCACGCACCATATCAATCACCTTCTTTGATGGTGGATGGGCATGGGCCTTCTTATGAAGCCATATATAGCATTCCCGAGCCCATGACAAGATATGATACGCAATCCATTGAACAAGTGCAAGTGCACTTCGCTTGTTTATATATGAGATATATCTTCGAGTTTCATTGTAAACAAGATGTATCTTATCATTTGTCGTATCTGCCCATCGAGAAAGAAACAACTTTCTACCCGAACTAAGTTCGGTTGATTTGTAGAAAATCATACCTACAATACCAGCATATGAGATGTAAAAAGAGATGATAGCTATAGTCATAGAGGGGAATCCCCGAGATTATTTCTCAAGAACTCCAAATCGAACAAAACGAGCGATGTCAATTTTCTCACCGAATTTCTGTACAGCACCTGCAATGAGGGCTTCTATAGTCATATCTGGATTCTTTATAAATGGCTGATTCATAAGTACCATTTCACCAAAGTATGTTGAGAGCTTACCTTCGAGAATCTTCTCTTGCATATCTTGAGGCTTACCTTCAACTTCTTTCATGAATACTTCACGAGCAACAGCACGTGCACCTTCATCAATATCATCCTTCTTCAAGAACTTTGGATTTGAAGCAGTTACATGCATAGCGATATCTCGGGCAAGAGCCTTAAACTCATCGTTACCCGATACGAAGTCAGTCTCGCATACGAGTTCTACGAGAGCAGCAACATTACCTGTTGTGTGAACATATGCCTGGATAGTTCCAGCACCAAATGTTCGATCTCCCTTCTTTGCAGCAAGTTCTCCACTCTTCTTGCGAAGGATAACAAGAGCTTTCTCTTTGTCTCCTCCTGCTTCTTCAAGTGCTTTCTTACACTGCATTACAGAAACTCCTGTAGAGTCTCTCAATTCTTTGATTTGTTCTGTGGTGATCGCCATATATTTAATTTACTATAGATAATAATACGAACACAATTCATCCACCGACTATATCTTTCGAATTTCTGGTTTTGCCTCAGTCTTTGACTCGAGCTTTCCTTCACTGTATGCACGAACTATTTCCTGTACGAAGAAATGAATACTTGATTGAGATGCATCATTTCCAACGATAGGATATGTTACCTCCTTAATATTACAATCTGATCCAGAAAGAGCAATAACAGGTATACCCATATCTTGTGCTTCTTTTACAGCGTTCTTCTCTTTGCGAGGATCGATAACAAATACAGCCTTTGGAAGCTCTTTCATTGAAACGATTCCGAGGAAGAATCGTTCGAGATTAGCAATCTCACGATCAATCAAAAGTCTTTCTTTCTTTGTATACTTTGCAAGTTCACCCTTCTCTCGTTCTGCTGTAAGGGTCTCATACTTATCAATTCGCTTTCGAATCTGAGGGGCATTAGTAAGGGTTCCACCAATCCATCGTCCATCAACATACGGCATGTTTATAGACAATGCACCTGTTTTAACCGCATTTCGTGCCTCACTCTTTCCTCCTACGAAAAGAACTGTTTTACCTTCCTTACCAAGGTTTTTTACAAATTCCCGAGCTTTTATGAGTAACTCTCCAGTCTTCTCAAGATCAAAGATCTCTACTTTGTTCTTTACACCGAAGATATAAGGGGAAACAGTTGGGTGTCGGCGAGATCGTGAGAATCCGAAATGCGCACCTGCTTTAAACATGCTTTCAATCATTGTATTGTTATTGCTTTTTGCTGAAAATATACTCATAAATAATGTAAGGAGAGTCTAACAAATAAGGCTTATTTTTGCAAATTTTCATGAGCATGCAATTGCTCGATTATAGGATCAAGGTCACCAGCCATGATCTTGTGAATATTACTCCATGACTCTTTTATACGATGATCTGTGATGCGATCTTGGGGAAAATTGTACGTTCGTATCTTCTCAGAACGGTCTCCTGTACCAATTTGCCCCTTCCTATCAGCACTAAATTTCTTAGCCTCTTCCTCCTCTTTCAAAGCTAGAATCTTTGCTGCAAGAATATTCATGGCCATTTCCTTGTTTGCACCCTGACTTCTTTCAGCGGTTGCTCGTACATCAATACCTGTTGGTATATGAACTATACGCACCGCAGTTTCCACCTTGTTAACATTCTGCCCTCCTTTTCCACCTGCTCGTGAGGTTTCAATATGTAAATCTGCAGGATTAATCTCAACCGTTATTTTCTTACGTATAGGAAGGATGGCGATAGAAGCAGTAGAAGTATGAACACGACCCATTTTTTCAGTTGCAGGTATTCTTTGAACACGATGAACACCTGTTTCGTATCGAAGATCGGTATACACATCATTACCCTTTAATTCAAGGGTATAGTCATCAAGCATACGAGTACCCCAGCCACGAGTTTCTGCATATCGTTTGTACATCTGAACAAGTTCAGTTGCAAATATAGCGGCTTCATCACCACCCGCCCCAGCACGAACTTCAAGAATGAGTTCTCGAGGATATTCGACTTCTTCTTTCTCAGATTCGATAATAGCTTTAATCTGATCTTCAATATTCTTCTTCTGTTCAACAAAGGAAGCAAGATCAGCTTCAGCAAGTTCCTTCATAGAAGGATCTTTTTCAGAAAGCATTAAAAGCTCCTTTTCATCCTTGAGGAGCTTTTCATACATTTCGGCAAGATACGCAGTCTTATGATTTTTCTTGTACTCTTCGAGATTCATTTACGCCTTCTTTGAAGAAGCTTTCTTTGGAGTAGCTTTTGCTTGGCGAGATTTGAACTTTTCTACACGTCCAGCTGTATCGAGTGTCTTTTCCTGATTTGTGTAAAATGGATGAGAAGCACTTGAGATTTCAACATGGTATACAGGATACTCTTTTCCATCAATCCACTGAGCTGTCTCGGAAGTTTTGATAGTAGAAGAAATGAGGAACTGAGCTCCGTTCGAGTTATCGACGAATATAACGGGTCTGTATTCCTTTGGATGAATGTCTTTTTTCATAGTGTAGAGACTATACCAGAGGTAATGATTTTATGCAATATAGGGATGAACAAAATACTATACTGGTGTATACTATTTCCATGTATTCAATATCCCTTTCTGTTTTTCTCCCTACGTTCAATGAAGAAAAGAATATCGAGAAAACTGTTACTCATATATATAATTTTCTTAAGGGACACCCTCGTATTGCAGAGTTTGAAATCATTGTAATAAATGATGGAAGTACTGATACCACACAGAAGGTAGTTGAGGAACTGAAGAAAAACTTTTCTGAGCTTGTACTGGTAAACCACGAAGGAAACAAAGGATATGGTGGGGCTCTACGCTCAGGTTTTACTACTGCACGCCATGATTTCATATTCTTCACTGATGCTGATGGGCAATTTAATATTCACAACCTTGATACATTCCTCTCATACATACGAGAATATGATGCAGTTGTCGGATATAGAGCCCGAAGACAAGATTCTTTCAAGAGGAAGATAAACACAGCACTTTGGAATACATTAATTCGTTTTCTTTTTAATTTACATATACGTGACATTGATTGTGCCTTTAAACTCATTCGAAAAACTACCGTATCTGATCTAGTTATAACTTCTAATGGTGCAATGGCA
Source organism: uncultured Candidatus Saccharibacteria bacterium (assembly GCA_964389975.1). Taxonomy (GTDB): domain Bacteria; phylum Patescibacteriota; class Minisyncoccia; order Phycocordibacterales; family PALSA-1337; genus CAIOGI01. The sequence continues at coordinate 3,714 of CAYMGJ010000016.1, forward strand.
AGCACTGAAATTCTTGTACATCTCGCACGCAACCATCGCCGTATTCAAGAACTCCCTGTTGAGCATCTCCCTCGTCTCCATGGCAATCCTACAGGGGCACGTCTTGATGTAATCATAAGAGCGTTTAAAGACCTCTACCGTATCTATCGTCATGAGAAACCTCATCTCTAAACCGTATGTCATTGCGTGCATACTTTTCATAATTGCATTCGGTGTAAGAATATTTCTCTTTGCCCACCCTCAACAATTTGTATTTGATGAGGTGTACTTCATCAATTTCACCTCTCACTATTCAGCAGGTACCTTCTATTTCGACCAACACCCTCCACTCGGAAAACTTCTCCTCTATGGATTTGCTAAATTGATCGGCTTCAATGGAATTCCAGGAACCCCATCTATTGGTGATCCTTTCGTAAATAATTTCTACATATATCTTCGACTACTACCCATCCTTTTTGGATCACTCATACCACCCCTCATCTTTCTCCTTGCACGTAAACTTAATCTATCCCTCCTTGCATCAACTCTCATTGGAATACTTCTTGTGGTAGAGAATAGTTTGATAACAGAATCGAAGTTTGTTCTCATTGATAGCTTTCTCATTGTTGGAGGATTCGCCTCTCTTCTCTTGTATCTTTCTTCACGCAATTCATTCATGATGAAGGTATATGCGGGAATATGTCTTGGTTTTACCATCGACATCAAATGGACAGGAGTGGCGTTTGCAGGAATGATTGGGCTACTTGAAATATATCAAATATGGAAAAGTAGCGAGAAGATACGATATATACTTACCTCTTTCTTTTGTTTCTGCATCATTCCAATCATTATATATGTGAGTAGCTTTGCACTTCATTTCAAACTTCTACCTCATCCTGGACCTGGTAATGCATTCATGAGTCAAGAATTTAATGATGGAAAAAGTACATTCATACAAAAGTTTTTTGAACTTAACACTGTTATGCTTACCACAAACAGCACCATGGTTGCAGTACATCCCTATGGAACACCATGGTACAGTTGGCCAGTATTCATACGTGGTATTTTCTACTGGGAAGGAAAGGGTAGTGAGTCGGGTATGATCTATCTCATGGCAAATCCTTTTGTGTACTGGACTGCACTTATGGCATTCTTCGCACTCACACTTCTTGTTGTTATGAGGAAAATCTACCGTACTCAAACCTCTTTCATTCTCCTCTGTGGATTTTGTGCAAACCTACTTCCCTTTGCACTGATAACACGACCAATGTTCCTCTATCACTATCTCTCAGCACTCATTTTCGCAGTACTATCTCTCGGCTTTGTGCTTGATACAACAGAAAGTAGGAAGAAGAAAATAGTCATTTTCTTCTTCCTTGTTGTTGGAGCACTTTCTTTCTATATATACTTCAGTCCCCTTACCTATGGATTCCTTACAGATTCAATTATGAATCGATTCTGGTTAGCAACGTGGCGATAGCTAGAGACCTTGGAGAGGATCAATCATAGTTCTTTGTATAACATCAGCCTTAGACATTACCTGAGTTCCATATGTGTTATTTATCTGCCCCACAATACATGCTTTTCCTGAATAGTAGCGACAAGCAGCATTCTTTTCTCCGGTAAAGCTTCCTGAATATGCACCGAGATCAGTGAGATATATAGCTGAAGCAATGAAGGCGTGTTCAGGATTCCATGGATTGGGATTAGAAACATCAGCCGCTTTTGCAATACGAGCCTTGAACAGTACCCATGTAGAAGCAATGAACTGAGCAGGGCCCATAGCACCTCCCCAACCTATCGATTGAGGACATGATACGAGAGTTTTGGTGTAGTCGAGTCCAAGAGACTTTGTAATTTCGATAAATGGTTCGACATCACGTCCTGGTTTCATTACATTTGGAAATGTATTTCCTGACTTTACACTTGCACCTGCCCCTGTCTTTGGATCAGTGAGATAGCAGGAACCAACGTTTTTACCAAGCGCAGATTCTTGAGTAAGTATAGCGAGAAGAAATGCAGGACGTATTCCCGTTGCCTTTGCAGCTTCATTTGCATATTGCAATGCCTTTTCAAATGGTATAGCAGCTGCATCTCGAAGTGAGAAGAGAGCGGCACGAATTTCAGCAGCCTTAGCTCTCTTTTCAGCAAGAATTTGTGCATAGGTTTTCTCACTTGTCTTACTTGTAGCAAGTAGTCTCTTCTTCTCTGCTTCATTACTTTGTATATTTTTTTGTTCTGCTTGGATAACAGCACGAGCATCAGTTTCCTGATTTTTTCTCTTATCAAGCACATCCTTCTCTTGTTGCGTCTGATCTTTGGTTTCTCGTATGTCTTCGAAGGTTTCCTTGAGTGATAGCTGAACTGATTCAAAATTATCAAGATCTATGAAGAGTTGGGATATATTTTCTCGAGCAAGAATAAATTCAGCAAAAGTATATGAATCAACTTCATTTGTTTTTCTCATAATCTGACGAAGAGTATCACGTCCTCTATCAATATGGTCTTCAAGGTCATTTATCTTAGCTTGTTTCTTTACAATATCCTTTCCAAGAGTCTCTATAATGAGATTCTTTGCCTTTATATTCAACTGTGCCGCCTTTATCTTCGTGGTAAGTATTGATATATCACGCTCGAGAGATGCACTCTGGTTTTGAGTAGCTTTAAGCACCTTCTCTGTTTCAGCTTGTTCTTTTTCAACCTGAGCCAACTCAGCCTGAAGTCGAGCCTCTCTTTGAGCGGGAGTTTCTTGAGCGTATATGTAGTGAGGTAGAGAAAAAAACAAAACGAAAAACGCAATGATACTAACTTTGATCATATGAGACATGACACTATTGTATCACAAAAGAAAAAGGACCCTTTGTTCGGGTCCCTTTCTTCATTACTTTGTCTCTGGGGCAACCTCTTCTCCTCCTTCTTTAGCCTCCTTTCCTTTCTTTTCCACCTCGATTGCTGACATATCAATTGGCTTTACTTCATCTGTTTCTTCCTTAGCTTGTGAAATTGATGCGATGATCTCATCAGCTCCAGCAATGAGAGTTACTCCGGCTGATAGCTTGATATCCTTTGCTGTTACAACACTTGAGAAATCAACAAGAGAAGATATATCCACAGTCACTTCATGAGGAAGATCCTTAGGAGCTGCCTCAATTTCAAGTTCTCGAGCAACCTTAACAAGAATACCTCCCTTGTCTTTTACCGCAGGAGCAGTACCTTCAAAAACAATTGGGACATTAACTCGAACCTTCTTACCCTTTTCAATCACATAGAAATCTACATGAAGAGGTGATCCTGTAACTGGATGCACTGCAATATCATGGATGAGGGCTTCATGTTCATGAGCTCCTTCCTTGAGTATGATAACTGAAGACTCTCCAGCCTTTCGATATAACTTAATAAAGTCTGATTTTGAAATACTAATAGGGGTTGTTTTTTCCTTTGGACCGTAGAATACAGCAGGAATCTGGCCTGAAGAACGTAGAGTCTCTGGCTTTACCTTCGTATCGCGGATTTGAGCGTTTAATGTAAGCATGGAGACTATTATATACAGATTGAATAAAAAGTCAAAAGGACTAGTTGTTTGAGGCTAAATTATGCTCTTTCTCACCTTGAGCATAGAGTTTAAAGACCTCTGAAGCAGAGAGGGCTTCTTTGTACATAGACACATCATCAATATTTCCATTGAAATATGTAAGCGCGGCTGTAGTAATACCAACCCCAACTCCCAATGCACTAGCTGTAGTAGGCATAGCATCAGTTGCCGCTAATTCACCGACAATACGCCCATTCACATAAAGTCTGATCTTGCTCCCATTAAACACAGCAGATACATGTTGCCATTTATTAAGAGTTACAAGAGTAGAAGATGTAAAAGCTGTAGTTCCAATTTTTGCAAAAAGGGATGAACTTGGTGATATACCGAGTATAAAGCTTGGGGTAAGACTCGGACCAGTAACAACTATTGGCTCTCCATTTGTCGCATCAACAGCTGTAGGATATATCCATGCAGATATAGTTGCACCCGTCATTCCAGAAAAGCTAATAGTGTTTCCAGCGGCAGTTGCTCCGTAAGTTGTTATATCTCCGTTTAAAAGAAGAGACGTGCCCGAGTTGGTTGGAGATGAAGCACTTCTACAGAAAGGTGATGAGCCACATCCTGCGGCACTAAGTACCAGATTATACCCATTACCAGAAAGATCAGTAACCGTAGAAGTTGTATCATTAAAGTTGTAACTCACCACTGCATTAGCATTTAGAGTACGGAAATTGTAACCACTAAACTTCTGTCCCGCAGCAATTTCACCCTTGTCTCGCGCAACACGTACAGATGCAAGAACAACTGATGAGAGAAGTCCAATGATGGAAATCACCACAAGAAGCTCGATGAGTGTAAAACCTTTTGAATATATTCTCTGATTCATAAAAAAATTAAAATACAAAATAATAAAGAACAGCTATTGATAATCCGAGATTGAGAAGAAAAATGAGAATAAGAACAGCACCCGCCTGTGATTCATTCTTAATAATTCCCTTCTTAATAAGCCAACCAGCCATACCCTTCGCCTCACCCTGATGAGCAAATTGAGGCATACCAGCATATTGTCCTGTGGTTGGTCTGTAGTCATTTTCAAATTCTACGGGCATAATAGTTATATTAGATAATAATCAACACCTTAAGTATATCATTGCGCTCTAAATGGTACAAAACTACGCAAGATATACGAGAATCAAATATGTGACAACTGCATTACAAACAACCACCAACCCAAGTACGTAGTACACAGATCGGGGTAATGCAACTTTTTGTTTTCCATTTTTCATATGTGATAAGTATACTATGTATACTTCTAGATTGTAACCACATTCTGTGGAATCTTTCCTTCTAAACAATCAATAATATTCTGAGCAGAAAGACGAGCCATATCGAGACGAGCTTCTTCTGTTCCTGACGCTATATGTGGTGTCATAACAACATTAGGAAGCTTTGCCAATCCTTTTGCTAAAGCAGGTTCGAATTCAAACACATCAAGACCAGCACCACGTATAACTCCATCTCTGAGAGCAACAACAAGCGCATTTTCATCAATTACAGGTCCTCGAGAGGTATTGATGAGATATGCAGTTTTCTTCATCACACGAAGTCTGTCTGCATTCATAAGATGATGGGTGGAATCAAGAAGTGGAACATGAATAGAGACAACGTCAGCTATCTTGAGTACTTCTTCAACAGTAGGATAGAAAACTGCTCCACACTCTTTCTCAAGAGCTTCATTTCTCTTCACGTCATAATATGCAATATTCATTGAAAATCCATTCTTTCCTCGATGAGCAACATCAGCACCAATACGTCCCGTACCGATAATACCAAGAGTCTTTCCTGCAAGTTTTGTTCCATGGAGAAGGAGAGGGTCCCATCCATTAAACTTTCCTTTTCTCAGAAAAGTATCACCTTCTACCACTCGACATGAGAGAGCAAGGATGAGTGCCCATGCATGTTCAGCCACTCGATCAGCACCACCACCTGGAGTGTTGGTCAGAAATACATTACGTTTCTTTGCATCCTCCACATTAAAGTTATTAAACCCAATGGCAAAGTTTGCATAAATCTTTGCAGTTGGACATGCATCCATAATCTCAGCATCGATAGTATCGGTAAGAAGAGTGAGGACTGCATCATAAGGTTTCTTGGAAAGTACCTTTTTGAGTTCTTTCTTGCTCAAAGGCCTATCCTTACCACTCACATCAACCTCATAACCCTTCTCTCGAAGCATAGTAATACCAAGATCAGGTATAGCACGAGTAATGTATACTTTTTTCATAATGATATTTAATTCATTTTGTTAAATAATTTCAATCGTGACTCAACAACCTTTTCAACAGCCTCACGAGGTAATTTAAGATACTTGTAAGGAGCAACTTCATCTGGATTCTCCTGTAGAACCTTCTTAAGACCACCTTGGAATGCAACACGTAATTCAGTAGAGATGTGTACAATTGCAAGACCAGCTTCAATACCCTTCACAAAATCTGAATCAGTGGTACCAGAACCTCCATGGAGCACGAGTGGTACTCCTGTAGTCTTCTGAATTGTTGCAATGAGATTAATATCAAGATCTGGATCATGACCCACACGCATCATTCCATGAATATTACCAACAGCAGGAGCAAAAAGATCGATACCCGTCTGAGATACAAACTCAAGTGCTTGTTCTGGTTTTGTAAGTCCAGCCTTAAGATCTACACCTTCAGGGATACCATCAAGAACCTTTGAAGACTGACCAATATACCCAAGCTCTGCTTCGATGAGAACATGTGGATTAGAAGATGATCGCGCATAATCAACACACTGTTTAGTAATTCTCAAATTCTCTTCGAAAGGAAGTTTAGCCCCATCAAAGATCACTGAGTCAAATCCTGCATCAATAGCTTCTTTTACCTTCTCAAACGAGTACGTATGATCAGCATTGAGAAAAATTGGATAATCATATTCTTCTCGAATACTTTTTATGAGAGCAACAACTTGTCGTACACCCATAAATTCTCTTTCACCTTCAGATACACCAATTATCACAGGAACATGTAGTGATCGAGCGGTATTGAATATAGCCCACACCATCTCAAGATTCGAAACATTAAAATGACCTATCGCTACTTTATTATTAAGGGCGTCCTGAATACACTCTTTGAGTGAACTCTGTTTATTTGTATGCATCATGTTCATGTTATAATTCTACCATACCTACTATTATATAATATATGTTTGAAAAACCATTAGATTTTCTTGCGATCGGTGATGTTACAACAGATGCATTCATACGTATCTCAGATGCCCACGTGACCTGCAAACTCGACACTGAGAACTGTCAGCTCTGTATGCGTTTCGGAGACAAGGTCCCCTTTGATTACGTAAAGATTGTGAAAGCAGTTGGAAATTCTGCAAACGCAGCGGTTGCAGCATCCCGACTTGGCATACGATCTGCTCTCATGGCACAGATTGGAACAGATCAAAATGGAAAAGATTGTTTAGATGAATTAAAGAAGGAAAACGTTGATACTCGTTTCATCAAAAAGCATGAGGGAATGCTCACGAACTATCACTTCGTATTATGGTATGACGTTGATCGAACCATTCTCGTGAATCATATAGAATATGAATACACTCTTCCCAAGATACAGAAACCACCTAAATGGATATATTTAAGTTCTCTTGCAAGCAATACAAAGGAGTATCACAAGGAGATTTCAAAATATCTTCTTGAACATCCCGAAGTAAAGCTTGCATTCCAACCCGGGACATTTCAAATGAAACTCGGTATTCAAGAATTAAAAGATATCTACAAACGTACTGAGGTATTCATTTGTAATTTCGAAGAAGCGCAGCGTATACTCCACAATGATACACGAGATATCAAGATACTTCTTTCAGAACTCCATGCCAATGGACCTAAGATAGTTCTCATCACTGATGGTCCTAAGGGTGCATACATGCTTGATGGTGATCATTACTACTTCATTCCAGAATATCCAGATCCAAAACCACCAGTAGAAAGAACTGGATGTGGTGATGCATTTGCCTCAACATTCGTATCAGCATTAATTCATGGGAAGACTCCTCTTGAAGCTTTTATGTGGGCACCAGTAAGTCCAATGTCAGTTGTTCAATATGTGGGAGCTCGAGAAGGACTCCTTACTGCAGAGAATATCGAGTGGTGGCTTAAGCAAGCTCCTGAAGACTACAAGATAAAGGAGCTTTAGTCTTCCTTGTAATACGAGGATATAAAATTCTTTTTAAATTCGAAGAAAGTTCCGTCAATGAGAGATTGGCGGATTTTCTTTACAAAATTAACAATGAAATACAAGTTATGAACTGATGCGAGAGTTCCCGCGAGCATTTCTTTCGAACGAAACAAGTGAGCAAGATATGCTCGAGTGTAATGCTTGCATGTATAGCACTCACAATCTTTTTCAATTGGAGTGAAGTCTGTTACAAATCGAGCATTGAAAATATTAATACGGCCTGTGTGTGTATAAAGTGAACCATTACGAGCCATACGTGTCGGAGCAACACAGTCGAAAGTATCAATACCATGCTCAATACCACCGAGAAGATCTCGTGGTTCCCCTATACCCAGAAGATGACGGGGCTTACCCTCAGGAAGAATATCATTCACCCACCCAACTGCAGTATATATGTCCTCCTTATCAAACGAACCTCCGATACCGAACCCATCAAAATCCATCTTACCAATTATCTCAGCACTCTCCTTTCTCAAGTCTTCAAAACGCCCACCCTGAACAATACCAAAGAGAGCTTGATCATTAGTATTATGCTCCTTGTGATATGTAAGAGAACGTTCTGCCCAACGATGAGTACGATTCATAGCCTCTATCTGATACTCATATGAAGCATGTGGTGAGGTGCACTCATCAAATGCAAACATAATGTCTGCTCCAATAGCGTGTTGTATTTCCATTGAACGTTCGGGAGTGAATCTATGTGTACTTCCATCGATAATTGATTTGAACGTAACTCCCTCTTCATCAATCTTTGCAAAATTTTCTCGAGATTCAAGATCTCGGATATCTTCACTTTCTTCCTTACCCCCAATCTTACTCACCTTGTTCCCAAAAGCAGCACCAAGAGAGAATGCTTGAAAACCTCCTGAATCAGTGAAGGTGGGACCTTGCCAATTCATAAATGAATGCAGACCACCTCCCTTTTTCATAATCTCTTCACCAGGCTGAAGATACAGATGATATGTATTTGCAAGAACCGCCTCAGCACCGAGAGAAGTTACTTGTTCAGGAGTTAATGCCTTTACCGTTGCCTTAGTACCAACAACGATAAATGCGGGAGTTTGTATATTCCCGTGTTTAGTTTCTATAACCCCCGCTCGAGCACGTGTCCCCTTAAGCTTAGATACAATATTGAATTTCATAGACACAACCATACTATCACATAGGATTGATATGGTATAATCCCTTGCATGGAATTAGAACAAATAACGATAGAAAAGATAAATGAGAATATAGATCAGCATATTAGTGATATTAGCAATGAATTTTGTAATGGTTTTGAAATATTAAAAAAATATCCTAAGTCAGTTACCTTTTTTGGTTCTTCTCGACTTACCGATGCAAGTTCACACTATTGTGATGCACAATATCTTGCAAAGAAGATTGTAGAGCGACTTGGATACGCAGTCATTACCGGAGGAGGTCCGGGGATAATGGAAGCCGCGAACAAGGGAGCATTTGAGGCGCAAGGAAAATCTATAGGACTCAATATTAAACTACCTATGGAACAACACATTAATCCTCACACAACTGATTCCCTTCAGTTTGATTACTTCTTTGTACGAAAAGCAATGCTTGCCTTTTCATCAGAAGCATATATTTTCTTCCCTGGAGGATTTGGAACATTTGATGAACTCTTCGGAATACTCACCCTCCTTCAAACAAAGAAGATACCTTCAGTACCAGTAATTCTTGTAGGAAAAGATTTTTGGAATCCTCTTCGAGAGTTCATACTCAAGACAATGCTCACAGTACATCATGCAATTGAACCACACGATATGAATCTTTTTGTTATACAAGATTCACTCGACAAAGTTGTTGATATTATAGAAAAGGCTCCCGTATCAAATTGGTGGGAAATGATAGATTAAAGAAGACAAAACAAAAAGCACTCATATGAGTGCTTTTTGTTTTGAGTAATGACGAGGGGTATTACCAGTTGTTTCGTCCTTCACCACGATTGAAATCCTTTCGAGGTGCTCGAGGCTCCATAGGGCGAGCTTCGTTTACTGTAAGATTTCGTCCGTCCAATGGCTTACCATTGAACATATTGATTGCATTGTCTGCCTCAGCATCTGTAGCCATCTGAACGAATCCAAAGCCCTTTGATCGGCCTGTCATCTTGTCCATAATGATACTAGCTGATTCAACAGCACCCGCCTGAGCGAAGTGTGCCTTAAGAGCATCTTCACTTGTAGAGTATGCAATTCCTCCTACATATAACTTCTTTGCCATTTTTCTTTACTTTACCCCGTCTTTTAAAATTAAACGTAAGCGCACGAGGGAAACTTACAGGGATAAGGGTAACGTATATATGGCAATAAGTCAATTAGATATATATTTAAGCCTTATTTACCACCATTATACAGCATCTTAATCTCATTAGCAGAGAGTGCCCTGCTATACAATCGAACATCATCCATTCCACCGGAATACAAGTCACCAGCATCATCATTACCAAGTGTATAGAATGTAGTACCTGAGGTTTGAGTAAATGTTCCGTTACTTACCCCATTGAGATAGTGAGTACAAGAACCAGTAGAGCATGTAACGGCGATATGTTGCCATTTACCATAGGTAAGTGGATTTGTTCCTAGATGTAAGAGACTTGTACTTTGATCATAGTATCCAGGATAATTTGTAGTAGTGAGATTACTTGAATTAGAGATGAAAAGTCCATTGAGTTGTCCCTCAGTAAGAAGTGGCTGAAGAGTTGCTGTTGATCTTGGTTCTACCCACATAGATATAGAAAATGTTGTACCAACAGATGATCCTCCAAGGAAAATCTGATCATTAATCCCATCGAACGTAACCCCCTGCCCTTTCTTTCCTCGAGTAAAGAACTTAAGGGGTGTCACACCGAAGAGATCTCCTGTATTTGCATTACCTGATATATCAAATACCTGTGTCTGACTGACATTCTTTCCATCGAATGTCCACCAACCAAGGAGGCTACAATTAGGACCATATGAACATGCTGTATTTACAACTCCTGTACTTGAAACTGATATTTTTGTATTTCCAAGATTATAGAGTTGATTGATTTCACCAACTGAAAGAGCACGATTATATATGCGAGTATCATCCATTTTTATACTTGCATTCTCTGCGGATACACCATAAGCACCCATATATACATCTGTTGCACTGGGGCAATATTTCCAGTCAGAGATG
>CAYMGJ010000017.1:0-14405 GCA_964389975.1 uncultured Candidatus Saccharibacteria bacterium
AAATGGTGAATATATACAGTACGTATATTTGTCTCAATGAATGGGTGGGCGATATTGAAAGCAAATGCAAGAATTGATCCTGCTGTATTAGGTCCAATTCCAGGAAGTTCAATCAGGTCTTCATATGTAGAAGGAAGGTGTCCCCCATACTGCGTAACAACAATATGAGAGAGTTTGTGGAGATTAAGTGCTCTTCTGTTGTATCCCAATCCTTGCCACTCACGAAGTACATCGGAAAGAGGCGCCTTACTCAATGCTTCAAATGAGGGGAATCTCTGTATGAAAGAAGGGAATTTTTTATGAACTCTTTCCACTTGAGTTTGTTGGAGCATGATTTCAGATATGACTATAGTGTAGTCTGTGATATGTTCTCTCCATATCATAGATCGACGTGATGATGCGTGGTGTGCCCATATCTTCTTCTTAAATGACGCATAGTTCATACGATACATACTACTATATTAGGTTTCCATCACGGAAGAGTGGTATTTTGATTTTACAGTGAATTCATGCAAGAATGACCATGTTATGGAGACGTGGTGGAGTGGTCTAACATACCTCTTTGCTAAAGAGGCAGATCTGTCAAAGGGTCTCGAGGGTTCGAATCCCTCCGTCTCCGCACTAAGAACTTAGTATCGGTGTGATCTATAGACTTAGGTATGTGGGGTGACTCAAGCACCATCGTGAAAACTTTACTAATACACAAAAGTGTGTTAGTTTGCTTTCAGAGCAACAACAAACCTTGAAAGGAGGTGAATCGTGAATACAATCAAACTTGCAAAACTGCTCATGCAAAAACTGGGGTGGAACTACGAAGATTTGGCTGGTAAAGTCGGAATAAGCAGACAGGTTGTCCATCGAGCCATTAACAACCAGATCAAGACCGAACGACGTGATGGGTTTCATCTTGGTGTTGTCTGTGTTGCTTTCAAGCATGGGTTTGAGACCGAGGCTTTGTCGGTTGTCCTTGAGCGCAATGGGAAGCAGAAAGCTTCCAGCGTTCTGCGGGCGGCGATTATGTATCCCGATCTCAAACCCAATGAACTCGAGAAGCTCCTGAAGGCGGAAGAGGCGACCTACATGTCGCCACTTCCCACTGAGGTTATCAGGTCAATTATCGAGGAATCCCGTTCCTAAGAAAAGCCCCGCGATCACATCAAAGGGCTTTTAACTTGTCTTGTTTCTTAAATTTATATCCCGACCCACATACCTCATTTCAATTCCTAAAAATCTGCTACAATATCCTTACGGCACCCCACCACTCTGGTACCTAACCCGAGTGTCCCGCCAAGTAGGGCGCCCTAAAGGCGACCTACATACATATGAAAACATCATTAAAACCAGAAGAAATTGAATTTACTGCACTGGTTGTAGATAATCCTGAGAAGCTACTAAAAATGTTTCCAGCAAAACATTCTAAAGTATTTGCTCACCACTCTACAAATTGGTATAAACCAACCTCAATAGAAGGGTTGGAAATTGGCAAGAAAAGCCTCTTAAAGATTATTGGCCAAGCATATGACCAAAAGGGTTTTGCGGTGCTTGTTGAAAACATTAAGTCAAAAAATAAATTTCCTCACATCACTATTTCTTGTGCAGAAGGTGTTCCTCCTGTTTATTCAAATGAATTACTAGAAAGAGCATCGAAAGATGGGTCACTTGAAATGTTTAAAGAACCTTTCTTTATAGAAGTAACCGAAGGCTATAGGAATTTCGATTATAAGATTATTCTTTATACAAACTAAAAAAACACGAATACATCGTGTTTTTTTAGTTTAATAATTCATTGAGTTTTCGTACAGTATTTATGTTGCGAGCTGTCATGTTTTTGTAGAGTAAAGTTCCTATAAATTTCTTCATTCCACTCTTTGCAACATCTTTTCTTTTTACATTCCAGATTATTGCTCCATCTAGATATCTCAGTGTATCCACTCCTGTTGTTGTTATAAGATCAATACTTTTCTTTGTATTAAATTCATCCCACAAAAACAACACATCTGTTCTTTGTTCTGTATCGTTGAGCCAGTCTTCAGGAATATCTTTACAAAGTGTTTTGATGTTTTGTGCATCACGAATAACTATACGAAGTGGGAATCCAAATGTTTCCTCCAATACTTTCTCGATTAGAGGTTCTAAGTCTTTTCTATCTGTTTCAAAAATAACATTACCACTATTTATGTACGTGGAAACATTTTTAAAGCCAATTGACTCAAATACTTTTTTGAGCTTTGACATTTCTACTTTGTTATTTCCGCCAACATTGATGCCACGGAGGAGTGCGACGTATTTAGTCATGTATATATTTTAGCATTTTTGAAGATAGTAAAAAATCTTTTTACATACAGTGACCTCAGCCTACATACTTCAATGATACTCACAATGGTTACTTTACATATTTTGTAATTCATGTTACTTTAAAACACAGGAAATTTAATCAGAAAGGAACTGATCAATTGAAATCAATCGTCAAAAAGCCAGACTCAATCTACCGTAAGATTAGTTGCAATGTACAGACATTACTGTCTGATACATCTTTTGTTGGGGTCCATAAGTTGTTGAGGGGTGTTTCTATGGATCTGAAAAAATATCGAAAAGTAAGGAAAGCTATGGTTGAAGGTCGAATGATCCAAAAAATCCCTCATGGGTTTCTTTCGACAAGACCTTATGTGCAACTCGCATCTTTTATCTCACGAGGACAGAGGGAAGGCTTGTGTTTCAAGATGGCGCTTCTCAATATTGGATTTTGGATGGATCAAGAAGGAGAGGCAATTAGTTCTTTGGGTGAGTATGAGTTTCATGTCGTATGGAGTCCAGCAAGTACTCTCGAATTGCTCAGACCATCATATGAAGTCTTTGTTGGGTCGTACGAACATAGAGTTATGTCGCTTGAACAAGTATTCTCATCAGACCTTATTGTGTCCGATGGAGTAAGTCTCAGTCCAGCTCTGGAGCAGATTCTTGCTCAGTGATTTAAGAGTCATTGTCATTCACAAACCTCCTTGCATGTTATTGCAAGGAGGTTTTTGTATAGATCCATCAGAACCTTAACATAAGTCTAATTTTATGCTTAAATTTGCTCACTGATTCTTAGTTGCCAAGATGATTCAAGATGCATTGAATTTTAAAGAACGCTGGTTTTTTATAAAAAAGAAAGTTCGCAACTTCTAGATTAACCCCTTGGGTTCAGGGGTGGACTACCACCAAGGTTTATGCCCCAGGAATATTAAAGGATTCACATTCTTCACAGGAATGGCAACAATATTGGGCAAGTCCTAGTAGAGAAAAGATTGATTTTCTATCAACCTTCCCAAACCCACTCTACATTTTTGTCGATACATCTCAGAAAGATCTATTTATACCGGAATCTACCTGTATGAAGAAAATAAGTGAAATGTTGTATCTCAAGGATTGCTCAAATGATTAAAAATATAAAATCATTTCTATGTGAGAATAAAACCTATGGCCAGGCAATAAAACGTAGAGTTATGCCATGTGAACAAGTGTTCACATCCTGTGATCACGCATTCCAATTCAATTTCTTTTGTGATATTAAGCCTACAGTATCTCACCAATCCTAGTTCTGCATACATCATCATAAAATACAAAAAAAAGAAACCCGCTACACGTAGCGGGTTGTTGTTATGCCACCAATTTCATCTTAAATTCCAAGAATCCAGCGAAGGAAACTCGAATCGATCTTGATGAGAAACCAGTTTTGTTTCTGGCAATCCCAGCAAGGTTCGAAGTTTCCTGTGGTACTGTTGAGAATGGCTTGTTGTTTTTGACAGACCGAGCATGGAAAGTTGTGATCCGTGTGCATGCCATCAGTGTCGATTTTGATGTCTGCGAGCTGGGTGTGTGGTCCTATGGTTTTCATTATTAACTCCGGTTGATGTGAAGGGGAAAGCTTTAAGCTTCCCTGACAATATGTTTAATATATATAATATTAAACTATATTAGTCAAGTATTTTTTAAATCAGCTCTTGAGGTGCAATATTGTCTTGTAGTGTCCAGATAATATATATGAGATAAAAAAGCCGGTGATCTGATGTCACCGGCTGTGTAGTGTTTGATATTCAATCAAAAAATGCGTACGTGTACAGTCAATTTTTTACGAAGCTCATTCGTGAATTGTGTGATCAATTCCGGACTCAAGGTGTCTGAGTTTTTGTGAATGCAAGGACTGAGATGGTCTACAAGGCCATTGTCATGATTTCCCAGATACTTTGTTGCCGTCGTATGAATTGATGTGAGTACTCCCTCGGCTATCTTAGGAACCCCGTCCCGCTTGTCTGATAATGCGCTTGAGTTAATCACTATATTCAATATTGTACGTCGTGATGTTTCTCGCACATGGGTAATGGTGAGTTCTAATTGATCCCCGCTTTCATTAATGGTGATCTCAAGTGCGTATGGATTCATGAAGATTTCCAGGGCGGTGAGTGTATCAATAGCCATATTCACATAACCGTTACTTAAGAGTGTTGGTGCGGTAATTTTGTGCTTCATGCAATATTCAAAAGTAGGGTAGAATTTATCATCACCCTTTTCAATCTCTTTCAATGAGAGAAAGAAATATCCTTCTCGATGAGGGTGTGGAAGTGGTGTGTCCCCATAATAACTACTTGTGTAGTAAATTGTTGGACAACCAACACTTGAACGATCGAATGAATTGATAATTCTGACATTTAAGGCGCGTGCTGCGTCCTCAATATTCCGAGCCTCGATTATGAGTAGAAGTTGATTATTGTGATAGTGGGTTCCACCCATAACTATGACTTCATCTGTCCGCGCATCTCGAAGTGATGTTACTCTATAGAGAAATGTTTTCATGTTCTATCCTTTTTTTCAGTGTTGTATCTGGAGTGGATAGTATCAGAAATATATAAAATAGCTAGAAAATCATGTGGTATTCTTTTGATGAGATAATCATGTATCCACTTAGTATTGTAATTAAAAAAGGTCGTAAACATGATTGTTCACGACCTCTGTGCTCAGAGTTGATTGTTGGTTACTCTTTCCCGTCAATGAGTGGCGCTTGGCCAACATGAAGTTTGGATGGATGTACAATGACCAGGTGATCACTATCCTTTTCCTGAACAGACTGGCCGTCCATTGACACAATAGTTACCCTGTCTGTTTTCTTGGGTTGGGTATTAATGACCATGTAAAAAAGTGCCCCGTTTTCGCCAGCGATGGCTTCTTCATAGGTTGTTCCTTGAAATCGAAACACTTCACCTGTTTTGACCTCTCCTAACTTTGTGAGCTTCTCTGTTTTTCCTTTTTCTCCTGCTTTTTCTATGTGTGGCATGGTTTGAATTCCCATATCTATTTCCTGATAGTTCAGCTGGGATATGAGGTTCCCAGAACCTGTGACTAGATAGGAAACTAACATATTTATTGTATTCTAACAACATCTCATCTCTATTTATGTATATATCCCCATGCTATACTACTCATCATTCGTATCACATATTTTATATGAAAAAAACATTATATATCATTTTTAAAATAATTCTCAGTCTCTTACTCATATCACCAATTCTCGGGGCGTGTGGAGTGTTTCCTCCTCCAACACCAGACATGTATTCTGGACCTCGTGCCTATGCATTCATTGAAACTATGATGAATTCATATATTGTCATGGGAATTGCAATCACATGTTTCCTCACTCTTGTATCTCTATGGATGAAGAGGGAAGCACTTGCAGCACTTCTTCTTCTACCACTTACCGTTAATATCATCGGATTTCATGCAACGATTGATGGTGGATTGTTGACCGCTGGAGCACTTATGGCTAACATTCTTTTCTTGAGTAATATATATCTTCTCTGGAGATACAGAGATACATATCGTGGTGTGTTAAAGCGAGGGGAATAGGGGGTTATTCTTCTCGTATTTTTCTTGAGAAATGAATATCATCAGCATATTTCAATGCCTTATCGTTGATATAGAATCTTTGTCGTGCTTGTTCAAAAGAGAGATCTGTGTCGATGAGCCCGAGATCGTAGGCTAACTTGTCTGAATGTGCAGGGAAGAGAATGCGAAGATTAAAGAAGGGAACTCTATGAGGAGTAACGGTATTTACATGTCGCACGATATTTGTTGTACATGTATTTGTTATGGTGTTGTAGAATTCAGGTTCTTTCTCTAGTGTCTGTGCACGTCTTACCATATCAAGAAATATACCTCGAGCCTTTTCAGGCGTTGTTCGTATGGGGTAGATATATACAAGATCTTTTCGATAGTTTGAACGAAGTTTGATGACATCTCGTTCATCAGCTATTACGTACATAAGTTCATACTGATTGAATAGTCCTTTAATTGGATGGAAGCTTTCTCCTTTTTCTTTCCGTATTTCAACAGAGATTGATATGAATTGATCGTTGTTAAATTCAAAACTAAGGAATGTGTGTGCTGAGCCAGGTATACCTGAGAAAGGTTCAACAACATACCATACTTTTTTCAGATCATTGAGATTAAAGGTTGTGGTGTAGTAATGGGGAGTATAGCTTGATGTAGATGCGTAGGTGAAGTTTCTGATATTTTCTATGGAAACAGTACTCGTACTTATGGTGATATGTGGCGCGATGTTCTGATCAAGATTCCAATCTCGATTGTTGGAGGGTGAAGTTGTAAGGTGGACAATTATGAGAGATATACCTAGAGCAAGAATGAGGAGAAGTATTCCAAGGGATAGATAGCGTAAAACTTTTTTCATGTAGGTATCATATCAAATTTTATTTGTCTTTACTCATATTTTACGTATAATGGGATACGTACTTGGAAAGATGGGTGAGTGGTTTAAACCAGCGGTTTACTAAACCGCCGTTCCTTAATTGGAACCGCGAGTTCGAATCTCGCTCTTTCCGCACTATACTTATTCACCATATTGTTGTATATTGCATACGGATATTAGAACGTCTGTGTGCTTTTTATGAAAAAACGTAAATTTCTTCTCTTAATTCTCGCGGGGACGGGTTGGACTCTGGATAGAGTTGTGGAGTATGTTACAAAGCGCGTCTCTCAGTTTGTTGGAGACTCAAGATCTATTACTGAATTCGTTGTTCGACAAGTTAAGTTAATTTATCTTAGGCGTGGAGGTCATGGATTTATCGACATCAATAAAATTCCTGGTTCTGGATATGTGGTTACATACGGTGTGCCAAATACCAGCAATGAGGTGGTGTATTTCATGAATGAGGGGTTGGCGTAAGTCACCCCTTTTTCTTTTGCCAACAGGTATTCTATGGTATATATAGTGTATGCATACTATATTTTTAAATAATGTGGGAATAGGGCCATTTGGAATGTTTGGCATCTTTGCTCTCGGATCACTTTCTGTTATCGCTATAGGATTAGCTCTCTTTGCACTTAAGGGATACTCATTGTGGTACGCAGCAAAGCGTGATGAGAAGGGTTGGTTCATTGCTCTTCTTCTCATCAATACCATGGGTATTCTCGAATTGTACTACCTCTACTCAGTAGTTGATCTCTGGAAAAAGAAGAAACCTCAAGATACTGATCAGAAAAAGGAGACTGTTAGTGAGCAAGTGAAATAGCATCTACACGACTATATCCTGCTTTAGCAAGTACATCTCGTATTTCTTTAAGTGTACTTCCTGTTGTTGTTACATCATCAATGACAATGAGATGGGTATTATGAGGTAGGTTGTTATGCACTGAAAAGAGATTCTCTACATTATGAATTCTTTCATCTCGCCCCTTCTTTGTCTGTCGTTCCCTGTGTTCAGTCCTTCTAACGGTATCAGTTGAAATCGTAAGTTGTGGTGATATCCTCACCATCTCATCTGCTATACACTCACATTGATTATATCCTCGTTCACGGAAACGTTGTGAAGACAGAGGAACTGGAATGATTGTCACCGGTTCTCTGTATGTCTTTTCTATATATTGAACAAAGCATTCTCCTGCGAGAGTCAGTGCATGAGGGTTTTTCTTGTATTTAATTTGCCATACAAGCTCTCGCACAAGGGGATTCTTGTAGGGGAGGAGTGCATGGATGAAATCATACTCAGGTTGTGGTACTTTCGATATCATTTTCTGAATATCAGAGAGACTCATGGTACGCAAAAGAATATCCTCTTTTCGAGGAGGAAAAAGTATATCGAGGATGTAGTTCCACATTTTTTGCATATTCTCATTGTACACTATGCTATAATGTGTTCATGGATTTTTTGAGTAGTCTTTCATCTATTTTCGGGAAGAAAACAAAAAGCGTTCTTGGTATCGACATTGGTTCTTCTGCTATAAAGGTGGTACAGATAAAGAAAAAGAGGGGAAGAGCAGTTCTTGAAACATATGGAGAGCTTGCCCTCGGACCTTATGGCGGTATTGAAATTGGTCGTGCAACCAATCTTCCAAATGACAAGGTAATAGAAGCCTTACGGGATATTTTGCGTGAAGCAAAAACAACTACTAACTCTGCCGGGATTGCATTACCCCTCTCTTCAAGTCTCATTTCTTTCATTACCATTCCTCCTGTTCCTGAGAAACAAATGGGTGAAGTTATATCTATCGAAGCTAGAAAGTATATACCTGTTCCTATGAATGAAGTTATGCTCGACTACTCTATCATTCCTCGAGAAGATTCATTTGCATCTGATGATGAGGAAACACAGAAGAAGATGATTGAGAAACAAAGTCAGGATGTCCTTGTTATCGCTATACACAATGAGTATATAAATAACTTCCAATCTATATCGACAGCTTCAGGTGTTCAACCATCATTTTATGAAATTGAGATATTTAGTTCGATTCGAGCTGTTGTCGATCAAGGAATACAAGCTGTGATGATTCTTGATATGGGGGCTCATGCAACTAAGTTGTATATCATTGAGCGAGGTATACTTCGTGCTTCACATATTATCAACAAGGGAGGCCAAGATATCACCCTTGCCATTTCAAAATCTCTCAGTCTCAGTATTACTGAAGCAGAGAATATGAAGCGAGTATATGGTTTAACAGGAGGTCCTGAGTACAAGGAGCTTACTGAAATTATCACAGTGAATCTTGACTATGTTTTCTATGAAGCAAATGCAACCCTGTTAGGATATCAGAAGAAATATGCAAAAAATATTAGTAAAGTGATCCTTACCGGTGGAGGAGTTCTTCTCAAGGGCTTCACTGAACTTGCTCGGGTAAGTTTCCAGACTGAAATTGTATCAGCCGATCCGTTTAATCGCCTTGAAACCCCAGCATTTTTGAAAGAACAATTCAAACAGGCAGGACCTGAATTTGCAGTTGCGATAGGGTGTGCATTACGTCGATTGTCGGAAGTTGATTAATCTCGTATACTTACTCTGTACATGGAGACAAAATTTCAAACATCGTTCATTCCAAAAAAGCCAATCGCAGTAAATGAGAAAAAACATTCTCGTGTTGGTTCAAGTATTTTCATGACTCTTGCAACACTTGTGTTCATTGCATCTGTTGCAGGAGCTGGTTTTGTCATTGTCTGGAAGAATGTTTTGAACAAGTCGCAGGAAAACTACAAATTACAACTCTCTGAGAGCAAGAAGCGTTTCAATACTAATCTCATAGAAGATCTACGTAAGGCAAATACCAAGATAGATCTCACACAACAGCTTCTTAATAACCATCTCGAGGTTACAAGTATTTTTAATATCATTTCAAAGCTCACCATTCAAGGTGTTCGATTTACCTCATTTGATTTTTCTGCTCCTGAAAAAGATGGAGAGGGTATCAAGATTTCCATGAAGGGAGTTGCTAATAGCTTTACATCAATTGCATATCAAGCAGAGGTTTTTGGAAAATCAGAGAAGTTTGGTTCCAACAAGATTCTCAAAAACCCTGTCATCACAGGTCTTGCTGTCGATGAGAAGGGGTATGTTGGTTTTGATTTCACCACTGTCATTAATCCTGATGATATTCTCTATGAAAAGATTCTTGCTGCAGAATTAGAGAGTGAGGGCACACTAATTCCTTCGGGACAAACAAATTAAAAGCCATGAACAAAAATATCACAGCACTCATTCTCATAGTTCTCGCTGGTGGAATATACTTCACCTTTACAAAGGCGAAGATTACTGAGCTTAAATCAATACAAGCCGTAAACGCTCAGTATGAACAAGCTCTTTTGAATGCTGAGAAACTTGTAAAAGTTCGAGACAAGGTTCTTCAAGTCTACAACAATATTCCCGCAGAGGATCGTGATAGGTTGGACAAGATGTTGCCTGACAATGTTGATAATGTTCGTCTCATTATCGATACAAATGGAGTTGCCTCTCGACACAATCTACGCCTTCAGGGAATCAAGACATCCGCAGGTAATCTCGGCGAGAATGGACAGGCACCTGTTCCTGATGCGCAGATTTCGGGATTACCTACAACATACGACACGGTCACTGTATCATTTGGGGTAACTACTGACTATCAAACTTTCATAGCTTTCCTTCGAGATCTTGAATCTAGTCTTCGAATTATGGATGTATCAAAGATCTCTTTAGCAGTTGCTGATGAGGGTAAGTATAGCTACTCGGTCGAATTAAAAACATATTGGTTAAAACAATAACTTTATGCAACCAGAGAAAAAATCATCAGTTACATCAATCATTATATTTGTAGTCATAGCACTTGTTGCTATCGGTGCATATCTATATATGAAAGGAACTCCTGATGATTCATCAATCTCATCTCTTTCCCAGGCTGATACCATAACGTCTATGGCAGCTCAGAGTGAAGGAAGTGAAGTTCTTGTATTGTTGAATCAGATTAGTTCACTTCGTATAAATACCGATATATTTAACAATATTGTATATAAGACATTGATAGATTATACAGTTGAGATTCCACCACAGAATATCGGTCGTCCTAATCCTTTTGCTCCAATTGGGCAATAGTACATAAAAGTTATGAGCGTTGTAGATATACTCGTACAAAAAAATCTTATATCAAAAGATGATATAAAAGAGATACGAACTCGAATGTCGGGAGGGGAAACTCTCGATGATATTCTTGTTGCAAAGGGTGTTCATCTTGAAGATATTCTTGAAGCACGAGGAGAATTTCTTAATATTCCCATTAGAAGCCTTGCTGACACTACGGTTCCATTTGAAGTTCTCGAATATATTCCCGAGGAATCCGCAGTTCATTACAAATTCGTCCCTATTGGTCTTAAGGAAGGAACACTTGAAGTTGGTATTGTTGATCCTGATAATATCGATGCACGTGATGCTCTCAATTTCATCTCTGCTAAGAACAATATTCCTTACAAGATATTTCTCATATCAATTGATGATTTTAATAAGGTTATAGAATCGTATAAGGGTATAACAGGGGAGGTTTCAAAGGCTCTTTCTGAACTTGAAACTGTTCTTTCTGTTGATTCTGAGGGAACTGTTGATACAAAGAAAGCAAAGACTGATCCAAAATCTGATGCTGTTATCATTGAAGATGCTCCGGTGGTAAAGATTGTGGCAACAATTGTTCGATATGCAACTGAGGGTAATGCATCCGATGTTCACATTGAACATATGCGAGACAAAGTTCGTGTACGTTTCCGTGTTGACGGTACACTCAATACAAGTCTCGCATTACCAACACAGGTTCACAGTGCTGTTGTTGCGCGTATAAAGGTTCTTTCTAATATGAAGCTTGATGAAAAACGAAAGCCTCAAGACGGACGTTTCTCTGCTCGTATCGATGGAAGAAAAATTGACTTCCGTGTCTCTACATTTCCTGCATACTATGGAGAAAAGGTGGTGATGCGTATTCTCGATCAAGAGAAGGGTGTGAAGAAGCTTGATGAGATGAATATTACTCCCAAGAATCTTGCAATGATTAAAGATGCCCTCCAGCGACCCTATGGTCTCATTCTCATAACTGGTCCTACAGGATCCGGTAAATCTACAACCCTCTATTCAATGCTTAATGAAGTCGATCGAGAAGGTGCAAATGTACTCTCACTCGAGGATCCAATTGAATACAACATGGACGGTGTAAGTCAGTCACAGGTTCGTCCAGAAATTGGATATACCTTTGCCTCAGGACTCCGTACCACACTTCGTCAGGACCCTGATATCATCATGGTGGGAGAGATTCGAGACAAGGAAACTGCACAACTTGCTGTGCAGGCTGCTCTTACGGGTCACCTTGTATTCTCTACACTCCACACCAACAATGCTGCGGGTGTAATTCCTCGTCTCATTGATATGGGTGTTGATCCATACCTCATTGCTCCAACTCTTGTTCTTGCTATCGCTCAGCGTCTTGTCGGTGTGCTCTGTCCTGGAGGAGGCAAACCTGTTCCCATTGAAGGAAGTCTTAAGATGATGGTTGATCGTCAATTTGCCGATCTTCCTGAATCATTTAAAAAAGATATTCCATTTTCTGATACGGTATATCAGATATCTCCAACACCTGATTGTCCAAAGGGAACTCGAGGACGTACTGCGGTATTTGAAGTATTTAAAATGGACAAAGATATTGAAAGTGCAATTCTTAAATCTCCAACTGAACTCGAAATTAGTCGGCTTTTGCGTCAAAAGGGTATGCTTACCATGAAGGAAGATGCGATGATAAAGGCATTTCAGAAAATTATCCCCTTTGAGGAGGTTAACAAGCTCTAGTATAATAGAAACATGGATACAAAACCCCTCTCAATTCTCTTTGTAGATGATGATAAATTCCTTCTTGATATGTATGCTTTGAAGTTCTCAAAGAATAACTTTGATGTTCATACTGCTCAAGGTCCCGAAGAATCTCTTAAGATTATGAGAGGTGGTTTTACACCTGATATTCTTCTCCTCGACGTTGTCATGCCTGGTATGGACGGTCTTGAACTCCTCACGATTCTTCGTAAAGAGAATCTCATACCAAAGACTGTGGTTATCATGCTTACAAATCAGGGAATGCCTGATGATATCAGTCGAGCTAAAAAACTCGATGTTGATGGATATATTATCAAGGCTACAACTATTCCATCTGAGGTATTGCTCGAGGTTCAGAAAATTTATTCAGCTGTAAAAAAATAATTATGGAATACAAGAAACACATAGAAGAATTAGTGGATATCGTGGTTCACGAAGGTGCTTCTGATCTCCATCTTTCAGAAGGTAGAAATCCCATTATACGAGTATCAGGATCTCTCATACCTCTTGTTAAGCAACCAATTCTAACAGCGGCTGATCTCAAGGGATTTGTAAATGAATTTCTCAATGATGAGAACAAGGTACTTCTTGAAAAAGAAAAAGAAGTTGATTTTTCATACAGCCTTACCAAAACTCGTTTCCGAGGTAATGTTTTCTATCATCAAGCAACTCTTTCCATTGCACTCCGTCTTATCCCTAAGAATATACGAACCCTTAGTGAGCTTAATCTTCCTCCAATTCTCGAAACTTTCACCCGTAAGCCACAAGGATTCTTTCTGGCTGTAGGACCAATTGGACAGGGTAAGACAACAACACTCTCTGCGTTGATTGAGATGATTAATCAAACTCGATCCGAACATATTCTTACCATCGAAGACCCTATCGAGTATCTCTTTGAGTCAAAGAAGTCAATTATCGATCAACGTGAAATACGTCTCGATACCCCTGACTTTGCAAGTGCTCTTGTGTCCATGTTCCGTCAAGACATTGATGTCTGTCTCATCGGTGAGATGCGAGATACGGTGACCATGTCTACTGCAGTAACTGCTGCAGAGACAGGACACCTTGTATTCTCTACACTTCACACCAACAATGCTGCTCAGACTATCAATCGTATCATCGACTCATTTCCTTCAAGTCAGCAAGATCAGATTCGAGTTCAGCTTGCAGGAAGTCTTACCGGTATTTTCTCCCAGAGACTCATCCCTCGTATATCAGGTGGTCTCATTCCTGCATATGAACTTCTCATTAACAACAATGCGGTTGCTAATCTCATTCGAGAGAAGCGAATTCATGAGATTAATACCGTTATTGAGACAAGTTCTGGTGAAGGTATGATTGATATGAATCGTTCTCTTGCTGAGCTTGTGCGAGCAGGTGAGATAACTGTTGAGAGTGCGTATCTCAACTCATTTAATCCTAAGACGCTTGAACGTCTTGTATAATATATGCTTTTTAATTATCAAGCAGTTGATCAGAGTGGGGCACAGAAGACAGGATCTATCGATGCTGTTAATGTCGATATTGCAATCCTTTCTCTTCAGAGAAGAGGACTTGTTATTACATCTATAAATGAAGCAGGAGAGAGTAAGTCACTGCTTAATATTAATCTCTCTTTCTTCGATCGCGTATCAAACAAAGAAGTCGTTATCCTCTCACGTCAACTTGCAACACTCTTTGAAGCCCAAGTATCCGCTCTTAGAGTATTCCGCCTTCTTTCAGGTGAGTCTGAGAACAAGGTGTTAGGTACAAAGCTCACTACAATCGCTGATG
>CAYMGJ010000018.1:0-10999 GCA_964389975.1 uncultured Candidatus Saccharibacteria bacterium
CCAAAACCGTTGTCCGAGGTCCGATTCCTCGATCGCCCGCTAAGGTTTGTCTACTCGACGTTGTACCATGAAGTGCATGTTGTTGTTCAGGGATGGTTGAACCCAATGAACTCCTCCCTGCGTTTACGCACGGGGTTTCCTGGTAAACAAAAAAGCCCCTCTGGAACCGAGAGAGAGGCTTTTATTTAGAAGCGGTATCAGCTACGAACGGACCGCCGAATCTCTTCCAGCAACGCGCGCGCACGCGCTCCATCTGGATCGAGACGACGCATCCGTGCCGCCGCACGATCCCAACAACTTTCCGGCGACTCGACATCGCTGGCATCGCCGAGCATCTGCAAACCGTCCGGGCGCCATCGCGCACGAATACGGTGTTCGTGATACAGTTGGCTCGTATACAGAGCCTCCGGTGCTAATTGTTTTTTCATGGTGGAATATGTTTCTGGGGGGCAATGGTCGTTCTGGACCGCACACACGCGTGGGAGGACAGACCTCTAAGTGGCATTGTAACACGAACGGCGGTGCGCTAGCTAATCCGGCACCAAAGGGGCGCGGTTCGTCCCAGCCGTCGCGCAGGTCGAGTGTGATGAAGTCGTCGTTCCCGTTCCACTTTTCAGCAAGTCAACATTTCCTTTTCAGATCCATTGCCGATGACAGTTAAATATGGTAGAAAATAAGAGCCAACAATAAAGACCACGTCATCCTGTGAATGACGTGGCAGAAAAAGGAATTCCCCCGATGAAAAAGCAATTTCAGATTCCACCTATCATCATACCTGACAACGCTTTATTCTATACATTGACAAAACTAATATATTGTGTATAATAATACACATGATAAAAATTCAAAAAATAGTTGGAGTTGCGGTAGTACTTGTCATAGTTGGTGTTCTTGCTATGAATGCACATATTCCACAGAATGATAGTTCATACAGTGTTTCAGATATTCCTGCTTCTCTTGAAGTAACAAGTTCAGTATCTTCTCAGATTGAAGTCGGAGATGTTCAGGATATTACATGGAATTCATTTAATTACACTTCTCAAGTAGTCGGCATTAATGTCATTAGAGAAGTTGGTACTAATCCACATCGATATGAACTTGTTCGTTCTCTTAAGGGAACAATTTCAAATGATGGGAAAGCAGTATGGGTACCTACGTATAAAGATATTGGTGATAATGTGATTATCGAAGTTGCTTGTAAGAATACTCTTGAAGCTTGTACAAGTGATCGAACATCATCTCGTAGTATGGTCATTAATTCAGACCGATACACCTCTCTAGCTCAGGCATTTGAATCATTTGAAATGCTTCGAAATAATTAAAGTTAGGGTATATCTCTAAACCACAGGATCTGGCGCTTTGCATAGTGCCAGATTTCTGTTTTAAGGAGGGAAATCATTTCCTCTTTCTTCAGTATTCCTCGTAAGTATCGGGAAATGAAACGATATTCAAGACCTAATTCTTCCATTCTCTCCCAGCTCAATCCATTGGTATGAAGACGATCAACTTCCTCAATCATCCCTTGTGTAATACGTGAATCTACACGTGCATTGATTCTTTCTCGTAGTTCTTGTTCTGGTCTCCGTATATGTATCCATGTAACTTCATAGGGTGATTCTTCTTTGGTTCGTGGTGGCACATGCCCGAGAGCTTCTGTAATCTCAATTGCACGAATGAGTCTATGTGTATTATGTCTTTCTGAGTTATTAAGCCCCTGTGCATAGTTTGGGTCGAGATGTTCAAGGCGTTTGAAGAGATGATCAGTATCCATTGTTTCTAATTGTTTACGTAACTCTTCATTGTGAGGAACATTGGGGTATGAGATATTTGATACAACTGCATCGATATAGAAACCGGTGCCACCTACGAGGATGGGTAATTTTCCTCGAGAATGAATATCTGCAATTGCTCGCACTGCATATTCTTTGTATTTTCCAACATTGCATGTTTCTTGTGGTGAGACAATATCAAGAAGATGATGAGGGATACCTTGCATTTCTTCTTGTGATATTTTTCCTGTACCTATATCAAGCCCTATATACACCTGACGTGAATCAGCTGATATGATTTCTCCATTGTGCTCACGTGCATATGACACAGCATAGTCACTCTTTCCTGAAGCTGTAGGACCTACAATGCAAACAAGGGGTATTTTGTTCATGAGTATGGTGCCGAAGGAGAGACTTGAACTCTCATGGGTTTCCCCGCACGATTTTGAGTCGTGTGCGTATACCAATTCCGCCACTTCGGCATCTGTGACTAGTCTACTAAATTTCTCGATTTTGTAAACATAAAAGGTAGGTGCTAAAATATATGCATGAATGAACAACCGCAATCACAATATTTTGGAGATTCAATATTTTGGATCGAAGTAGAGAAGATAAAGCCAAACCCATATCAACCACGACGTGACTTTGATGAGGCTCGTCTCAAGGATCTTTCTGAATCAATTCGTATGTATGGAGTTTTGCAACCCCTCGTTGTTACTCGAAGGGAATATGAGAAGGAGGATGGTGGTCTTGCGGTAGAGTATGAGCTCATTGCGGGAGAGAGACGACTCCGTGCCTCAAAGCTTGCTGGTCTTCAACAGGTTCCTGCCTTGATTCGAAATGGAGAAGAAGATTCTCGAGTAAAGCTTGAGCTTGCAATCATTGAAAATCTTCAGCGTGAAGATATCAATTCAGTTGATCGAGCTCGCGCATTTGAAAAACTTGCACAGGAGTTCGGTATGAAGCATCAGCAAATTGCAGAGAAGGTAGGTAAGAGTCGAGAATATGTTTCGAATACTATGAGAATTCTTGATCTTCCTGAAGAAATCCTCACTGCTCTTTCTCAGGGTAAGCTTTCAGAAGGTCATACTCGTCCTCTTCTCATGCTTGTTGATCGACCTGAAGAGCAGATGACTCTGTTTAAGGAGATTTTGTTCAGACGACTTACCGTACGTGAATCTGAGGCCCATGCACGAAATGTTGCAAAGGACAGGGTTCGCAAGAAGTCACTCATTGATCCAGCATTAGCTGAGATGGAAAGAAAATTTAAGGAGAGTCTTGGAACTAAGGTATATATTGAGCGTAGAGAAAATGGTGGAAAGATCATGATTGATTTCTTCACTGATGATGATATACGTGCAATTCTCGAACGTCTTTCTTCTGAGAAGGCATCTCTTCCAAATCCAGTATCTGATATATCTGATGCTACACCTCTTGAAGTTATGCCAGAACAGAAAGATACTCCACTTGATGATCGTGCACCAGCAGAAGTTGCATTAGAAGAAAATACTGAAGATCTGTATTCAGTTAAGAACTTTGGAATATAATGAAAGAACATATACTTGTTGGAATCGTTGGTCATGCCCTTTCGGGGAAAGACAGTGCTTCACTGCGCTTGGCTTCACATCATGGTTTTACATTCATATCAACGGGTGATTTTCTTCGCTCCTATGTTACTAAAAATGGATTAGGGAGTGTTGATCGAGATAATGTGAGTAGGGTATCAACAGAATTGAGGAAACAGTTTGGACCAACTTTTCCTGTTCCTCAGATTCTTACAGATCATGAGAATACACCTCGTCTTGTGCTTGGTGGTTTGCGTACGATAGCGGAAGTTGAGTATGTAAAGAAAGAGGGAGGGTATATTATCGCAATTACATGTCCTCTTGAAGTTCGTTATGCTCGAGCACAGAAGAGAATGAGAGTTGGTGATGAAGTGTCTTTTGAGGAATTTAAGCGAATTGAGAACAAGGAATCGAGAAGCAATGACCCACATGAACATAATATTGAGGCAGTGATTGGAATGGCTGACTATGTGATTGACAACAATTGTAGTCTTGAGGACTTCTATTTAAAAATTGATGAGGTTATGGTGAATATGTAAAAACCCGAGGACGTATCCTCAGGTTTTTTTTGTTGAAACTGTCTCAATATCCATCATTAACAGGACTTCCATCAACCCAGTACCATGCGGGCAGAAGACTGAGGGTTAGGCTGTATATCATAAAATGGTCCTCCAAGTTTGGTGTTCACATCATGTGCTCACTTTTGATAATGATAGCGCTACTCCTTCTTCTTAGCAAATCGCCCTTTTCGAAGTGCTTTAGGCTTACTCAAAATATCAAGAGCTCTTTCAAGGGTAATATCATAGGGATTATCACCATCTTTCTCTTTGATTGATCTGAAGTCTCCATCATGAACGATATATGGTCCAAACCTTCCATTGTTTGCAGTTATGGTTTTTCCTGTTGCTGGATGTGTACCAAGTGCACGTGGAAGTGAAAGATATTTCAATGCATCTTCAAGTGATACTTTTGATATCTCTACTCCCTTAGGTATTGAAGCCATGCGAGGCTTGAATGGCGCAGGATCTCCTTTCTTGCGTCGTCCTTTTGCCTTAGGAAGTCTTTCTCCGAGTTGAACATAGGGACCATATTTACCAACAAGAACAAATATAGGTAATTGAGTTTGTGGATCAATTCCAATTGGTTCATCTTTTTTTATCTCAGTCCCATCCATCATAAGTGCACCTTCACATTCAGGATATGTTGAACATGAAAGGAACTTACCATTTCGTCCAAGTTTTATGATCATATGAGATCCACATTTTGGACACTTGTATTGTATATCTGCATCTCCGAGATTGGTAATCTTTGCTTCTTTTTCAAGAATTTTAATTTCTTTTGCAAAGGGGATATAGAAATTCTTAAGAGTTGCTATGTATTCTTTCTTTCCTTCAGCAATGAGATCGAGAGAATCTTCCATTTCTGCAGTGAATGAGTCATTGATATAGTGCATGAAATTTGCCTCAAGGAATGAAGAGACAACATCTCCTGTATCAGTTGGTTTGAGGGCTTTGTTTTCCTTCTCAACATATCCTCTCTCTTCTATTGTCTTTATAATCGAAGCATAGGTCGAAGGACGTCCAATTCCTCGCTTCTCAAGTTCTTTTACAAGTCCTGCTTCACTGTATCGTCCTGGTGGTTGTGTTGCTTTCTCTTCACTTTGAATATCTTTGAGATCAAGTGCATCTCCTTCTCGGAGTTTGGGTAATTCAACATCTTCTCCACGTGCCTCAGGATCTCCTAGGAGCCAACCAGGGAACAGTACTCGTGATCCATTTATATGGAAATCAGGAATTTTGTTTTCCTCCTGTATATTTGCCGTTATCTTTGTTCTCAAGAGTTCAGCATCCGCCATCTGTGATGCTACTGTTCTTTCCCAAATGAGATTGTAGAGCTTCTTCTGTTCATCATTGAGTCCTGCTTTTTCTGTGTGAATATGGGTTGGGCGTATTGCTTCATGAGCTTCTTGAGCATTCTTGCTTTTCTTTGTATATGTACGGAATTGGAGATATTTCTCACCATATTTCTGTGTCACTACTTTTGCAATTTCACCTAATGCAACCTTACTAAGATTGGTACTATCCGTACGCATGTAGGTGATGTGACCGGCTTCATAGAGACGCTGTGCGATCGACATGGTTCGTGAAGGAGCAAAGCCAAGTCGTGAGCTTGCTGCTTGTTGAAGTGTTGAGGTGATGAATGGTGCTTTCGGTGATCGCTTCATGGTACTTTCCTCAACTCCTGTCACTTCCCATTCATGCTTTCGAGCATAATCGAGAATATCATCAACTTCTTTTTTTTCTGTTGGTTCTTTTGCGCAGGTAAGGGAAAGGGGAATGCGTGCTTGTGTTTCTGTTTGTGCAGTGATGACCCAGAATGGATGTGATGTAAATGCGCGTATTTCACGCTCACGTTCCATGATGATTCGAAGAGCAGGAGACTGTACTCGTCCTGCTGAAAGTCCATAGCGTACTTTTTTCCAAATGAGTCCAGAGAGATCATATCCTACAAGTCGATCAAGTACTCGTCGTGCCTCTTGTGCCATGCGAAGATTCTCATCTATATGTCGAGGATGCTTCATAGCCTCAAGAATCGCATCCTTGGTGATTTCATGGAAGACTACACGCTGAGCATTCTTGAGTCCTGTTGCCTGTGCAATGTGCCACGCTATGGCTTCTCCTTCTCGATCGGGGTCAGTTGCAAGAATTACCTCATCAGCCTTTCGTGCCAATTCTCGTATTTCACTCACGACCTTCTCTTTACCGGGAGATATTTCATAGTGGGGAACAAATCCAGCTTCGATGTCGATAGCTTTCTTGTTGTTCTTGGGAAGGTCTCGTATATGTCCCACTGAAGCTTTGACAGTATATTTACCATCCAAGTATTTTGAAATGGTTTTTGCTTTAGCAGGTGACTCGACGATAAGTAACTTCATATGTTTCATCTAGTATTACATGAGATTGTGTGATGTGGCAAATTTTGAATTTCTCGGAAGATACGGTAGTCTTTAGTATCTATGGCAAAAAATGGATCATCACGATCAGATTTTGGGGGAGATACACTCATTCGTTTTGATGAGGTTTCTTTTGAGTATGGTATACATAAACCGATTCTTGATGAAGTTAGTTTTACCGTACGTCGAGGTACGAAGATAACGCTTATGGGTCAGAATGGTGCTGGTAAGAGTACTATATTCAATATCATTCTCGATGCTGTTGGTAAGGAGGGAATTACACCAGAATCAGGTGAGGTGTATATAAGTAATGGGGCAACAGTTGCTACCGCTCGTCAGACCATACCACGCCCTGATCTTGAATTAACTGTTCGTGATTTTTTTCAAAAGTGTTTTTCAGAAAAGGTATATGATATTGATCCTCGAATTGATGAGGTTCTTGATATTGTTAATCTCCATATTCCTCAAGCACAAGGTGCTCTTGATATTAAGGACAGGTTTGTGAAGACATTTTCTGGTGGTCAGCAGGCTCGTCTTCTCCTTGCTTCTGCCCTCATTCAGAATCCTGATATCCTTCTTCTTGATGAGCCGACGAACAATCTTGATAAGGCGGGGATAGAGCATCTCACTCAATTTCTCATACACTACAAGAAAACATGTCTTGTCATTTCTCATGATGCAGATTTTCTCAATGCCTTTACCCATGGTGTTCTCTATCTCGATGTGTATACCAAGAAAATTGAACAGTACGTAGGGAACTACAAGGATGTGGTTGAGCAGATTAGTGCTCGTATTGAAAAGGAGAATATGAAGAATGCACAACTTGCAAAAGAGATTCAAGAGAACAAAGACAAGGCTAATTTCTTTGCAAACAAGGGAGGACAAATGCGTCTTGTTGCAAAACGTATGCGTGAGAAAGCAGAAGAACTTGAAGAAGAGAAGGTTGAGGTGCGGAGAGAAGACAAGACTATTAAATCTTTTGATATTCCAGTGCAACCTGATCTCTCTCAGATTCCCGGTGATATTATCCGAATTTCTTCATACAGCATCATTTCACCTAAGACACATGCACCTATGATTCGCACATGCTCAATTTCATTGAGAAAGAAGAATCACCTCATCATTGCAGGTCCCAATGGTATTGGTAAATCAACCTTACTTGAGAAAATATATCGTAGTGCAGGTGAGCTTGATCCTTCGGGGATAGTACAGAAGGCTTTGAAAGAAGAAGGTATTGAAATTACTGAAGGTATACGTGTTGGATACTATCGACAAGATTTCTCTATGATGGATTTCAATGACACTGTCTATGAGTCTCTCGAGAAGATTATACGTGCTACTCAAGGTAGATTGATTGAAACTGAGTTACGAGCTGTTGCTGCGAGTTTTCTCATACATGCTGATACTATTCATACGAAGATAGGGGCTCTTTCTGAGGGTCAGAAAGGTCTCGTAGCTTTTGCTCGTCTCGTTCTTCAACGTCCAGGACTTCTCATTCTCGATGAACCAACAAATCATATTAACTTCCGTCATCTTCCTGTTATAGCGGAAGCAATCAATTCATATGAAGGAGCTCTAATTATGGTTTCTCATGTTCCAGAATTTGTTGAAAAAATACGTATTGATCAAACTTTAGAAATGGGGAAATAAAAACAGTCTGTATGGTATACAGACTGTTGAGTAGTTACTTTCGTGTCATATTTTTTACAACAAGAAGAGTTCCTACAACCAAGATAATTCCTGAGATCAACCATGAAGTTGAAATGCTTATATAATGAGCAATTATCCCACTTAATAAGAGTCCTATGACTCCTCCTATGTGAGAGAACATTGCGCAGAATGAACTAATTGTCGCCCGTTCATTTGATGGAATCTTTTGTTGTAAATATCCATCAAGTAAAGGACCCCAACTTCCTCGGGGGATTTCATGAATGAGAAAGATGAAGATAAGATAATAACCATATGGTGCTTGTGATAGGATAATTACAATAAGACCTGTAAGGATGTTTGAACCAATAAGTAGTTCCTTGCCTTCATGTCCTTTTTTGATTGCTGATGTTATAAGATTTCCTATACCAATTGCCATTGTTATTCCAAAAAATATTAGACCAAGGTGTTGATCCTTTACTCCAATATTTCTGAAAAATGGTTGCCAATACATATTAAGCGACGATATAGCAAGTGTTTGTATGAGTGATATGGTGAGAAGAAATCTCACTGATACATCTGATATCCCATATTTAATACTTACTCTGATGATTTCTCTCATAGATTTCCATCCATTTCTTAATGAGATGTTTTTCTGCGAGAATGAATCTTCTTTCATGATGATATGTGCAATGATTGCTGTAATGGCAAGACATATTCCCGCAAAGAACCAAGGAAGGGAGTTGTGGATAATTGAAAGATGTGATCCAACAATTGCCCCAATTCCATTACCTATCTGTTTATACAGTGATTCTCTTGAGAATATATTATGGTAACTTCCTTGATATCCATTTTTCTTCAAGCTATCAACAAGCCATGCTTGAAACGCACCGCTTTTACATGTGCTTGCACATGCTCCTAATATTTCTGCACAAATGAATCCAAAAAATGTTTCTGAATATCCATATGCAAACATACTAACTGACATGAGACCACATGCAATAACAAATGACCCCTTTCTTCCCCAAAGGTCTGCGATTGCTCCTGTGGGGATTTCGAGTAGAAAAATAGATAGGAAATATATGCCATTTATGATATTTGTTCCGAGATAACTTATATTATGTTGAATAAGATAAGTGACATACGTAGCAGATATAATAGACATACCAGTCACACTATAGAGAAGTGACAGAATGTAGTACTGCCATATAATTTTCTTCATAAGACCTTTCTTTTTTTGTTTTCAATGAACTCTACTGAATGGTGGGATATTAAAAAAAATCCCGACTTTTTCATCCAGTCGGGATTTTCCTAAACTTTTCTATAAATAAAATAATTAATGAATAGATTGAGAATATGAAAGATAATCAAGACTAGATATAAAAGATGAATAATGTTGTCGGGTGACATCACAATACTGCCCAATATTTAGTTGGGGCTTCATTGTTTTTATACTGGTTTGATTAAATTTTTTCATATATTAATATATGGTTAGAAACTATCATACCATATAAAATATTATTTGGCTATAGTACTTACCCACACATAATCTTAATTGTATATTTCACAGTATCATTGACCATAATCTCTTCTTTTCTACGTACCTCTGCTTTGAGGGGAAGAATATATGACTGAGCATCCTTGCTCCAGAACATAGAGGTGTTCCATCGTGTCTTTCCAAGATATATTTCTATAGGTAATGAACTCCATCCCTTATGAAGATGTCTATATTTCTCCCGTATCTTTCCTCCTTGTTCTTTGGGAATTGATATGAAGTGCCATCCAGAGAGTCCGGGGTATAGCCAGACTTGTGAGGTGAGAGAGTATTGTAGTGGTGTCGGAGCGGTTGTCATTTGGTGTCATTCGGAGTATAAATAAGTTTATCATGGAATTAAAACGACATAATGTAAAGATATTTGGTATCGAATCACAATTAGAATTAATGCATTTTTCTAAAATTGATGGTAAGGAATGGAAGCGAATATTTGATATTTGGAAAGAACTCAAAATGGGTCTCAGGAATTACAAATCAAGAGAACCAAATATGCCCGAAGGTCTCTCAGAAGTTGCTTTCTGTATTTGGAGTGGTTCAGGAAGATATGTAAAGATACCAGGTGCTAAAAAGGGTATTGCTGGATCATTTGATACATTTGATGTTGATAACAACAGGGCACAACAAATAAAAGCTTGTAGTATTGAATATGACCTCACTTCATTTGGGCCGAGATCAAAGTGGGACGATTTGTATTTCCTTGATTTTTATAACAAGGGAAAAGTTGATGGTCGGTTTGATATTTATCTAATTCCTGATAAGTATATTAAACGACAGTCTCTAAATGAAAATGAGAATTTTGCTGATCAACAAAAACAAAAAAGAAGACCAAGATTTGGAATTAAGGAGGAAATTATATTGAGATATAATATAAAGCCTCTCGCAGAGTCTGTTAAAGTTTGGTAATTACTCCATAGCCTCTCTCATTTTTTTTGCTATTGCTCCAATCACTGGTACACTTACAGAATTTCCAAACTGTTTGTATAGGGCGGAATCAGCTAGCTTTGGTAGTTTATATGAACTAGGGAAGCCTTGTATTCGAGCACATTCAAGAGGTGTTAATTTCCTCACTCCTTTCCTGTCTTTGACTATTGGTACATTATGTCCTCCAGTTCCCATATTAGCTGTGAGGGTTGGGCAGACACCTTTCTTGTTCTCTCTAACATATTGCCTTCTCCATTGGTATACTTTTCCTTCTTCTTTTACACAATCTTTTCGTTTTTTGAAACGTGGTTTATCGTTGTGATAATATTGACTTTACTTCTAAGAAGTGTGATTTAACTGAAATTTACCTGATGAATTTACAGTGGGGTGATTTTATTATGACTCAAGCATTTCTTGGACGTTTTTTTACACAAAGAGCATTAAGTCGTGGATTTAGGGCTACTATTGAATCCTTTATGAATGTAACAAAACATGTATCGATTGGATATGCTCCAACAAATATTAAGCATCGCTATCACGGTTCAAAGCAAAATAGAAGATATTCTGAACGTAATAATATACTTTTTAA